>NZ_JBPXMT010000004.1:0-521923 GCF_051842835.1 Microbacterium sp. A93
TTGGCATCCTCGACGGCTGCCTCCGACACCACACCCCATACGACGAGGAACTTGCCTGGGCGCACCAACACGCCCTCGCGGCTTGACAACTTGCACCCCTGGGATATCTAGGTGGATGCACTCACCTGCCTCCCTTGCGAGTGGGTGCGCGTGGCTCTGTTTCGCGCGAATTCCGAGCCACCATCGCCCACTCGCCGGAGGTGTGGGAGGCGTGAGCGCTGGGAGGGCTGTGCCTCAGCGCGGAAGGCCCCGGCCAGCAGTAAGGGACTTCCCGCCGGTATTCGCGTCACGACCCGACCTGTGCCCATGAGTGAAGGCAGAGAGATCGGCACCCTGACGTGCGCGCGCCCTGACGTGCGGGATGTCGTTGAAGAACGTGTCCACCTGGTCGCGACGAGAGGCAAGAACGACGTCGGTCCCGGTGCTCGACTCCTCGATGATCACACGCCGACTCTCGCGGAGGCGCTGTGACGCACCGATTCCGAATCCCCGGATGAACCCGCTGCGCGCCCGCCGCTTCTCGCTCTCCGAGTGTCGGCGGTACAGCTCCCGTTGACCCGCCCACCATGCCCTCATCGCGACCATCGCCTGCACCTGCAGGCTCGCGGTGAGAATCTTCGCCTGGTGCACATCGGACGTGAAACCGACGAAGTATAGAATCATTCCCCCGCCTGGATGCTCCGCCTGCATCGGGCGGATCGATCCGAGCGCGAACGCGACATTGCCGCCGAGTTCACGGATGTCTCGCGCGTACACACCCGTGAACAGCATCCGTTCCTGGATGATCTCCTCTCGCGTCTGCCCGATCTGCGCACGCCGTGCGTCGAGGCGGGCCTGTTCGATGCCGTACTTCACCATGAGCCGTTCTGCATGCTCGGTCAGAGCCTCGGCCTCTTCTGGAGTCGTACTCTCTGCCTTCGCCAGCAGCTTTGCGATCAGGTCTAACTTGGCTTCGCTCACTTTGTCCTCCTTCATATGCGATGCCTCGTATCCTGCACGGGGCCACCCGCATTGAGGCGCTCGAATACGCGTTCGGTGGATGATCGCGTGTGAGCGACGCCAGTGGAGAAAGAGTCCGCGCCCGCGCCCGGCGCGCCCGACCGCGCCCGCACCACCCGGCGAGCGGCCACTTGTGGCTCACTTTTCGCGAAAAACAGAGCCACGCGCGCCCACTCGCAAGCAGATAGCGAGGAGGGGGAGGAGGGGGAGGAAGGGGCGTGGGGGATCTAGCCGAATAGGAGAGTTAGGACCGTGGAGCCGCCGCCGATGAGGATGAGCGAGACGATCGTTACCCACGCGATGATGCGCATACGACGGTGGCGAGGCTCGCCGAGGCGGCCATAGTCGTCGTCGGTGCGCTGCTCGAGATCACTCATGCTGGCTCGGTGACAGTCGGGCCGAAGGCCGCCGGCAACGTCGCCCGCGACGTGGTGCGCAGTTCCTCTGCCGATACCGTGAACAGCCCAGTGACCTCAAGGTCAGACACCGTGTCGGTGACGCCGATACGCAGCACCGGGTAGCCCCGTCCTTCGCACAGGCCCTGGAACTTCACGTCGTCGTCACGCGGCACGGTCACGATGACGCGGCCGGTCGATTCCGAGAACAGAGCGGATGCCGCATCCACCCCGTCGCGGTCCATGATCTCGGTCAGCCAGACGCGTGCGCCGACGCCGAAACGCATGACGCCCTCGGCGAGTGCTTGTCCGAGGCCGCCCTCCGACAGATCGTGTGCCGAAGAGATCAGCCATTCGTCGCGCGCGGCGGCGATGAGACCAGCGAGGCGCTTCTCGCCGGCGAGGTCGACCTTCGGCGGCAGGCCACCCAGGTGCTGGTGCACTGTCTCGGCCCATGCCGAACCGGAAAGCTCAGTCGAGGTGGTGCCGAGCAGGTAGATGTTCTGCCCCTCGTCCTGCCACCCGGAAGGGATGCGACGGGAGACGTCGTCAATGATGCCGAGCACGCCGACCAGCGGGGTCGGGTGGATCGGAGTGTCACCGGTCTGGTTGTAGAAGGAGACGTTGCCTCCGGTGACCGGGGTGCCCAGTTCGAAGCATCCATCGGCCAGGCCGTCGACGGTCTGCCCGAACTGCCACATGACCTCGGGGTTCTCGGGGGATCCGAAGTTCAGGCAGTCGGTGATCGCGGTCGGGGTGGCGCCGGTGACAGCGACGTTGCGATACGCCTCGGCAAGGGCCAGCTGCGCGCCCGCGTACGGGTCAAGCTGGCAGTAGCGGCCGTTCGCGTCGACCGAGACCGCGAAACCGAGACCGGATTCCTCGTCGACGCGGATCATGCCGGCGTCGTCGGGGAAGGCCAGAGCCGTGTTGCCGAGCACGTAGTAGTCGTACTGGTTGGTGATCCAGCTGGTGTCAGCGAGGTTCGGGGAGCCGACCAGAGCGAGGAACTGCTCACGAAGAACCTCGGGCTCGGAAGAGCGGGGCAGCAGTTCAGCGGCATCCGCCTGCAGTGCGTCGATCCACGTCGGGTAGGCCACCGGACGGTCGTAGACGGGACCATCAACCGCGACGGTGGACGGGTCGACGTCAACAATGCGCTCGCCCTGCCAGTCGATGATGAGGCGGCCGTCGCCGGTGACCTCGCCGAGCACGGAGGTCTCGACATCCCACTTCTTCACGACTTCGAGGAAGGCGTCGAGCTTGGAGGGGGCGACGATCGCCATCATGCGCTCCTGCGACTCCGACATGAGGATCTCCTCAGCGGTGAGCGACGGGTCGCGCAGCAGCACGTTGTCGAGGGAGACCTTCATGCCGCTGTTGCCGTTGGCGGCGAGCTCGCTGGTGGCGCAGGAGATGCCGGCAGCACCGAGGTCCTGAATCGCCTCGACGAGCTCGGCCTTGTACAGCTCGAGGCAGCACTCGATGAGCACCTTCTCGGCGAAGGGGTCGCCGACCTGCACGGCGGGCCGCTTGGTGGGGCCGCCGTCGTCGAAAGAATCGGATGCCAGGATGCTGGCGCCGCCGATGCCGTCACCGCCGGTGCGAGCACCGAAGAGCACGACCTTGTTGCCGACGCCGGTGGCGTTCGCGAGCTTAAGGTCTTCGTGGCGGAGCACGCCGACCGCGAGCGCGTTGACGAGGGGGTTGGCCTGGTAGACGGAGTCGAATACCGTCTCGCCGCCGATGTTCGGCAGGCCAAGGCAGTTGCCGTAGAAGGAGATGCCGCTGGTCACGCCGTGCACGACGCGGGCAGTGTCAGGGTGGTCGATCGCGCCGAAGCGGAGAGCATCCATGACAGCGACCGGGCGCGCGCCCATCGAGATGATGTCGCGAACGATGCCGCCGACGCCGGTGGCCGCGCCCTGGAACGGTTCGATGAAGGAGGGGTGGTTGTGCGACTCTGCCTTGAAGGTGACGGCCCAGCCCTCGCCGACGTCGACGACGCCCGCGTTCTGGCCCATGCCGACCATCAGGCGTTCCTTCATCTCGTCGGAGACCTTCTCGCCGAAGCGCTTCAGGTAGTTCTTCGACGACTTGTAAGAGCAGTGCTCCGACCACATCACGGAGTACATCGCCAGCTCGCCCGACGTGGGGCGACGACCGAGGATCTCTTTGATCTGCGCGTACTCATCGGGCTTGAGGCCGAGGGCAGCGTACGGTTGTTCCTTCTCCGGAGTCGCCGCGGCGTTCTCTACGGAGTCGGGGACATGCTGACGAGCGGATGCTTCAGGGGTGGGGGTGGTCACGCGCACTCCAAGATCAGGGCCGGCGGGGCGTATCCAGTCTACCGGGGGATTAAGTGCGTGAATTGTTGGGCGTCCAGGCCATTACGGTCGGATACCGAGCATCGCACGTGCATCCGATACTGTCATTGGCGTCTGCCCAGCCGCACCGATCACACCGAGAGCGCGGTCAATTAGCTGTTGGTTGTCTTCGACGGGCACGTCACGCGCGAGTGAGAGTGTGTCTTCCATACCGATGCGCAGGTGCCCCCCAAGAGATGTAGCGGCGAGCATGATTGGCACAGATCGCAAACCGACGCCCGTTGCAGACCAGCTGCTCACGGCTGCCGGTAGGCGGGAGACTGCGTAAGCGAGGGTCATCGTGTCTGCTGGCATTCCGCCAGGAACTCCGAGCACGAAGTCGCAGTGAACTTTGCCACCGTACGGCAACCCGTGCCGCTCGAGGAGCTTGTGTAACGCGGCCACCTGGCCTAGGTCGAACAGTTCGTACTCTGGCACAATCTGTCGATCGCGAGCACCCTCGTGCAGAGCGACTATTAGCTCCCATGGATTGCGAAAGATCTCTTTGCCGAAGTTCACCGATCCCATCGAAAGCGAGCAAGAATCGGGGAGAGCATCTAGTGCCGCCAGCCGGTCTTCAAAAGCATCGGCTGTGCTTCCCCCAGTGGAGAGCTGAATGATGAGATTGGTTGAGGCGCGCAGCGCCTCAACCGCTTCGGTGAGAGCCTCGAGTTTCATTGTGGATCGGCCTAGCGTATCGCGCACATGTACGTGAATCATGCCCACACCGCTGAGCTCGGCTCTGCAGGCAACCTGAACCAACTCATCGACGGTGGTGGGGAGGCCGGTCGCAACTGATTTTTGAGTCTCTGCGCCAGTAGGAGCGAGCGTCAACAGCATCGTCATCAGTTGCTCTTTTCCGGTGCCACAACGGTGCCGATCGCAGTGGTGGCGAGGATCGGTTCGTCGAGCACGAGGGCGGTACCGTCAGTCGATCCCGTCCGTCGACGCGACTGTACCCAGACCTCGAACCCCATACGACGGCTGCGCGTGCCTGTCGAGAGCAGTGCGGCACGGCATTCCACGATGTCACCGACGAGGATTGGCTGCAGGAACGTCACTGCGTCGTATCCGGCGAACAGGCCTTCGTTGCCATCGTGCAGCACGCTCAATTCTGTCGCGGCATCGCCGAATAGCTCCATCGCATAAGCACCCGCCGTGATTCCGCCAGCGTAGTGGGCATGCGAATCAGGCACGTAGCGCCGCTGGATGACCAGCGGTCCGTTCTCGAGTGCCTCTTTGTTCAGTACCGCGGCCATTGGGGCCTTCCTCTCACGGTTGGTTGTTGTGGCCGGCGTCGCCGCGGGCCAAAGTGATGCCCATGCGTGCGTAAGATTCGACGAGCTCATCCACGGTTTGTGAGCCATCTGGGCGGTACCAGCGCGCTGGTCCTGTACACAGATCGAGCAACGCAAGTCGGGTGAGGGACGGCGCTGTGATGCGCATGGTGCCGTCTGCTTGTCCGTCTCTGAGGCAACGGCGCCAGAAGGCTTCGTAGCTGTCGCGTAATTCAACGATTTGTTCATGCATGTCTGTGGGCAGCGCCCACAATTCCTCGTCGGTCACCAGACACAGCTTGCGTTCGGTGATGTGCATCCTTACGTGCTGTCGGATGAGTCCATCGAGGCGCTCGAGCGGTGAAGGCGCTGAACGTTCGACCTGCTCAGCTCGGTCGCGTAGTTGCGTCAGGCAGCGCCGCTGAATCTCATAGAGCAGATGCTCCTTAGAGGCGACGTGGTGATAGATCGATGCGAGTGAGATACCGGAACCTGTGGCGATCTGACGGATGCCTGTTCCAGCGAACCCTTGGGTCGAGAAGAGATCGAGCGCTGTTGATTCGATTCGACTCATGGTCGACTCGGTGTCTGTCATGCTGTTGCGGTCCCTTCGACGTTGTGAAAGTGTCCCGGGAGAGTGCGATCCCCCGGGACACTTGGGGGTCATCCGTTGATGAACGCGTCCCAGCGTTCCTGCATCTCAGTCATGTTGTCCGCGAGCCACTGGTAGTCGCGGGTGATCCCGGTGCCATTATCTTGGCCGAGCGGGACGAACAGTTCAGCTGTTTCCTCAAAATCGGGCTGGGCATCAAGGTTGATGGGTCCGTACGCAACGGCAGTCGAGTATGACTCCTGCGCCGAAGCGGATACAGCTTCTGCGAGCAGCTCCATTGCCGCGTCCTTATTCGGCGTGCCCTTGGGAACGACGAGCACGTCGGCGAAGTAGATGGGCTGGTTCCATACAGGCGTGATCGTGGCGCCGTTGACAGCGGCGCCGTAAGCGCGCCCAGGCCAGGCAATCATCATGTCGACGTCGCCACCCTGCAGGAGCTCAGAGCTCTGGGCGCCGGTGTCCCAGAACACGATGTCGTCCTTGATGGTCGAGAGCTTGTCCAGCGCGCGATCGATGTCTAGCGGGTAGAGGTCTTCCGGTGCGACTCCGTCGGCGAGTAGCGCGATCTCCATTGCGGCGTTCTGCGTGATGTTCGCGGCCATGCTGCGCTTGCCGGGGAATTTCTTCACATCGAAGAAATCAGCCCATGACTGAGGGCCGTCTGCGCCATAGGTATCGGAGTTGTAGACGAGCAGGAACGCACTCTTCATCACCGGCACTGCGCATTCCCAGACGAGACCTTCGTCGAGCCGTGACGTGTCGACGATGTCCAGATCGATGGGTTCGAGCAGCGTGCCGCAATTCTGTACGGCGAACTCGGGAACTGAGAGCGACACGTCCCACGTCACTCGATTGGCCTTCACCATTTGCTCAAGCTTGGCGTAGTTAACAGGGGAGTCTTCGATGACATTCACCCCGGTGCGCGCGGTGAATGGCTCAAGGAACGCCACGCGCTGTGCATCCTGCGTGGCTCCCCCGTTCGCCACGTATGTGACGCTCTCTGCTGGGGGCTTTTCGCTCTCCGGGGACGCAGCTGCGCCGCATCCCGCAAGTGCGAGAGTCAGCACTGCGGCGATCGAGAAGCCGGCCGCTGAAGCCATCCGTGTTGTCTTCGTCAACTTTCCACCTCTTTCAGTTCGTGTTCTTCGAATCGTTGTTTCAGGTCTGCAAGTGCGTGTAACCAGCGGTCGCGCCGCGCGGCCAGAGGAGCGGTGCTGCCGTTGCCGTACGCGGCTTCGGATTGTGCGATGAGGTCTTCCCACTTCGCTGGTGTCATTTGCACGGGCGCCGCGGCCTCGTCAATAAGGGCCTCGATGGTTCCTTGGAACTTGTCGTAGTTGTCGCGAAAGCTTGCGCCATTGATGCCTTCGATCGCGAATGGGCCGAACTGCGCCCAGCGCATACCGAGCCCGTCGGTTACGACTGCATCAAGGTCACTTACGCTGATCACGCCGTCGTTCACCAGACGCAGGCATTCACGGAAGAGTGCGTATTGCAGACGGTTGAGTGCGAATCCTGAAACTTCGCGTTGCAGCACGACTGGTCGCTGGCCTACGCTCCACATCAGGTCGGTGGCGATGCGCGTTGCCTGTTCGCTTGTCGCTGGCCCCGGCACAATCTCGACGACAGGAAGCAGATGGGGCGGGTTGGCGGGGTGGGCGACGAGGAAACGTTCGGGGTGGGATGCTGCGCCGACGATGTTTGATATTGGGATTGCCGAGGAGCTAGACCCGATGATCACGCTTGCGGGTAGCGCAGCGTCGATCTGACGCACCATGTCGCGCTTGAGGTCAACGCTTTCCGGCAGAGATTCCTGCACGTAGACGCACTCGGCGAGTTCGTTGAGACTTGACATGAGGGTGATGCCATCGCCGGCATCCGTGGCGAAGGGGTCGTAAGCGATCACACTGTGCCCAGCTCGGGTGAAAACTCGAGCCCAGGACCGCCCAATGGTGCCCAGCCCTATGACTCCGATGAGTTGCGGCATGTCAGTTGTTCTCATCGGCATAGGCGATGGCGGAGCCTTCCGACCAAGTTAGGCAGAGGCGTGTGCCAGCGAGAGGTACGGGCGCAGCAACGTCGATGACGAAGCGCACTTCTCCCCCTGGTGTATCTGCGGTGACGACGACCTGTGCGCCGCTGTACCGATGGCGTATGGCAACAGCGTCGAGACCGCCAGCATCGATGCTGGCGGATACCTGGTGGGGGCGCACCATCACACTCACAGACTGGTCAACGGCAATGTTTCCTGTGAGAATGACCGGCATCTTTGCGCCGCCAATCTCAGCCATCCCGCCGCCGAGATAGCGGCCGGAGAGCACGCTTGACTCGCCGAGGAACTGAGCGACGAAAAGGGTCTCTGGTCGGCTGAAGAGAGCCTCGGGCGTGCCAACCTGCTGGAGTGAGCCACCATCGAAAACGGCGATTCGATCAGAGAGTGCGAGGGCCTCTTCTTGGTCGTGTGTAACGAAGATCACCGTCTTGCGGATTACCTTGTGCAGACGAGCGATCTCCTCCTGCATTCGACCCCGAAGCGACTTGTCTAGGGCGCCAAGTGGCTCATCCATGAGCAGTACAGCAGGGTCGAAGATGAATGAGCGCGCCAGGGCAACTCTCTGCCGCTGACCGCCGGAAAGCTGCGCGGGGTGACGATCGGCCAGGGGAGTGAGGTCGACGGCATCCAGAGCGTCTGAGACGAGACGTGCTCGTTCTGCACGCGCGATTCGGCGCTGCCGCAGGGGGAATTCCAAGTTCTTCGCCACGGTCATATGCGGGAACAGGGCGTAGTCCTGGAACACGATGCCGAGGTTGCGGCGGTGGGGGGCAACGCGGCTGATGTCGCGGCCATCTACGCGCACAACACCGTCGGTGAGGTCTTGGAAACCCGCGATCAGGTTGAGGGTTGTCGTCTTCCCTGAGCCACTAGGACCGAGGAAGCTGACGAACTCCCCGGGTTGGATTTGCAGGGTGACGTCGCGGACTGCGTAGTCCTTCTGGTTGCGGTAGCGCTTGGACACCCCGCTCAGCTCGACGGCCAGTTGGTCATTCATAGGGTGTCTGTACCTTCCCCGTTCTGAACGCGGTGGCGATCAGTGCGGTCGTGAGAACGAGGACGACAGTGGATGCCGCCGCGATGGTCGGGTCGGCCTCTGTGGTCACGCTCGAGTACATCTGTACAGGGAGCGTCCGGAAGGAGGGCGACTGGATAAAGAGACTGACGACGACCTCATCGAAAGAGGTGACGAAGGCGAACAGTGCGCCGCCGATTACACCGCCACGGATCTGCGGAAGAGTGACAGACATGAAGGTGGCGACGGGGCCAGCGCCGAGGCTCTGGCTTGCCAGTTCCTGATTGGGGCCGACATCTTGCAAGGCGGATGTCACGGTCACCATGGCGATCGGCAGGGCAAGCGCTGTGTGCGCAAGAATAAACCCGCCGAAAGTGCCGTCGATACCGGCAGACAGGAACGACTGGTAGATCGCCACGGCCGCGACGATGCCGGGCACAACGAGCGGCACCATGAGGACCACGCGGACGGAACTCGCGATTTTGCCGGACAACCGACTGATTCCGAGGGCAGCGAGCGTGCCGAGCACGGTCGTGCAGATGGCAACGACGATCGCGAGCATGAGAGAGAGTCCGATGCTCTGCACCCACACAGGCTCAGTAAACAGACGTTCGTAGTAGTTCAATGACCACCCGGAGGGTGGAAACTGGAAGCTGTCGCGGTCGGTGAAGCTGAGTGGAATTACGACGAGGGCTGGCCCGATGAGGATGATCGCGGTCAGGGTGCCGATGATGCGGATGAACGGGCTAGTTGCTGTGCGCATCGGCGGGCCTTCCCATAACGATGCGGCCCAGCGCCCACGACAGGAGCGATACCGCGAGGAGTGCGATGATGAGCATCACGGACAGTGCTCCGGCGGCAGGCAGGTCGAGCAGTACCTGAACCTTGCGTGCGATGAGCTGAGCGAGCATCGATTGCTGGGGTGACCCGAGCAGGGCCGGGGCTACGTAGAAGCCGAGGCTGAGTACAAATACAAGCAGCAGGCCAGCCATCACGCCGTTACCTGTCTGAGGGAAGAAGACCATCCAAAAAGCCTTGGTGCGGGAAGCCCCGAGGCTCCGTGCGGCGGTCAACTGGTTATCGGGTACTGCTTTCATGCTGTTGTACAAAGGCAGCACCATGAACGGCAGCATCACCTGCACCATCGCTATGGTGACGCCCATCGGTGTACCGAGCAGGGACGGCAGGTCGATACCGAACAGGCGAAAGACCATGTGGATGGGACCGTCGCGGAGGATCACGAACCAGGCGAACGTTCGCGCCATGACGCTTAGCCAGAACGGCAACAACACCATGAGCAGGAGGAGCTTTTTGGTGGTGGCATTACCTGTCAGCATCCAGTAGGCGTATGGGTAGCCGAGTAGCAAGGTGAACGCGGCGGCCAAGGCGGACATCAGCAGAGTGCGCAGGATGACGGGGACTGTGACGCCGTCTCCGAGGAGGACGAGATACCGCTCGAAGCCGAGAGGCAGGGCAATGCTCTCGGCGATCATGATCGCGCCAGGTACAAGCATGACGCCCACGACGAGCGCAATCGCTGGAACGGTAAGTATGACGGGCGTGAGAGCCCGAGACCAGGTGCGAGCGCTCACGTGGGAGATCCGGATGATCGCTCTCCGAGGTTGATGAGGCCGTATGCGATGGCGTGGGCGGCATCCACGACCTGATTCACTTCGACCGACTCGTTGGGCTGGTGAGCTTCGCGGATATCGCCGGGGCCGAACACGATCGTCGGAACGCCGCGGCCAGCATAGTGGCTGCCATCATTTCCGAAGGTGACGGCCGTCGGCGACGGATTGAGATTTGCGCTACTTGCGCCAGCGCTGAGTGCGGCGACGAGGGGATGCGTGATGGGAGTCTCCCAAGATGGGAAACCTTCATGCATCATGGTCACTTGAGGTGGGTGGGCAGCGAGCCAGTCGTCGGCCTCGACGACAGAATCGACAGCTTGACGGAAGGCAGCGAGGCATTCCTGAATCGTTTCGCCAGGGAGGACTCCGATTCGGGCTTCGAGGAAACCGGCATCGGGTACCGTCGCGCTCCACACGCCGGACTTCAAGACGCTGACGAGCCCAGGCAGTGGGTCGCGCAGTTCGTGAAACAGCGGATGGTCGACGCTGGCGCGGCGTCGGTCGAAGAACTCGATGAGGTGGGCGCGGATGAGGATCAGTTTGTCGAGCGCGCTGACGCCTTCGTGAGGGACTGAGGTGTGAGCGGCTCGGCCCTCGACTTCCACCCGGATCATGAGGCATCCGCCGCATGCTGCTGCAACCCGTGCGGCGGTGGGCTCCAGATTCACGACCGCGAATACCGGCTCGTCAGCGGCGATGCGAGTGAGGGTGCCGAGACCGCCGCTCTCCTCACCGATCACGATTTCTGCTCTTACATCGAAGGGGAGGGCAGTACCGGATTCTTGAAGGATGCGGAGGGCGCCGAGGGCAGAGGCGACCCCGCCCTTCATGTCTGTGGTGCCACGACCGTACATCCGGCCGTCGATGATCTGTGATGCGAATGGGTTGGTGCGCCATTCCGGCTCATTGGCCGCGACAACATCGATGTGTCCGTTAAGTATCACGGGTGCGTTGGCGATGGGCGCGCCAGCGGGGAATGTGATGATGACGTTCGCGCGTGCGTCGATGCGCTGCTCGTGGTGCAGGGCTGGCATCGCGGCGAGCAACTCTGGCGTGCAGTGCTCGAGGCGTACATCAAGGTCATGACGCCTCGCCCAGTCGACGAGCAACTCTTGTGCGACATCCTCGTGCCCCGTGACGCTTGGTGCGTCGATCAGTTGACCAAGCAGCGTAATGATCTCGTCAGTGAACGGGCGCTGGATGGAGGAAGCATCTGCTGACGTTCCCGATCGATCGATCGATTGGCTCATATCGTGATGTTGGCACAGAGAGGTGCGGTGTGTCAATCAATCTTGTGCGCACTCGAGGACGCTCAGGGTGCGTGGGGAATGAGTGCGTGGGGTTCTGCGGCTGCCGTCCCTACCGCAGCGCCTCCCGGGCGAACATTGCCACGAGTGGATCCTGCTCGCCTCGGTAACGGCCGCGCATGGACAGCTCGCCGAGCTGATCGAGCACTTGTTGCGCGCGGAATGTCGCGTGGCCGATGTCCTGCTGTGTGAACCGCCAGCCCGTCGACGACTGCCAGCCGCACACCTCGAGCCCGAATGCGACCGAGCGCCAGCGCTCTTCGGCAGGTGTGCCGTCTGCGATTGACAGCAGGAGCAGCACCGCGGCATCTGTCTCGGCGTCGCTGAGTTTGCGGTACAGGCCGCGGGCGATCAAGCGCAACTGTGCGTGCGGGTCGCCCAATGCCTTCTTCGCCGCAGTGCTCAGCAGTAGTCGTCCCTTCTGTACGCGCACGAGTCCGATGCGCTGGGCGGTTTCGCGCAGGTTAGCCATCGGCGGGGTGAGATCTTCACGGTTGCCTTTGCCGATCCATTCGTCGAGCCAGCCGAGTTTGGTCATGCCGTCCAGGACGGTGGCCGGCGGCATCCATCCGGCGGATGTCAGATCGAGGCCGCCGGCACCGACGGCCTTCATCAGCCATGCGAACGGACGGATGATGCGCGCCGCAGTCTCGGGATCGATTTCGTTGGGTTCGAGCACGCCGGTGCGATGAAGATGCTGACGCAGCTCAGAGCGGATCGGCGGCGACAGCACGGATGCGAACTCGGCGATCGGAGACGCTTCGTGCACGTCGCCGGGGCGGCGATGCGCTTCGATCTTCACCAGTCCAGACATGTCGTACGGCTGCATGCCGGATTCGCCCGGGTTGAACAGCAGGTTCAGCTCTGTCTGCACTCCGATGAGGTCGAAGGCCCCCGGTCCGCGAGGTGCCCACGGCCCGACGGTCGTGTCGATCCAGTCGGTGATGGATGCATGTTCTGGATGCTGCGGATCAGCCGCGATCGCGAGTTTCTCGGCGTAGCCGTGTAACCCTCCGGAATCTTCGAATGGTCCGCGGTTCGCGCCGTCAACGAGGGCGACCGCAGTCAGGACAGAGTCGGAAGGGAGCTGTTCGATGATGTCGAGCCGGTGTATCCAGCCGTCGCCGAAGTCGTACTCGTACCAGAGCGGGCCACCGGCCTGCAGGGCATCGCCGGCAGTGAAGTCTTCCTCGGAGAGGGTGCCTTCATTGTTGACTTCGAAGTCGGGGGATTCCCAGCGCCGCGTCTGCTCGGGCAGCTGACGTCCAAACGGGTCGGCGTCCATGAACGCGTGCAGGTGCGATTCGCGCCAGCCCATGATCGTCTGCAGCGCGAGGTGCAGCATCCGCAGTTTGGTGGTTCCTTCGATGTCGAACGTGCGCCAGATCTCGGGGTCGCTGCCGACGAGTGTCACGCGCAGGCGGTATCGGGTCATGTGTCGAGCGTAGAGGCGGGGTCAGACGTTGATGCCCGACGCTCAGTCGCGCCCGCACGAGCGGTCGACGATGCGCCAGGTGAGCGGCAGCAATCCGGCCATCGCAGCGATTTTGATGGCGTCTCCGATGAGGAACGGCAGAACACCGAGCGTGATGGCGGTGATGAGGTCGACGCCGAGGAACGCCGCGAGCCACGGGACCCCGAAGGCGTAGATCGTGAGCGACCCGAGGGATGCCAGGCCGATAGTCGACCACACGGTGCGGTCGGATCGGCGGCGGGCGAGCGTGCCGACAATGAGCGCGGCGACGACGTAACCGACGATGTAACCGAACGATGAGAACGCCCAGCCGGATGCTCCGTGCGCGAACAGCGGGACGCCGATGAGGCCGAGGGTGAGGTAGAGACCTGCACTCATGGCGCCGCGCAGCGGGCCGAGCGTGGCGCCGGTGAAGAGCACAGCGAACGTCGCCAGCGAGATCGGTACGGGTGTGAACGGCAGCGGGATCACGATGTATCCCGCGACGGTGATGAGGGCGGTGCCGCCGAGCGTCAGGGCGACGTCTCGCGCGCGAGTGCCGGGGATGAGGTCGGCCAAGACCGGGAAGTGGGTGCGGGTTGCGGATACGGACATGGTTCCTCCTGGGCGCTGCTCACCTGAACACTGTTCTGTAGAACAATGTTCAGTACGATAGCAGGATGAACGCACTTCAGGCGGGCGACGCAGGAATTCGCAACGGCAAGCATGATGTCGTCTCGGCTGCGATGCGTGTCCTGGCAGAGCAGGGCCTGCCCGGGCTCTCGATGCGCCGCATCGCCGAAGAAATTCAGGTGCAGGTCAGTGCGTTGTACTGGCACTTTCCGAACAAGCAGGCGCTGTTGGCGGCCGTAAGCGAGCAGATAGTCAGCGCACAAGCGGGTGTAGACGACGCGGATGCTTCCGCTGATCTCGCCGAGATCGCAACCGCCCTGCACGAGCGGCTGCTCGCCCACCGGGACGGCGCCGAGATCGTCTCGAGCTCATTGGCGCTGGGGTTGCTTGAGCTGCCGAGCCGCACCCATCTCGTGTCGGCGGCACGCGGGCTGGGCATCGACGAGGCGTCGGCGGAGGTCGCCGCTGACACGCTGGTGCATTTCGTGATCGGCTACACGTTTCACGAACAGCAGCGCATGCACGCCGCAGTAGTGGGGGCCGCGGATGCCTCGGTCGATCTCGCGCCGGCGCAGGTGGACGAGCGGCTCGACGCATTCGACGCAGGGCTTCGCATCGTCGTCGCTGGCGTGCGCGCGACAACTGCCGCCAGGTAGCTGCGCCCGGTAGCCGCCCGGTGCCACCTCGCCGGGCGATAGCACCGGCTCGGGCACGCCGCACGGGTGCACGGTGCGGAGCTTATGCGTTCGCGAGTTGTGAGATGCGGCCGCGTGAGACGCCGAGCACTGCTGCGGCATCTGTAACCGACAGCCCCGCAGCGCGGAGGTGGCGAACAACCTCGCGCGCTTGCCTGGCGGCCGCGATGGATGCTTCGGAAGCCGCTTCGGTGGCTGCGCGTGCCGCGGCCACTTCCTCGCCCAGTGTGCCCAGTTCTGGAGTCACAGTGATCGTCCAAGAAGAATGGTCGATGTCGGGCTGGACTGTGTCGAGGTAGTCGCGCACCTGCTCGGATGCGCGGTCGAGTGTGGATACTTGCGTGATGGGTTCATCCCCGTGGTGGAGCTCCCACCCGCCTTCCCAGCGGTGCGCGGTGACGGTGATGTTCATTTCTCCTCCTTTGACCGCTCGATCGACTGCAGTGCTTTGCGGACCAGGCCTGGTGAGTGGATGTATCCCGCTTCGATGAGCATTTCGGCGAGCTCGCAGTACTTCATCGCTCTGACCACAGTCAGAAGTTATCCCGCTAAAACCACAACCTATACCCCTCTCGAGGGCGAGGCGACAGTGACCAAGGATGGCTCGTGCGGGGCGATCATCGTGATGGGATCTGCTCCATCCATCTTGTGCCGCGCATGGGCGCCGAGCCGATCAGGACTCCGCGCCGGCCGGCTGCTCCGGCATCCCGGGCGCCCCAGCACTCCCAGCAACACCTCCAGCATTCCCAGCAAAACCACCGCTACCGACCGTCGACTGCGCAGGAACCCCGTCCCACACGGTGCGATCGCCCAGGAACGCATTGCCCGCCCACTGGGCTGGTGCCACATTCGTGTTCCACGTCTGCTTGCCGTACGCCACGACGCCCAACCAGGCGGGCGGGATCAGCCAGAGAGCGACGAAGGCGGGCTCCTTGCCCAGTTTCATCCCGATCCGGTATGCGGCTACCCCCGAGCCGGCGAAGAGGGCGAGAGAGAACAGGAAGCCGATGCCGATCCAGCTGAGCAGCACCGCGCCGCCGAAACAGTAGAGCACGAGCCAGGGGCTGAGGTCGCCCAGCTTGAAGAACACCATCAAGTTGTAGACGGGTGCCCAGGCACGCCAGGTGCCTTGCACGCCCGCTTTGGCGAAGACTTTCGATAGGAAGAACGCCGTGACGACGTACACGAGTACGCCGACGACGATCATGCCGACGATCGCTGCCATGTAGGCGGCCAGCAAGCCAGAGTAGATGTCCATCTTTTCCCCTTAGTAGATGTCCGATGTGCGGCCATGCAATCAGTCACCGCTCACAGACCGCTCACGCGCACGCGAAACGCGCACATGAACCGCGCCCGGGGATTGTGAGCGATCTGTGAGGGCGCGGTGCTGGACTGTGCGGAGAGGTTTCACGCAGCTCAAAGGGGAAGATCATGACGCGCACGCCGATTCGTTTTGCTGGGGGCACGCTCGTTGTCGTCGTCGCAGTGATGTTGACGGGCTGCTTCGCCAACCCACTCGACACCTTGGTGGAGAAGGTGACCGAGCAGACAGCGAAGGACTCCGCAGAAGGGATTGTCGAGGCGATCACCGGTGGCGAGGCCGGCATCGAATTCGGTGGGCTTCCGGACGACTTCCCCGAGGAAGTCCCCCTCGTCTCCGAGAATGTGCTTCAGAGCGTGACTGTGGCCGAGGGGATGATGGTGATCGTCACCGATCCGCGCAGCATGGACGAGCTCGCCGCGCAGGTGCAAGAGGACTTTGCAGGTTGGGAAGAGGTGGTGCGAAGCGACATGGGTGACATGGTCAGTGCCATGTATAAGAAGGATGAATCGCTCAGCGTCACCGTTCTCGTCATGAAGGCCTCGGAGGGAGAGGAAACGACGGTGGGTTACACCGTCATCACTTCGAACGAGTAGCCCCGTCGGGGGCGGTCGACCACAGTGCCATTGTCGGCACGGTGGCGATCAGCCGATCGGCCGCGTCACTCTGATGCGCGCCGGGCCGGTCGACGGCAGTGCCGTCACCAGCTCGCGCGAGCATGAGCCAGGTATCCGCTGCGGTCGAGAGCATTCCCAGTGTTTCCGCGTTGCGTGCGATCTCATCGAGTTCGATGAGGTCACCGGATGCTGTCGCCTCGGCATGCCGCAGGAAGAACTCCAACAGGCCCCCGCCCGCAACAGTCTTGGACTCCTCGAGTACCACGATCGCCTCGGCAATGCGCTGAGCCGCACCGGCACCCGCGTCCGCGCCGGCATCCGCACCGGCACCGGCACCGCTCACGCGAACGGCGCAGTGTGCCAGCATCCCTGCTAAGTAGCTGTGCTGCGCCGTCAGCAGCCAACGCGCGCAATCGACGAGCCGACGCGCGGCATCTGTGGTGCGTCCTTCGGATTTCTCCCGCCAGGCCTCAGCCCACGCGCGGAGCATGACGACCTTGGGGTCGTTGTCGGCGGCCGGGGGGATGGCGTCGAATCTCTCCCGGGCCTCCTCCATGCGGCCGGTGGCGTAGCCGATGGCGCCGGTGAGTGCGATGGCGGCCGGGAGTAATCCGGCGGTGTCGCGCCATTCCAGGTGGGTCATCGCCGCTGTCGCGACGGCATACGCGTGCTCCACGTCACCGGAGAGCAATTCGGAGAACGCCAGCGCGTACTCCCACGCTCCCAGCGATTCGGGCGCGTGCACCTCTGCGGCGGTGATCGACTGCCGCAGTCGTCGCCTGGCTTCCTTAATATCGCCAGTGTTGGACAGCGCCATCGTCGCGGTGAGCTCGATGAGGGATGCTCCGCCAGGAACGAGCTCGATGATCTCCGCAGGCAGCTCGTTCAACCGAATGAGTGCGCGCACGGCATCCTCGAGGGGGCCGGTGATGACGCCGGACATCCCCGCGGTGATCAGCCCGAGGGCCGCCACGGCGTCGGTGGTGTCGCCAGGGGCATCCGCCATTTCGCGTGTCTGCCCGGCGATGACTGACCATCGCATCGCGTCTCGCCGGAGGTGACGGATGTCGCTCGGATCCTCGACCGTGCGCAGTGTCTCGGTGATGATGGCCAGCGCCGCCGGGGCGTCATGGTGACGCAGCCCGACGTGCTGGGCATGGGCGAGGGCTGCCGCCGTGTGTTCGGCGGCCGTCTTCGACATGCGCGTCGCGGTCTCAAAATGTGTTGCGGCCTCGTCTGGCTGGCCGAGTCCGGATGCCGCGACACCGGCGATGCGGTGGGCGGAAGAGTTGTCGGGTTCGAGGTCGAGGACCGCGGTGGCCGCGCGGCGTGCGAGTCGCTCGTCGAAGGCGCCGAGCGCGTGCTCCGCGAGAGCAAGGGTGGCATCCACGTCGACGCGTTCGCCGAGGTCGAGTGCCAGGATCTGGGCGCGACGTCGTGCGGCAGGGAATGCGGCTGTCTTGTCGCTGCGAAGCACGTTCAGCACTTCTCGTGTGAGGTCCAGCCACAGCGCTTCGGAACATCGGTCTTGAAGGAACTCGCGGTCCAGCGGGTGCGACAGCCGCAGCCAGTCTGGTGCGGCGTATTCCACGACGCCGGTGCGTGCCAGCATCCGTCGGTCTGCCGGGGTGAGCGCGAAGATCGGATACTCGCCAGCGATGGCGATCTTCGCCGCGGCCTCGAGGCCGGCGTCGTCCAGGCCGCTGAATCGTTCTCCGACCAACTGGGTGAGTCGCTTCGTCGATGCGGGATTCGCGTGCAGTTCCCAGCCGTGTTCGGTGCGCACGAGGCGACCTTCCTCCACTGACGCGGTGAGAATCTCGCGCAGATGCAGCGGGACTCCCCTCGCCATGTCGAAGATTCGCGGACGCGACTCGGGGGTGAGGGAACCGCCGATCGTGTGCAGGACAAGTTGGTCGGCGTCGGACGCCGTCAGCGGGTTGACCGCGATCTCGATGACATCTCCGCTGTCGTACAGGGCGCGGATCTCGTCGGGGGCCCCGGCGAGGTCTCTGGTGGTGAGGATCGTGGGCATGCGTGAGTTGCGGATGAGCCGGCTCACGACGAAGAGGGATGCTTCGTCCAGTTGATCTACGTTGTCCACGAGCAGCACGGTCGTTGACCGATGGCGGGTGAAATGATCGACGAGTGCGGCCGGTGACGTCCACTTCTCGGGGAGAGTGCCGGTGAAGATGCCGAGCGGAAGCGTGTTGCTGAGCGGGCTTGCCGTCAGCAGCGACACGGTGTATCGCTGCGCCTCGAATTGTGCGCGGATGGCGCGAAGGAGGTGTGTCTTTCCGATGCCGGCCGGACCGGTCAGGAGCAGCGTGCGCTGATCCTGAAGCAGGGCTGCCAAAGTGTCGGGCTGATTCGAGGTCAGGCTGCGGGCCGTTTCCTCCCGCACGGGGGCATCCGCTGCCCCGAGGATGGGCGCGGCGGACGGAAGACGAAGGAGTGACTCCGGCGCCTGCTCCTGAAGAATCGCCATGTGCAGTCGGCCGAGTTCGCTGCTCGGTTCCATCCCCAGCTGCTCGGCGAAAATCGTGCGTGCTCGTGAGAAGGCGTCGAGAGCTTCCTTCATGCGACCGTCGAAATACAGCGCGGTCATCAACTGGCTCCAGTGCCGTTCGGTGAACGGATCCTCTTCGACGAGGGAGTGAAGTTCAGAGATGACGGCGGCGCTTCGCCCGAGAGCGAGGTCGAGATCTATCCGGTCTGACAGGGCGGTGTTCCAGAGCTTGTCCAACCGCGCCGACTCTGCACGCAGAGCAGTGATGTCGAGGAGGCCGGCGAACGCCGGACCCTCCCAGAGGTTGAGTGCGTTGCTGAGATGCTCGGTCGCCTGGACGAGTTCGCCGTCGGAGAGGGCAGCGCCGCCTTGCTGGCAGAGATGCTCGAAGTGCGCGGCATCCGTCTGAACGGCGGCCGGATCGATCCGGTAACCGCCGTCGATCAGCTCGATTTTGATCGGCACCGCCGACCGCAGTCGGGAGACTCGTGCCTGCAGTGCGTGGACGGGGTTTCGGGGAGGAGCGTCGTCCCACAGCTCATCGATCAGTCGCTCTACAGAGATGGCCCGACCGCGAGAGACGACGAGACGCGCGAGGAGTCCGCGTTGCTTGGGGCCCCCGAGCGGATGCTCCAGCCCTCTGGTGCTGGCTTTTACGGCGCCGAGAACGGAGACATCCAGCATGATGCCACGCCCCTTCCCCTGAGCTTGGGGCCACCATAGCAGTGGGGGCGTGGCCAGGGGGAAGGGGTCAGCCCGGCAGAACCGGGACGATCAGTGGGCCTACTGCACCGACCATCCGCCATCGGAGGCAACGATCGCACCGTTGATGTTCACGGCGTCGTCGCTGAGCAGGAAAGTGATGGATGCCGCGAGCTGCTCCGCCGTCGCCAGCGAGGGAATCGCCTGCTGGAACGGCGCCAGACGCGCTGAGCCCGCGGCCGACATGTTCGGAGGCATCGGGATGCCGGTGGCGACGCCGCCCGGTGCGACGGAGTTCACGCGGATGCCCTTCGGCCCGTACATGAACGCAGCAGACTTCGTGACGCCGATGATGCCGTGCTTGCTCGCGGTGTAGGCGTTGCCGGATGCGTTGCCGCGCAGCCCCGCTTCGCTGGCGACGTTTAGTACTGCTCCTGAGCCGGCCGCCTCCATGAGGGGGAGAACGGCGCGCATGAGCTTGAACGGTGCGGTGAGGTTGATCGCGATGACGCGGTCCCACACAGCATCCGTCGTCTCGCCTGCCGGGGAGAAGTCGTCGTTGATGCCGGCAACGTTCGCGAGGGCGTCGATGCGATCGCCCGCGGCGGCGATGACGGCGTCGATCGCGTCCTGTGTGGTGAGGTCGCCGGCGACGGTGGTGATGTCGGCATCCGGAAGCTCTGCCTTGATGGCCTCGAGCTTGTCGGCGGCGATGTCGGAGGCGATCACGCGGCCGCCTTCGCGGGCGATGCGGAATGCCGTGGCCTTACCGATTCCGGATGCTGCGCCTGTGACGATCACGGTCTTGCCGGCGAAGCGGCCGGGAGTGGTCTTCTCGACCCAGCCGGTGGGGGCGTCGTCGGTGGGGATCTCGCCGCCGTTGGCCGCGCGGACGAGGTCGTCGATAACCGACTGCGGCATCGCGCCCTGGCTGAGGGCGACCATCTGCTGCAGGGGCAGGCCGAGTACGGGGGTGAGCGAGTCGGCGTTCGCGCCGGACTGGGCCAGCATGCGGCGGATCAGCTCGCCGCCGGTCCGATCGTGCAGCCATTCGCCGATGGTGGAGTGTGCGGTCAGTGCCATTTTCTTCTCCTAAACCAAGTTTCGCAACGGAGCGTCTACTTACCTTTCATCGTACTCCTCGATACGCTGAAAAGGTGCCGAGACCTCGCAGTGAAAAAGCACGCCAGGCGGTGCTGGCGGCGATGCGTCGCGCGCTCGCCGCAGGTGGCTATGGGGCGGTGACGATCGAGGGGCTGGCTGCGGAGGCGGAGGTCTCGAAGCAGACGATCTATCGCTGGTGGAAGTCGAAGGCGGCGATCCTGGGCGAGGCGCTGCTGGACGGGTCTCTTCCTGGGGCTGATGTCTCGTTGCCGATGACGGATGATCTGCGGACTGACCTGCGGGCCTGGTTCTCTGCGGCATCTGCGGCGCTGGGTAAGCCCGAGGTTGTCGCGCTCGCGCGGGCGCTGATCGCGGTGACGGCGACGGATCCCGAACTCGGTGATGCGCTCAACCGGCGCTTCGCCGACCCGATCGTGGAATGGATCACTCAGCGCGTCGAGCGTGCGCGTGACGCGGGAGACGTGCGAGCGGATGCCGACGCTGCGGTCATCGCGGATCAGTTCGTCGCGATGGTGTCGTATGCCGCGCTGCTCGGCCGTCCCCTCAGCGAGGAGCGAGTCGACGCGACCGTGGATGTGCTGCTGCGCGGGATCGCGTCCGGGCGCTGAGCCCCGGCTACGCTCGTGGAGTGTCCGCTCTCGCCCTGAAGTACGCCGTGATCGCACTCGCGATCCTTTTGGTGGTCGGCGGAATGTGGTGGGTGGCGAAGCGTCCGAACCGATCGAAGCGAGTTTCCGGACGACTGCGGATGCCGATCTTCGTCCCGCTCGTCGGCGCGGTGCTGCTGTCGGTCGGAGTCCTCTTGGCGCTGGTCTCGTTCACGTCGCGGTACACCGCTGACCTGCTCCCCATGCGCATCGCGTCGGTGGTGGTTGCGCTCGCCGGGGCGTTCTTCCTGTTGATGTATCGCAATTGGTACGTCGAGGCCGACGCTGTCGAGGTGCGCTTTCGCACTGTGTTCGGGCGCGAGCGCGTGATCAGGTACGTCGACATCGTTGACTCTCGGATGCGTCAGATCAACGGGCAGCCCCGGCTCCAGGTGCGCTCGTCATCCGGCGTGAAGCTGAGTCTGAATCCACGGATCTATCCGGTCGAGCCGCTGTTGGGTGCGGTCGGGGTCGGGCAGAGCGCCGGGCGCTGAGTTGGTGCGCCGCCTGCGCGCCGAGCGGATGCCGTCACCTCCCCGTCGCGACATCCGCCACGGTCCGCCCTTCCGCGAATCGCGCCTGCGCACGCTCGTTCCGCTTCCCGACCTCAACATGCTCCGTCGCGTTCGCGAGCCCCATCTGTTTGGTTGACACGTACATGCTCTCGGCGCGTTCGACGAGGAACGTCTCGTGCCAGACGCCGACGGCGCCCGGTGCTCTGCGGGCGGCCTTGTTGAAGGCGGTCCAGGCGGGTCGGTGTTCCTGCGAAGGTGCGGATGCGTAGGCGTAGAGCTTGTCGATCGATGACCAGTACTGCACGGCGAACGGGCCGCCGTCCCCGAACAGCAGTTGGAAGCCGAGTAGGCCGGATTCTTTGTCGATGGACAGCTCGCGCAGCATCCGCGGCATGGCGAAGAATGCCGGCATCCAGAGATCCGGGCGCCACCAGCGATTGATCTGCATTCCGATGTGGAAGACGACGAGCTCGCCCTCGTGGTGGTGGGTCATGCGACCCTTGACGACCTTCGACACAGCATCCTCCTAATTAGATAGCGACACTATCCATAATGGATAGCGTTACTATCGATGTCAAGAGGTGGCGATGAGAATTTCAGAGCTGTCGGCGCAGACGGGCGTTCCGGTGCCGACCATCAAGTACTACCTGCGCGAGCAGCTGCTGCCCGAGGGTGAGCGCAGTGCACCAACGCAGGCCGCGTACGGCGAGACGCACGTGCAGCGGTTGCGGGTCATTCGCGCGCTGATCGAGTCGGGGGTGAGCGTCGCGGAGACGCGTCGGGTGCTGGATGCGCTGAACAACCCGCCGGAGAACCCGCACGAGCTGCTGGGTGCTGCGCATGCGGCGATCACCCCTCCGGTCGATGAGTCGCTCGATCTCACATCGGCGCAGGATGTCGTCGCGGGTCTCGGGTGGACGCCAGGGATGTGCGACGACGCGGTGCTGCATGATGTCGCCCGCGCGTTGCAGGGGCTGGAGCGTGCCGGTTTCGAGGTCCCGCAGGAGACCATGCCGGTGTACCTCAGGAGTATGCGCGAGATTGCGGATGCCGAGATCGCCGGGGTCCCGACCGAATCTGCCGAGGCGGCGGTCAGGTACGTCGTACTGGGGTCGTTGTTGGTCGAGCCGCTACTGCTGGCGCTCAGAAGGGTGGCGCAGCAGGTGGCGTCGGCGGAGCGGTTCGGCGGCGTTGATGAAGGCGGTGTTGATGAAGGCGGCGTTGGTCAGTGATCATGCTCGGCATCGAACCGTTCGCGGGCTAGAGTGACGTCTGCGAGGTGGGTGGATGTCCACAGGAGCAGTGCGTCGACGAGGTCTTGCAGGGTCTGTCCGAAGTCTGAGATCCGGTATTCGACGGCGATCGGCCGCGTATCGATGACGACTCGCGTGACCATTCCGTTGCGTTCCAGCCGGCGCAGAGCCGTCGTCAATGACTTCTGGGAGACGGCGGGGATGACCCGCCGGAGCTCATTGAAGCGCCGAGGCTGTTCGCAGAGCCGGTCGAGGATCAGCAGAGACCACTTGTCGAGCACCTGGTCCAGGAGTTCACGGTGCTCATCGGAAATCTGGGTGTCGGGGGTCGCGCCGGTTTCGTCCATGAAACCTAGTCTCGTTGAAGTGTCCTTCAAGCACTAGGTATAAAAAAGATACTTGATTGCTGAAGATGAAAGCAGGTATCACATGACTGTCGATCTGATCACCCCGGAGGGCATGTTCCAGCCGGTCCCGTACCACCACGTCTCCATCAGCTCGGGGCGCCGCCACGTGAGCGTATCCGGCCAGATCGCTCGTGACGAGCACGCGAACAAGCTGTCGCCGGGCGACTTGGCCGGCCAGCTCGCCCACGCGCTACGCAACACCGCACGTGGGTTAGCGGGCGCCGGAGCAAGTTTCGCTGACGTCGTGCGACTGCGGGTGTATGTCATCCCCACGGACGAGACGATGTACGCCGACTTCATGCGCGGGCTCGAGAGCGTCGTGGAAGAGCTGGGGATTCCGCAGCCGCTGCCGCCGCTGTCGGTCATCGGGGTGAACTACCTGTTCGAGCCGGATGTGCTCGTCGAGGTGGAGGCCGACGCTGTGCTCGACTGAGAGAGGTCCAGCGTCGCGTGTCAACGACGTACACCTCCGCCTATTGGCGGGGGTGTACGTGAGGCGGTGCTGACCAAGTGATCGGTTTATGCTGGCCACATGAATCCGGATGCAGCGGCCGAAGGTGATCGCGACCCGGCGGGGAGCCGCAGTGACAAGGACTTTCTGCAGCAGGCGGTGAGCCTGGCGGTCGATAACGTCGCCGTCGGCGGTGGTCCTTTCGGCGCCCTGGTGGTGCGCGACGGTGAGATCATCGGCGTGGGGCAGAACAGGGTCACGCGAGATCACGATCCGAGTGCGCACGCCGAGGTGATGGCGCTTCGCGCGGCGGGGCAGCGCATCCGCGACTTCTCGCTGGAAGGCGCGACGCTGTACTCCTCGTGCGAACCGTGCCCGATGTGCCTGGCCGCGTCGCTGTGGGCCCGCGTCGATCGTGTCGTCTATGCCGCTGACCGTCACGATGCGGCCGCCGGTGGATTCGATGACCTTGCGTTCTATCGCCTGTTCGAGACCGAGCGCTCCGAGTGGGCGGTGCCGGTGGAATCCCTGCGGATCAGTGAGGCGGCGGCGCCGTTCGAGCGGTGGTTGAGCACGGAGGCGCGGACGGAGTATTGAGCGCGAAAGCCAGGATGCGGTGATCACCCCTCAGGCGGTGGATGCCGCTGATGTCACCGCGCCGTCACCAGCTGGTGTGCCCGTTGATGCGAGACGCCGAGGATGGCGCCGATGTCACGCACGGGAACGTCAGCGGCCGCGAGGGTTCGGGCGAGTTCCGTCGCGTGGATGGTCGCGGACTTCTCGAGTTCGGCGGAGCGTGCGCGTTCCGCACTGATTTCAGCGATGCGATCGGTGATGTCATCGACCTCGCCGATAGGAGCGAAGGACAGCGTGACAGACACCGTCTCGAGCGGAACATCCTGAGAGGCGGCGATGTGCTCGCGTGCCATCTCAGTCGCTTCGGTGAGACGGCGGGCTTGGGTGAGTCCGTCGATTGCGGGGATGCTCACCATCCACCACTTACCTTCGCGGATCACGTGCCCTTGGTATACAGTCATCGCCGGTCCTCGTCCAGAGCCTTCAACAAATTTCAACCTTGCGTGTCGGTTGTTCAGAACGAACAGTCTACCTCCCTAGACTGTTCTGGTGGAGAGTTGTCGAAGATCATGACCCGAACGCTACGCGCGGGGTGCGACACTGCCGGCGCAGTGAGGTGGCGGTGTCGTTCGAGCGGTGGTTGAGCACGGAGGCGCGAGCGGAGTATTGAGCCGGGCCCTGGGCTTTCTCGGGGGAGCGCCTTTAGTCTGGATGTATGAACAAGAGCAGCGTATGGACCATCGTCGGTGTTGTCATTGCCGTCATCATCGCGTGGACTCTCGTCAGCATTCTGTTCAGCGTGCTGTGGTTCATCGCCAAGCTCGCGGTGGTGGCCGTGGTCGCGGTGGTCGTGTTCCTGGTGCTGCGCGGGGTCTTCAGTAAGACGGAATAGCCGGCGAATACGGATGCTCCGCTAAGCCACTGTCGCCTGGACGCCGTGACGAACTGCTGCGCCTGCGAGTTCCTTGTCGAACGTAAGGATGCCGCTAAGCGCTCCTTTGAGCCGCACGGCCGTTGCCAGGTGCAGGGCGTCGAGTGTGCGCAGGCCGCTGTGCATGCTGATGGCTTCCTCGAGGATGCCATCGCCGAGCGCCACGAGCGCCACTCGGTCGAGCAGTTCTTGCGCGGCTCCTTTACGACCGTCCGAGCATCGACGACGCCAACGGGGCCACCCTCACCTCCAGCGACGGCACCTGGCGAGATTGCGGTACAGGACTGCAGCGAAATTAACCGCTGCAGTCCTGTCGTTGCCGTATCGCTCCGCGGCGCGTCAGATCACTGCTTCGCTTTCGCCGCGCGCATCCTCGGCACCACGATCTCCGCGGTGCTCAATGACTCCAGCGCCTCACGGAACAGGACCCGATAGTCCTTCTCGTGGTCGCCTCTCCACTGTTCGTCCACCCGGTAGAAGATGTCCAGCGCGATCCCGACGGTGATCTGCACGACGTGGTCGGTGGGCTGCCGGCTCATCCTCTCGGCAAGGGCGTGTTCGAAGTCCGCACGACTGTTGAGGAAGAAATCCCAAAGCCGTGCTCGCGGTACCGCTGATGCGTCGATGATCCGGCGGATCTCGGTGATGCGTCGTGATGGATCTGTGAACTCGTCGGCCAGATCCATGAGGGCGCCTGCCAGCGCCTCCTCGACGGGCTCGTCGGTGGGGCGTGCTCGAAGAAAGCGCCCGAAGTCGAGTACCTCGGCGAATGGCTCGAGGATCAGAAGTTCTTTACTCGGGAAGTACCGATAAAGCGTTGAGGTGCCGATCTCAGCGGCCTCGGCGATCTGCTCCATGGTGGTCTCGTCGTATCCCTGCTCGATGAACGCCGACACGGCAACTTCGGCGATCTGGCGTCGCGTGCGTGCTGCTTTCATCTCCCGGAGTCCCACAGCCTCGAGTCTAGATCGATTATCGAAATACTTGACAATAAACTGGGTGATCCTCCATATTGGGAGTCACTTCCATTTTGGAATGACTCTCACGCACATAGGAGTGCACATGACCCGATCCGATATCGCCGTCGACGAACTGGTAGTCCGACCAGCTACGCCGCTTCCTCGCCTCATCGCAGCGATGTTCTCGTCGAATGTCGGCGCGCTCATCGCGTTGCTGACACCTCTGCAGTTGCTGCTCACACTGCAGACCACACGGATCGCCGGCACAGACGCTGCCGCGGCGTTCGGCTTGATCACCGGGGTGGGCGCGCTGTTCGCCCTTGTCGCCAATCCGCTCGCAGGCCGTATCAGCGATCGCACGGCGGCCCGTTTCGGGCGTCGACGCACATGGATCCTCACCGGAGCCACCGGAGGGTCGCTCGCCGTGTTCGCCATCGCGTTCACCACGGAGATCTGGCAGGTCGCGGTCATCTGGTGCCTGACGCAATCCCTGTTCAACTTCCAGCAGGCCGCGACCAATGCGCTGCTCGCCGATCAGGTGCCCTCGGACCGTCGCGGCACGGTCTCCGGTTTCATAGGCCTCGCCGGGGCGGTCGGACCGCTCGTCGGCATTGCCGCGGTGAGTGCACTGACCGACCCGTTCTTGCAGTGGGGAATCATCGCGACGGTCTCCCTCGTCCTCGGAATCGTCGCCGTCTTCGTGTTGCGCGATCCACAGCACGTCCCCGCAGCAGACCAGGCCGGATTGAACCTGAAGCAGTTGCTTCTGTCGTTCTGGCTGAATCCACGTAAGCACCCCGCATTCGGATGGGCGTGGCTCGTGCGGTTCCTGCTCACATGCGCGTACGCGAGCGGCACGTACAACGCATTCTTCCTGATGGATCGTTTCGGCGTCGCGCCTGAAGACGTCGGCGGCAGCGTGCTGTTGCTGTCGCTCATCTCGGTGGGACTATTGGCGGTCACGAGCGTCATCGCCGGTCCGATCTCGGACCGCGTGCGTCGTCAGAAGCCCTTCGTGATCGCCGCGGGTGTGCTCGCCGCTGCTGCCCTCACGCTGCAGGCGTTCGCGCCGACAATCGAGGTGGTGTACCTCGCCGTGGGCATTCTCGGTCTCGGCACCGGTCTGTTCTTCTCGATCGACAGCGCGATGTGTGTGCGGATGCTTCCGAGTGCCGAGAACGCCGGAAAGGACTTCGCGATCATCAACATGGCCAACACCCTGCCGCAGTCGTTCGTGCCGTTCATCGCGCCGCTGCTGCTGGGCATCGGCGGGTTCACCGCGCTGTACGTCACGCTCGCCGTGATCGGTATCATCGGCGCCCTGTTCGTGCTCAGGCTGCCCGAACTCGGCCGCGAAGGCGATCCCCGATGGGCGCTGATCACCCGCGAACCCACGACCACGGCAACGTCCGTCTGACCTGCACCCGCCACACCGAAGGAGAAAATGATGACCACCCTCGCGATGTCCTCGTACAGCGTTCGAGAGCACCTCGGACCCGTCGAGTTCAGCTTCACCGACCCCGAAGGGGAGACGAGAACCTTTTCGTTCCCGTATGAGAGCCTGACCACCCTTGCCGAGTTCCCCGCACGTGCGAAAGATGCCTTCGGTGTCGACCAGATCGAGACGGTCGCGTTCCAGTTCAGTGGCGGTCTAGCCGATCCAGAGCTCGATGCGTTTGCAGAGGCGCTCACGGCATCCGGGGTGCGCCTGCTCAACGTCGCCATCGACACCGGTGATCTGCTCGAGCAGGACGACGACAAGCGTGCGGCTGACGTCGCAGAGCTGAAGGAATGGATCGCGCGATTCGCCGACATGGGAGCACAGTTCGTGCGTGTCAACCCCGGATCGCCGTTCAGTGCGCACCATGGCGAGCAGCCGCCGGCTCATCTCGTGAACGCGCTCGTCGAGCTGGGCGAGTACGCGGCCAGTCGCGGAAGCCGCCTGCTCGTCGAGAACCACGGCGGTCCCAGCAGCGATCCGGCATGGATGCTGAGTCTGCTCGATTCCGTGGGAAGCGAGCACCTCGGTCTTCTGCTCGACCTCGGCAACTTCGACGCGCTCATGCAGCCGGTCATGGCGCTGATGTTCCAGCCGCCCGGTGCTCCCGCCGTCGACCCGGTCACGCTGCTCAAGAACGTGGATTTGGGCCCGGTCTACGCGGGGATCGAGAAGCTCGCACCACGCGCCGAGCTCGTCCACGTCAAGGCGCACGACGTGGACGACTCCGGTATCGTCCGGCCCATCGATCTCGAACATGCGATCGGCATTCTGCGTGCGCATGGTTTCGACGGTCCTCTGACTGTCGAGTACGAGGGCACCGGAGGCGATCCGTGGGTGAAGAGCTCACGTGTCCTCGATGTCGCCCGCCAAGCGGCGGAGGTGGGCGCGTGAGCGTCCGCGACGAATACGTCGACGTCCTCATCATCGGGAGCGGCCCTGCGGGGTCGATGTACGCACGCACCATCGGCGAGCAGGTGCCTCATGCCCGCATACTCATGGTCGAGCTCGGTCCGCGGGTTCCAGGGATCCGCGGGAACCACACGCAGAACATGACGGATGAGGAGCGTGCGGCGGTCCAGTTGCTCACTCAGGGGCCGGATGCCGGAGTCGAGCGTGCCGCCGCGATGCAGGACATCGCCGAGGGCCTCGACCCCAGCCTGGAGTTCCGCCAGACGATCCTGCCGGGCCTCCACTTCGTCGATCCGCGTCCGGCGCTGAGAGACGGCGAGGTCGGCTTGCCGGCGGCGAGCATGTCCACCGGCGTGGGGGGAATGGGCATCCACTGGGGCACCTCGGCGCCGCGCCCGCATCAGTCCGAGCGGATTTTCTTCATCCCTGATGAGGAGATGGATGCTGCGTTGACGTATGCCGAGTCGGTGCTCGGCGTGACCGTGCAGACGCCCTCGGGCGACGGGCTCGCTGCAAAGCTCTACGGTGCTATGGCCGATGAATTCGACGGACCCGGGTTGACCCCCGTCGGCTTCATGCCCAGTGCGACCCGCTGGCAGGGTGAGCGTCTGACCTTCTCGGGAACCGGGCAGATCCTCGGTGAGATCGAAGAATCCGTGGCAGGGTTCGAACTTCGTCCGGAGACGCTTGCGCGGCGGGTGCTCGTGGAGGACGGTGTCGCGATTGGGGCCGAGTTGGAAGACCGGGCGACCGGGGAGCGCTACACGGTGCGGGCCGCACGTGTGGTGGTCTGTGCCGATGGGCTGCGTACACCGCAGGTGCTGTTCGCCTCCGGCATCCGCCCTGCGGCGCTCGGGCACTACCTGAACGAGCATTTTCAGATGGCATCGTTCGTCATGCTGTCGGATGAGTTTGATCCGGCCGGGTTCGACCGCGATCCGAAGAAGCTCGGCTACGTCTTGATCCCATTCTCGGACGAGCGGCCGATGCAGGGCGGCGTGATGGCGCTAGCGGGGTCACCGTATGCTCTCGGACTCGGCGATGACGCGGCGGCGATGCGCCTCGGCATCTTGGCCTGGTACGCGGCGAAAGACGTCCGTTACGAGGATGCCGTTGAGTTCAGCGACTCGGAGTTGGACTTCTACGGCATGCCGAAGATGTCCATCCGATACGCGCGTACTGGGCGGGACCTCGAGACCATCGATCAGATGCGCGCGAACTCGATCCGTTCGGCCGAGCGCATCGGCACGCTCACCGAAGAGCCCACGTTGGCGGCGGGTGGGTCGTCGCTGCACTACCAGGGCACCGTGCGCATGGGCGAAACGGATGATGGCACGTCGGTGTGCGACGAGAACCTGCGCGTCTGGGGCGTCACGAACCTGTATGTCGGCGGCAACGGCGTGATCCCCACCGCCACAGCGGCGAACCCCACCTTGACGACTGTTGCTCTCGCCTGGCGTGCGGCGACCGCCTTGGCCGCGTCGCTGGCGGATGAGCTCGCGGAAGCTTCAGCCGGCCGCTGATTCAGACCGGGGCGGGTGCTCCTCCTTGTGCCCGCCCCACCTCTCGGTGGCAGCGCCATAGGTCGAGCGACGCTGTGGGCAGAAGGTGAGCACGGGCGAGACGTGTGCGGAGCGAGACGTGTGCGGTGTGCCCGAATCGATTTCGAAGTCAGGAACCATCTGACTGCCCAACCACGTGCGTATCGCGACGATTGGCACCGTGGCACCCCGACCGTACTTCGAGGACGTCTATCGCAAGGCGGACTTTGTGCTCGTTGGCCATTTCGGCGCACATCTCACAAACGCGATGACCGATTAATGAAAGGGGATATCGCGTTCAGGGTGCGCAACGACGGGATGTGTTCCCTGACGAAGCTGCGGTGGGTGGAGTCCGGCCCGCAATTTTTAACGATTGATTCATCCGCATCCATTCTGCTGTACGTTCAGTCACATAGGCGTGATCCGCGCGTCTTAAACGCCTCTGGCGGATCAACGAAGATCGGGAGAAGCAATGGATTTTTCGGAGCGCCTGGAGTCGCTGGCGACCAAAGTCAGAAATCAATCGGCGGCAATCGGTACTGAGGAGGCGACGAAGAACGCCTTCGTTATGCCGTTCATCTCCTCGATTCTTGGGTACGACGTTTTTGATCCGATGGAAGTCGTTCCGGAGTTCACTGCGGACGTCGGCACGAAGCGCGGCGAGAAGGTCGACTACGCGATCATGCGGGATGGCGAGGTGCAGATCCTCATCGAGTGCAAACCGTCCATGGGAGCGCTCAAGATCGAGCATGCCTCGCAGCTATTCCGGTACTTCTCGGTTACCAACGCGCGCATCGCAGTCTTGACGAATGGCGTCGTATGGGAGTTCTACTCGGATATCGATGCTCCGAACAAGATGGACTCCAAACCATTCCTCGTACTCGACTTGCTCGAGATCGACGACTCGATCGTTCCTGAGCTGCAGAAGCTGAGCAAGGAGAGCTTTGATCTCGACTCGATCATCAGTGCAGCGGAAGAGCTGAAGTACGTGGGTGCGATCAAGCGAGAGATCGCGGCGCAGTTCCGGGAGCCGTCGGATGACTGGGTGAGGTTCTTTACGACTCGCGTCTACGAAGGGCAATTCACGCAGAAGGTACGGCAACAGTTCAGTGTGCTCGTCACAAAGGCGACGCAGCAGTTTCTGACTGAGCGAGTCAATGACCGTCTGAAAACGGCACTTGGCGCTGGCGGAGGTCGCCCGACGATGGCTGCCGATGCGCCATCAAGCGCACAGGCGGTAGAAATCGACTTGGACCGTGACACGGAAATCGAGACCACCCTCGAAGAGCTCGAGGGTTATCAGATCATCAAGGCGATCGCATGCGGAGAGGTCAAACCTCAGCGCATAGTTCAGCGTGACTCGAAGAGCTACTTCGCCGTTCTTCTGGACGATAACAATAGAAAGCCCATCGCACGGCTTCATTTCAACGGGAAGCAGAAGTATCTGGGCCTGCTCGACGAGGACAAAACCGAAACTCGTCATGCGATCGACGATCTAGACGAGATCTACTCGCACGCCGAGGAGATTCGCGAAGCTACTCGCCGTTACATGTGACTACTGAGGGATCGGCTAATGCGTCAGTCGTTCCCGTAGCAGCTTCCGCAACCCCGGATCGCACACATACACATACGTGCCGAGCATCCCGCGCGTCAGCAGCACTCCGTAGATGTTGCGGATGAAAACCAGCAGGTCTTCGTCGCCGAACGCGTCCTTCAGGTGACCGGTGTTTTCCTTGCCCTTCTTGTCGCGGTAGGCGTCCCAGTCCGCAGCGATCTGTCCGGACACGGGATCGATCGTCAGATCCGGCCCGATGATGACGCCCGCGTAGTTCAGATCGTATCCCTGCACCGTGTGGATCGAACCGACCTCTTCGAGCGATCCCTTCGAGTTGATCCAGTCCTTGGCAGTGCTGTTCCACCGCAGCTGCTGGCCGTCGAGCTCGATGTCGAAAGCGGCGGGGTCGCGACGGGATACCCAGTCCCAGGCGTACCCGGCGACCAGCCGGGATAGCCCGACCTCGGCATCCCTCGCCATGATCGCAGCCCGCATCTCGCCGAGATCATCGAAGAATCTCAGGTCGTAGTCGCCGAGTTCCGGTCGTGCGGGATCTTCGCCGCGCAGCATCGCGCGGACGAACTCGACGTAGTCGGTGCCGGCCTGCACGCGCATCTGTGTGGTGAGCGCGTAGTGGCGGTGCGCATTCTTCGCGCCGCTGACTTCGCGGTTGAGGATGGCAGGAGAAAGGTCGTGCGGACGCACGCTCTGCTCGCCATCGACGAGCAGCAGTTGGTGCTTGCTGCGTTTCTTGATCCAGTCGAGCTGCGTGTAACGAGGTGCGTCCTCCTCGAAGAGGGCGATGTTGATATCGCGGAACTTCTTATTCTGAACGCCGGATGCCTGGTTCGCTCGTTGTCCGAGACGGTGAGTCTCGTCGACGAGAACCAGATCGAAATCGGCATCCGATTCGCCGATCTGGAACGGAGTGAGCACCATCTTGGGATCCAGGCGGGGCGTCTTTTTGAACACCTTCCTCACTGATTCGCGAAGCGATTGCTGAGGAATCACCAGCGCCATGCGCAGGTCGGCGAGCAGCGCGCGATTCTCGGGCACGAAGAACTCGGCGAACATCGAATCGGGCTCGATGTCGGCGTGGTCCTGATAGTCGCGGATGTCGGCGAGCAGCTTCATGAGGAAGATCGCGATGATCGTCTTGCCCGTGCCGGGATTACCCTGCACGACGAGGGTGCTCGTGCGCTCCGGGTGGCGGAGGTCATCGAGGAGGCCTTCGACTATGTCCGTGATCGCTACGGCCTGATCATCGTTGAGGGCCTTGAAAGGCGAGAGCTTGAAGAGATCTGAGTTCTCGATCTGCGGGATGCTGCGCGAGAAGAGTCCCTCTGCGCGGAGCTGCTCGAACACGTCGCGGAACGACTCGCGGTAGAGTTCACGGTCGTAGTACTGCGCGTCGGTGAGCCCGTCGTTGCCATTGAGAATGTCGTAGCGGCCGTCGCCGTGGAACCAGCGGATCAGGTGTGATTCAAGATCGAGGCAGACGGACTTGTTGAATCGCTGGTCGATGACGACGCGGATCGACTCCAGGCCTTCGTCCTTCTTCGAACCGGCGAGATGCTGGCGCATCCGCGTCGCGGTGCTGACCGTCTCGCCCACGTAAACGCCGGGAGTCTTGCGCTGGTCGGCCCCGTCGATCACATAGACGACGGGCCAGTTGGTGTGCAGCGGGTCGCTGCGCGCCCACCCGTCGACTGCGCCGCGCTCGAACGCGAGGCGCTCGATGCTGAAACGCGTCATTCCTGTTCCTGCCTCTGCTGCTCGGCAGCGAGCTCGGTGTACTTCGTCATACGCCCCTTCGCCAGGTCGACGGGGTACTTCGCCTTGGTTGACTCGAGTTTGCGCATCACGATCTCGTCGAGATCGACGCCGAGCTTGCCAGCGAGATGAATGCAGTAGGTGACGACGTCGGCGAGTTCCTCTTCGACGCGGGTCTGGTCTGGCGTTCCGCCCCACTGGTAGAGCTCCAGGAGTTCGGCGGACTCGATCGAGATGCTCTTGGCGAGGTTCTCGGGGGAGTGGAACTGGTCCCAATCGCGCTCGGCGACGAGCGCGCGGAGGGCGGCGAGGGTTTGCTCGGTAGGCATGAGTGTGACGGTAGCAGGCGGCCGCAGCCGCAGCGTTGAGCTTTCACTGGCTGCGGGCGCGACCAAGGCAGCGGGTGTGGCGGGCACGTGCACGCTGGCACTCAAGATTCCGGCGCCAGGCAGGAGCATCGCGGCGATACCCACCGCGGCAAATCCAGCCCGTCGCGAGCCGAGGGACAGCCGAGGCATTGACCGATCGACTATCGCAATGCGTCCCAGTTGACAATGATCTCCCCAGTTTGGTTCGAGACGCGAAGGTAGAGACCGATGATCCCCCCGACATGATTGAGGCCTTACTCTGAACGGTGTGGATCGATGCGACTTCGTCGAGAGAGCTTGTCGCGCACGATTCAATAGCTGCGTTCGCGGAATCGCCCTTTCACTGAGCCGCCACCGGTAGGCTCACGCTGTGAGCCAGCTTTTTGATGTCTATGCACACCCTGATGATCCAGCACTTGATGAGGTCGTGGAAGAGCTGCGTCGGGGTGATCCGAAAGGTCGCCGTTGGGCTGAGGTAATTAGGCATACCTACGACATGATCTATAACGGCGCGGAGACAGGCCGATATCAGTGGGCAGAGCTGGCGAAGACAGAGAAGACGCACTTCGGGACGTTGTTTGAGATCAATGCGCAGCGAGAGTTTGGATTCGCGGACGGAACTGGCGACGCGGACAACCCAATCGACCACGGTCTGGACTTCAATATCGCCGGGCATGACATCGACGCCAAGTGGAGCCAGAACGACGGGCGTTGGATGCTGCCGCCAGAAGTCTTCGAGAAGCTGGCTTTGGTTGCGACTGGCAGCGACCCGAGGTCAGAGTTTTCTCTCGGCGTCGTCCGTGTCCGCCGCGAGTATCTGACCACCGGGAGCGAGGGCAACCGGGATAAGAAGAGCTGGCTCAGCCCGCTGGGCCGCGCGCAGGTGCGGTGGCTCTGGCGTCACGCACCGATGCCAAGCAACATTCTGCTCCAGTTACCGAGAACGAAGATCACCCACGTTCTCGAGGGAAATTCAGGTATTGAGCGTGTCGCGCGGCTCTTCCTAGCTGCTGAAGGTCAGCTCGTACATCGAACTGCTGTAGCAACCGTTGCACGTCAACTAGACCATCAGAAGCGCGTTCGCCGGAACGGTGGCGCCCGAGATTCATTAGGTCAGGGAGGGTGGCTCATCATGAGCGGCGCTTACCATGCACCGGTTGCTGAAGCACTCGGGCTTACCCGACCAGGCGGTGCGGAATACATCGCTGCACGTGTGGTGAAAGCGGACGAAGGTGTGGGTGCGTTCCTGCAGGGCGAGTGGTGGCGAGTCGCCAGGGATGACGAGACGTCTGTGCTTCCCGCGCCGCTCCTCCCGGACGAGGAAAAACGGAGAAGGACGCCTGCGAGCTAATGAGGAGCCGCTCGCTACGCCACGATGCGGAGTGAGCGCCGTGACGTTGTCGTTGCGCCGAGCGCTGCTCGGATCGCCGTGCCGACACCTTCGGCGACGGGCGGCGGGAAAGCATTACCAATCTGTCGATATACCGCGGTCTTACGACCGCTGAAGCGCCACGAGGCATCGAATCCCTGAATGCGGGCGACCATCGGATTAGTAAGCCGGGGGATGAGATCAAGCGGCGCGTCTGCTGACGGCGCTTCCTCGACAATGCCCTTACCGTCGACACCCAGCTCGAGCCAGGCTGCCTTGGCGCGAGTTGGGCCGAGGTCGGCACCACCGTGTTTCTTTGAGCCACCGACGACGGTTGGGGCGACGCCATTGGCTCGCCTCGCCCAGGCAGCCGCACCTTTCCACTCGTTCGCAGCCATCAATGGCCCGAGAGCCTCGCCTACCGTCGTTGGGCTATTCGTTGCACCTGGGAATGCGAAATGTTTGAACTTGGCTCGTTTGATCCCGACGAGGATGAATCGCGGGCGGAGCTGCGGGACACCAAACTCAGAGCTAAAAAGGAGCTGCCACGTCGTTAGATACCCGAGCCGTTCGAGCTCACGGATAATCTCGTTCCGGTAGTTGTTGAACCGGCTTGAAGCAAGGCCTTTCACATTCTCGAGCATGACCGCGGCTGGCCGTGCTTCGCGCACGAGCCGCAGCGCTTCTGGGAAGAGATCTCGCTCGTCATCTGCTCCGAGCTGTTTGCCCGCGACGCTGAATGGCGGGCAAGGCACGCCACCCGCGAGCAGATCGATACCGCGGTAGTCGCGACCATTCACCTCTCGAACATCACCTTCGTGGACGTCCCAGTCGGGACGGTTGAGGCGAAGGGTATTAGAAGCATCCTTGTCGATCTCGACCGCTAGTTCATGGCGAAAGCCGGCTCTCTCAAGGCCGAATGACTGGCCGCCAGCGCCAGCGCAAATCTCGAGGACGCTAAGGTCTTGGTTGGTCACGATGGATTCCTATTCGGCCCTTTGGGCGGCTGGAGGGTCAGTAGGAGGATAGCCTGACACTGGGCTCTGACATCGACGCCTGGCCGGGGTAGCGCAGATCCGGCCACAGTAGACCCATTACGTGGTTGCAGTGGCAGATGCGGAACCGCTGACACTCACTGGCCGATGAATACGCGTTGCGTGCACATGCTGTACCAATTCGGATATCTGCTGCGCTGCACGAGCCTCAGATATCCTGCCAGATGCTACCTCACCGCGAAGTCAAGACATCACTTCGGACGCCTCCCTTGCTGCGCACGTGACCGTCACGGAAACTGACTTCCTTGCCACCCGCTGTCAGGTTCGACTACCCACAGGCGAGACCCGTGTGGAGCGAGTTGCTCGCCATTCGCTTTCAGCTCCGTCTCCGCGACGTGTAACTTCGGCGACTCGAATCGAACTGCCTACCCCGATGGTTCCGTCGCCCAGCGCAGCCAGGCCAGTGATCCACTCTTCACCGCGCGATGTAGCGATTCGAATGGCCGTCAGCCCCACCCGTGACGTCTCGACCTTGACGATGGAGCCCTCTACGCAGTCTGGGTCCGCCCACATCTCCGCGGCTTCCCAATGGGGCGCGCATGTGAGTCGACGACGGCAGTATTTACATCCTGTCTTGTTAGGAATGGCCGGAGGTGGCCGTGTGCCTCGTGCAAGCTCGATGAACGCAAGCAGTGCGTTGATGTCTGACTGCGAGAACTCGACGCGCACCCCGCCGTACCGGAGGCTGAACGCGACTAGCGAAGTAGGCAGTTGCCCGTATCGCTGAGCGAACAAGTGCGCGTATAAGAGGAGCTGAGTCCGGACGTCGTCGCTGATGGTGCCGTTGCCAATATCGCCGGTCTTCAGGTCCACCACCGCGCCGCCATCTGAGCCGTTCACTACGACATCGAGCTGACCGTATATGCGCCGGTGGTCGTCTTGAAGGACCGCTTCGGAGAGCGCATTGCTGCCCGAGGTCCTTAGGAAACTGGCTAGCTCGGCACCTCGGCGACGCAGTCTCGACCGGGTAATGACGGAGTCATCCAATCCCTTCGCGTCGATGCTCCAGCGCGAGGCTTCAGCGTCCCAGGCTGCCTGGAGGGAGGCGCCGGGGTTATCTGCCAGCCACGCGCCGCTCTCGAGCCACGCGCCCATTGCGAAATGCGCGAGCGAGCCGGCATTGCGGGGCGTGGAAGCGCTTGGCACCACCGGCACAGGCGTGAATGCGGCTGACGCCGGGCAGCGCAGCAGTCGCCCAGCGGATGTCGCGGACAGCCACTGAGCCTCACTCATTGTCGCGCCCGCTCTGCATCCGCCATGAGCTTGAGGACGCGGCGCGGGTCCCGGTCAATGGTGAATGAGTCGACGAACACCACGCCGTCACACTCGTTCTCCGCTTCTATGTCTGCGGCCGCATCGGCGAGCCGCTCGGCCATCACTCCTGCGTCCGAGCCCTCGAACGGGTGCCGGAGAATGACCGCGTACGTGCCATACTGCGAATTCAGCATCGCAGCAGCCACTCCCGGGGCATCGAGAACAGTCGCACCGTACGCCGTCGCCCATCGGCCGAGAGCTGTCGCTTCCTCTGCATCGTCGATGTGCAGCTCTCCGTGACAGAGTACCCCGAACAGGTCGCGCGCTAGGCGCCAGTCGAGCAGTGCGTGGTAGGCCATGTTCCCATAGTCGCGCAGGCATCGGTAGCACGAGGAGTTACAGGTCTGCGGATGGTCATCTTTCTCCAGTTCGGAGAGGTATACCTCGACAGCCCCGAGAAAGTCGGGAAGGAATTCTTCGGACCCGAGGTGGGTGCTGAATCCGGCGCCGTTCTCGAGCGTGTCCGCGAGGAACGCTTGAACTGTCGGCTCGCCCTCGGACGTCACGCCCGAGTAAATCCCCGCGTTGAGCTCGAGGGGCAGGATATCCAGCTTGGTCGCGGCGACCGTGCGCAGGAGGAATGCAAGTGAGTACCACCCCGCCCTGCGGCCCTCGGTCACATCGGCTGCGTTGGTGGGCTGATGGATGCCCGACACGAGGTTTAGGCGGATGCCACGGTCGGCATCCGTCGGCGCTGACGCTCCGATGAAAAGGAAGTCCGTGTGTTCCACCGCCCCGAGGGCGACATTTTCGACATCGCCGGTGGCGAATGAGGACGGAATGAGGTCCTGTTCGATGGCCTGAACAGATACGTACCCGCCCCAGTTGATCTTCCCAGGCGTGGCCTCCCGGAGGGGGAACAGCCGCCCACCGTTGTCGTTGATGACGTACCGTTTCGCAGGCCCGGACAGCACTTGCGCCCGCCCGAAGGACGACTCAGTGAGTTTGTCCGCATCCGCCATCGCTCTCGCCGCCATCGCGCGCGGAGACCAGGAGAAGTTGCCATCGAAGTCGGTCGCACGGCCGCTACGGAAGCCCAGGGGCTCGCGCAACGGCACTTCCGTGAAGTACGTCGGGCCTGCTCCGCAGCGAGGACAGGTGTCGGAACCGTCGTCGGTCCGCACGTCCCCGAGGTAGGAGCACGTCCGGCAGATGAATAGCGCAGTCGAGTGCCCGAGAGGGTCCGCAACTGGCTGCGGCGGTTGACCGCCCGCGGGCTTGAACGCGGTGATACCGACGACGGGATAGACCTTCCCGTCGCGGACGACCTCACTGAGAGGGGAAAATGCGCTGACAGCCATGCTCAGGTCACGGTCGATGATGTTCTTTGGCGGCCACGGGTTCGAGCGTGAAGGGCGATTGAGATAGAGATATCGCACCGATGTTGGGAACCCAAACATCGGAAGGAGGCCCGCCTCGGCGAGGAGCTGGCTCAGGTCGTCGTGCCTATCGCTCACGACCGCGGCTGATATGTCAGCAGTAAGCGTCGCAAGCACGCTGCTCGCGCGTTCTTCCGCAGATTCTTCAAACGAAGTGCCGGAAGCCAACGCTTCAGCTATGGAGACCACGGCCGCCTTGTTCTGCGAAATCCAGGCCTCGAGTCTCGGCCGGATAATCCCGTCCCAGGCAGCCGTCACACCGAACTCGCCGTGCACGTTCACTGATAGGTCATCATCTTCGGCGGACAGGTAGTCGGCCGAAGCCAGGCGCAGAACTTCGCTGCGAAGCGAGCGGTCGAATAGCTCGGGCCGGTCTAGCGTCAGGTAGGGCTTTGGCGTCGGCTCGTTCGTGATACGTTCTGGTCGCTCAAAGTAGTATTCGTCGTGGCTGCGACCGCGGCAGACAGTGAGGGCGATGGCTACCGGCGAGCCACGTCGGCCCGCCCGTCCCACGCGCTGCTGGTAGTTGAACCTCGTCGGCGGCATGTTGCCCAGGACTACGGCAGAGAGAGAGCCGATGTCGACACCCGCCTCCATGGTCGTCGTAACGGAGAGAAGGTCAACGGCGTCTGTCTTCGGATTCTCGTCGCCGGCGAGGAACACACCCTGAAATCGAGCCTGCCTGTTCTGAGCATCTATTCGGTCGGTCTGACCGGTCAGCTCGGCCGTGTTCAGCCTGAATCGGCCGTCATCGCTCATGGCCTTCCAGGCGTAGTAGTCGGTGTCGTTGACGACGTCATTCGGCTCGGCAGGGAGCTTGCGCGCGCACTTGGTGCAAAAGCCGTTCCCCGTCGTCAGATGCTGACGGCGGCAAGTAGCGCACGTCCACGCCCGTCCATCGCTGAGGCGGATCGATACTTTCGACGGGTCGATGAGGTATTTCACGACCGCGGTGCCTGCCCTGTCCAGCGCCTCCTGGAGCATCGAAGCTGGGTCATCCTGGGTCGCATCGGAGACCTTCTTCCAGAACTTGCGAAGGCGGGAGGTTGGGTCATCACGTACCGCGCGAATCTTCAGGAACCGCCGCTGGTCGGCCAGGACGCGAAGCGCGGCTCGTGCTTGTGCTGTCCGGCTGTCGCCGGGCTCATCCGACGGCGCCGTGTCATTAGCGAGCGTCAGCCAGCCGAGGCCTGTGGTCTCAAAATCCCGGCCGCCCCCTGCGTATAGCCCTTCGAGGATCTCGCTTTCGAGCGAGGCGCCGATTGCCTCGATGAGCGCCATCTGGGATATCGAGAGATTCCCTCGAGGTTGAACTGGTCTTGCGTCCCAGTTGAAGAGTGACGCCCAGGATTCGTCATCGGTTTCGCGAAGGCTGGCGTGAGGGCCTCCCGGATTCATACCCAGCTCCAGAAGGTCGAGCCCGACAAGGTTGGATAGCTCGCTAAGCGTCAGGCCCTTCGACAGATCGGCGACGAGGCTTGGCTCCAGGCTCGTGTCGACTCCTGGCGCCTTCTCCCAAATATCCCGCAACGTCGTGAAGGCCGGAGCATCGCGCGAACGGAGGCGGCTGACGGCTTCCCACCCCTCGTCTGTCCTCAAATTGTCTGCCAGATACTCGCGGGCGAGCTGTACATCGGATGCAGGATCACCTACAGCTTTCAAGCGCAGATACATCAGCTGGCGCAGCAGATCCTGGTAGTGGCGTAGGCCAAGCCCAGCGGATAGCTTCGCGGCATCCTGTCGGCTGTCCGTGAAGACGATGAGCTTTCGTTCCCGCTCACTCAGGTCGTTCGCGAGCTCGGTCGTCAGAACCTGATTGATCTTCTCGAAACCAGTGCGCATTGCTCGGATGGGCGAACGCTGCGTGCGCGGATCCGTCGCTTTCAGGCGCGTGCTCCCGGCGTACTCCTGCTCCCAATCGTCGCCGCACGCGGGGCACTGCGTGGGGAACGGGCTCACCGTCGCCATGTCGCGCTTGAGTTCGCCAGCATTATCGCGGGCAACCTTTGCGTGAAAGCTCCAACCGGTGTAATCCTTCGAGACGTTCATGAGCTCCCCGGAACCGGGGTTCAGCTGACTCGGGCGGAACGAATACTTGACCGCCTGACCATCCCGCGCCCACTCGGTCGCGTCGAGCGGGTCCAGTCCCACTTCAGGCCGCGGCCAGTACACGATGTAGTTGTCCGCCGTGCGCTGAAGGCTGATCTGGTCCGGAAGCTTCGCTAGCTCAGGGACATCAGCCAGGAGCATCGTCCTCACCCGCTTCTCCTGCGGCTCACCTTCCGGAGCGAATCCGCCAAGGAACACGTCGCCGCAGTTCTGGCAGTAAAGCAGCTCCAGAACCCTCGCGCCGCACTCGCATCGTGTCGCCGGCTCCGAGTGGAGCTTCCCGATGGTCCGCGTCTCAGACGGAGGTGCGACCGAGGTGCATGCTGGGTCGGAACAAGCCCACATCCCTGCGACATTCCGGAAGAACAGATGCGCGCGTAGTTTCGGGTCGCTGTCGTCCGGCGTCGCCGCAAGGCCCTCCAATACCCGGGCAACAGCAGTCCGGGCAACCGAAGGTTCAGCCTCAGGAAAGACTGCCCCTGCGAGGGCGCCCAGGTTCTTCGCCGCCCCGTTGTCCGCGTGGAGTGCGGCTCGAAGGGATTCGACTACTCCCCCGTCCCGGGCCGCGACTGCCGCCTCGCTCGCGGGGAGCTCCGCGAACAGGACAGGGTTCTGATCCGAGGCGGGCTCAGTTTTTGACGGCTTCTTGTTCGTGCCTTCAACGAAGACAAACGAATCAGGAGCAACGTCGAAGAACTGGTGGAGGTATTTCTCATCTCGCTTAGGGTTCAGCGAGGCGGAGGCGGCAAGAACGCGGAACTGCTCTGGGCGGTCGTCCAGCCCCAGTCGCCGCTTCAGATGACGGAGCAGATACGCGACCTCACTGCCTGCGGTACCACGGTACGTGTGGAGCTCATCGACGACGAGCGTGAAACGGTTGACCGGGTCCTCGAGCCATTTGCGAGTGGACTCGAAGAAATGGCTGTCACGGTCGCGCAGTAGCATCACGTTGAGCATCGAGTAGTTGGTGATGAGGATGTCCGGCGGCGCGTCTGCCATGTCCCAGCGCGAGCGCATTTCAGCGCCGTCTAGGCGCGGCACGAAGTAGCGCAGATCCTCGTCCGCATTCTGCGCCGCGAGTTCCCTCGCCCGTTCACCGCGCGCGGCCGTCGCGCGTAAATACGCGGCAAGTTCGTTCACTCTCAAGCGGTTGGTACGCGCCCCGGTCACGGGCGTCGCGCCCGTGTACCTGCCGAAGTAGAAGCGGTGTCCGTTGCGATGCTCATCGAGCCAGGCGCGGACATCGTCGCTGTCGAGCGCACGGCGAAGACGAATAAGCTGGTCGTCAACGAGCGCGTTCATCGGATAGAGAACGATGGCGCGGACCGCCGCTCGCCCCGCATCGGACTGACGCTGCGAAACGAAGGTGCCACCGGGAGGCTTCCACCAGTTCGGCCCGCGGTTTGAGGGCCCCGTCCAGTCCCGTGACTCGTCGAGGAGAGACGATAGCAGCGGGAGCATGAACGACTCGGTCTTGCCGGAGCCCGTTCCGGCGGTGATGACCATGTTCTTTCCGGGCGTCACACCCGCCGCGAGGGCGGCTTCCTGGTGGCCATGCAACGCACCTACACCCTTGAGGAGGCCACGGGAAGCGAACTCGGCCAGCTCGGGTGCCGCGCCGACCGCGCTCACCGAATCGGCGAGGGACCTACCGGTGCCTTCGTACTCGGGGCGCAGTTCGAGCAGCGGCTCGCGGAAGACGCCACCGTCCCGGTCAAGGAGTGCTCGGCGCTCGGCCTGGAGGCTGGGGTCGGAAAGCCCATATGGCGTGTCGTAATAGTTGAAGTACGCCTCCCGCAGGTGCTCGAACGTCTTGACGGCGTCGAGGTGACGCGGAGCAGGAGCATTCATGTGATGACAGACCTCTCAGTCGATGACCAGGGCTTGGCCGAGTGACGTGCAGACGCGTGCCGCGATGCTTCGCGGCACGTTCTCATAGATAGCAGTGGTCGCGATTGTCCCGAACTTCGGCGGGAGTCCCGTGCACAGAACGAGCGCGCGGCTGTGAAGCGTCGGCAATGGCGCCCCCCAGTCGACGAAAACGGTGCCGGTGTCGGCGCCCTTGCGTTCGGAATCGATCCGCCAGCGCACAGCCGACTCCCCTCTCCTGGCGAGTTCCGCGAAGATTCCGATGGAGAGCTCGCTCGCGAACCACTCGCCGCCGCGGCGCGTGATGTATCGCGGTCTTCCGTGGACTTGTTCGCTATACAGTCCGTCCGAAGGGTTCGACTGCGCGGCGCTCACGGGCAGCCACTCGCGAGGCTGGGTTGTATGTAATCGTTTGACTTCCGAGCCGTAGGCCGGCGGGCCGGTCGGGTCACGAGGCTCGATCGAGTTGAGAGAGAGCGCAATTCTGTGTGCGGCTAGTCCGGCGAGCGCGAGGCCCGCCTCCGCCGCACCCTCAGCCAGCTCGGCCTCGGTTCTGAACACCGCGTAGAGCGTCATGGGCAGAGGTACTTCGCCTGGCGGCGGTTCCCGGCGCGCCGATTCCAGCGTGCCCCAGAAGTCGTCAATCGAACGCATAGTCCGCAGCCGTCTAGCACCCGCGAGAACCGAAAGTCCGTCCCCTCTTGGAATACGAACGAGAGCGGGCGGCGCGACAGACCAGTGACCGCTCTTCCAGTCCAGTTCGCAGTGACCGAGGGATGTGACGTCGCGAAGCCAGCGTCCGCTAGCCCATCCTGGCAGGTCGAGGTCCTCGGTTCTGCTCATCCATTCGATTCGGCTCCGCAGGTCGGCAATCGTTCCCGAGCCAACTTCGCTCATCCACCGCAGCAAGATATCGCCGATACCCTCATCCATTGGCGATTCCTAGCTGCAGAGTCCAGAACGTGGCTCCGGAGGCATCGGCTGTTCTCGCCCAGGTTCCGAGCACATCGAACGCTGCTCGCACCTCCCGGGGTATGCCGGGCGTGATTCGGATCAGGCGCCAGTCCCTGCCCATGCGCTGCGCAAGCCATTGCGCCGACGGAGGGACCTGAAGCTCGAAGAACGCGGGCGCAAATGAGAACCCAACTCCTTGCGTGAACGCAGGCACGCCCGGCTCATCGCAGCGCTGCGCCCCGCCGCCGTCGAGTAGGAGCCACGTGTCGTCCTTCCCGCGACGGGCCAGGACGACGGGTGGGTCGGACGCTCCGTCGGCGATGGCACCGATAATCTGGGCATTCTCCGCAGCGGTCGTAATCGCTCCTTCCGCGGACCAGCCCAGGGCGCCCGTCCCTCGGGGAGTTGCAGCGATGGCCGATTCGGCGTGAAGTGTGAAGCGCAGGCGCTGTCCGTCAGCGATGACGTCAACCTCCCCCACCGGATAGCGGAGACGGCGTACTTCGAACGGAAACCCGTTTGCTGTGATGAGTTCTTCGTAGCCGTTCAGCGAGAGAATGACGACGTCAGGCTCTTCCGGGGTAGGAAGGAGAATGTCTGGTTCACCGCCGAGAAGGTAGTGATTCGCAGCGAGCTCGCGGTCAACGGGTAAGCCACGGACGAACCGAGCACGCGGGACGAGGGTAGGAGCAACGCCAAGTACCCTGAGACCGGGTTCCTCGACGAGCGCGGCCTGGAGCGCCTTGTCGTTCTTGAATCTGACTCCCTCGAACAGCCTAAAGCCGGGGAGAAGCGCATTGGCTCCCTGCCTGCGCGTCGTCCACCCCTCCTCCGCGGCTCTCGTGAGGACGCGGGATACCGCGGACGACTCAGCGGAGTCGGCGGCAATGAGGTGGGTCTCGAACGGAGTGATTCCCGGAGTGGATGACCAGGCGCCTGTCTGCGCGTCCTGGGCGAAGATCAGGACCTCGGCCTTCGAGAACTCTGCTGAAAAAAGAGTCCCCCGAAGGTGAAACCCTTGCCGCAGGAGTTCGGGCCTCACTGGCGGGCAATTCTCGGCGATGTAATAGCGGTAGGGCGGCCGCCGCACGAGTGAGATCGGCTCGACGGAATAGCTCATCCCGTCGAGCACGATGGGCGATTCGACGTCGTCCAGCACAGGAAAGAGCCACTCGGTGGTCCACTGCTCAAGGTCGACGCCGAGCCGGATGTCAATCCGCCGGCGGCCATCTCGTGTAATGACATGGCCGTCCCATGCAGCGGCGAACGCCAGAACGACGGCGGCGATGAGCCCTCTCGTCTTGTCATCCTTGAGCGCTGCCATGAAGGTCTCGCCTAGCCGGTTCTGGCTTCGTGTGCTCCAGACCTCGAGTGCCCGGAGCACCGTTTGCTCGTCCGGAAGGCTGGTCTTATCGAGGCTCAACGCAGTGAAGAAGCTTGTCAGCTCGGCGCGATCACCCCGAGTGAGGAGGGCTTGTGACTGCGGGTATCCGACGCGCGTGAGCCGCTCGTGCGTGCGAATGGTCGATGCGCCTACGCGGCCGTCCTGCGACGTGACCCACTTGTCCAGCGAGCTCCACATCCCTACGACATCCTGGAACGCCTGACCGGCCACCTCGTCACGCAAGGCGGTCACCTGGGTGTGATCAGCCTCGGGGTCAATCGATTCCGCTAGCCGCCAATAGTAGTTCGTCGAGAGCGCGTGCCCGTCCGAACGCATCCGAGTCGCAGCCAGCACGGTGAGCGCGAGCACGGGAAGGGTCGGAGGAGGAACGGACTTGTCTCCGAGCTTCCAGAGCCTGTGCTGCCTCTCGACCCGGCTAAAGTATGCTCCCTGCGCGGAAGAGCTCGCGTCTCGAACAGCGAGCGCCAGATCAGCCGCGGGGTCATCGAGGTCGGGTGCTATGCGTCGAAGTTCTTCGTCGTCGAGGAACAGGACGAATACGCTGCTTTGCTCGACCAGGAATGCTTCGGAAAGCGTGCGCTGCCACCGCTCGTAGCGGTCATCCGTCATCGGTGCCATCGTGTGCCTTCCTCCAAGACACACCATACATACGAGTGACAACTTTTCACTCGGGCGTTGTTCGTGCGTGGTGACGACAAGCGGTGAGATAAGTCAACGCTGGCACACCGTCGAACGGTTCAATCTTGAAATTCCCCACCTCGACCTGCCGACGCTTCTGTGCATGACTGCTGCTCCCGAAGGGGCGGTGAGGCACCCCAGCACCCCACCCGCGTGCACGACGTCCCCGTGCATCGTCCAAAGCGAGCGGTCCCCCGGACCGCTCGCGGTTCTGACAGAGCTGCGAGCGGTCAAGTTCCGGGTAATGGTGTAGCGGTGTCCTTCGGTGGTGTGGGGGGCCTATGTCGTTTGTCAAGCCGCGAGGGCCGGCGTAGTGACCCGTGATTCGTAGAGGGTGCCGTCGCGGAGCATGGCGTAGAGGACGTCGCAGCGTCGTCGGGCGAGGGCGATGAGGGCTTGGTTGTGGCGTTTACCCTGAGCGATCTTCCGGTCGTAGTAGGCGCGGGAGACGGGGTCGCGGAGCGCGGCGAATGCGGAGAGAAACAGCGCTCGTTTGAGGATCTTGTTTCCGCGTCTGGAGGGATGCTCGCCGCGGATCGATGACCCAGATCGTCGCGTGACGGGCGCGAGGTCGGCGCAGGCGGCGAGATGGCCAGCGGTGGCGAAGTCTTTGCCGGAGACCTCGGTGAGGAGTCGGGCCGCGGTCCTGACGCCGACTCCGGGCATGCTCGTCAGGACGGGCTGAAGAGGGTGCGCCTCCACGAGGCGTTCGACCTCAACAGCGATCTCGGCCCGCTGCCGGCGGAGACCTGCGAGCTGCTCCGCGAGACGCGGCAACACCAGCGCGGCGGCGTTGGTGCCGACCACGACGACCGTCTGCTCGCTCAACGCCGCGGTGATCTGCTCCGCAAGGCGGCGTCCCATGCGGGGTGCGAGCTTGACCAGCCGGTTGCCGAGCCGGGTCATTCCCGCGGCTTTCATCGCGACCGAAGACGGGTAGCGCTGCAACAAGTCCAGTACCGCCGGATGATCCAGGTGCGGGCCGAGCGTCCGCTCCAGGGCAGGGTGGATCTGGGTGAGGAGCCCGCGGATACGGTTGCTCGTGGCTGTGGCCTGCCCGACAAGGTCGTCATCGAAACCGCAGAGCATCGACAGCTCCGCGACCTGCTCGTCGGCGACCTGGATCGACCGCAACGCGTGAGGGAGGGTCCGGGCGGCTTGCGCGATGATCGCCGCATCCCGTGCATAGGTCTTCGCTTCGCCAGCATGCAGGTCTGCGATGCGGCGCATCGCGAGCCCGGGGAGGTACCCCACCAACACGTCCTCCGCCTGGGCGACAGCGATGGGGAGGGCGCCGATCGTTGCGGGCTGATCCACGACGAAGAGCACCTGACCATGTCGTTTCAGGCTGCCGATGACTGCGCGAATCCGCGCTTCGTCATTCGGCAGTGCTTTGTCATAGAGCACCGCTCCGGCTCGGTTCAGGGCCACGGCGTGGTGTTCGCCTTTGCCGACGTCGAGGCCGATGAAGACGGCGACGTCGTCGTAGTGCTCGATGGTCGTGACCACAGTGTCCTCCGTTCGATGAACGACAGCACTGCGGCAGTGAGTCTCGGCATCCACGTTACGAACGGCCTCAGCATCCGCTGGGTCCAGCCCCTATCAGCGATCACGCACTGCCAACCAGGTCCGGTGACAACACCCCCAGATCATGAGTACGACAGGGGGCAGCAATCATGCCGAGCCCGGCAGGCTGTCACCATTCAGCATCCTCGCCGAACGGCTACGAAGAAAGTAACGGGGGTAGGCTCTGAGTTCGAGGATGGTATTGGTCACCTCCTCGGTTTCGGTGTTGGGGACGAGGTAGAGGCGGCCTTCGGCCCATTCGTCGGTTTGCTCGGCGAGGACTGCGCCGACGAGGCGGATGATCGCGTCGCGGTTGAGGAAGATGCCGACGCTGTCGGTGCGGCGGCTGATCTCGCGGTTGAGTCGCTCGTTGTGGTTGTTGGACCAGATCCGCGCCCAGAGCCCATCGGGGAAGACGGTGAACGCGAGGATGTCGGCCCGTGCAGTGTCGAGGTGCTCGTGCGCGTCGGGGAGTTTGTCTTCGACGTCATCCCCAGCGCATCGAGAGCGTTCTCTGCCCGTGCATCGGTCCCCGAGATCGCAAGGATCACACCGTTTACGATCGAGTTCGTGGTGCTTGACCTGCGGATCGTGATGCGCGTCGGCGTTGGCATCGCGAACGATCTGAATAGGTGGCCTCATCCCGTGCTCTCGGTCTTGCTCGGCACGGCGGAAGCTTGTTGGGCATCACGACGTCTGCGCACCGCTACGATCCAGTCATGATCCGCATGATTCCGCCTCGTCCGCGCACCGGTGCCAACGTCTCCGAGAAACGGATCTTCGATGCGTTCGCCGGCGCCCACGACGCGGACGACTGGATCGTCCTCCACAGCATTGAGATCCGCCGGCATGCGGCGCAGTTCCAGGGTGAAGCGGACTTCATCGTTCTGGTGCCAGGGCGTGGCATTGTCGTGATCGAGGCGAAGAGTCCCGAGTACGTCGAGTACAAGGACGGCGATTGGCGGCTCGATCGAGTTCCGAACCCAGGTAAAAGCCCTCTGGCGCAGCTCGATGGCAGCATCCGAAGCCTTCGCGGATACCTCAAGCAGCGTGGCATCCTCCATGGGTCTGAGCCGATCGCGCGTCTCATCTGGTTCACACCGCTTGACCGCTTCCAGTTCAAGAACGCTTCTCCCGGGGACATGCAGTTCTTTGAATGGGAACTTGCCTGGCGTGCAGATCTGCAGAACCCGATCAAAGCAATTCGACACCTACTCGATGAGCACGACGCCTGGTACTCGACGGTCGACGGAGTCGAGCATGACCCGACGACGATGACGCCTGAGCATGTCGAGGAGATCGCCGGCGCACTCGTTGGTGACTTCGCCGGCGGCCGGTCACTCGCAGATCGTAAGCTCGAGCGTCTTGACGACGAGAGCCGGCTGTTGAAGCAGCAACGCGTTGTGCTGGAGATGATCGAGCGAAATGACCACGTCTACTTCGATGGCCCCGCGGGCACGGGCAAGAGCTATCTCCTCACGCATCTCGCGAAACGGTGGCGATCACACCACCGGACGCTCGTCACCTGTTGGAATCTGTTTATGGCTGACGAGCTTCGTGACATGCTGCGCACGAATCGCGACGTCGAGGTCGATGATCTCAACTCGATCATGCTCCGGCTCGCTGGTCTCTCCTCTAACCCCGAGAATGCCGAGCACAGCTGGTACACCGAGGAGCTTCCCTCCCTCGCGCTTGACGCTCTGAAAGCGAACCCGACGCTCGGTGGGTACGAAGCGATCTGCGTCGATGAGTTTCAGGACATCGCAGCCTTCCCGGCGGTGCTCGACGTGCTTATCGCTCTCGCCGGCACGGGGTCCCCGGATGGCACGAAGCTCGCATTCGCGGGTGACGCGAGGCAGCAGATCCTCCGTCCTTCGGACTCTTACGTCGATCCGTATGAGATCGCGCGGAACCGCGTCCCGGATCTCGTGCACGTTGCACTGCGCCGAGGGTTGCGGCAGGTGGGAACGTTGACGGCATCCGCGGAGTCGCTGCTCTCACGTCAGTTCGGCTACTACGGTCATCGTGTCACCTCGACGATCGATGCACCGCTGGTTGTGAAACAGGTGTCGGATTCCGCACAGGCGTCCAGCGCGCTCGCCGAAGCGCTGAAGGAACTGCTCGAGCATCACCAGGCGCATGACATCGTCATTCTCAGCCCGTTCGGTGCGCGCAACTCCCTAGCTGGGCGATTGCTTGCTGCGGAGCACTTCTCTAAGGAGGAGCGTTGGCTGCGGGAACGGCTCAAAGTGGAGCCGCAGTCGGGCACGGGACTCGGTCCGGTAGATGCCGTCTCGACGGATGTTACTGTCGACGTGAGCGAGGCACCCAACCCGGGGACGATGCCCAAGGCTCCTTCAGGCCGCGTGCGCTGGGGGTCGATCTTCAAGTACAAGGGCTTGGACGCTGAGGCCGTGATTCTTACCGACATTGGTGACGATGGGCTCGCGTTCATCCGTCGAGAGGGCATCGATTGGTTCGACCTGCTCTATGTGGGCCTGACTCGGGCGCGGTATCGGTGCGTGGTGATACCTAACTGAGTGCGCTCAGTATCCCAGCTCCACGCGCCTGGCCAGTTTTGCGGGGTCAGGCGGTGCGACTGAGGGCTTGAAGATCTCCACGTCGTCAATCTTGGAGAGTTCCAACTTCAAGATCGGGTCTCCCTCGATCTTGTCCCATCGCACCGCAGTCCGGCCTTCTGGAGTGATGGCCAGAAAGCCCGCGTCGAACGCGCGGTCTACGAAGGTCGAGAGGCAGATCCCGTTGCTCGGGTCGAGACGGATCTGCTGATCCTCGCTCCACGGCACGATGTGCGATGCCACAAGAAATGCACGAGTCTTGATGCCCGTCACCGCGCATTCCCAGCCGTAATTGTTCTTGACGGCTTTTGCGAAAACCGCTTGCGCACTGCCGCGGGACTTTGCCGTGCTGTGTTTGTCTTCGACAGCGTACGAGCGAGCGTCAAGCTGCTTTTGATATGTCGCGACCATCTGTGGATCCGTGTCGGCGGCTTCAGCTACTTGGTCGTCCTGCACCGGCCGCGAGCGGTTGGGAGTGAATGAGAAGTCTCCCTCGCCGTCAAAGTAGACCGTGTGCGCGACTCGTTGATGCACCCAACGCGTGCGATCTGAGAGCTGAGGTGCACCCTCGAAGACGCCAAGGAAGGTATAGAACCGAGGCCCGGCTGCCGGCTTGGCGTGCCCGAATGTGATCACGTACTCGCGGATGGGGTCGGTCTCCATGACGCCGCCGTACTTACCGCCTTGAATATGCTGCATCGTGATCACCTCGCCGTCGTCAGACAAAATGTTGCTCCAGTCGCCGTTCGGGTACATCTTGGGAAACCAGACTTCCGTTGACTCGTCTAGCTGGAATGTTGCGGTCTGGTGGCCTTTGTAACTACGGCCGAAAAGCTTGGCGACTTCAAGGTGAGTGCGAAACGGGATCGGGTCGCGGGCGGAAAGCTCGCCCGTCGCGATGAGTTCGTCGAGCCAGGCGTCCGAGGTAGCATCTGCTCCTTGTGCGCGTCGCCGCAGCGCCACCTCCGGCGGGAGCATCGGTGTGCCGCCATCGGCTGGCATGTCTGTTGCGAACGCCGCATAGCAAAGCAGTCGGTGTTCGGCTGCTAGCTGTTCGACGTCGCTGGTGCTGCTCGGCGTTACGGCCTTGGGCGCGCGCATGTAGCCATCGCCGATAGTGCCATCCCCACGAACGCATAGTGAGGTGAGAGGGGGCTCGTTCGCATCCGCAGCTCGTTGGGCCGCGATCTCGAGAACGCCACCAATCCAGTTCTGCATGAGCATGCCGGTGGTGAGGCCAGTTTCCTCATGGAGCACCGTCCTCAAACCTGCGTAGCTGATGACCTTGTTGTAAGTTCCGGCAACTCTCTTGAGTTCTTCATATGCAACGGCTGCCCACTGCTGAAGCGCCTCGGAATGTGGAACTTCGGTTCCGTCGTTGCGTTGCGCCATGCGTAATCGCTCCCCCTGCTCGTCGTCGAGTGGTTGAGGCGCGTTGTCAAGAATCCTGCGTGCCTCAAGATGAGAGTAATGGGTCGCAGCGGTACGGCGTCGGTGGCGAGTGCGGGGACTCGCGCCAAGCGCTGTTTGTCGATCCCTGGGGCGACAGCGGTCTCGCCAGCAGTTCACGCGCAGCCCGCGCCGGAGCATCCGAGGTGATGGTCGCCTAGAGCACTATCACCCCCCAGGGATGAATGTCGGACCCGATTGCTACAGTCGTTTTCGCGTTCAAGAGTCGCGGCCACAGGTACCTGGCCGACCGCGCGGCAACCCGAGTCCATCGACTTCCGGGTGCCCCAGGGGAAGAACGGGCGCCGCGAGATCTCGTGTCGCAAGTTTCGATGGAGGCGTGCCCTCCTGAGAGGGGCTGAACTCATGAGTGGTCAGCTTTACAAGGAAGTACGCACGAAGAAGCAGCTGAACGAACTGCTGCACTACGGGCATTCGCTTCCTGTCCGAAGGGGCTACACGGACGAGTACGTCCGGGAGCATTACCCGGATTGGACGTGGAACGCGCTCGTTCGAGTGCTCACGGCGGCTGGCGTCTACGTCGGAAGGGGAGGGTCGCCGCCGTGCTGCGACGATCGCGTGGTTCGTGTGCACTTCGACAGCGAGCAGGCATGGCGCGTCGAGTGGGATGACGGCACCAACACGGTGGGACCCGCAGTGCCGGGAACGACCGCGCCGGATGCTGCACGCGGGCGTGAAACGATCGCGTTCGACATCGGAACAGGACTGAGGCTGGAGGATCTCGGGATCTGAGTGAAGCTGTGGTGGGCGGACAGAAGTTTGCCCACCACAGCACCCCGAAAATATGTACAATTTCATGTACATCTTCTGGAGGTGCGCATGGAAGTCATCTCAGTCGCAGACGCGCGGTCCGGCCTGTCGGCGCTCATCGCCGGTTTTCGCGAGACTCCGGATGCTGCTCCCGTCACGGTCGGATCTCATCGACGGCCAGAGGTAGTGCTGCTCTCGCTGGAGGCATACCGCAAGCTCTCGGCCCAGTCGGAGCCAGTGGTCTCGCTTGAACGACTCCGGTATCTGAAGCCGGTGATCGAGCGGCTTGCTCAGAGCGCGAACCTCGGATCGGTCCAGGTCTACGGATCCGTTGCCAGGGGTGAGCAGACGGTCAGGAGTGATCTCGACCTGCTCGTGACCTCGGCGCCCGACGCGACCCTCTTCGATATCGCGCAGTTCGAGATGGACATGGAAGTACTCGTCGGCGTTCCTGTATCTGCGCTGTCGATCGCATCCCTTGACGACGAGCGCGACGCGACGATCCTTCGCGAAGCCATGCCGTTGTGAACGAGGTGGACCGCATCCAGCGCTGTCTCGATGAGCTGCGTTCTGCGTTCGACACTGCAGCGAACCTGGTCGAACGAGGACGCGACGCCTACGACTCTGATCTAGCTGTGCCGCTTGCGTTCGAGGCGCTGTCCAACCGCATCGGCGATCTCGTGAGGCGTCTCGTGGCGGCCGATTCCGAGCGCTTCTCCGCCTCGATCTGGCGGCAGGCCGCGCGTCATCGTGACTACGTGGTGCATCACTGCGACCGACTGGATGCCGAACTCCTTTGGCGCACGGTGACCGAGAGCTTCCCCGAACTGGCGGCGCTCGTTCGGGCGGAGCAGCAAACAGGCTGAGTCACCAGCCCACGAATGGAACCTGAGCTGCCACGGCGGGCCGACTCGCGTCAGCCCGCCGCAGCATCCGATTCAGTGCGTCACGTCAGCCGGCGAGAACGTCGACCTGCCGAGAGCCTCCTGCGCGTGCCGATACGTCGCGGGCATGAACCCGGCAGCTTCCAGGTCGGCGGCGCGCTGGGCGTATCCGAACCCGTCCGGGATCAGCCCCGCCTCGAGTTCGGACGTGCGCTCTGCCCGCAATTGCGACCCCGGATGCACGAACCCGCGCGGCTCGTACTGATAGAGGTTCCAGCACCACGCGATCGCGCGGCCCCGAGTGAATCCGGCCCAGTCGCCGCGTTCGACCGGCACATCGGCATCCGAAGCCGACAGCGCGCTGCGCACGTTCGCCCATCCTCGTTCGCGGCGCTGGTGGGCCTCGTCTTGCACTGTGGCTTTGGTCGCCTCCTCGATAGCGGCGAGCTCTGCCGCGACCTGCTCGACGGTGAGGACTGAGTCGCCCTCAGCGGTTGCACGGGTGAACCCTGACGGCTGCAGTGAGCTCAGGTATTCGCGGCGTGCGGATTGGAGGCGACGCTCGTTGCTGCTGGCTGCGGGGTCGCTGCTGTCGTGGAGACCGAGTTGGCGCCACCACAGATCTCGTGAGTGATCGGCATGGACAAAGGTGGTTTCGCTCATCAGAGCATCCCTTCGTGGGAAGGGCTCGCGCAATCTCCACAGACGAAGCGAACCCATCGACTTGCCCGAACGCGTTTGCGTCGGACCGGTTCTTCCCCTGGGGCACCCCGCTCGATGGAGGAGGGTTGCCGTGCAGCCGGCCAGGTACCTGTGGCTGCAACTCTTGAACCTGAAATGGACTGTAGCAGGGAGCGGAGACATCACCGCACCTGCGCCCCCTGGATAGGCTGTCCGCATGCGCACCCGTGCCGAGATCAATGACGAGCAAAACAGGCAGCACCCACCACGAGTGATCCACACTGGGCAAGCGCTGGTCGATCTGGTCATCGAAGTGCCTGACCTTCCCGCGCGCGGACAGAACGTGATGGCCGACTCCGTCGCGCAGTACGCGGGTGGCGCGGTCACAGTGCTGCTCGCGGCAGCCCGGCTGGGCGCACAGTGCGTGCACGCCGGATCGCTCGGCACCGGTCCGCACGGCGATCTGATCCGCGAGGCACTGGATGCCGACGGCATCGCAGCATCCGCCCCGCAGGTCGCCACGCAGGACACCGGTGTGTGCGTCGTGCTGGTCGAACCGACGGCAGAGCGAACCTTCGTCACGACGCTCGGCGCCGAGCGCGACATCACCGTCGACTCCCTTGCGAGTGCCGACGTCCAGCCCGGCGACCTCGTCTGCGTCACTGGATACTCCCTCGCCGTCGCGCAGACCCGCGAGCCGCTGCTGGCCTGGTTGGTGTCCCTTCCCGAGGCTGCGGTCGTCGTCCTTGACCCTGGGGCGGCGTTCGCCGCGCTGCCCGCCGACGCGCGCGACACGATGCTCGCCCGCACCGACGTGTGGACCAGCAACGCAGAGGAGGCGACCGACCTGCTGGCTGCGCTGTCTGTTCCGGTCGAAGCATCCGAACGCGAGATCGTGGCGCAAGCCCGGGAGCTTGCTCCGCTGATGCGCGCCGGAGCGGTTGCCATCGTGCGCGACGGCGGCGAAGGGTGCGCGGTGCATGCGCACGGCGAGACCACCTACGTGCCGGGCTTTCCGCAGACCCCCGTCGATACCAATGGCGCCGGTGATACCCACACCGGCGCGCTGATGGCCGGCATCGCCGACAGCTCGACGTGGGTGGATGCTTGCCGACATGCCAACGCGGCAGCCGCGATCAAAGTCACCCGTCGTGGACCGACGACGGCTCCGACCGCAGCCGAGGTCGAGGAGTTTCTCCGCGACCGGTGAATCCACCTCAAGGTGAAAACGGCGAGGTGAACGTCGGGGACCGGCGGGGTCGGCGGCCGCGCCGTCGGGTTGGCGCCACCGCCGGCGATGGGGGAATGGAAACCTGGCTGAAACGCGCGATTTAGCCGGGAAATCCTTCCCGCGACAGGCGTGGATCGCGCGGTCAGCGTCGCCACCCGGCATCCGTCCACACCTACGCTGGTGCATATGTCTTCTTTGACCGCCGTCAGCCCGGCCGTGCGCCGCGCCCGCATCGGCGTCGCGCTGCTGTTCCTCACCAACGGCGCGCTGTTCGCGAACATCCTGCCGCGCTATCCCGAGATCAAAGCCTCGCTCGGACTCGACGCCGCCACCTACGGACTCGCGATCGCGGCATTCCCCGCCGGCGCGATCATCGCGGGACTCGGTGCCGCGGTGCTCATCCGCAGCTTCGGTTCGGCGAAGGTTGCGGTGATCGGCACCATTCTGACCAGCCTGGGCCTGCTCGGCGCGGGCATTGCACCTTCCGTTATCTTCTTCGCACTCGGTCTCCTCCTCGGCGGGGCAGCGGATGCCATCACTGACGTCGCCCAGAACGCACACAGTCTGCGCGTGCAGCGTGGCTACGGGCGTTCGATCATCAACTCCTTCCACGCGATCTGGTCGATCGGCGCGGTGCTCGGCGGATCGATGTCGGCTCTGGCGATCGCGTTGGCGCTGCCACTCGGCATCCATCTGACGATCTCTGCCGTCGTGTTCTGCGCCGTCTCGCTCATCGCGCTGCGAATGTGTCTGCCCGGCCGTGATGATGTCGTCGAAGAGGAGGCGATCGCCGGCGGCTCGGAGATCGGCGGCGCGCTGCGTCTCGGCATCTCCGGAAAGACGGTCGCCGTCATGGGTGCGCTCGTGCTGATCGCGATCGCTGGCGCCGTGGTCGAGGATGCCGGAATGTCCTGGGCGACCCTCTACCTCGGTGCCGATCTCGGCGCCCCCGCGGCGATCGCCACCACCGGATATATTGCCCTCGTCGGCGCCCAGTTCATCGGCCGGATAATCGGCGACGGCATGGTCGACCGCTTCGGCCAGCGCACGGTCGCCCGCTTTGGCGGAATCCTCATCGCTGTCGGCATGGGGCTGGCCTTGGCGTTCCCGAGCATTCCGGGCACGATCCTGGGATTTGCGGTGGCAGGGTTCGGCTCAGCGACGCTGATCCCGGCAGCCATGCAGGTCGCCGACTCGCTGCCGGGCCTGCGGCACGGCGCCGGCCTCACGATCGTGTCGTGGCTGCTGCGTCTCGGCTTCCTGTTGTCGCCGCCGTTCGTCGGGTTCGTGGCCGACAATGCCGGGTTGCGCGCGGGACTGCTCGTCGTGCCGATCGCCGGTGTCGTCGCGATCGTGTTCGCGGGGGTGCTGGAGGCGCGCCGCAGGCCGTGACGCGGGTGGCGCGGGTGGCCTGTGCCGCGCCGCGGGCGATGTCACGGGAAGAAAAACCCGGCTTGTGCGCGAGTTTGAGCTGTGTTTTCCTTCCCGCCACGGGCGTGGATCGCGATGGCTCGCACAGCAGCACATCCACTTTCTTGCCTCTAAAGGCTCGACCTTTTCCCTGGGTGCTCGGTGGCGACAGTGAGATCCTCGACTGGGGGTCGGGAGAAGCGTCTATTCACTCGAGCTCAGCGACTTGCGCTCGTCGAACGTGATGGTGGGTGCGCCATGTGTGCGCTCCCACCCGAAATGGTCAAAGTGCATCACATTCGCTGGTGGAAACGACACCACGGACGAACCGACCTGTCGAACGGAATCCTGCTGTGCGAAACCTGCCATCACCGCATTCATGACAATGGCTGGGGGATACGCGTCGACGGGGCGGGCACTGCTGCGCACGTCTGGTTCATCCCGCCGTCGTATGTCGACCCCGCACAGACGCCACGGCTCGGTGGTCGAGCGCGATTCGACATCGCGGCATGAGTGCCGGGGCTTCCCTAACGATACTGAACGATATATCGTTAACGTCCATCGTTCCCACGATCGAGGAGGTCAACATGAACGGTTCGTTCCCGACAGGCGGATTCAGCGGCGCGGCAGGTTTTGGCGGTCCGGGTGGTTCCGGTGGCCCGGCATCTATGATTTTCGAGGCCATGGACCAGCTCCGCAAATCATTCGAACAGCGCCCCGGTGGTTCTTCGCGCATGGCGCGCGGCGACGTGCGTGTGGCGGTCATCACGCTTCTGACCGAAGAGCCCATGCACGGCTACCAAATCATCAACGAGATCGCCGAGCGCTCCGGCGGTGCCTGGAAGCCGAGTGCCGGTTCCGTTTATCCGACCCTGCAGTTGCTTGCGGACGAGGGCCTCATCACCGCCGAGGAGCAGAACGGTCGCAAGACGTACTCGCTCACCGGAACCGGACGTGAAGAAGCAGAGATCGCCGCGGAAAAGCCGGCCCCGTGGGAGGCGTTCTCCTCTCGTGACGGCGCACACATCACGGCATTGCCGAAGGCCGGGATGGATCTCGCCGGTGCCGCCGCTCAGGTAGCCCGCACCGGTTCGCCCGAACAGGTGCAGGAAGCGGTGACCGTGCTCGAGGAGGCCCGACGTAGGCTGTACGCGATCCTTGCTCAGGACTGACACCACGCCTGAAACCAGGAGCCGCGAAAGGATGACTCGATGACGGATGCCGCGGGTCAGGGTGCCCATCGCGCCCGTTATCGCCGGATCCTTGGGTTCGCTGCTCGGCAGCTCACGCAGCTCTGGTGGTTCGAGCTCTTTCTTCCGCGGATCGGGCTCTCGCGGATCGCGGAGCGCACCCGCGCTGACCGGATGCGACGCCTCGCGCAGCGCTTCCACATTCTCGCCGTCGACCTCGGCGGGCTGATGATCAAGGTCGGCCAGTTCCTCTCTTCCCGCATGGATGTGCTGCCTCCCGAGATCACGGAAGAACTCGCTGGCCTGCAGGACGAAGTCCCCGCGGTGCCCTTCGTCGAGATCCGAACACTCGCCGAGGCGGAGCTGGGTGTGCCACTGGAGCGTGCGTTCGCATGGGTTGACGAGCAGCCGCTGGCCGCGGCATCCCTCGGCCAGGTGCATCGCGCGCACCTCTCCGAACTTGACGCCGCCGACACCGGGTTTCAGCACGTCGTCGTGAAAGTACAGCGCCCCGGTATCGAAGAGATCGTCGCGACAGATCTCGCGGCCCTCCGCCGTGTCGCGGGCTGGCTGCGTCGCATCCGCCTCGTTTCCAACCGTGTCGATGCGCCCGCCCTCGTTGAGGAGTTCGCGCAGACGAGCCTCGAGGAGATCGACTATCTGCACGAGGCCGCCAACGCCGAACGGTTCGCCGAGAACTTCGCGGACGACCCGCGAATCGATACTCCGGAGATCATCTGGGAGCGCGTGACGCGCCGAGTGCTCACGCTCTCCGATGTCACCGCGATCAAGATCAACGACACGGCCGCACTCCGCGCAGCCGGCATCGACCCGAGCGAGGTCGCGAGTGTCTTCGCCGAGGTCATGTTCGACCAGGTCTTCACGCATAGCTTCGTGCACGCCGACCCGCACCCCGGCAACATCTTCGTCACGCCGATTCCAAAGCGAGCGGATGCCGCCGGCCCCACCTGGCGACTGACGTTCATCGACTTCGGGATGATGGCCGAGGTGCCCGACAATCTGCGCGACGGACTGCGCACGCTGCTCATTGCCGTCGCGGGCCGCGATAGCAAGGGGCTGGTGGCTGCCGCCCAGGCGATTGGCGTGCTGCTTCCGTCTGCCGATACTGCCGAGCTCGAACGCGCACTGACCGCGTTGTTCGCCCGCTTCGGAGGGATGGGCTTCGCTGAGCTGAGCAAGGTCGATCCGCGCGAGTTCCGCGACTTCGCTAACGAGTTCGGCGACATGGTGCGCTCGCTGCCGGTGCAGCTGCCGGAGAACATGCTGCTGCTCTTCCGTTCGGTCGCGCTGACCTCGGGAATGTGCAGCGGACTGGACCCTGCCTTCAACGTCTGGGATGCCGCGGAACCCTACGCCGCGCGCTTGCTCCGCGACGAGGCAGGCAACATCGTGCAGGAGTTCGCCCGCCGCGCGCTCACGACCGCCGATGTCACGTGGCGGCTACCGCAACGCATCGACAACGTCATCACCCGCATCGATGACGGAACGGTGACGTTCGACACCTCCCGCCTGGAACGACGCCTCGACTCGCTCATGCGGATCGGTCGCCGTGCAGTCGCTGCCGTGCTGTTCGCAGGACTACTCGTCGGAGGAGCGCTGCTGCTCGCGCCGTTGCCGGCGCTCGGAACCGCGCTCATGGTCGTGTCGGCGGTGCCGCTGCTGTACGCGGCGTTCGCCGGGCGGCGCTGAGTCGGACGGTACCGAGCAGGACGGTACCGAGCAGGACGGTACCGAGCAGGACGGTACCGATCAGAACGGCGTCTCGTCCGATACCGACCATTCCGCATTAGGAGTCGACCACGAATCGGTCGCGGCTGCCGCCGGAGCGGTAGAAGCAGGTGCCGCTGGCACCGGCGCCGCACTGCCGCCCGATCGATCGCCGCGGGCGACCTGTGCGGTCGCGTACTTGAGCGACGGGCCGATCTCGTCGATCTGCAACTCCATGCTCACGCGGCTGTTGCCCTCGCGGTCTTGATAGCTGCGCTGCTGCAGTCGTCCCGATGCGATCACTCGGCTGCCCTTGGTCAGCGATGCGGTGATGTTGGTCGCGAGATCGCGCCACGCGGAGCAGCGCATAAACAGCGCTTCGCCGTCTTTCCACTCGTTCGCCTGACGGTCGAACGAGCGCGGCGTGCTGGCAATTGTGAAGCTTGCGACCGCGACCCCGGACTGCGTCTGGCGCAGCTCGGGCTCGGCGGTGAGGTTTCCCACGATGGTGAGGACTGTCTCATTCATGTTGTTCACTCCGGTTCCGTATGTTCTTCATCTCGTGTCGAGACCGTCTCATCGGTGAGACGTGATCACTGTAGAGCGAGCATCCGACATTCGCGCCTCGAATCGAGCGCCACCCGCGCACGTGTCGCCGAGTCGCACGGGGCCGACAGGTGCGATGATCGTTGGGAGTTGAGGGTTAGGTCGGGGTGAGAATGAGTGCATCGGATACGCGGCACGCGATTGCTGAGGCAGCGGCGCAGGAGATTCTCGCGCGCGGGTACGCAGGGGCATCTCTGTCGGCGATCGCCGCGAGGCTGAACCTGACCAAGGGTGCGCTGGTGCACCATTTCCCCGCCAAGTCCACTTTCGCGAGTCACCTCGTGGGAGTCGTGCGCGCGGCCACCCAACAGGCGATCGATTTCTCCACGAGCGCGTACCCGGACTCCGGGTCCCGCCGCCTGATCCTCTACTTCATGCTCATGAGTCGATGGCGGGCGCACGAAGCGCAGTACGCCGCGGGGATGAGTCTCTTCTCCGACAAGGCATCGCCAGCATTCGAATCCGGTGACGTCATCGACAGTTGGCTGGCGCTCAGCATCGATGCGCTTGAGGCCTCACGGAAGTGCGGTGAGATCGTCACGGACATCTCCACGCAGGAGGCCGCAGAGCTCTTCCTCGTCACGAACCTGGGCGCGCAGATCTTCAGCCGGTACGTACGTGCGGATCTTCCGGGGGCGGCGCCGTTGCGGTTCGTGCTGTTGTCGCTGCGCGTCGTCGGGGATGCTGACGTGGACGTGCACGCCGAGGAAGTGCTCGCCCGTTTCGAGGGCAAGCTGCCCGATCTCGCAGCCGGCATTCTCGCGTAGCGCACGGGGGTTTCCGGATCAAGGATCCTCTTGACACGGCATCCACCTCGTCGTAATGTACAACCAAATGGTTGCACAACATGAATTGAGCGAAGCGGAGGTCGACCGTGTGTTCCACGCACTGGCGGCATCCACCCGGCGTGACATCCTGCGCCGAACGATCGAGCGGGAGCACTCTGTCTCCACGCTGGCGTCCGAGTATGAGATGTCGTTCGCGGCAGTGCAGAAGCATGTCGCCGTGCTCGAAGCCGCGCACCTCATCATCAAACGTGCTGAGGGACGCGAGCGGCTCGTCCGCGCGAACCCTGAAATGATCGCGCGCGCTCGGGCGCTCCTAGCCCGCTACGAAGAGCTGTGGCGCACCCGCATCTCCCGCCTCGACGACCTGTTGGCGTCCGAAGCACCGAACTCCTCGAACACCTCTGATCCATCCGACCCAGATTCACCGAAGAGAAGGAACTGAAATGCCTGTCACCGACATCAGCACAGACGCTGAGAACCGCACTATGACTCTCATCGCTGACTTTGCGGCCCCGGTCGAACGCCTCTGGAAGGCATTCACCGATCCGAGCCAGCTCGACCGCTTCTGGGGTCCTCCCGGATGGCCGTCGACTTTCCACCAGTTCGACTTCACCGTCGGCGGCAAGGCGGTCTATTACATGACCAGCCCGCAAGGCGAACGCTCCGGCGGATCGTGGGAGTTCCTGAACATTCTCGAACCTCACGGATTCGAGGTCATCGACGCCTTCGTCGACGCCGAGGGCAATCCGCTCGAAGGCTTCCCGTCGATGCGCATGTCGTTCGCCTTCGAGTCGACCGCCGACGGCAGCCGCATGATCAACACCACCCACTTCGACTCTGCCGAAGCGTTGGAACAGGTCGTCGCGATGGGCGCCGTCGAGGGTTCGCGCATGGCGATGAACCAGCTGGATGCCGTGCTGCAAGACCTGCGCGAATACGCCCAAGGCAAGGGCACGCGTGTCGAGTTGCTCGACGACACGCACGTGCGCATCACTCGTCTCGTCGACGGTCCGCGCGACCTCGTCTGGCGTGCCCATCACGAACCCGAACTGATGAAGCAGTGGCTGCTCGGGCCCGACGGCTGGGAGATGACGGAGTGCGTCATCGCGACCGCGCCCGGCGACGCGCACCGCACATCCTGGGCGCCGGTCGGCGACACCGAGGGTGAGGCATTCGGGTTCGAGGGCGAGGCTGTGCTCGTTGACGCACCGAGCCGCGAGGTGAGTACCGAGCGGATGCAGGGCATGGAAGGTCCTGGAACGGTGAACGACCTGAACCTCTACGAAGAGGACGGCGCGACGCTCATCACTCTGTTGATCGAATACCCCGACAAGGAGATGCGCGACATGATCCTCGCCACCGGCATGACCGACGGAATGGAAACGTCGTACGCGCGGCTGGAGAGCGCCCTGCTTACGGTGTGAGTTGCGGGGCGAATGCGCCTACCGCCCCATCGCCCGCTGGGCGGCGAGTCGGATCGGCGCATTCGCGCCCCCGTAACCGTCGTACTCTCCACGTCGCTCGACCACCTCGAAGAACACGTCACCAATCGTGCGTGTGTAGAAGTGGATGAATTCCCCCGCGGAATCCCGGTCGTAGAGCAGATCCAGCTCGCGCAGCGAGGAGAGCAGTTCTTCCGAAAGGCCGAACCGCGCTGACAGATCGTCGTAGTAGTTCGCCGGAATCCGCAGATGATCGATGCCCCGCTCGCGCGCACGCCGCGCGACTGTGAAGACGTCATCCGTCCTGACCGCGATGTGTCGCGCGGGCGTCGGCGCCGTGGGAGGCGCCAGGTTGATCGGCAGACGCACGATGCCGTCCGGCGTACGCATCACCTGGCTACGAATCAGCCCGCGCGGGCCGGGCACATCGGCGGGCGGTTCGGCTCGCAGCGACAGCACGCTCGACATGAACAGCACCGCCTCATCGAAGTCCTGCCAGGCGTACGCGAGGTTGATGTGGTCGATGTCGCCGACCAGCGGGTTCACTGCGCCGGTGCCGCCATCGAACTCCTGCAGCCACGACTCCGCGATGGGCAGCGAGCTCCAAAACACCTGCGTTCCATCGGGAGCAGCGACGCCACGCAGCTCTTGCTCGCCTTCATACGTCCGACGGAATATAGCGGTAGAGCCCAGTGCGATCGCGCGTTCGACAGCGGCCTCGGCGTCTGCCACCTGCAGTCCGATTCCCGACAATCGTGGCTCATCATGGCGCACCTGCTCGTTGAGGATCACGCGTGCAGAACCGGCGCTCCACAGACGGACGGGCTTGGTCCGGTGGCGTCCCTCGAAAGCAAACCCGAGCTGGGCGAGCAACTCATCGACCTCGGCGAGATCCGCTCCGGCGACCTCCACGAAATCGAGGCCACTCGCCTCTGACGCGTCGCCCAGGCGCCCGTCGCTCCAGTCGTTCGCGGCTGCCGTGCGGTCGGCCAGCCACACCAGCGACCGCTGCGCATGCGCGGCCGTGCGCACTGTGTCGGTCTGGCGATAGGTGTCATTGAACACCTCGAGCGACCACGGACCGGTGTAACCGGCGCGCACAACATGCGTCATGAACTTCACCAGATCGAAGTCGCCCTCGCCAGGGAACAGCCGGTGGTGGCGGCTCCAACTGAGCACGTCCATGTCGAGAGTCGGAGCATCCGCCAGCTGCAGGAAGAAGATCTTCTCGGCATCGATCTCCTCGATCCCGGCCGGGTCATGCCCGAGCGAGAGAATGTGGAAACTGTCGAGGCAGATCCCGAGGTTGGGCCGATCGGCCTTCTTCACAATCGACCAGGTGCGTCGGTAGTCATCGACGTACTTTCCCCAGGCCAGCGCCTCATATGCAAGCCGAATGCCGTGCACCGCTGCCCTGTCGGCCAGCTCGCCCAACTGCCGCGCTGCCACTTCGTCATCGTCGATCGTGGCCGTGCCGACGTTGCTGCAGACCAACATCAGATCGGTGCCGAGGCGCTTCATGATTTGGAACTTCGCCTCGGCCCGCCTCAGTGTGTCGGCGAAGACGTCATCTGCCACGCCCTCCACGTCGCGGAATGGCTGGAACATGTCGATCCGCAGTCCGAGTCGGTCACAGAGTGCGCGGATCTCCTCTGGTGACTCGGGCGCGGCGATGAGATCGGCATCCATGATCTCGACGCCATCGAAGCCAGCTTCGGCGCAGGCGTGGAGTTTGTCGACGAGTCCGCCGGATAGGCAGACGGAAGCGATTGAGGTGAGCATGGCAGTGAACGTACCAGTTTGTACATTAATTTCCCAGGGGTGTTGCCTAATCAATGTACTAACCGGTACATTCGGTTCTGCATCACTCAACTCGAGGGACAAAGGCGTCGTGACTCAAGAACATCAACCCCAACGCACCGGCACTCTGCGCCGCATCGCGCGTGTCATCACCGGCATAGAACTCACCATCGGCGCTGTCGCCGTCATGGTCATCCTCGTCCTGGTGTTCTACCAGGCACTGCAGCGATATCTGCCGATCGAAAGCATCGCGTGGACAGGTGAGCTCTCCCGCTTCGCCCTGCTCTGGGCGACCTTCTCCGCGATGGGCATACTCGTCACGAGCCACGGCCACATCGCTCTCGAACTCGTCGACTCGATCCGCAACCCCATGGTGGTGCGCATCATCCAGGTGTTCGCACTCCTGGTCGTCGCCGCTGCCGGTTTCGGGCTCAGCCTCGAAGCGTGGGCGCTCGTAGAGACTCAGGGAATCGTGAAGTCACCCGTGCTGCGCATCCCGATGTCGTGGGTCTACGTCCCCGTACTCATCGGCACCATCAGCACCACGATTCGCGCGCTCATATCCGCCGCCGATATTGCAATGCACGGCCCCGTGGCCGCCGTTGTTGAGGAAGACCTTCCGGAGGCTGCAGGACTATGACTCTTCTTTTCCTCGCCCTCGCGATCGCGCTTCTTCTGGCGCTGCGCGTACCGGTGCCCTTCGCTTTCCTCGGCCCATCCCTGGTCTATATGGCCATCGAAGGACAGTCGGTCGGCATGGCGCTACGTACCGTCACGAACGCCGCCAGCAGCTTCCCGCTGCTCGCCGTGCCGCTGTTCATCTTCCTCGGCGCTCTTGCCAATCACGCCGGCATCGCCGACCGCCTCTTCCGCTTCGCACAGGAGGGGCTCGCGAACATCCGCGGCAACCTCGGGTACGTCGCCGTCGGCACCAGCGTCGGCTTCTCCTGGATGAGCGGATCCGCAGTCGCGGATGCTGCAGCCCTTGGCAAGGTGCAGATCCCCGCCATGATCCGCGCCGGCTACGGCCGCCGCTTCGCCACAGGCGTCTCCGCGACGTCCTCCCTCATCGCGCCGGTCATGCCGCCGAGCATCCCCGCGGTGATCTACGCCGGACTCGCCGCCGCGTCGACCGGAGCGCTGTTCGCGGCATCCGTCATCCCCGCCTTACTCATGGCCATCGGCATGTGCATCGTCGTCTGGGTGCTTGTGCGGCGCATGCCGAACGTCAAGAAGGGCACCTTCAATAAGGCGGAGTTCCTCGACTCGACGAAGGGCGTCATCCTGCCGTTGCTCGCGCCGTTCATCATTCTGGGCGGCATCCTCGGTGGCTTCTTCACTCCGACCGAAGCGGCAGCCGTCGGCGTCGTCTACATCATCTTCGTCGGCCTGGTGCAGCGCTCGCTGAGTATGAAGAGCTTCATCAAGGCGCTCACCGAGACCGTCACCATCACGGCATCGATCATGATCATCGTGGCTTCTGCGTCGCTGCTCGGTTACATCCTCGCTCTCGAGCGGCTGCCACAGATGCTCACCGAGTTGGTGTTCGCGATCACTGACAGCCCGACCATCTTCCTCATCCTCGTGGCGGTGATGATGCTGATCCTCGGCACCGTCATCGATGCGACTGCGATCCTGGTGCTCACCGTGCCCATCATCCTGCCGATCGCGAACCAGATCGGCGTCGATCCGATCGTGCTCGGCGTGCTGATGATCCTGTCGCTCATGATCGGCCTACTCACTCCGCCGGTCGGCACAGTGCTGTTCGTCACCGCCGCGGTGTCGAAAACGCGCATCGGCGAGGTGTTCCGTGGCTCGCTACCGTTCATCCTTCCGCTGCTCGTTATCTGTGTGCTGATCATCGCGTTCCCGAATGCTGTGATGTGGCTGCCGGAGGTGCTGGGTCTATGACGCTCGCTCCCTCCGCGACACTCGTCGCCGCTCGTCGGCGGGCCGTGCTCATCGGCCTGATCGGCGAGGGAGTATCCCCATCGCTCACGCCAGCCATGCACGAGTACGAAGGTGCGCGGCACGGAATGCACTACGTGTATCGCACGATTGATCTCGCCCCGAACGAGGGCACGACCGCCTCGCTCAGTGCGCTGCTCGCCGCTGCTCGCCGCCTCGGATACGACGGGCTGAACATCACGCATCCGATCAAGCAGGCGATCGTACCGCTGCTCGACGAGCTGACCGAAAGTGCACGTGCCGTCGGTGCGGTGAACACGGTCGTATTTACGGATGCCGGAACCGTTGGCCACAACACCGACGTGTCGGGTTTCGATGCCGCATTGAAGGATGCCTTTGGCACGGAGCGGCTCGGACGGGTCGTGCTGCTCGGCACCGGTGGTGCAGGCTCCGCCGTCGCGACGGCGCTGGCGCAGCATCCGATTGATGAGCTTGTGCTGATCGATCAGGTGACAGAGCGTGCAGAGGCGCTCGCCGCACAGGTCAGAGCGCTGGGCGGTGTGAACGAGAGCGGTGTGAATGTGAGCCGCCCGAACGTGCGCGCAGCCGGTGTCGACGAGTTGGCGCAGCTGGTGGGCGATGCCGATCTGATCGTGAACGCGACGCCAACTGGCATGGCTGCTCATCCAGGAGCACCGTTCGACGTCGCGTTGCTGCCCGACAGTATTCGCGTCGCCGACATCGTCTACCGTCCCGTCGACACCGCGCTGCTGCAGGCGGCCAGCGCCAGGGGCATCCGCACCATGTCCGGGCTCGGCATGGCCATGCACCAGGCAGCCGACGCCTTCGAGATCTTCACCGGGGAGCGCGCAGACCGCAAGGCCATGCTCGCCGACCTGAATGACTTGGTCGCCGCTGAGGCGACCACGACCCCCGCCACCGTGACATCGACACGCGTGGCACCAGAAACAGCACCAAAGACAGCACCAGAAAGAGGAGAATAACCATGAATGCATCACGCACTCGGCGAACAATGTGGCTCGCCCTGATCGCGGCACCGGCAATGATGCTGGTCGCCTGCTCCGGCGCAGGAGACAGCACGACCGGATCCGACACTGGCGATGGTGGCGGCGATGCCGCCACCGTACAGAAACTCACACTCGCCCACAGCTACAACGAGGACCAGCCGCAGCACCGCTGTGGCGCACAGATCATTGCCGATGAGGTCGCTGCCGCTGACGTGGGACTCGAGATCGAGATCTTCCCGTCCAGCCAGCTCGGTGGTGACGCTGATCGCATTGCCTCGGTCGCGTCCGGTGACATCGACATCGATATCCAGGGCGCTTCGGCACTCGGTGCCGTCTACGAACCGATCAGCGCGCTCGACGCCGCCTACGCGTTCGACGACCCCGACCACCTCGCCGCTTTCATGGCGAGCGACGCATCCGATACCGTCACCGCGGCCTTCGAAGAGGCAGCCGGCGTGCACACGCTTGGTGCATGGTCGGCGGGTGCCCGCCAGTTCACCGCGAACAAGGCGATCCGCACGCCGGCGGATCTCGAGGGTCTGCGGATGCGCTTCCCCGGTTCGCCGCAGTTCCTCATGAACGCCAAGGCGCTCGGCGCTGAGGCAACCGAGGTCGCCTACGAAGAGCTCTACCTCGCTCTGCAGCAGGGCACAGTCGACGGCCAGGAAAACCCGATCACCAACATCGTGGCCTCGAACCTGAAAGAGGTTCAGGACTACGTCAGCATGAGCTCGCACCAGCTGAACACCAACTTGGTGATCATGAGCCCGATCTGGAACGACCTGAGCAGCGAGCAGCAGGATGCCCTGACCGCCGCAACCGAGAAGGCCGTCGCCGAGGTCACCACCTGCGTCGCCGAAGACGAGGAGGCCCTCCTCGAGGAATGGCGCACCGGTGATGACTGGGAGGTCGTCGAGGACGTCGACCGCGATGCATTCAGTGAGAAGGCCGAGGAATACCTCTCCGGCGTTCTGACCGGCGACTCGCTCACGGTGTACGAGGCCATTCGCTCCACCTCGGAGTGACTCTTCCTGCATGACGCGTTCGGTCCCCACGTTCACGGGGTCGGTGAGCGCAGATGAACTCGGGATGACTCTCATCCACGAGCACATCTTCGTCACCGACCCCGAGCTCGACCTCAATATGCCTCATCCGGAATGGGATGAACAGGCGATGATCGAGCGTGCCGTGGAGCTTCTATCGGAGCTGTACGAACAGGGCGTGCGCACGGTCGTCGATCTCACCGTCATCGGGCTGGGCCGCGATGTGCGCCGCGTCGCGAAGGTCGCGGCCCGGGTGCCGGTGCAGATCGTGGCCGCGACCGGATGCTACGCCGCAGAAGTTCTTCCGCCGTTCTTCCGGCTGAACGGGCCGGGGCTTGTCGTCGACGGCCCCGACCCGCTCATCGACCTCTTCATCGGCGACATCGAACAGGGCATCGCCGGTACCTCGGTGCGGGCAGGCATGATCAAGATCGCCTCGGATGCCGCGGGCCTGACCCCCGACGCCACGCGAGTATTCGCGGCTGCCGCTGCGGCACACCTGCGCACCGGTGTTCCGATCACGACGCATTCGCATGCGGCATCTCGCGGCGGATCGGCGCAGCAGGACGCACTGGAGCGCCTGGGCGTGCCGCTGGATCGAGTGGTGATCGGGCACAGCGGCGACTCGACCGACATCTCCTACCTGCGCGGCCTCGCCGATCGCGGGTCGTTCCTGGGCTTTGACCGGTTCGGGATGGAGCACGTCGCACGCGATGCGGATCGGGTGCGGATGCTGCTGCAACTGCTAGACGCCGGGTATGCCGCCCGCATCGTGCTGTCGCATGACGCCGCTGTCTTCAGTAGAGTGACGCCGCCGTCATGGCGCGCCGCCCACGTACCGTCCTGGCACATGTCGCACCTGTTCGACACGGTGCTGCCGCAACTGCGCGCGGGCGGGGTCGATGACGCCACACTGCAGCAGTTGATGGTGGTGAATCCGCGGCGGGTGCTGACGGGTGCGACATGATGTGTGCACAGCGAACTGTTCTGGATGCCGAGGGGAAAGAGAAGCGATGACAGGCAGCGTGACCGAACCGGTGGTGCGTAAACGCGACGCCGAGCGCACGCGCGCGGACCTGCTCGCGGTCGCCACAGAGGCCTTCGCGGAGTCAGGTTATGCCGGCACACGGGTCGACGAGATCGCCGAGCGCACGCAGACGACGAAGCGGATGATCTATTACTACTTCGGCGGCAAGGAGCAGCTCTATCTTGCGGTGCTCGAGAACGCGTACCGCGGCATCCGTGAGACCGAGCAGTCGATCCACGCCGGCAATCTTCCGCCGGTCGAAGCACTGCGCCAGATCGCTGAGCTCACCTACGATCATCACCGCAATCACACCGAGTTCATCCGGTTGGTCTCGATTGAGAACATTCATCGCGGCGAGTTCATCAAGCGACTCGACGGACTGCGCACCCTGAACCAGCCGGCGGTCGATGTGCTTGAGGTGGTGCTCGCTCGTGGACGCGAAGAAGGCACTGTGCGCTCGGATGTCGACGCCCTCGACGTGCACCTGCTGATCAGCTCGTACTGCTTCTTCCAGGTCGCCAACCAGCACACCTTCGGGTACCTGTTCGACCGCGACCTGCTCGCCGAGGAGCGCCGCGATCACCTCCGCTCGATGATCGGCGACGTGGTCGTGGCCTGGCTCACCACCGGAGTGTGAGTCTTCTCTGGTAGAGAGGGAACATGGAACTCATCGACCTTCTGCGCGAACTGGATGCCGGACGCACCATCGTGGGCGACTCACCGCTGCACGAAGTGATGCATCGGACGAGCCAGGAGGCGCTGCGCATCACCGGCGAGCTGAACGGCGGATATCACGAGCCGCAGCAGGTACGCAGCCTGCTGGCCGAGCTGTTCGCGAAGAGCGTCGATGAGACGGTCACACTGTTTCCGCCGTTCTCAACGGACTTCGGCAAGAACATCACCCTCGGCAAGCGAGTGTTCATCAACTCCGGATGCAAGTTCCAAGACCAGGGCGGCATCAGCATCGGCGATGACTGCCTCATCGGCCACAATGTCGTCATCGCCACGCTCAACCATGACCTGGCTCCGAGCCGCCGTACCGACCTGCATCCCGCCCCCGTCGTGATCGGGCGCAATGTCTGGATCGGGGCGAACGCGACGATTCTTCCTGGAGTGACGATCGGAGAAGACGCCGTGATCGGCGCGGCGTCGGTGGTCACCAAGGATGTTCCCGCGAGGGCAATCGTCGTCGGCTCGCCCGCCAGGTTCGTGCGCTCAGTCAGCGACTAAGCGGTTCCTGAGCCGTTCGAAAGCTCAGATCAACCGGCGCAGCGCGTCTTCCAGCGAGATTCCCTGGGCGTCGGCGCGGTCCCGCAGTCGCGCGTGCTCATCGGATGTGAGAACGACGCGCAGGTCGACGGGCGACGTCTCGAGCGGGCCGTCCAGACTGTCGAACAGGCTGGATGCCTCAGCCCATAGCGGGGCGGATGCCGATGGTGCTGCGGCAGCCGGTGCCGGGGCAGTTGCGGGGGCAGTCGCTGCGACGGGCGCTGCGGTACTGGCACGCGAACCCATCGCGAACCCGGGCCCACGCTTCGGCTCCTGCTTGGCTTGGTATGCCTTCGCCGCCGAATTCGCGCGCACATCGGCGGCCTCGTTGAGGTCGTGTCCCGCGTGGCCCTTGACCCACTCGAACTTCACGTTGCGACCCTGCATCGCCTCGTCCAGCGACTCCATGAGCTCGCGGTTCAGCACAGGAGCGCCATCTGCCTTGCGCCATCCGCGACGCTTCCAACCAGGCATCCATTTGGTGATGGAGTCGATCACGTACTTGCTGTCGCACATGATCAGCAGCGGCTCATCGGTGCCGGCCGTCGCGATTAGCAGTTCGAGGACCGCTTGCAACTCACCCTGATTGTTGGTGCCGTGCGGGGAGCCACCCGCCGCCCAGTTCGAATCGTCGATGTACCAGGCCCAGCCATTGGGGCCGGGGTTTCCCAGGGCGGAGCCGTCTGCCGCGGCGGTGATCGTCATCCTTCAACCGTAATGGGGATGACCGGTCGTCTACGCCCGCCGGAATCACTCGTCGGCGGGCTCCGGCGGCACGACCGGGAACGAGATCGAAGTGACGCCCGTTCCCAATCCGAGGCTGAGTGGGGAGACGTCTGACTCGGGCAGGGAGTCGACGGATCCCTCGCGCTCCAACGGTTCGCCAGGCAGCGCGGCCCAAGAGCTTTTCTCCGCTGGTTTTTGTGTGAACAGTCCCATGGATTCCTCAGAAGTCGGCGACGATGAGCTTCTTCATCTTCATCATCTTCTCGTACGCACCTGGCCGTGACATGAGTTCGCCCATGTTCTCCGGCACTATCTGCCAGCTGAGCCCGAACTGGTCGGCGAGCCAACCGCAGACTTCGGCTTCGGGCACGGTGGTCAGCGCATCCCAATACCTGTCGATCTCGGCCTGATCGGCGCAGCGCACTTCAAGTGAGACACCGCACGTGAAGGTGAAGTCCTGCTCGACGGCCGAATCCATCATCGAGAACCACTGCCCCGCCAGGCGGAACTCGCCGAACATCACACTGCCGGCATCCGCTGGGCCCGTCTTCTCCGGATAGTCGGCGACGAAGCCGACCGCGGCATCCGGGAACAGTGAAAAGTAGAACGTTGCCGCCTCACGTGCTCTGTTCTGCACGGGACCTGCGAACATCAGCTGCGGAATCAGGAACGGGCGCGGGTCGCCCTCGGGGCTCGTGAGCAGTAGCTGCCAGTTGACGCCGTAACGGTCCTGCACCCAGCCATAGCGGGGGCTGAACGGATATTCGTCGAGCTCCATGAGCACGGCGCCGCCGTCGGACAGCTTCGCCCAGGTCTGATCGAGTTGCGCCTGGGCTGCATCCCGGTCGTCATCGAACCGAAGCGGATCGAAGTTCAGCATGAACGACACCGAGCCGTTCGGCCGATACTCGTCACCCGCGTTGACCAGCGTCAGCAGATAGCCGTCGATCACGAGATCGACCGTCAGGGTCTTGCCCGCGAAATCTGCCTGCCAGTCGGGCACGTCGTCGGGGTATCGCGCGCCGATGGTGGCCGTGGCGCCGGGGAAAATGTCCATGTAGAACGCACCAGCTTCATCGGCGTTCCGGTCGAACCAGACGTTCGGAATGATCTTCTGCGACATGACAGCTCCCTGCTGCGGATGGTCCCTCTCGTGCGATTAAGCGTGCGCCGTCTGCATCGCGGATGCAAGGGGGTTGCGGCGCATCTGGGCACACCTGCCTAGGGTGGGGAGATGGCTCCCCTCACTACATTCGACATCGACTGGGCTTCGTGGCTGGGAACGCTCGTCGCCCTGCTCGTGGGAATCGCCGCCGTCGCAGCTCTCGTGATCACCGTGCGCTTCATCGCCAACCGTGTGCGCGGACGCTCCGCCTGGATCGGCGATCTGGAACGTCGCATCCGCGTGCCAGGCATGACGCTGGCGTTCCTCATCGCCGGATGGATCGCGTGTGCGGTGACCGCTCCGTCGACGCTCTCCTGGTGGGAGGTGCTGGACCGCATCTTGCTGATCTGCGTGGTGCTGGTCGGGGCCTGGCTGCTGTCGACCCTCGTCACGTTCGGCGTGGAACGACTCATGCAGTACGACAGCGCACGGGATGATTCCGGCCCAGAGGCGCGGCGTCGTCAGACTCAGCTCACCGTGCTGAACAGGCTTGTCATTGTGCTGATCTCGATCATCGCGATCGGTGTCGTGCTGTTCTCGTTCCCCGAGGTCAGGGCCATCGGCACCAGCATCCTGGCATCCGCGGGTGTCGTCAGCATCGTGGCCGGCCTGGCGGCGCAATCAACCCTGGGCAACCTCATCGCCGGTGTGCAAATCGCATTCACCAATGCGATCAGAGTCGGCGATGTCGTCGTTGTCGAAGGTGAATGGGGGCGCATCGGAGAGATCAACCTCTCGTACGTCGTCGTCTACATCTGGGACGAGCGCCGCCTCATTCTGCCCTGTACTTACTTCACCTCGCAGCCCGTCGAGAGTTGGACGCGCAAGTCGGACAAGATTCTCGGCACTGTCCTCATGGACCTCGACTGGCGAGTGCCAGTGGATGCTGTGCGCGAGAAGTTCATGGAGATCATTGAAGCGTCAGATGCCTGGGATCGGCGTTCCGCGAACGTGCTGGTCACGGGATCCGAGGGCGGGTACGTGACGGTCAGGTTCAAGATCTCGGCCGCGAACTCGGACGATCAGTGGGATCTACGCTGCCTCGTGCGCGAGAAGATCATCACCTGGTTGCAGCAGGAGCACCCAGAGGCTCTGCCCGTCACGCGCGTGACGCTGGAGAGTCCGGAGTAGCCGAAGCCTCGCGGACCGCATCAACCAGCCTGCGCCACGGACCGTCGAGCGCGGACTCCGGGAGCTCGCGTTCATGCCGCACATCGGGGGTATGGGCGCGGATGCTCCAGATATAACGGTCGGCACCGCGCTGCGTCGGACACGGCTCTTCCCACGGGCAGCGATCGATCAGCTCGACCCAGCGCGGCATCTCTTCGCGAGGCGGCTCGACCTGCCAATGACGCCGGATGCCAGCGATGCCACCGGTGCGGATGACGGCGATGAGGATGCGGGGGCCGTCGTCCGGCTCACTCTGCGGGGCTACGTCGCTCATCTTCCAACACTCCCACGCTCTTCCAGGCAGCGCGCACTGCTGCGGCGACTTCATCGTCGACAGCGGCGGCGAGTGTGGCATCCGCGAACTGGCGGAACGTCGCCGTGCTCGGCAGGCTTCCGGTCAGCGTTCGATACCAGGTGAGGCCCGCACGCTCCCAGGCGTTGCCGCCGAGCGTTGTTGCCGTGAGCGCGAAGGCGCGGTTCGGGATGCCGGAGTTGATGTGTACCCCGCCGTTGTCCTCCGTCGTCTGCACGAAGTCGCGCATGTGTGCGGGTTGGGGGTCCTTGCCGAGCTCGTCGTCGTCGTACGCCGTGCCCGGTTCGAGCATGGAGCGAAGTGCCTTGCCCTGCACCTCGTCGGTGAAGATGCCTGCGCCGATCAGCCAGGTCGCCTGGTCAGCGGTTTGACCCTCGGTGAACTGCTCGGTGAGCGCACCAAACACATCGGCGATCGATTCGTTCAGTGCGCCAGGCTGACCCTGATACTCCAGATTCGCCGTGTGCTGAATGACGCCGTGCGCGAGCTCGTGGCCGATGACCGAGATCGACCCCGTGAAGCCACGGAACACTTCGCCGTCGCCATCTCCGAAGACCATGCGCTGGCCATCCCAGAAGGCGTTGTCGTAGTCGGTTCCGTAGTGCACTGTCGCATCGAGTGGTGCTCCCGAACCATCGAGGGAGTTGCGACCGAACGCAGCGAGCAGCAGCTCGAACGTCGCGCCGAGACCGTCGAACGCCTCGTTCACCGAGGCGTCGTCGACGGGCGGCTCTTCCTCGCGACGCACCACGAGGCCGGGCAGCTTCTCGGTGTTCTGCGCGTCGCTGATCGTGCGGTTCGGAGCATCCGTCAGCTCGACGACGAGGTCACCGTGCTCATCGATCGAAAGGTTGATGCGGGCGCTGAACGGCGGGCGGCCGGCGAGCAGGGTCTGGCGCGCAGCATCCGCCGCCTTCGGGAATCGACCGGATTCCGCGAGGCGCGAGAGCAGGTATGCCGGGATGATGCCGCGTGCGCTGTGGTCCATACGGCGACGATACGCCGGGTGACGGACGTCTGGGGAAAGTGCGGACGCGGAAACTATTTTGTGACGTTCTGTGCCGCACGTGCGTCCTATCTATGACGCGGCTTCCGCGCACAGGCATCCACATCCGGATGCTGACACCGAACAAAGGACCGGAAATGGCGAACGTGACTGGTGGCACCCAGCCCAAGGCTCAGACTGTCGTGACGAACAACGTCGGCGCAGCATCGGGAAAGACGACCATCGATGACAGCGTGGTTGCGAAGATCGCGGGCATCGCTGCTCGTGATGCGGCCGGCGTGTACGCACTCGGCGGAGGTGCCGCCCGCATGGTCGGAGCGATCCGCGATGCGCTCAACACCACTGATCTCACTCAGGGCATCAGCGTGGAGGTTGGCGAGACACAGGTCGCCGTCGATGTGACCGTCGTCGCCGAGTACCCCGTTTCCTTGCAGAAGGTTGCAGATGACGTCCGCGCATCGATCTACCGCGCGATGGAAGATCTCGTCGGCATGGAGGTCACCGAGGTCAACGTGACGATCAACGACGTGCACATCCCCTCGGAAGATGAGGACGCTGCACCGCAGGAGACACGAGTCCAGTGAATGCCACTGTGAGCGGCGCCTTCGCGGCAGGTGCGCTTGCCATCATCTGGATCGTCCTTGGTTTCTGGGCGTTCGTGCTGGTGACCCTCGCTGCGCTCGTCGGCGCGGCCGTCGGTCGCATCCTGGAGGGACGCATCGACGTGCGCGCCCTGGCCGACGTCTTTCGCGGGCGGCGTTCATCGTCATGAGTGCCACGGACCGTTCCGATATCGCGGGCGAAGTCCTGCGGGGACGGACCACGCTCAGCGCTCGCGCTCTCCAGAATCTGGCCGTCGGGGTGGCGAAGGATGCCGCCAGCGTCGGACAGGGTGAGGTCGCGGTGACGCTGTCCGATGATGGTGGATCCCTCCGGGTATCCGTCGTCGTGCCGGCACTGATCACGACGCCGGCCATGTCGATCCCCGATCAGAGCGCCCGCGTGCGCGCAAGGATCATCGTGGGGATGCAGGAAGGCGCCGGCCGTCGGGTACGAGCAGTCGATGTCCGCTTCGCAGGAGTGCGACGCACAGCAGAAAGGAGAGTCGCATAATGGATCGCACCGCCGTTTATCGGCGACTCGTCCGCCGTGAGACGCACTCGTCACGCTCCGTGGCTGCCGTGTTCGTCGCCGCGGTCATCGCCGTGGCATTGTTCGTACTGCTCGGGCTCAGCGCCTGGGCTGCATTCGATGCCGGCTTCCGGGACGCTGCGACGACATGGATCACGGATACCGTGGCCGGCCTCGACGCCGAATCGACGTTGACTGTCGTCGGCATTGTGGCACTGATTCTCGCCGTCATGCTGTTCCTCATCGCGCTCACTCCCGGCCGTCGGGCTCGCCATGCGCGGGTGACGGATCGGATCGCTCTGGTCGTCGACGACGGCGTACTCGCGGATGCCGCAGCGGATGCCGTGACGCGGCAGTGCGCGCTCGCGCGGAACCAGGTGTCCACGACGATGACGCGTCGCGCGCTGACTGTTCGGGTCACGCCGACCAGCGGCCTCGGAGTCAACGGCGATCGTGTTAAGGCGGCGGCGCTCGCCGCGGTCTCCGGTGCGGGCTTCGACAAGGAAGCGAACGTCGACATCGCGCAGCGCGGAGTGATCGCATGACTTCCACGAACCGCACCCTCAATCGTGTTGTGCTCGTGTTGTGCGCGCTGCTGCTCACCGTGGCTGGCGCTGCGGCCCTTCTCTGGGCGTTCCGCCCGGGCTGGGCCGAAGAGTTTCTGACAGAGGCCGAACGGCTCATCGCCGGTGTTCTCGTCGGTGCCGCGGCATCCACGGTCACGATCTCAGGAGTCGGCGACGTTCCCATTGCCCTCATTGCGGCGCTCCTCGCCGCCCTCATACTGGCTGTCGCGCTCACCATCTTCGTGTTCGCTCGAGGACGTGGGGACGTCCGAGAGGTCTCGCGGATGGCAGCCTCCGACGGTCGAACGGACGTCGACCGCAACGTGGTCGACGTCGTTCTCACCGGCGCGCTGACCGCGCGCCCTGATGTGCTGTCCTCTCGCACCGGGGTCTACCTGGTCAGGGGCACACGAACCGTCCGGCTCGCCGTGACCGTCCGCCAGGGTGCGTCCCTCGGCGACGTGCTCGCCGCAGCCGAACGGGCGATCAAGGATTGGGATTCTCTGCTGGGGGGCGAGATCCCGATTCTGATCCACCTCACCGACCGCGGATGGCTGGACCGTTATCGCTCCGCCATCCGCGTTCGGTGAGTCAACCCTGGACGACATCCTCTTCTGAACACAGACTGAACACACAGCACGAAAGGCAACACTCATGAGTTTTCTCGGATTCCTTCTTCTCGGCCTGATCGCCGGAGCGATCGCCAAGCTCCTCCTCCCCGGTAAGCAGGCAGGCGGCTGGTTCATCACCCTGATCCTCGGCGTCGTCGGCGCGATCCTCGGCGGCTGGATCGGAAGCGCGATCTTCGGAGTCGGCGTCGATGCCTTCTTCTCGTTGAGCAGCTGGTTGCTGGCGATCGGCGGATCGGTGATCGTGCTGCTCATTTACGGTGCAATCGCCGGACGGCGCACGACCAAGTGACACGACCATCTCTTGTCCGCCCCGGCCCCCGCATTCTGCGGACGGCCGGGGCGGTTGTGCGTGGAGGGAAGCGCCGCGAATGACAGACGAAGAACAGCGGAGTGCTCGGCTCGCGGCCGCGGATGATCGTATCGTCGCCGGCCGCGCGATCGACGGTGATATTGCGGCCTTCGAGGTGCTGGTGCGTCGATATTCGCCCATGATGCGGGCATACGCCCGACGGGTGATGAGTTCCAACGCAGACGTCGATGACGTCGTGCAGGAAGCATTCGTCATCGCCTGGCAGCGGCTCTCAGAGCTTGAGGATCCGGCGGCGGTGAAGAGCTGGCTCATGCGGATCGTAGGTCGCAAGGCAATGGACCGCGTGCGATCAAGGCGTCCGCAGATCGACATCGATGAGATCGATCACCCGGCAGCCGTCGATGCGACGCCTGATCGCACGGCGGAGCATCGTGCAGGTGTGGAAGCGCTGAGTAAGGCACTGGGGGAGCTGCCCGATGGGCAGCGGCAGAGCTGGGTTCTGCGCGAAATCGGTGGGCTCACCTATGAGGAGCTGTCTGCTGAGCTGGGGATGCCCGTGACCACCGTGCGCGGGCTGCTCGCTCGCGCTCGAAAGCACATTATTGTGCGGATGGAGGAATGGCGATGACCGAAGAAGGCAGACTGCCGCTCGGGCTCGACCCCGGAGACCTGGGTGGACACACCATCGAGGAACTCACCGACTACCTTGATGCCGGCCGTACCCCGGCCGATCCGTCGATCGACGACTCTTCCGGCTGCGCCCTCGCACTTGAGGCATTGGCGCGACTGCGCGCACTCACGCCGGAACTGATGGCGCGGGATGCGGCGGCCGAGCCAGAGCCAGAGCCCGGCTGGATTCAGTCGATCCTCAGCGGAATCATGCTGGACGCTCGCTCCGGTCGGCGTATCCCGCTCGCGGATGCTGACGAAGCATCCGACCTCGCCATCACCGAGGGTGCGGTGCGCGGACTCATCCGCGCGGCCGAGAACGTCTTCCCCGGCATCCTCATCGGCCGCTGCCGACTCAACGGCGACGTGACCGAGCGGGATGCTCCGATCGGTGTCGAAGTCGACGTGAGCGTGCCGTTCGGCGAGCCGATCGTGCAACTGGCAGACCGGCTGCGATCCGAGATATTTGCCCGCCTGCGCGCACACACACGTTTGGCCGTCACAGGGATCGACATCACGGTGCACGACATCTCGACCTGGACGGAGGGAGACCGATGACCGAGCTCGTTCCGGATATCGAAGTTCTTGTTCTGGCGACGCCAGGCGTCCTTGCGCTCTATCGCACCGGCTCCGTGGTGACGAATCTGATCAGCGCGGCAGTCGAGCAGCTGGGAACGTCTGAGGATGCCGCGTCGCGGGTGGTCGTGACGCGCCGTGGAGATGTCGCGGAGGTGGATATAGCGATCGGGATCGAGTCGGCAGCAGGTGCTGTCGAGACCGCGCAGGCAGTGCATGAGCGGGTGCAAGCGCTGCTTCTGTCTCGAGGTGAGCAGGGGGCATTCGTGCGGATCACGGTTGCGCACGTCGCCGACGGGAGGCCGCTGGCGTAGCGACGGCCCGTCGGGAGCACTCTCCCAGCGCTCTGGCGTAAAATCAGCCCAATGACCGATGTGCCTGCAGCCGACACCTCTGACTTCGGCGACGGGCTTGACCCCGCTGATCTCGAGACCACGCTGCGCGTGCTCGCCTCGATGGATCAGATCGACGAAGAGCATCCCGACTATGTCGCCGTCCGCCGCGCGACTGCCGCGATGTTCAAAGCCGTCAAACGCGTGCGCCGCAAGGAGATTCGCGACGCGATCGCCGAGGCAGACAAGGCCGTGGTTGCGAACACCGCCACTGGGGCGCCAGACCGCATCGATGACGAGACCCGCGGGAACGATCTGCAGACGTCGACGGATGCTCCGATCGCAGGCGAGCTGCTCAAGCCGCGCAACTGCTACATCTGCAAGCAGCCGTACACGCTCGTCGACGCGTTCTATCACCAGCTCTGCCCCGAGTGCGCGCGCTTCAGCCACGGCAAGCGCAATGCCCGTACCGACCTCACCGGCAAGCGCGCACTACTCACCGGGGGACGCGCGAAGATCGGCATGCACATCGCGCTGCGGCTGCTCCGTGACGGCGCGCACCTCACGATCACGACGCGCTTCCCGCGCGATGCCGTTCGCCGGTTCTCTTCGCTGCCCGACTCAGCGGACTGGCTGCACCGATTCCGCGTCGTCGGCATCGATCTGCGCGACCCCGCTCAGGTGATCGCGCTCGCAGATTCTGTGGCGGCGCAGGGGCCGCTCGACATCCTCATCAACAATGCCGCGCAGACTGTGCGGCGCTCGCCGGGTGCGTACTCGTTGCTGGCGGATGCCGAGATGCAGCCGCTTCCGGATGGTCCGCTGCCCGAGATGGAGACATTCGGGCACACCGCGGACCCGCACCCGCAGGCGCTGCAGGCATCTGTTGCGGCGAACCCGCTGCTGTCGGTGGCAGCCCTCGGCGGCACGGTCGCCGAGCAGGGTGGGCAAGCGTTGACCGCCGAGGACCTCGCTCGCCTCGCGATGGCCCCCGGGTCGTCGTCGCTGGCGAAGCACGCCGACGGCTCGGCGATCGACGCCGGTGGCCTCGTGCCCGACATCGCGCACGTCAACAGTTGGGTGCAGAACGTCGAGCATGTCGACCCGCTCGAGATGCTCGAGGTTCAGCTCGCGAACACCACCGCGCCGTTCCTGCTGATCAGCCGGCTGCGCGCGTCGATGGCTTCTTCTTCTGCGGACCGGAAGTACGTGGTGAACGTCTCAGCGATGGAGGGGCAGTTCTCCCGCCGCTACAAGGGCCCGGGGCATCCGCACACCAACATGGCCAAGGCCGCTCTCAACATGCTCACGCGCACCAGCGCAGGGGAGATGCTCGAGACCGATGGCATCCTGATGACCGCGGTCGACACGGGCTGGATCACCGATGAGCGCCCGCACGCCACGAAGGTGCGCCTTGCGGAGGAGGGCTTCCACGCGCCGCTCGACCTCGTCGATGGCGCGGCGCGGGTGTATGACCCGATCGTGCAGGGTGAGCTCGGCGTCGATGTGCACGGAGTGTTCCTGAAGGATTACAAGCCGAACCCCTGGTGAGTTCGCGGGCGTTGCGCCGGCCGGGTGTTGCGCCGGCTGGGTGTTGCGCCGACTGAGTGTTGCGCCGACCGGAGCCCGTTACACTTGACGGACTTTTCGGCCGGAAAACTCCGACGTCCGTAACAGGCTCCGACTGGCGTCACACCAGCGGTCCTCAGCGCAGCGACCCGAAGAACTCCCGTAGGTCGGTCAGCAGAATCTCGGGCTCCTCGAGGGCAGCGAAGTGCCCGCCCCGGCCGTCGACATCCGTCCAGCGAACGATGTTGTTCGCCTTCTCCTCCGCGAAGCGCAGCCCCACGTCGTGTGCGAACACGATCACGGCGGTGGGCACGCCCGAGCTCTCCGGCACTGCACCCCACCCGGCATCCTGGGCATAGCCGACGTACGCCGCGGTGCCGCCAGTCGCCGTGAACCAGTACAGCGAAGCGTTGTCGAACAGGAACTGCGCGCCCACGATATCGGCGACCGGAGCGTTGGCGGGATGCGTCCATTCCTGCAGCTTGTCGAGGATCCACGCGAACTGGGCGACGGGGCTGTCCGCGGTCATCGCACCGATCAGGGCGGGCCTGGTCGACTGAATCGCGATGTACCCGAACTCCTTCTTCATGAATTCGCCGACCCTGCGCAGGCGATCCTGCTCGAGGGGTGTGAGCGAAGCCGCAGTCTTGTCGTCGATCTGTCCGACGAAAGTGCCGAGTGATCCGTTCGCATGGATGCCGATCACCCGGTCGGGAGCGAGGCGGCCCATCTCCGGCGCGACACCGGCACCCATGTCACCGCCCTGCACGGCGAAGCGTTCGTAGCCGAGCCTAGTCATCAGCTCGAGCATGACGACGGCGATGTCGCTGCGCTTCCAGTCCTTGCCGACCAGCGGCATCGAGAACCCGAATCCCGGATGCGAGGGGACCACCACGTCGAAGGCATCGGATGCTTCGCCACCATGTGCGACGGGGTCGGTGAGAGGTCCGATCAGCGACTCGAATTCGAGGAAGGATCCCGGCCAGCCGTGCATCAGCAACAGTGGGGTCGCATCCGGGTGTGGGGAGCGCACGTGCACCGCGTGAATGTTCTGACCGTCGATGTTCGTGATGATCTGCGGCAGGGCGTTCAGTCGCTCTTCGGTCGCGCGCCAGTCGTGATCGGCCCAGTGCGCGATGAGCTCCTGCAGCTCGGACGAGGGGATGCCGGTGCTGCGGTCATCGACCGGGAGCGGCTGCTCGAACCGCGCGTTCTTCAGTCGTGAGCGGAGGTCGTCGATGGCGGCATCCGCGATCTCGATGCGGAAGGACTGGATGCGAGCGTCGGTCTGGTTCGTGTTCATGTCTTCACTCTCTCGCTCAAAACGGTCACAATACGTCCTGATAAGGAATGAGGATGGGAACATGACTCGGACCACCGGCCGCACCCTCGCTCTTCTCGCTCTGCTGCAGGTGCGCAGGGACTGGAGCGGCGCCGAACTGCGTGAGCGACTTGAGGTGAGCGATCGCACGCTGCGGCGTGACATCGACGATCTGCGCGAGCTCGGTTACGGCGTTGAAGCCACGCGCGGCCGGCACGGCGGGTACCGACTCGGCGCCGGCGCAGAAGTCCCGCCCCTCACTCTCGCCCCCGATGAAGCTGTGGCGATCGCCGTCGGACTGCGGATCGCAGCGGGCAGCGTGGTGACGGGAATCGAGGATGCGTCGGCGCGGGCTCTCGCGAAGCTGGAACAGTCGCTGTCGCCGGCGACCCGTCAGCAGATCAGCGAGGTAGAGCAGGCAATGGTGCCGCTGGCGGGCGGACGGCAGAACGTCGACCTGTCCGTGGTGACGGTCGTCGCGGCGGCGATTGCCGGACGGTTGCCGTTGCGCATCGACTACACGCGTCATGACGGCACCGAGGTGCAGCGGATCATCGAGCCGCATCGGATCGTGCATACCGCCGAGCGCTGGTATCTCGTCGCCTGGGTTCCCGAGCATGAGGCGTGGCGCACGCTGCGGGTGGATCGCATTCGTCGCCCCGTCGCGCTGCGCGAGGAGTTCCCGCGGCGCGACATCCCTGACGCGGCGCTGCAGGAATTCACGACGCGGAGCATCACGACGGCGCCGTATCCTTATCGCGCGAGACTGCGAATGCACGCGTCGGCTGAGGTCGTATCGCAGCACTTCGACGCAACGGTCGCTGAGGTCGTCGAGGAGGGTGACGGGGCCAGCATCCTCACCGCCGGATCCCAGTCGCCGGAGGAATTCGCGCTCTATGTGGGGATGAGCGGAATCGAGTTCGAGGTGCTCGAGGGGGAAGAAGTACGGCGGGCGCTGGGGGAGATCGGGGCGCGGCTGCTGCGGGGCCAGGCGGCGTCACTCTGAGGGTGTCGACGGCAGGCGCACCGTGACGACGAGTCCGCCGCCCCTTCGTGACTCCAACTCCAGCGTTCCGCCGTGGGCGCGGCTGATTCCCTCGGCGATCGCGAGGCCGAGGCCAGTGCCCACATGGGCCGCGTCCGTGTTGCGAGACCTGGCGGCGCCGCGTTGGAATGGCTCGCGCAGTATCGCGAGGAGGCCTGCGGGGATGACCTCACCGGTGTTCTCGATGATCACGACGGCTCCCGCGGGGCCCGACTCGGTGTGCACGTCGATCCAGCCGTCGGCCGTGAGGTTGTGCACAATCGCGTTGTGGACCAGATTCACGATGAGCTGCTCAAAGAGCGTCGGCGATCCGCTGGTGACGGCCGTCGTGCCCCTGATGCTGATCGTGACGCCCCGCCGGTCGGCGAGCGGATGCAAGGTCTCAACGGCCTCTTCCGCCAGGAGAGACAGGTCCACACTCCGGCGCTCGAAGGTACCGCCATCGGCGCGTGCCAGCAGCAGAAGCGCGTCTGTCAGCGCGATCGCCCGCGCATTGACATCCTGCAGTCGGTCGATGAGCACATCGACGTCGCGGTCGGGATCGTCGCGTGCCACCTCGAGCATCGTCTGCGAGATCGCCAGCGGCGTGCGCAGTTCGTGTGAGGCGTTGGCGGCGAAGCGCCGCTGTTCCTCGACGTGCGCTTCGAGCCTGGCCAGCATCGTGTCGAAGACGTCGGCGAGATCGCGGAACTCGTCCTTCGGCCCGGCCATGTCGACGCGATGCGAGAGCGATCCCTCGGCAGCCAGACGCGCAGCGGCGTTGAGGCGGGTCAGTGGCGCCAGCATCCGTCCGGCCAGGAACCATCCGCCGACCAGACCAAGCGCGAGAAGGAAGAGGAGTGCGGCGGCGGCGGGCGGGGTGAACGCGCGAAGCAGGTCGGTGCGATTGGGGATAAACGGTCCAGGCCCGGTGAATTGCCCATCCGGCACATGGCGCAGCAGGAAGACGCCGACGATAGCCATCAGCAGCACACCCGCGATCATGAGGAAGCCGGCGTAGCTCAACGTGAGCTTCAGCCGAGCGCTCATGCCCGGTCGCCTAGGCAACATCCACGTCCGCATCGATCCGGTATCCCGCGCCAGGTACGGTGCGGATCAGCCACGGTTCACCCAGCCGCTTGCGCAGTGATGACACGGTGATGCGAACGGCGTTCGTGAATGGATCCGCGTTCTCATCCCATGCGCGCTCCAGCAGCTCCTCCGCGCTGACCACCCCGCCGGCCGCGCTGATGAGCACCTCCAGTACGGCGAACTGCTTTCTCGTGAGAGCCACGTATTGGCCGTCGCGATAAACCTCTCGGCGGAACGCATCGAGTCTGAGCCCCGCCATCTCCTGCACTGGGGGACGGGCATGGGCGCGGCGACGATCCAAGGCGCGTAGACGCAGTACGAGCTCTCGCAGTTCGAAAGGCTTGGTGAGGTAGTCATCCGCGCCGAGCTCGAAGCCGGAGGCTTTGTCATCGAGACGGTCAGCAGCGGTGAGCATGAGGATCGGGATGCCGCTCCCGGAAGCGACGATCTCGCGCGCGATCTCGTCGCCTGAAGGCCCAGGTACGTCGCGATCGAGCACGGCGATGTCGTAGGAGTTGATGCTCAGCAACTCAAGAGCAGTGTCGCCGTCGCCGGCAATATCGGAGGCGATCGCCTCAAGGCGGAGTCCATCGCGGATCGCCTCGGCGAGGTAGGGCTCGTCCTCCACGATCAGCACACGCATGGCTGAATCCTACGCATCGGCGCATATCGGGAGCGTATGAAGAAACGCATACGGCCTCGTAACAGCCGGATGCGTTCACTGGAGACATGAACACCACCCCCATGTCTCCCGCAGTGCGTCGACGACGCCGAATCCTGCTCCCCCTCGTGTTTCTGGCCCTCGCGGTGATCGCCGCTTTCGCGGTGCAGCAGTCGTTGGCGGTGGCATCCGCCCCGTCCTCTGCCTCAATCAGCGGAGCAGGAGCATTGGGTGAGGTCACGGAAGCGGACGGGGCCATTCGCGATGGCGGGCAGCCCTCGGTCTTCGATGACGCATCTCCCGCAGTGGAGGGCCTGCGACCGGACCTGCTCGCCGCGCTGCGCAGCGCAGCGACGGATGCGAGAGCGGACGGTGTCGAGTTCTGGGTGAACAGCGGTTGGCGCTCGCAGGCGTTGCAGGCGCAACTGCTGCGCGAGGCCGTCGTAACCTACGGATCGGAGGAGGAGGCAGCCCGTTGGGTGGCGAAGCCGGAGACGTCCTCCCACGTCACCGGGGAGGCCGTCGACATCGGGCCACTTCGTGCGTTGGACTGGCTGGCGCAGCACGGCGCCAACTACGGTCTCTGCCAGACGTACAGCAACGAGTCGTGGCATTACGAGCTGCGTCCGGAGGCCATCGAAGCCGGATGCCCGCAGTCCTATGCAGACCCGACCGAGGACCCCCGGCTGCAGTAAGGGGCCTACAGCCGATCCATGCCGGTGACGGTGACGACGGCTTCGCCCGCCTCATCGGACGCCGCGAGGTCGATCGTCGCGGCGATGCCCTAGTCGTGATCGCCGGTCGGATGCGTTCGCCGACACCGCGCGCGAGCTGAAGGAGAACGCGGAGGAGTCAGCGCGGGTCTACGGACAGGAACTGGCCGCCGCTCGCGGAGATATGGCCTGACCTCCGCCCATGCGCGGCGTGAGCCCCAGCATCCCGCCGTGGGCGAGATCGCGTGGTTCCGCGATCCTGCCGGAAATGTCCTCGTCGCCATGCGAATCTGAGCAGGTGGTTACTGCTGCGGTGCCTCGCGATGGTGGTCGACGGTGAGCTCGTACAGGTCGCTGCGGTAGAGCGATCTGGTTGATTCTGCGATCGCGCCGTGTTCGTCCTTGGCAGTAGCCTTCACCGCCAGGCACGGCGTGCCGGTTTCGATGTCCAGCATTCCGGCGGTCTCGGCATCGGGCAGCACGGCGCTGATCCGCGAGGTCGCGCGCTCGATGCTCGTGCTGTAGTGGTCGCGCAGCACCGTGTAGAGCGAACCGCTGAGGTCGTGCCCGAGCAGCCCGGGGAACCGGTCGGCAGGCAGCGTCGACACGTCGACGCCGATGGGCGCATCATCTCCGAAACGCAGGCGGCGGATGCTGTAGACGTGGGTTCCTTCGGCAACCTGCAGGCTCGCTGCGGTCTCTTCGTCGGCCGGTTCCATCGACATGCCGAGCACTTGCGAGTGCGGCACCCGGCCATGAGAGCGCATCGCCTCGCTGAAGGACATCAGCGTCATGGTTCTGGTCATCGGCCGCTGCGCGACGAACGTGCCCTTGCCGCGGATGCCCACGATGCGCTTGGCGTCGAGGAGGATCGTGAGCGCGCGCCGGGTCGTCATAGGAGAGACGCCGAACTCCTTCGACAGCTCTTCTTCGCTGGGCAGCGCATCGCCAGCGCTCATCGTGTCGATGCGCGAGGAGAGTGTGTGCAGAATCTGCTGATACTTGGCAACCATGTTCGATCTGACCCTATCGGTGTGTGATGACGCGCAACAGCTTTGATTCTGCGGACGGATTCTCGATGCGCAGCAGGCGCTCAGCGCCGTCGAGAGGGCTTCCCTCAGCAGGGACGAATTCGAGGGGGAGGTCAAGAGCGCGCGACCTGATCCCGGGCATGAGCAGATCGAGCGCGGCTGCCGCTCCGCCCGTGAATGTCGTGGTGATCGTCTCGCCATCGGTGGCTGCGGACCTGACTGCCGCGTGCAGGCGGTCAGCGATATGCGCTCCGGCCGCGGTGAAGATCGCCGCGGCGTCGGCGTCGCCCTCGCGGGCATGCAGTGCCAGTGGTGAGCAGAGCGCGGCAAGAGCGCGGGGTCCGGTGCTCAGAATGCGTTCGGACCACAGCGTGATCGGACCGAGTTCGCGGATGCAGAGCTCGAGGATGCTCTGGTGGTCGCTGACGCCTTCGTGGGTGTCGATGGCATCGCGCACCGCGCGCTGGCCGATCCACGCGCCGGAACCGCGGTCATCGAGCAGAAGTCCGTATCCTCCTATGCGCGTGAACGAGCCATCTGCCGTCATGCGCACGGTGACGAGCCCGGTGCCGATCGCCACAACGATGCCCGGGCGGCCTGTCAGGGCGCCCAGGTGCGCGGTCAGCCCATCGTCTGCGATGCGCACCTCGTGAGCGCCGAGCGGATGGAGAGCCGCGGTATCGAAGCGCGATGCATCCCCCCAGACTCCGGTCGCGCCGACCGCGACGCGTTCGCAGCGGATGTCGAGCGCGCAAAGCTGTGTGACCAGCTCCCCGAGGGATTCGGAACTAATCATAGAGTTGACCACAGCATGATCGCTTGCGCGCAGCAGTCTGGCGCGGACGCCGGTTCCCCCGATATCTATGCAGACATCGACGCTGCTCACGCCCCGGTGCTGATTATTGACGATTCCGGTCATGGCTGTTAGCTTATCGCATACACCTAGTGTTTAACCAGATCCCTAGGGTTGTTGTGATCTTGAGCAACGGGAACTCGTTGCAGGGAAATATTCGGACGGAGTAGTCGATGAAATTTCGCAGATTTGCGCAGCTGTCGGTGGCAGCGATCGCTGTTTTCGCCATCGCAGGGTGCGCCCCAGGCGGACAGGCGACGCAGAACAGCGCCGGTGCAGAGGATCGAGAGGTCTCCACGGAGATCGGTCCGGAGGAGGTCACCCTGCGGATGGCGACCACCGCACCTCGCGAGATGGTCGAGGCGTACATCGAAGGGTTCAATGAGCTGTACCCGCAGGTCACCATCGAACCCGAGTACGCGGAGTTCGCGGCGTACAACACCAGCGTCAACCTGACGATGACATCGAACACTCCGCCGGACATCGCCCAGTACGGCGTTGTGATGAAAGAGCTCGTACCGGGCGGTGAGCTGCTGTCGCTCGAGCAGTACCGCGAGGCCTATGGCTGGGATGACGTTCTCCCCGGTGCAGCCCTCGCGTTCTCCGAGTTCAGCGACGACGGCAAGCGCTTCGGCGAGGGAGACCTCTACGGTGTGCCGACGGCTCTTTCCGAGACCGGGATCTTCGTGAACAAGGCCATTGCCGCAGAGCTGGGCATCGAGCTGCCGATCGCGACTCTCGGCGACCTCGAAGACGCGATGGACAAGGCGCTCGCCGCCGGTTACACGCCGATGGAGGCGGGCGGGCTCGACACCGGAACGCTGCACCTGTGGGCCAACCTGCTGGATGTCCTGATGCCGTCGGATGACTTCCGAGCCTGGGTCAACGGCCAGGAAGGCGGCTCGATCACGGGTCCCGGCGCTCTCGCCGCCACAGAGAAGCTCGCCGACTGGGCTGCTCGCGGATTCCTCCCGGCCGACGCGAACGCGAACGGCCAGGCGCAGTCGACAGCGAACTTCGTCGAGGGCGACACGCTGTTCCTGTTCAACGGAACTTGGGCGGTCACGCAGGTCAACGACGTGCTCGGCGACGATGGCGGATTCTTCACCATGCCCGGTGAGACGGCGGATTCTCCCGCCACGATGTCAGGATCTTCGGTCGCGTTCATGGTCTCGAGCCGCACCGAGCACCCGGATGCCGCTGTGGCGTTCCTCGACTACATGGCATCCGCTGAGGGCGGAAAGGTCGCCGTCGATCAGGGCTACATGCCCCCGCACGTCGATACCAAGGTCGAAGCAGAAGGCGCCACCCGCGATCTGCTCGACGCGTTCGCCGCGGTGATGGCTGACGACGGCATGAAGCGCTTCCCGGACTCGGCAGCTCCCGGCATCATCGACCGGATGACACCCGGAATCCAGGCGCTCACGGCGGGCCGCGGCGACCCCGTCGCGTTCCTCGCGGAGCTGCAGGAGTTCCGCGACGAGTACCACTCGGAATGATCGAGTGACCTCTGCAGTTCAGACGCGCGCTCCGCGCGCCGGGGTGACGGCCACGTCGTCGCCCCGGCGCCGGCGCCCGCGTCGTCGCCTTCGAATCGCCGGGTACGGGTTCGTCCTGCCCGCGCTTGCGCTCTACATCATCTTCGCGATCATCCCCGCCGTGCAGACCCTGCAGTACTCGCTGTACGACTGGAACGGCATCTCGCCGAGCACCTGGGTCGGGTTCGAGAACTACGTCGAGGTATTCGCCGATGAGCGGCTCCGTCGTACGCTGCTCAACGCTCTGATCCTCGTGGCGTTCTTCTCGATCCTGCCGATCGGCATCGGGCTTCTCGTCGCCGGCATCGTGGCCAAGATCAAATCGCGCTGGATGACTGCGGCCCGCGTGCTGCTGTTCCTGCCGCAGATCTTCCCCCTCGTCGTCGTCGGCATCGTGTGGCGATGGATGTACGCCGACAGCGGTCCGCTGAACGAGCTGCTGCGTGCGGTCGGTCTCGAGTCCATCACCCGCGCGTGGCTCGCCGACTTCGGCTTCGCCCTCGTCGCGGTCGGTCTCATCGGCACGTGGGTGATGACCGGTTTGTGCATGCTGCTCTTCTCCAGCGGAGTGCAGAAGATCGATCACTCGCTGTACGAGGCCGCTCGCCTGGACGGCGCCGGGCCAGTGCAGGAGTTCTTCGCCGTGACACTGCCGGGCCTGCGCGGTGAGATCCGCGTGGCGCTCACGATCACGATCGTTGCGGCGCTCGCGAGCTTCGACCTGGTCTTCACCACGACCAACGGCGGACCGGCCGACCGCACGCTGGTGCCGAGCCTGGTCATCTACCGACTCGCCTTCACCGAGCACGACATCGGTCTGGCCTCCGCCGTCGGCGCCTGCCTGAGCGCGATGATCCTTGCCGTCGTTCTCATCGTCAATCGAATCACGAGGGAAGAATGACTCGCCATCTCGGCCGCACTCTCGCCTATGCCATCGTCGCTGTGCTCGTCGTCGTCACGATGGTTCCGCTGGTCGCGCTCGTTTTCTCGGCGCTCTACCCTTCGGGCAGCGCTATTCAGGGGATCGGCTGGCCGGACGAGCCCACCCTGTCGAACTTCGCGGAAGCATGGACTTCGGCCGGGATGGACAAGCTGCTCTGGAACAGCGTCATCCTCGCCGTCATCATCGTTCCGCTCACGCTGATCATCGCGACGCTGGCGGGCTTCGGCCTGGCCTGCCTCAATCTGCGATGGAGCAAGGGCGTACTCGCCTTCTTCGTCGCTGGCCTCACGATCCCGATCGAGCTCGTGATCATCCCGCTGTACTACAACCTGCAGTCGGTGGGGCTGACGGACACCTTCACCGGTCTCGTGCTCGTGCAGGTCGCGCTGTACATGCCGTTCAGTGTCTTCTGGATGTACACGCACTTCGCGTCGCTGCCCAGAGAACTCATGGAAGCAGCGCAGATCGACGGAGCCCGTTCGACCACGATCCTCCGTATCGTTCTGCTTCCGCTGTCGGGTCCGGCGATGACGACTCTCGCCGTGCTGGTGTTCATGTGGTGCTGGAAGCAGTTCCTGCTGATTCTGATCCTCATCCAGGATTCGTCCAAGCGCACAGCCCCTGCGGGCCTCGGCTTCTTCATCGGGGAGTTCACGATAAACATTCCCCTGCTGTCCGCGGCATCCATCATCGTGGTGCTGCCCATCCTCGTTCTCTACATCGCCCTCCAGCGCTACTTCGTTGAGGGCCTCACACAAGGAGCACTGAAAGGTTGACTGCCAACATGCATACGCAGACTGCATCCGAGAGCCTGCTTCGCCGCCTGCTGGGCGACAGAGCATCTGACTTCCGCGTTGAGATCGACCCGCAGGCCGGAGGGGATGAAGACTCCTTCGCGGTCTCAGCATCCGACGGAATCGTCACGCTGCGCGGCACGAACGGCGTCGCGATCGCCTCTGCCCTGCGGTTCTATCTGAGCAGCGCGTGCGGCCTGCAGATCGCACGCGATACCGGAGCAGTGGAGCTGCCCGCCCGTCTTCCCGACTTCGAGCTCACCGAGCGCACGTCGCCGTGGGAGCACCGTTACCACATGAACTTCTGCACGTTCTCGTACACGACGGCGTTCTGGGACTGGGAGCGCTGGGAGCGCGAAGTCGATCTGATGGCGCTGCACGGCATCAATCTGCCGCTGAACGTTGTCGGCAACGAGGGCGTCTGGTACCGCGTCTTCCAGGACTTCGGCATGAGCGAGGAAGAAGTGCTCGCATTCATGGGGAGCGCGGCCTTCCTGCCGTTCACCTGGCATGGATCCGTGCGCTACCACGGTGGCCCGATGACTGTGGAATGGATCGACTCGCACGTCGAGCTCGGACAGCGCATCATGGATCGTCAGCGGAGCCTGGGTATGAAGCCGGTGCTGCCGGGATTCGCCGGCTACGTGCCGGAGATCCTCAAGGGCGAGACCTCGTTCGAGGTCGAGTGGATGGACCGGTTCAACTACGTGCTCGGCACCGACGACCCGACGTTCGAGAAGCTCGGCAGTGCGCTGCTGCGCGAGCAGGAGCGACTGTTCGGCAGCGACGGCTATTACGCGATCGACCCCTTCATCGAGGGCCTGCCGCAGCTCCCCGCTGAGGACGGCGTCGAGCCCGGAGCGGCGATGGTCGCCAAGCGCGCCGCGCAGATCACGAAGATGCTGACCGGCCACAACCCGGCAGCGGTCTGGGTACTCATGAGCTGGGCCTTCCAGTACCGCACCGAGTACTGGACGCCGGCACGGATCACCGCCGCGCTGAACGAGATGCCCGTCATGAACACGCTCATCCAGGACACCTGGGGCGAGCACTCGCCGGTGTGGGACAAGACCGAGGAGTTCGAGGGTCGTCCCTGGGTATGGACCATGCTGCACAACTTCGGGGGTCGACCCGGTATGCACGGTGCGCTCGACCTCGTGGCGAACGAGCCGTTCCGAATTCTCAACCAGCCCGCGCGGAGCATGGCCGGCATCGGCCTCTCGCCCGAGGCCCTCGACCATGACCCGGTCGCCTACGAACTGATGGCCGACGCCGTGTGGCGCCGTGAGGCGATCGATCTGGATGCGTGGATCGACGACTATGCGCGGATCCGCTACGGACGGCTGGATGATGGTATCCGCGAGGCCTGGCGCATTCTCCTGCGAGAGGTGTACACACACGGTGAGCGCACCGGTCCTGTGCGCTCGGTCATCATGTGCCGCCCGCGCGTGGAGGGTGACCTCGCCGCTGAATGGACGGGCAACACCACGGAAGACTTCGAGCCGAAGGATCTCTCGGCCGACATGATCCGTGCGTGGGAACTGCTCATCGAGGCAGCGCTCGCAGACGGCGCGACACCAGGGCTCGAGCGCGACATCGTCGACCTCGGACTGGAGGTGCTCTCCCGCACGGCGAACGGCATCCAGATCCGTGCGCGCTCGGCCTTCGTCAAGCGCGATCGAGCGGAGTTCGACGAGGCTGCGGGTGCACTGCTCGACAGCATCCGGTCGATGGATGAGCTCGCAGACCGCTACCCCGGCTATCGGTTCCGCACCTGGCTGGACGCGGCACGCGGCTGGGCGACGAGCGAAGCGGAGGAGCAGATCCTCGTGCACGACGCCACGCTGATCAACACCTCGTGGTTCGCGCCGGGTCTTCCCATCCAGGACTATGCGGGCAAACACTGGAGCGGTCTCATCTCGGGCTACTACGGCGAGCGTTGGGCGCGCTGGGTGCACGCGCTGGAGGCGGCCTGGGAATCAGAACTCGACGTCGATGCCTTCAACGAGCAGTTGTCGCAGTTCGAAGCAGCGTGGCAGCATGCGCCGAAGTTCGAGGCCCCGGTGTCGGAGCGCGTCCTCGATACCGCAGTCCGGCTGCGGGAGTGGAATCGTGCCGTCGCCGCAGTGGCGCAGCCATGACCCGGACGGCCATCACAGGTGGGTGAGATGAGCGATCTGGTCCTCGGAGGCGACCTCGGCGGCTCGACGACGCGCATCGTCATCGCCGATGCCACCGGTGCCGTGCGCGGAGAGGGGACGGCCCCCGGGGGGAATCCCGTGTCGCAGCCTGAGACGGCGCACCTCGCTTTCGCCGCCGCGCTGCGCGCAGCGCTCGGCGACCTGGATCCGGCACGGATCCGCGGAGGCGTGATCGGGATGGCCGGGAGCACTGCGCTGCGAGAGCAGCCCGCGCGACGGGCCGGCTTCGACGCGGCGTGGGCGCAGTGCGGCCTGGCCGGAGTTCCGCGCATCGTCTCGGATCTCGAAGCCGCCTACGCGTCAGCGACCGATCGAGATACCGGTGTCGTGCTCATCGCAGGAACGGGCGCCTCTGCAGCGCTGATCGACGGATGGCAGGTGGTTGAGCGCCGCGGAGGCTATGGATGGCTGCTCGGCGATGAAGGCGCGGGGGTCTGGCTTGGACGCGCTGCGGTGCGTGCGACGCTGGCGGCATTGCAGGAGGGACGGGTCTCGACGCTCGCATCGTTGGTTATCGACCAGTTCGGCCTGACGATGCGACCCGGAGTGCAGCAGAGCGCGGAGGCATGGCCGGGGGAGGCGCAGGCTTCGGCTCTGATCCGGGTCGTGAATGATTCGGGGCCACTGGCTCTCGCGGAGCTCGCTCCTCTCATCACCCTGGCATGCGACGAAGGGTCCTCAGATGCGGCCGAGATCGTCGATGAGGCGGCCCGGCACCTGGTCCGGACGGTGTCCGGGCTGCTCTCGCGGGCCCAGGACGGGCCCGTGGTGCTCGCCGGGAGCATCCTTGAGGAATCGCTGCCGACCGGCAGGGCCGTCCGCGAACTCCTGACGCCCGACTACGGTGATCGGCTGCGCTTCGCGGCGAGCGGCACACAGGGCGCACTGGCGCTCGCAAGACGGGAGCAGCGATGAAGCACGGGGTGTTAGAAGCTCTGGCCGGAGGACTGATCGTGTCCTGCCAGGCATATCCGGGAGAGCCCATGCGTAATCCGGCGACGATGGCTCAGATAGCCCGCGCCGCCGTCATCGGGGGAGCCGCCGGCATCCGCCTGCAGGGCATCGATGACATCAGCGCAGCATCCGACCTCGAGGTGCCGATCATCGGCCTGTGGAAGGACGGCGACGACGCGGTTTTCATCACGCCCACGCTGCAGCACGCGCTCGCGGTCGTGGAAGCGGGGGCCGACGTGGTCGCGATCGACGGCACGCGCCGTCCTCGTCCGGATGGGCTCACTCTCGCGGAGACGATCGCGGGTGTGCGCGCGAGGAGCGACGTGCTGGTCATGGCTGACTGCGGATCGTTGGGTGACGCGCTCGCGGCTGAGGCTGCCGGCGCGGACATCCTCGGGACGACGCTGGCGGGATACACGGGAGAGCGCCCGAAGTCGGCGGGTCCGGATCTGGACCTCATTGCGCAGATTGTCGAACGGTGCCGGAAGCCGGTGATCGTCGAGGGGCGCGTCCGTGTGCCGGCCGATGTCACCGCTGCTCGGGATGCCGGAGCGTGGGCCGTCTGCGTCGGGACGGCGATCACCCACCCGAGCACGATCACGTCGTGGTTCGCGGACGCGATGCGCGCATAGGACGGGCGCCGGAACAGGACGCGCCGAGAACTGCGCCTGCGGCAGCGTCAGCAGCGGCACCTGCCACGCCCACCCGCGATCGGGGTCGGCGTAGAAGTGGAACTCGTCCATCACGACCTGACCGACCTCAGCCGAAGGCCCCTGGTAGCACCGCCCGGTCGGGAGGCCTGCGCCCGATCCGGAGCCAAATTGGGGCATCCGCTCCTCCCATTCGTGCGGAGTGCTCCGTTTCGGATGCCCAGGCTCGCACTTTTTGTTAACCTCCACGAGGTAAACCTCGTGTCATGTCTGCTTTGCGAATCTTGCACCTCACCGACACCCACCTCTTCGGGGATGACACCCTGCACTACGGGGTCGTCGACACTGCCGAACGGCTACGCCTGACGCTCGCGCATATGGCAGATCGCCCCTTCGATCTGGTCGTGTGCTCGGGCGATGTCAGCGAAGACGGGTCTGAGGGTTCGTACCGGCGCGCTCGTGATCTGATTGGCGAACGGGCGCGCGAGCACGGCGCGCGTGCGGTATTTGCGATGGGGAACCATGATCGCCGTGCCCCCTTCCGCGCGGTGCTTGGTGGCGGACAACCGGATGCTGACGAGCAGATCCTCGAAGGTGCAGATGCCCCTATCGCCTCAGTCGCAGAGCACGGCGGCTGGCGAGTGATCGTGCTGGATAGCTCGGTGCCTGGCCGAGGGTACGGCGCCATCGATCAGGCACAGAAGCAATTCTTTGAACAGGCGGTTCACAGCCCGGCCGAACACGGCACCGTCGTGGTCGTGCATCACCCGCCGATTGACGCGCAGACCGATCTCCTGCAGGCTCTCTGCCTCGATGAGCAGGATGCCGCGTGGCTGTTGTCAACGATTCAAGGCACCGATGTTCGGGTCATCCTGAGCGGTCACTACCACTTGCCGGTTGTTGAAACCGTGTGTGGGGTGCCGATCGTCGTCGCCCCAGGGGTAGCAAATATCGCCCGGGCTTTTGATCGCCGCACCGAGGAATCTGCCATCGACGCATACGGCGGAGCGACGGTTGATATCTCGGCTGACCGCGTGCGCGTCGTGCCTTTCGAGCAGCGGATGACGGCGGATGCTGAAGTCTTTCGGTTCACGGAGGATGCCGTAGTTCGCATCATCGCCGCCGCCGGGCGCTAAGCTCGACCCGATTCGTGCGAAGTCCTGAGATTCAGATGCCGCGGGCAGCGCCCAAACCCTCAGAGTGCGTCGTTGTCGTAGCGCAGCACGAACTTCGCTTCGTCGCCGCGTAGCCGGCGGCGCACATAAAACACGGGGGTTCCATCCGCATCGGCGGAGACGCCATCGCGCACCAAAAGCGCGGTTCCCGGGGGCACATCGAGCACATCGGCGTCGTCGAAATCGGCGGCAACAGCACTAAAAGCGCGCCATAAATAGCGCAGGTCAAGGCCGAATCCATCGGCGAATGCGCGCACGACGAGGCCGTGTTCACCGACCCGATCCAGTACCCCCGACCACTGCGCAGAGTGCCAGTACGAGTTGGCGATCCAGCGACGCCCCCCGCGCACCATCACAGTGTCGATCCGGTGCATATCGGCGACCGGAATCCCCAGGTGCCCAGCTGCTTCTTCGGCGAGCGAACCAGATGCAGGCCCGAACGACAAAACCCGCTCATCCACTTGGCGCACGGGGGCTGCGGAGCGCCGGAGTGCTGCCGAATCGAGGGCGTCGGCGGTGGCATCCGACTGTTGACGGGATCGCGGCAGGGTGGCAACAATCTCGACCAGATCGGGAGGGGACACGACGAACGTCCCTACGCCGCGACGGATCTCGACGGCACCCAGGCGCTGCAGTTCGATAATCGCCTGACGCAGGGTAAGTCGAGCCACCCCGAAGCGCTCGGCGAGCGTGGCTTCATTGGGCAACCGTGAACCGGCTGCGAGCGCACCCGACTGAATTTCTTCCCACAGCTCTGTCGCAATCCGACGGTAAACCGGCCCGCTGTTGTCCACACGGCTACGACCACTTTGCATACCGTTCACCTGAAACTCCTCATCGCGTCATCGACGATCCGTAGACATATAGACGTCTTGATCACAGCACGCAGGGATCCGAAAAATTACCTGCAAGAGAAAGGTACGTCATGCGCAGAATGATCGCCTCGACCGGTATGGTCCTCGGCGGAATCCTCCTGGTCGGTTGTGCGACCGGTGCAGGTTCAACTACACCGGCGAGTGACCCCACCTCGGTCGCATCCGATGCAATCGTCGACATCCGCGTCGGCCTCGAACCCACCAGCCTCGATGTGACCACCACCTCGGGCGCAGGCCTCGTGCAAGTCATGCGGGGCAACGTCTACGAAGGTCTCGTCGGTATTACCGAAGACCTCCAGATCGTTCCGGCGCTCGCCTCGGAGTGGGAGGTCAGCGACGACGGCCTGACCTACACCTTCACCGTTCGTGACGACGTCACATTCCACGATGGAACGCCCATGACCGTGGATGACGTCGTGGCATCCCTTCAGGCCGCCAGCGCCGAAGGATCGGTCAACCCGGATGCCAAGCGTATGACCCAGGTGGCAAGCGTCGAATCAACCGATGCCTCCACCGTCGTGATCACGCTCGAAGAGCGCGACATTAACTTCTTGGACACCCTCACCACCGCTGCCGGATACGTTGTGTCCAGTACGTCTGACGCAGACCTTGCGTCCGAAACCAACGGCACGGGCCCGTACACGCTCGACCAGTGGAACCGCGGCGCAACCCTCGCCCTCACGCCGGCCGACGACTACTGGGGTGACGCTCCCGCAAACGGCGGTGTGGTTTTCCACTACATTTCCGATGAGACCACCGCATCTACCGCTCTGCAGAGCGGCGAGATCGACATGATCGCCGGAGCGACAGCGGAAACAGCCGAACTGTTTGGTGCAGACGACGCCTTCCAGGTTGTCGAGGGTGACTCGACCAGCTGGATGACCCTCGGGTTCAACCACACTGTCGAGTCGCTGTCAGATCAGCGCGTACGCCAGGCCCTGCGCCAGGCAATTGACAAGTCAGAACTCGCCGAGATCGTCGGTCAGGCTACTGAAGCCGGAAGCATCACGGTTCCGAGCGACCCGTGGTTCGTAGACATGACTGAGTCGGCGCCGTTCGACCCGGAAGCTGCGAAAGATCTTCTCGCAGAAGCCGGATACAGCGACCTCGACCTGACGCTGACCGTGTCGAATACCTACGACACGATCATCACCGAGTTCATCGCCGCTGAGCTCGCCGACATCGGAGTCAACGTCACGATCGATACCGTCGAGTTCGCCACCTGGCTCGAAGACGCCTATACGAACAAGCAGTTCGAGCTCACGATGGTGCTGCACGTCGACCCGTCGACGGCCACGTACTACGGCAACCCGAACTACTACTGGAGCTACGACAACGCCGAGGCACAGGCTCTTGTTGCCGAAGCGCGCACAGCCACCACCACCGACGTACGCGACGAAAAGATGCGCGAACTCGTCACCCTGGTTGCTGAGGACTCGGCTAGCGACTGGCTCTACACGGCGCAGACCGTCGTTGTCGCGAATGCCGACGTTGCCGGATTCCCTGTGGATCGCATCTCGAACAACTTCCGCGTCAGCGGTATCACCGTCGCGGAGTAACGTGACCATCTCGGCGACCTTGAGCCGGCCACGTGCCGGGCGCGAAGAACTCCTTCGCGCCCGGCACGTCGTGGCCGAAGTACTCGGAGAGATCGGCATCCTGCTGCTCTCCCTGATTGCCGCGAGCATCGTGATCTTCGGCCTTCTGGCGATCCTTCCAGGAGACCAGGCCGCGATGCTGGGCGGGATGGATGCTACGCCCGAACAGATTCTCGCGTTGCGCGCCCAACTGGGCCTAGACCGACCCATCTGGGAGCGGTACTTCGACTGGATCGGCGGCGTACTTACCGGCAACCTCGGAGTCTCCGGGCTCGACGGTCGCGCGGTCGCCGCAGAACTCGGCGAGAAACTACAGGTCACCGTGCCCTTGGGTATCTTGGCCCTGCTGCTTAGCGTCGTCATCGCTCTGCCCGTCGGCATTCTCGCGGCGGTATATCGCGAGAACGCTTTTGGTCGTGCGATTGCGGGGCTCAGCCAGCTCGCCGCAGCCATTCCCACTTTCGTTTTGGGGCTGTTGCTCGTCGTCGCTGTCGCTCTTCCCACACGCCTCCTGCCGGTGCAGGGCTTCCCCGCTGATCGCTGGGCCGACCCCGCAGAAGCGCTGCGCTCACTCATCCTCCCGGCAACGGCCATCGCCATCGGGCAGGCCGCAGTACTGGTGCGCTTCGTGCGCAGCGCCACCATCGACGTGCTCATGAAGGACTGGGTGCGAACCGGGCTCGCCCAGGGATGGCCGCTCAGCTCAGTGCTGCTGCGACAGGGCCTGCGCAATGCGTCGCTTCCGTTGCTCGGCGTGCTGGGGCTCGAAATTGCTGGCGTTCTCATGGGATCGGTCATTGTTGAGCAGCTCTTCGCGCTTCCTGGTGTCGGAGGAATGCTGCTGGCGGATGTCGGTAACCGAGACATCGTCTCTATTCAAAGCACCCTGTTCGTGCTCACCGCGCTCGTCATGATCAGCACGATGGCACTCACCACTCTTTCCCGTGTTCTTGACCCCCGTATCCGGAGGACCCAGTGATCACTCGTTTCATCCGGCATCCGCTGGGCGCCATCGGCCTCGTGCTCGTGGCGATTCCCACGTTGGCAGCCCTGCTCTCGCTGGTGTGGACGCCCTATGACCCGGCCGCCTTCGACCCGATCAACCGCTGGTTGCCGCCCTCGCCAGAACACCTGTTGGGAACGGATGCCGGAGGGCGTGATCTCTTCAGCATTCTGCTTGCCGGTGCCCAATCGACTATGACTGCCACCGTGCTTGCCACAGCGATCGCCGTGGCGGTGGGCCTGCCGCTGGCTATGGCGACCGCCCTCGCGGGGCGGCGACTGGGGGCAGCCCTCGAGCGAGCAATTGATGTGGCCATTGCCTTCCCCACGCTGGTGCTCGCCATCATCCTGGTTACCTCATATGGAGCAAGCCTCTGGGCCTCGTCCGTCGCGATCGGCCTCGGCGGCGCCGTCGTCATCGCCCGCACGATGGTGCCCGAACTGTGTGGTGCGCTCGCCGCTGACTACGTGACGCTCGCCTCTTCTGGCGGGGTCGGCACCCTGGGTATCCTCTCGCGGCACGTCTTGCCCAACGTCGCACCCACGCTTCTGATTCGCGCCACGCAGCTCCTTGCGGCTGCCGCGCTCGCCGAAGCCGGGCTCTCGTACCTCGGTTTCGGAACCCCTGCACCGACGCCGTCGTGGGGTCGGACTCTTGCCGACCTGCAGTCACAGGTGCTCGTGCGCCCCGAAGTGCTGATTGCCCCGAGCCTTGCGATCACCACTCTCGTGATTGGGTTCGCACTGCTGGGCGATGCGCTGCGGGATGCCCTCGAACCCGGCCAGCGCAGCAGGCCCGTCACGCGTGCGCAACGCCGACATGCTGCATCCGTCCCCGACACTGTTTCCGCCCCCGACACCGAGAAGGTGACCGCATGACTCTCTTGGATATCCGCGACCTCACAATCAGCATCGGCGACCGCCGTCTCGTCGATGGGATATCGCTAAGAGTCGAAAGAGGAGAGCGAGTGGGGCTGATCGGTGAATCCGGATCAGGCAAATCACTCACCTGTATGTCGGTGCTCGGGCTGCTGCCTGCGCGCGGACAGGTCAGTGGCAGTATCACGGTCGAGGGTACGCAGATAATTGGCGCCGACCAGCGCACGCTCCGAGACCTGCGAGGTCGGCGGGTCGGCTGCGTGTTTCAAGAGCCGCAGAGCGCGCTCGACCCGCTGCTTCCCATTCGTCGACACCTCGTTGCACCGCTGCGAGCGCACGGACTGCTGCGCCGTGCGGATGCTAGAGCAACCGCCGTTCGCCTGGCGGAAAGCGTGGGGCTTCCTGAACCAGAATCAATGATTCGTCGGTACCCGCATGAACTTTCCGGCGGACAACGCCAGCGCGTCATGATCGCGATGGCCATGTCGACGAGTCCGTCGCTGTTGTTGGCTGATGAACCAACCACCGCGCTTGATGTCACGGTGCAGGCGAAGGTGCTCGACCTGATGGGCGACCTGGTTCAGCAGAGCGGCGCCGGCAGTTTGCTCGTGACACACGACATGGCCGTTGCCGCGTCGCACTGCGATCGCATTGTCGTGATGCGCGCGGGGCGAATCATCGAGGAGGGTACCGCCGAGCAGCTTATCCAGCGCCCGCGAGAGGGGTACACCGCCGATCTCATTGATGCGGCGTATGCGACAGGATGGCAGCCGCAGGTCAAGACCCGTGTGGCGGTGGCCGCATGAACAGCGAACTCTTCAGGGCCGAAAACGTGCGGATGGTGCACCCCGGCATGCGGCGACCGGCGCTGGATGGTGTGAACCTGACGATTGAATCGGGTCGTAACCTCGGCATCATTGGTGAATCAGGATCGGGTAAAAGCACGCTCGCACGCATCATGCTCGGGCTGCAAAGCCCGACATCTGGAACGGTTTTGTACCGCGGCGAACCGGTTCCAACCGGGCGCGGTCGTCGGGCGCGAGAGTTTCGCCGCAGCGTTCAGGTCGTACTTCAAGATCCGTTCACATCGCTGAATCCCCGGATGCCAGTAGGCAAGATCATCGCTGAACCAGTGCGTGCATTGCGGCCGAAGTGGGATGCTGAGGCGCGAACTTTCGAGTTGCTGGCCGCCGTTGAACTTCCGGCAGAGGTCGCACAGCGGCTTCCCCGAGAACTCTCGGGCGGTCAGCGTCAGCGGGTCGCTATTGCTCGTGCGCTCGCCGTGCGACCCAAAGTTGTTATCGCCGATGAACCCGTGAGCGCGCTCGATGTGTCGGTGCGCGCCCATGTGCTGCGGCTTCTTAGGCGACTAGTCGCCCATGAAGAACTGACCATTGCCGTCATTTCGCACGACCTAGGAATCGTCGACGGATTGTGCGCCGATGCAGCCGTCATGTCGGCGGGAAATATCGTCGAGCACGGACCCGTCTCGCAGGTGCTGGATGCGCCGCAGCATCCGTATACCCGCGAACTCATCGCTAGCGTTCCGGTACTTCCGGTACGAAAGACCGCATTTCGAGAGGAGGGCGAGCATGACGCTCCCCGCTGAAACCACTGCACGCCTACATAATTTGCGCCCCGTGGGCGGATTGCCCACCAGCAGCGGAGAGTGGGTGCGTGACGACCTGATGTGGCGTTCGGCAGCACCATTCGCCGCGCGCGCACATGCGAGCGATCTGATCGCCGGACTCGGCGTCACCTGCGTTATCGACCTGCGCGATAGGGGAGAGCGCGACCGCACCCCCGGGGCCTGGCGGCATGACGACCTCGCCGTGCGAGAGATGCCGGTGTTCGACGACCGGCTGCGGGACATCACCTTCGATGGTTTGCCCGAGCTTTACACGTATATGACCGGCGATTTCGCCCCATCTCTGGTCGCCGCATTCGCGGCGATCGCCGAGCAGGCCGAGCAAGGCGTGCTCATTCACTGCACCGCTGGTAAGGACCGCACCGGCATGCTCAGCGCTTTTGTACTGGATGTGTTGGGGGTCGACCGCGCGCTGATACTCGATGACTTCGCGGCATCCCAGAGCCACCTAGGGCCTGAGTATCTCGCTGATCTCTTTGCAGATGCTGACGTCGAGAACCTACCCGGAATCGTCGCCCACCGCGCCACGGCTTCACCGCCCGAGCTTCTCGCCGACGCACTCGACGCTCTGGAATGTGAGTACGGCAGTATTGCGGCTTTCCTGCTGGCACACGGAGTGAGTCAGGCGCAGCTTGAGAGCCTGCGCGCGGTGTTGGTGGTGCAGGGGCGGGACTAGCCCTTCGCAGGCGCGCCCGATTCGTGCCAATCCGGAGGTCTTCGCGCGATCTGGAGGCCACATTGTGGCATCCAGCCCTCCGTATCGGGTGTTTACCCCCGGATCGTGCGACCGAAAATGCCGGATGCCGCGGCTACAGCCGATTAACCCCGCTCACCGTGACCACGGCCTCGCCCGCCTCATCGGACGCCGCGAGGTCGATCGTCGCGGCGATGCCCCAGTCGTGATCGCCGGCCGGATCATCGAGAACCTGACGCACAGTCCAGCTGGCGGCGCCTTCGGTCAACAGCAGCAGCTTCGAGCTGCGCGCGTCGCCGCCGGTGAGGATCTCGTCATGGTCAGCGAAGTAGCCGTCGAGGGCGGCATCCCAGGCATCCGCTCCGAAAGTGGGGTCGAGCGCGGCCAGCGCATCGACGTCCTCGCGGGCGGCGAGCTGTACCCGCCGGAACATCTCGTTGCGCACCAAGATCCGGAAGGCGCGCACATTGCTCGTTAGACGCTTCGGCGCTGGCGGCACGATCGGCTCGTCATCATGGCGTGGAAGGTCGACCACGCCGTTATCGATTCCGGCGCGCAACTCTTCCCACTCATCGAGGAGGCTGGAGTCGACCTGGCGGACGAGCTCGCCGAGCCACTCGATCAGGTCGCGCAGGTCTTCGCTCTTGAGGTCCTCCGGGATGGTCTGCGATGCCGCGCGATACGCATCCGAGAGGTATCGAAGCACCACTCCCTCTGACCGCGCGATCTTGTAGTACGCGACATATTCCCCGAACGACATGGCTCGCTCGTACATGTCGCGCACGACGGCTTTCGGATGCAGTTCGAAGTCGCGGATCCACGGCTGAGCGGCGCTGTATGTCTCGAACGTCGCGCTCAGAAGCTCCTCGAGCGGCTTCGGGTACGTGATCTGCTCGAGCCGCTCCATCCGCTCGTCGTACTCGATGCCCTCACGCTTCATCTCGGCAACGGCTTCGCCCCGTGCGAGGAACTCCTGCTGGCTCAGCACCGCCCGTGGGTCATCCAGCGTCGCTTCCACAATCGAGATCATGTCCAGGGCGAAGGTCGCGGCATCCGGATCGAGTAGTTCGAACGCGGCCAACGCGAACGGCGACAGCGGCTGGTTCAGCGCGAAGTTCGGCTGCAGGTCGACAGTGAGGCTGATCGTTCCGTCGGCGGACTGCTCGACGATGCCCGATTCGCGCAGTGTCCGATAGATCCCGAGTGCTCGGATCGCCAGCATCCGCTGCCGCGCACGTGGCTCGTGGTTTTCATATACCAGCGCGCGCATATTGCCGAACACATCTCCACCGCGGCCGATCACGTTGAGCATCATCGCGCTCGTGATCTGCATGTGGGAGGTGAGTGTCTCCGGCTCAGCGTCGACCAGTTTGCGGAACGAAGGTTCCCCCCACGATACGAACCCGTCCGGCGCCTTCTTGCGGATGAGCTTCCGCTTCTTCTTCGGGTCGTCTCCGGCCTTCTTGATCGCCGCGGCGTTCTCCGTCTCGTGCTCCGGCGCCTGGGCGACGACAGTTCCCGCGGTGTCGAACCCCGCGCGCCCGGCGCGGCCGGCAATCTGGTGGAACTCGCGGGCGTTCAGCTGCCGCATCCGGGTGCCGTCGAACTTCGTCAACGCAGTGAACAGCACCGTGCGGATCGGCACGTTGATGCCGACGCCGAGAGTGTCGGTGCCGCAAATGACGCGCAGCATCCCGCGCTGCGCGAGCTGCTCGACCAGGCGCCGATACTTCGGCAGCATGCCGGCATGGTGCACGCCGATGCCCGCACGCAGGAACTTGGACAGCGTCTTGCCGAACGCCGTCGTGAAGCGGAACTCACCGATGAGCGCGGCGATCGCATCACGCTGTTCACGCGTCGCGATCTTCGTGCTCGACAGTGCCTGTGCGCGCTCCATGGCCGCGGCCTGCGAGAAGTGCACGACATAGATCGGCGACTGGCTGGTACCCAGCAGATCTTCCACCGTCTCGTGGATCGGCGTCATCTCATAGAAGAAGTGCAGCGGCACCGGCCGCTCGACACCGGTCACCGTCGCGGTCTCACGGCCGGTTCGACGGGTCAGATCCTCGGCCAACGCAGTGACATCGCCGAGCGTCGCCGACATCAGCACAAACTGCGCCTGCGGCAGCGTCAGCAGCGGCACCTGCCAGGCCCACCCGCGATCGGGGTCGGCATAGAAGTGGAACTCGTCCATCACGACCTGGCCCACGTCGGCCGCGGGCCCTTGGCGCAGTGCGAGGTTCGCGAGGATTTCTGCTGTGCAGCAGATGATCGGCGCATCGGCGTTCACCGAGGAATCGCCAGTGATCATGCCGACGTTCTCGGGCCCGAACGTGTCGACGAGCGAGAAGAACTTCTCGCTCACCAGAGCCTTGATCGGCGCGGTGTAGTAGCTGCGGCGTCCCTCGGCGAGTGCGGAAAAATGCGCACCGATGGCGACAAGCGACTTGCCGGTACCGGTCGGCGTCGACAGGATCAGGTTCTGCCCCGAGACGATCTCGATGACCGCCTCATCCTGCGCCGGGTAGAGCTGGATGCCGGTGGACTCGGCCCATTCGACGAATGCCATGTACACGGCATCCGGGTCAATGGCTCCTGCATCGTCGCGCAGGGAAGTCGGATCGAGGCGCGCGGAGGAAGTCATGGTTCTTCGATCATCCCCCACTGAGCTGACCGGCGCCGTCAGCCAGCGGCGGTCGCTGCGCGCAGCGCGATCTCGATCATGTCGCCGAAGGTCTGCTCGCGCTCCTTAGCTGTCGTCTCTTCGCCGGTCACGAGGTGGTCCGAGACCGTGCAGATACTGAGAGCCTGACGGCCGTAGTACGCCGCCAGTGTGTACAGCCCGCTCGTCTCCATCTCGACGCCCAGGGCGCCGTGTTTGATGAAGGCCTCGTTCAGCTCGGGGCGGGTGCTGTAGAACTGGTCGCTCGAAAACAGCAAGCCGACGTGAACACTCGAGGAAAGTGGCATCTCCTCGCTCGCCTCGACGGCGGCGCGCAGCAGCCCGAAATCGGCGACCGGTGCGTAATCGAGTCCGTTGAACCGTACGCGGTTGATGCCGGAGTCGGTGCAGGCGCCGTTTGCGATGATGATGTCGCGCATCCCGACCTTCTCAGTCAGGCCCCCGCACGAGCCGACGCGCACGATCTTTTGTACGTCGTATTCGTTGAACAGCTCGTTGGCATAGATCGCCATCGACGGCTGACCCATACCCGACCCCTGTACGGAGACGCGATGGCCGTTCCACGTGCCGGTGAATCCCAGCATCCCGCGGGTCTCGGTGTACAGCACCGCGTCGGAAAGGAACGTTTCGGCGATCCACTTCGCCCGTAGCGGGTCACCGGGGAAGAGGACGATGGGGGCGATCTCGCCAGTGGCGGCAGCGATGTGGGTGCTCATGCCTCACACCTTCTTCACGACGCTCGACTTCAGCAGCATGGCGCCGAAGCCGTCGATCTTGCAGTCGATGTCGTGTCCGTTCACGGGATCGATGAGGCGGATGCCGCGCACCTTCGTTCCCGCCTTGATGCTCAGCGATCCCTTGACCTTGATGCTCGTCGTCACGGTGACCGTGTCGCCATCGGAGAGAACGTTGCCGACAGAATCTTTTACGACCGTCGCGGCGGGCTCGCCGCTCTCGGATGCATCCGATGCGTCGGATGGCGACCATTCGTGGCCGCACATCGGGCAGACGAGCAACGCGCCCATCTCATAGGCATGCTCACTGGAGCACTCGGGGCACAGCGGGAGTGAATCAGACATAGCCCCAGCGTATCCGGGTGGTGCCCGCCCGCCTCATCCTTCCCGCCGCCGCACGATCTCGTTGATCCAGATCGGTGCGAATGGGGACGTGCAACCCGGGGGAGTCGGATAGTTGTGCCAGGTCGAGGCCGTCTGGCGTCTTCGCCACGCGCTCGGATGTCAGAGACCAGGCCGCGGCGGCGACCGTCGGGTCGGCATCACCGAACCAGCGCAGCCGCATCTCCTCGGCGAGCGGGGTCTTCTTGGCGATGTAGCTGACGAACCAGTCGTTGACCTTCGGCGGACGCGTCTCGCGGAGCATCGTGTCGAGCTCGTCGGCGGAGAACTCCCCGCGGCTTGCAGATCAGCAGCGCGAGCAACCGTGGCGCGGTCTCGCGGCCTCAGATCACCTGGACGGCGCAGCGGATGCCTGGGGCGTCGGCGATGCGTCGATCCCGGGTCAGCAGCACGCACTCCAGCACCTCGGCGAGGGCGACGTACGTCGCGTCGTAGGTGGACAGATTCTCTCGCAGCTGCATCGCGCGCGGGATCAGCATGCTGGATGAGTACCGGGAGGCTTCGAAATGGGCGAGGTCGTCGACCGTCGCGTGCAGTCGCCCGGTGTTGACCTTTCGGCCAAGCCAGAGCCCTCGAAGCGCGGACGCGACTTCCACATCGAGCAGATCGGGCGCGGCCAGGTCTGCACTGTCGATCCGCCCCGACACTGCCGCATCCAGATCGCCAAGAAGATGATCGAGAACAATGGACGCGTCCACGACGAACATCATTCGGCGCGCCCGCGATGGATTGCGTCGAGAATCTCCTCAGCTGTGAGGTGGATCCTGTCGCCGCGGGCGGTGATGGCGGCGGTCAGCTCTGCGTTCGTCTTCGTGCGCGCAATGCGGGTGAGCTCCTGCGTTAGGTGCTGCTGCAGCGACTGACCATTGGCCTCGGCGCGCGCGGTCAGCACGGCGTGCACCTCAGGGGGGAGGTCGCGGATCAGCACATTCGGCATGCTTACAGTATGCATGCGTTGCATCCCTGCCGGTAGAGCATCACAACAGCTGCATCCGGGCGAAGGCACGCACGGGTGGAGTGAGCATTCCATAACTCCCGGGGCCGCCGAGCGGGGCCAGCGTCTCCATCAGCCTTCGGACAGTTTCCCGCGCCTCTTGCTCCGAGCCATCCCCCGCACCCTTGAGCGTTCGCAGCCCCGCCGCGACCTGATCGATGACTCCGTCGACAGCTGCCCCGCTGCCATCGGCGATCGCGAGCAGCGCCAGGGTGCTCGCGTGGTCCGGACCCCAGGTGTAGACGCCCCGCCCCGAGTGGAGTGTTCGCCGTACATCCTCGAGCGCGCGCAGCGGCTTCTCCTTGATCGCTCTCGACTTCACTGTCGGCATGATGCTCCCCTTCAGCCTTCGAGTGAAGTGGGCAGACCGTGCGAGCCCGAGCAGAGCATGCCCTGGCGACGGCGGAGACCCGGATGCGGGAACCCACTCCATCGCCGTTTCCGCCTCGCGGGCCAGCCACTCCGGGAACCCGCCGTGCTCGTCCTGCTCGACACCCTCTGGCCCGAGCCGGTCGGTCAGCCAGCTCACGCCACTCATCAGGAGGCGAGCGGTCTTCGCGTCCATTGGCGGCGATTCGAGGAGCCCGGAATCCGTCAGATGGGCGCGAAGGGCAAGGCGCCGCGCCGGCGGCAGGGTGAGCAGCAGCGACGTCAGTGGAGAAGCGCCGAACTCGCGGGACAATTCAGTCGCGCCGGAGGTGTCTACCTCAGGCAACACGACTCCGAACATGCGAGTCAGCTCCTGTTGCACGTGCGCGTTCCGCAACGGCGCGGGTGCGCTCTGCCATGGCCCCGAGGTCCGTGCGGCTGAGTCGTCGTCGACGATTTGTACGCGCGGTTCGCCGACCTTTGAGTTTCGTGAACTCATCACGTCAACCAGGCGTCCTTCAGCGACGCCGGGAACGTCGATCGTGCGGTCGGCACCGAACGTGACTGATCGGACTTCTCGTTGGTAGCTGTCGTAGTCATGCGCCTCGCCGAGTTCTGAATGCCCGGTCGCCAGCAGGAATGCATCGATGAGCTGCGATTCGGACGCCCGCTGCGACATGTCGAACGTGCGCGTCGTCGGTGGCACGGTCAGCGCCGTCACTCGCACGCGCATGGACGAGCGCAGCATTGAATAACTGTGGTCGTGGTAGCCGTCGTAGAAGCCATTGTCGTAGTCGTCGTCGTAGGACATGACGCCCAAGCTAGGCGCTGACGCCACCGCCGCAGGGTCCAATTCACACGACCCGTGGAGAACTCCCTGTCGCCGCCGACGGTGCAGGAAGAGTGCGTCCGAGCTCAGTCCTCGACGAGCGCTTCGCGAATCCGGCGCAGGTCCTCCAGCAGCGAGCCGATCAGAATCCAGTGACCGGATGCCGGCGGCTTCACTCGCAGCGGGGCGGTCAGCGCGGGGATCGCCGAAGTCTCAGAAGACGGCTCTGGCGCGACATCGGCGATCTGCACGGCGAGCCGCACATCGTGGCCAGCTCGCCGCAGCTGCTCGGCGATCGCATGGACGGTCGGCTCATCGGCGAGCGCGTCGTCGTAGTGGTCGAAGTACGCGCGCGACATTCCGATCACCTGCGTCACGATCGGCGACAGCTTCTGCAGCAGCGCGCGCATCTCGGCAAGATCGCCTCGCGCCGAGCGGCGCGGGTTGAGCGTCAAAGATTCCTCGCCGGTGGTGACGGATGCTTCGGCCGCAGCCTGCATCGGCCGCAGCAACCTGGCCTGCAGCATCAGCTCCTGTAGCCGCGCCGGTTCCTGCACGCTCGGCAGGGCAACGGCGAGCCGGTCGAGGCTGGCGGCGAGCTCGGCGCCGAGCAGCCCGAGGTCGCGCCGTGCGGGAGCGGTGAGCACGGGTGGCACGATCAGGGCATTCACGATGATGCCGGTCACGACGCCGATGAGCGTCTCGAGGATCCGGTCCGTCGCATATTGCGGGCTTGATGACCCGAGGGCGAGTACGAGCATCGCCGAGATCGCGACCTGGTTCCCCATGCCGGGCGTTGCGCGGAAGACCCATGCCACGAGCATCGCCACCACGATCGCCAGCAGCACCACCCAGCTCTGCGGGCCCAGCAGCAGGCTCAGTCCGGTGGCGATCACGACGCCGACGATTACGCCGATGCTGCGTTCGATCGCCTTGGTGAACGACTGGTTGACGCTGGGCAAGACGACCAGCAGCGCGCCGATCGCAGCGAACACCGGTAGGGGGCCAGGGATCAGCCACCCCGCGATCAGCCACGCGCCGATCGTTGCCACGGCCGACTTCACGACCTGCAGTAGGGGAGCGCGCTTCGTGCTGCGCATCGCCGATGTCATCCGCATCTCCCCACGTTAGCGCCGGATCACAGAAAGATATCGACAACTGAGGCGACCCTAACCACGTGTTAGATTAGGCGAGGCTTACCAAAGTCTCACCCCCACATCACGAACCCGAAAGGGAAGCCTGTGCGCATCTCCCGTCTTCTGGGCATCGGCGCCGCCGCGGTCCTCACCGTTGGCCTTGCCGCCTGCTCGACGCCCGCCCCCGAAGGCGCCGCTCCAGAAAGCTCTGACTCCGCGGCCGGCTCGAACCCGGCATCCGACAGCGCATTCCCCGTCACGGTGAAGCACATCTACGGTGAGACGACCATCACCGAGAAGCCCGAGCGCGTCGCGACCCTCGCATGGGCCAACCACGAAGTTCCCCTCGCACTCGGCATTGTTCCGGTCGGCATGGGCAAGGTCAGCTGGGGCGATGACGACGACAACGGCGTGCTCCCCTGGGTTGAGGAAGAGCTCACCTCGCTCGGCGTCGACGTCTCGTTGTTCGGCGACACGAAGGCTGAAGAAGCCGGCGACATTCCGGTGCTGTTCGATGAGACCGACGGCATCGACTTCGAGGCCGTCTCTGACACGACTCCCGACGTCATCCTCGCCTCATACTCCGGCATCACGCAGGAGGAGTACGACACCCTCTCCAAGATCGCACCGGTGATCGCGTACCCGGACATCCCCTGGGCCACCTCCGTCGAGGACATGATCACGTTGAACTCGACCGCACTCGGCTTGGCCGACGAAGGCGAAGCGCTGATCGAAGAGATCCACATCGAGACGGATGCTGCGCTCGAGGCGCACCCCGCGCTGAGAGACGCGAAGCTGCTCTTCACCTACCTTGACCCGAGCGACCTCAGTCAGATCGGCTTCTACACGCCCGCTGACACCCGCCCCGGCTTCCTGCTCGATCTCGGACTGCCCGAGCCCGAAATCCTCGTCGAGAACGCGGACAGCATCGAGTTCTACCTGTCGCTGAGCGCCGAAGAGGCCGACAAGTTGAACGATGTCGACGTGCTCATCACCTACGGCGACGAGTCAGTAATTGCCACGCTCCAGGCCGACCCGCTGCTGTCGAAGATTCCCGCGGTCGCTGAAGGCAGGATCGCCGTCCTCCCCGATGCGACGCCGATCGCGGCATCCGCGAACCCGTCGCCGCTGTCCATCAAGTGGGGCATCGACGAGTACTTCGCGATGCTCGAGGCCCCATTGCTCGAGGCTCCGCTGCTCGCGGAGTGACCTCAGCCGCCACGACCTTGACACCGGGCGCCGCGAATCTGCGGCGTCCGGCGCTGGCGCGTGTGCTGTGGCTGCTGCTCGGCGTCGGAGTCATCCTCGTCCTCAGCATCCTCTCGGTCTCATTCGGCGTTCGCGCCGTCTCGATCGATGACATCTCGGCGGCGCTCACCGGGCATGACGACACCATCGCGCAGGCCGCGATTATCAAGCGCATCCCGCGGACGGTGCTCGCCATTCTCGTGGGCGCAGCCCTCGCCCTCTCCGGAGCGACCATGCAGGCGGTGACCCGCAACCCCATCGCGGATCCAGGCATCCTGGGCGTCACCAGCGGCGCGTCGCTCGCGGTCGTGTTCGGCATCGCCTTCCTCGGCGTCTCCAGCGCATACAGCTACATGCTCCTCGCGATCATCGGCGCTGCCGTGGCTGCCGTCTTCGTCTACTCCGTCGGCTCGCTCGGACGCGGCGGTGCCACACCGCTCAAACTGGCCCTCGCAGGAGCGGCGACCGCAGCCGCGCTCGGCTCGCTCATCAGTGCCATCATGCTTCCCCGCGTCGACCTGCTGCAGACCTTCCAGTCCTGGCAGATCGGCGGGGTCGGCGGTGCGGAATGGCCGCGCATCGCCATCACCGCGCCCGTGCTCGCGATCGGCGCCTTGATCTGCTTCGCCTGCGCGCGCGGCATGAACTCGCTCGCACTCGGAGACGACATGGCCGCTGGCCTCGGCGAGAATGTCTTCCGCACCCGGCTCATCTCCGCGGGCGGCGCGGTCATCCTCGCCGGCGCCGCCACCGCGATCGCCGGTCCGATCGGATTCGTCGGACTCGTCATCCCGCACATGTGTCGGATGCTCATCGGCACCGACCACCGCTGGCTGCTGCCCTTCTCGGCCATTGCCGGCGCTGCGCTGCTACTCGCCAGCGACATCGTCGGGCGCGTCATCGCCCCCTCGAATGAAGAGATTCAGGTCGGCATCATCACCGCGGTCATCGGCGCCCCCTTCTTCATCTGGATCGTGCGCCGCCAGAAGGTGAGAGAGCTGTGACCCTTCTTCAGACTCAGGGACCGGCCGTGATTGTCGCCGGACGCCGCTCCCGCCACCGCCGCCACGCCGTGGCCAGCATCGTGCTGGGCGTGCTGCTGTTCACGCTCGCCGCGGTGGCACTCATGGTCGGCAACACCTTCTACACGCCCGGCGAAGTCATCCGCGTCATTCTCGGCGAGACGGTCCCAGGAGCATCCTTCACCGTCGGAGAGTTGCGCCTGCCGCGCACAGCTCTCGCGATTCTTGCCGGAGTCGCCTTCGGCATCGCCGGTGTCTCCTTCCAGACGCTGCTGCGCAACCCGCTCGCCTCACCCGACATCATCGGCATCACCGAGGGTGCGAGCGCGGCGGCGGTCGTCGGCATCATCGTGCTCGGAGTCAGCGGCCCGATGGTGTCGATCCTCGCACTCGCGGGGGCACTCATCACCGCGATCGCGATCTACCTGCTTTCGAAGAAGGGCGGCTTCTCCGGCATCCGGCTGATCCTGATCGGAATCGGCATCGGGGCCATGCTGCAGAGCGTCGTCTCCTACGTGCTCTCACGCGCCGCACAGTGGGACATCCAGACGGCCATGCGCTGGCTCACCGGAAGTCTGAACAACGCCAGTTGGGAGGATGTCGCCCCGCTTGCGATCGCCAGCGTGGTCATCCTGCCGCTCCTGTTCAGTCAGGCAAAGGCGCTGGGGATGCTCCAGCTCGGCGACGACTCGGCCTCCGGCCTCGGCGTTCGAGTGAACGCCACACGGCTGACGTTCATCATCGGCGCCGTCGCGCTGCTCGGGTTCGCAACTGCCGCCACCGGCCCGATCGCCTTCGTCGCGTTCATGTCCGGCCCGATCGCCGCACGTATCACCGGCCCCGGCGCGAACCTGCTGCTGCCGACGGCTCTCGTCGGCGCGGTACTCGTGCTCGGTGGTGATCTGATCGGCCAGTTCCTGTTCGAGACGCGCTACCCCGTCGGCGTCATCACGGGCGTGCTCGGTGCGCCGTACCTGATCTATCTACTCATCCGCACCAACCGCTCGGGAGGCTCGCTGTGACCGAGGCCCACACTCTGTCGGCAGAGGGGATCACCCTCGGATACGGCGACCGCACCGTCATCGAAGGTCTCGACCTGGCCATCGCGCCAGGAAAGATCACGTCCGTCGTCGGGGCGAACGGATGCGGGAAGTCCACGCTGCTGCGTTCGCTCGCACGATTGCTCTCACCGTCATCCGGCCAGGTCGTCCTCGACGGCCGATCCGTGCATTCGCGCCCCACCAAAGAGATCGCACGCGTGCTCGGCCTGCTGCCGCAATCGCCGATCGCTCCGGAGGGGATCGCCGTCGCCGACCTGGTCGGGCGGGGGCGGCATCCGCACCAGAAGATGCTGGCGCGCTGGAACGCCCACGACTACGAAGTGGTCGCCGACGCACTCGAGGCGACCGGCATCACCGACCTCGCCGATCGCAGCGTTGACGAACTCTCCGGCGGGCAGCGTCAGCGCGTCTGGATCGCCATGGCGCTCGCGCAGGAGACCGACATCCTGTTGCTCGATGAGCCCACCACATTCCTCGACGTCGCCCACCAGGTGGAGGTGCTCGACCTGCTCACCGACCTGAGCGTCTCGCGCGGCACCACGATCGTCATGGTGCTGCACGACCTCAACCTCGCCGCCCGCTACTCCGACGAGCTCGTCGCGATGAAGAACGGGCAGGTGCATGCCCTGGGAGCGCCCAGCGTGATCCTCACCCACACGCTGGTCGAAGAGGTCTTCGGCATGGCGAATCAGATCACCACCGACCCGGTTTCCGGAAAGCCGATGGTCACACCAATCGGGAGGCATCATGTCCGCTGAACTCCGTCAGTCGAAGAGCGCGAGTACTCGTCCCTCCTATGTCCTCGCCCGCGCAGAGGTGCGTGGCGTCGATCGGGTGTCGCCGAACTTCGTCCGCGTCACCTTCGGTGGTGCGGAACTTGCCGAATTCGGCACACCCGGCGATGTCTACGACGCGCGGATCAAGCTCGTCTTCCCGCCGGCATCCGGCATCCTGCCTCCTGTCGCGCGTGACAACGACGACTGGTGGGGTTCGTACCTCGCCGTGCCTGAGGACGAGCGTGGATCGATGCGCACGTACTCGGTGCGCTCACTCAACGTGTCGGATGCCGGCACCGAGGTTGTCGTCGACTTCGTGCTGCATCTGCAGCCCGGACTCACCGGACCGGCGTCACTGTGGGCGAGCGCCGCGGCGGTGGGCGACGAGCTGCTGGTCGTGGGTCCACGGCGTGGGCGCGAGGATCGCAGTGGGATCGAGTACGCACCGGGGTCGGCATCCTCGGTCATCCTCGTCGGCGACGAGACGGCCGCTCCTGCGATCGCGCGCATTCTTGAGGATGCTCCGCGGAGCCTTCGCGGACTGGCGTTCATCGAGGTGCCGACCGCGGAAGACGCGCTCGCAATCGATGCGCCAACAGGCGTCGAGGTGCACTGGCTGCCGCGCGGGTCTGCCTCGCACGGCCAGCGCGTGATCCCGACGGTACTGGACTACCTCGGCGACAGCGATGCGACCGGCGAGATCAAGATCACCGACCTCGAGGGGGAGGAGCTGGTCTGGGAGACCCCGGAGTACTCGGGCAGCGGCGAGGACGTCGCGCCTTCTGCTTCGGGTGACGATCGGTACTTCTGGATCGCGGGGGAGAGCGGCGTCGTCACGACGCTGCGCCGTCACCTCGTGAAGGACATCGGCATCGACCGCTCGCGGGTCGCCTTCATGGGGTACTGGCGGCGCGGCGTCGCTATGCGCTGATTTTGCTCGCAGCCGCCCCGCCCGAGATCAGGACAACCGCCCGAGATCAGGACGTTTCGTGCGGAATCGTCCTGATCTCAGGAGAACCTCCTGATTTCGGATGCTGTGGCGAAGCCCCGGCGCGTGGTTCGATGGATGCATGAACGAGGAGCAGTAGATGGCGCGGGAGATGGCGCGGGAGACCCGGGCGATTTGGGCGACGCTCGTCTGCTTCCTCGTCGGCGCCGGCGTTGGCACGCTCGTGCTGTGGGGAAACCCTCGGCCGATCGCCGGAGACGGGTCCGTGGGACTGCCCGCAGCGTTCGTCGCCGGAGCGATTGCCGCGGCATCCTTCGTCGTCAGTACTTTCCTGCACCGCCGCGGTGAGAATGCCGCGATGCCGCGGTGGCAGGTCATCATTTCGGCATCCTCTGCCGTCGCCCTGACTGTCGCCTTCGCCGGAGTGACCGCGCTCGGGGTGCTGCTGGCGAGTGAGGTGCTCGGCGTCGGTCTGCAGGGCCTGGAGCTTCCCGCGTTCGGCGGCGGCATCATCACCGGCGTTGCCAGCGCCGTCGGCGGACGACTCGCATTCGATGCGGGCATTGGCCTGCGCACCACCGACCTCGCCACACTGCTGTTCAGCTACCTCGTGATCGGCACGCTCTTCGCGATGCTCACGGCCGCGGACCCGCGCTGGTGGGAGACGAACTTCTCGCAGCTCGGCATCGGCATCGGCGCCTGGGCATTCAACGGGACGCTCGTTGTCGCCGGCATCCTCATCTCGACCGTCGGGATGTACATCGGCCGTGACCTGCACCGTCTGCGCGGCGACGACTGGTTCGGGCGCATCGCCACCGTGGCGTTGCTGTGGGTGGGTACCGGAATCTCACTCGCCGGCGTCGGCCTGTTCCCCCTCGAGGAGAACATTGTGATGCACAACATCGCCGCGGTCGCCACGCTCGTGCTGTTCGTCGCCGCCGGAGTCGCGACGACTGCGGCGATGCCTGGGCCGCCGCGTCCGCTGCTGCTCACCACCGTCGGCATTGCGCTGATGCTCGTGGTCGCGTTCGTGCTGGCCGACAGCTTCCACCTGTACTCGGTCACTGTGCTCGAGGCGATCGTGATCGGCCTGGGGCTGCTCTGGCTCACCACGCTCGTGCGTATTCTTGCGGCGCTGGCGCCGGAGGGCAGCAGGCCGTCGGAGCGTGAGTCGCTGCTGCACGCGTGAGCTGCACTCGCCGTGTGAGCACCCAGATCCCACCCTCCCGAAATCAGGAGCTCAGCCCCAGATCAGGATGATCTGCGTGGAATCGTCCTGACCTGGGGACATGATCCTGATTTCGGATGCAGGGATGCAGGGATGCAGGTGCTGCGGCGCTCAGGCGCTCTCGCGCACGACCAGTTCGGTGTCGAGAATCACCGACCGAGGCGGCGCCCCGGCGATCACGTCGAGCAGAACGTGCACCATCTGCGAGCTGATCTGCTCCCAGGGCTGACGCATGGTCGTGATGGCAGGTTCGTGCGTTGCGGCCAGGCCCGAGTCATCGAAGCCGGCGACGGCGACATCCTCGGGCACGCGCAGTCCGGCCCGTCGCACTGCGGCAATCGCGCCGGCAGCCATGCGATCATTCGCGGCGAACACGGCATTCACGCCGCGTTCGAGGAGCCTGGTCATTGCCATCTGGCCGGATTCAAACGAGTAGTCGCCGGTCTCCACGAGTGCGTCATCGAACCGACCGCCGAGCTCCTCACGGAAGCCGACCAGCCGGTACCGGCCACCGGGGGTGTCATCCGGCCCCGCGATCATACCGATCCGCTCATAGCCCTTCTCGCGTAAGTAGGCGACCATCGTCCTCGCCGATGCCACCTCTTCCACCGAGACGGTGGACAGCTCGCTTTCGTGCCCCAGCGGAACGCCACAGCTCACAATCGGGATGCCGTCGTCGAGGAGCTGCTCCAGCAGCGGCTCCGACTCATGAGACGAGATCAGCAGCACACCGTCGACGTGCCCGGCGCTGATGAAGTGCGCCACGCTGTCGCGTTCGGCCGGGGTGCCGGCAACGAGGAGCACGAGCGTCATCGAGCGCTGCGCCAGAGCCTCAGCGGCCCCGCGCAGCAGCAGGGCGAAGGTCGGATCGTCGAACAGCAGCTGCTGCGGCTCGGTGAGCAGAAACGCCATCGAGCCTGCGCGACCGGTGGCGAGGCTGCGTGCGTGATGATTCGCGGTGTATCCGGTGGCGAGGATCGCTTCGTCGACCGCGACGCGCGCATCGGGCGACACCCAGTGCCCGCCGTTGATCACGCGCGAGACCGTGCTGCGGGAAACCCCGGCCTGCACGGCCACATCGCGGATCGTCGGCTTTCGCCTCGCCGTCACTTCGCTCACCGAAATGACTCTACCCACTCCCTCGCTGTGAGGCACGCGACGCACTGGGACCGGTCTCAGTTGTGTAACAGTTCACGTCGGAGATGCCTCGATCCATGCGCTGTTGAGGTAGAACTGAGACCGGTCCCAGTACGCGTTTGCTTCGAACTGAGACCGGTCCCAGCCGGAATAACCGGCCGGGCCGAGCACCACGCACCGACCCAATGGAGTGACGATGACCACCCCCCACGCCTGGCCCGAACTTCGGGGAATCGCCTACGGCGGCGACTACAACCCCGAGCAGTGGTCACGTGAGACCTGGCGCGAAGACGTCGTGCTCATGCGCGAGGCTGGCGTCAACATGGTCAGTGTCGGCATCTTCTCCTGGGCGCTCATCGAGGTCGCGGAGGGCGAGTTCGACTTCTCCTGGCTCGACGAGCTGCTCGACCTCCTGCACAGCAACGGCATCGCCGTCGACCTCGGGACTCCGACGGCGTCCCCGCCAGCCTGGTTCTTCGCCAAATATCCTGACGCCCGCGTCATCGACCGCGACGGTCGCGTCATGGGCTTCGGCTCGCGCGGCATGGCATCGCACTCCTCGCCCGCCTACCGCGAGGCCATCGTCCGCTACGCCGACACTCTCGCTGCGCGGTATGCGAAGCATCCGGCAGTCGTGCTCTGGCACGTGCACAACGAGTACGGCGTTCCGGTCGGCGAGGACCACTCCGCGCACTCGGCCGCGGCCTTCCAGCTCTGGCTCCAGGAGAAGTACGGCACACTTGACGCGTTCAACAGCGCGTGGGGCACCGCCTTCTGGGGCCAGCACTACACAGCGTGGGAGCACATCAACACCCCCGCCGCAGCACCCAGCGTCGTGAACCCGGCTCAGCGATTGGACTTCGCACGCTTCACCGACCACCAGTTGCGCGCCTGCTACATCGCTGAGCGCGACGCGATTCGCGTGCACGCCGACCAGCCGATCACCACGAACTTCATGGCGAACCAGAGCTGGACCACTGACCTGTGGGCCTGGGGCCGCGAGGTCGATGTCGTCTCCGACGACCACTACCTGTGGGCACCGGATGAGGACGCGCACATCGGCCTTGCCATCGCGGCAGATCTCAGCCGTTCGGTCGGCGGGGGCAAGCCGTGGATTCTCATGGAGCACTCCACCTCTGCCGTGAACTGGCAGCCCCGCAACATCGCCAAGCGCGCGGGGGAGATGGCGCGCAACTCACTCGCGCACCTCGGCCGCGGCGCCGACGGCATCCTGTTCTTCCAATGGCGTGCCGGCCGCTCGGGGGCAGAGAAATTCCACTCCGCGATGCTTCCGCATGCGGGCGTGAACTCGCGCGTCTTCCGTGAGGTCACTGAGCTCGGCGCTGACTTGGGTCGTCTCGCAGAGGTTCAGGGCTCGACGGTCAAGGCCGACGTCGCGATCCTGTGGGACTTCGAATCGTTCTGGGCTCAGGATCTCGAATGGCGACCTACCGATGATCTGTCGCACCAGGAACGCATCCGTGCTTTCTACGAGCGGCTGTGGCGTGATGGCATCACGTGCGACTTCGCGTTGCCGGGGCAGGATCTCTCGGGCTACAAGCTCGTCATCGCACCAGCCCAGTACCTATTGACTGCGCCGGATGCCGACAACCTCACCCGCTACGTCGCTGGCGGCGGCACGCTGCTCGTTTCGTACTTCTCGGCCGTGGTCGATGAGAACGACGCCGTGCACCCCGGTGGATTCCTCGCCCCGCTGCGCGACGTGCTCGGTGTCGACGTCGAAGAGCACCTGCCGCTGCGCGAGGGTCAGACGGCGGCCGTCACGAGATCCGCCGGCGAAAGCCTGAACGCCGATCACTGGCAGGAAGCGTTGCGTCTGCATGCTGTCGATGGAGTGCACGGCGCTGAGGTATTCGCCACCTACCAGGAGGGTCCCGCCGCCGGCGAACCAGCCATCACGCGCAACTCGCGCGGCCAGGGCACCGGCTGGTACGTCAGCACCCGCCTGGACGCGGAGGGGCTGAACAGCCTCATGCAACAGGTGTATGCCGATGCCGGCATATCTCCGAGTGGGTTGCCCGAAGACCTCGAAGTCATCACGCGTCACGGCGAGGATGCGACCTACCTGGTCGCCGTCAACCACGGTGATGAGGATGCGGTGCTCCCCGTCGCCGGGCAGAATCTGCTCGCCGACACAGGCGGCACCGGCACCGAGGAAAGCTTCACGATCCCTGCGGGCGGCGTCGCAGTCATCCGCTCTTCGAAGACCCGCACCGCCTGACAACTGAATCGCGCGAGGTCACCCGACCCCGCTGCACACCCCCGGTCGTGACGATGCGACTCGCTCTGCGAAACGCATCGTTGGCCACAACAGAATGGAACCAGCATGCGCAAGTACATCGGAGTCGGCGCCTTCGCTCTGGCGGCGGCTGTCGCCCTGACCGGTTGCAGCTCGACCGCGCCCGAGGCAGCCGAGGAGGCCCCCGCCGGCGACGCCGCGGAGCTCGTCATCTGGACGGATGCCGAGCGTGAAGCCGCACTCACTGTCGCCGCCAAGGCGTTCGAAGAGGAGACCGGCGCGAAGGTCACCCTCGTGCAGAAGAACTTCGAAGACCTCCGCAACGACTTCATCGCGCAGGTGCCGACCGGCGAAGGCCCCGACATCACGGTCGGCGCGCATGACTGGCTCGGTGCACTCGTCGCGGCCGGCGTTGTTGACACGATCGACCTCGGCGACGCCGCCGGCGAGTTCGAGCAGGTTGCTCTCGATGCAATGACCTACGACGGCCAGCTCTACGCGCTGCCGTACTCGCTCGAAGCGGTCGCTCTTATCCAGAACGTCGACCTTGTGGGAGATGCGGCTCCGGCCACCTGGGACGAGATGATCCAGAAGGGCATCGATTCGGGCGCCGAGCGTCCGTTCGTGATCAACACGGCCGGCGAAACCGGTGACGGCTACACGATGTACGGCTTGCAGACCTCGTTCGGCGCTCCGGTCTTCGTGCAGGATGAGTCCGGCTCGTACACTAACGAGGTCGGCATGGGCGGCGCCGCGGGCGAGGCCTTCGCGACGTGGCTCGGAGCCAACGGCTCCAACGGCACCGGCTACATCTCCACCACGGTCGATTACGACATCAACAACGAGCTGTTCACCTCAGGCAAGGCGCCCTACACGATTCAGGGGCCGTGGGCGATGAGCCTGTTCGAGGACATGAACGTCACGGTCAACGCGATCCCGTCCGCCGGTGGCGAGGCCGCGGCGCCCTTCGTAGGTGTGCAGGGCTTCTACCTCTCCAGTGCGAGCAGCAACGCACTCCTCGCCCAGGAGTTCCTGGTGAACTACCTCGGCACTGAAGACGCGCAGCGCGCTCTCTACGAGGCCGACCCGCGCATTCCTGCATGGACGAGCCTTGCCGAGGAGGTCTCGTCTGACCCGATCACCGCCGGCTTCGTCGCATCCGCTCAGGGTGGCGTGCCGATGCCGTCGATCCCCGAGATGGGTTCGGTCTGGGATCTGTGGAACGCCGCGCAGGTGCAGATCATCAACGGATCCGACGCGGTCTCGACGTGGAACACCATGGTCACCGACCTCCAGGCCACACTGGCTGGTTGATCCATCAGGTCGGGAGGCGTGCGCGCCTCCCGACCTTCAAGAAGGAGTGATGGATGTCGACTGAGGCACCGACCGAGACCGCTCAGACCGAGCGGGCACCGCTGCGTGAATCCCACGCCAAACGCTGGCGCGGCCCCGGCTGGGGATTCATGATCAAGCTGGCGCTGATGGCGTTGGTCAACGCTTTCGGCATCCTCACGGCGATTTCCGCGTGGCGCGCCGAGTCATGGGTCGTGCTGAGCGTCGTCGTGCTGCTCGTCGTCGTCGTCGACATCGTCTACTTCGGCAAGCGTGCGCTGCCGATGAAGTACCTGCTGCCTGGATTGATCTTCCTGCTCATATTTCAGGTATTCATCTTCGGGTACACGGCGTACATCGCATTCACCAACTACGGCACCGGTCACATCGGCTCGCAGGAGCAGGCGGTTGAGGCGGCACTCATCCAGGGCGAGCGTCGGGTCGATGACTCGCCCACCTACCCGCTCTCGGTCGTACAGCGCGGAGACGAACTGGGCTTCGCGATCGCCACAGACGACGGTGAAGTACTGGTCGGCTCTGCGATCGAGCCTCTTTCCGAGGCATCCGGTGCCGATCTCAGCAGCACCGGCGCACCCGGCGAGGTGCCGGGCTGGACGGTCATTCCGCGGGCCACGGTGCTGACCGACTCTGTACTGCAGGCGCAGATCAACGACCTTCGAGTCCCCGTCTCGGATGACGCGAACGACGGTTCCGTGCGTACACGTGACGGGTCATCCGGAGCGATCTACGAGTCCACGCTGGTGTGGGATGCCGATGCGCAGGCCATCACCGATACCACCAGCGGCACCGTCTACGCCGCGACCGACGATGGCTCATTCGTGGCGGAGGATGGCACCGCGCTGCCCACCGGCTGGTACGTGAATGTCGGGTTCGCGAACTTCCTCACGCTGTTCACCGACTCCGCGCTCGCGGGGACACTCGGCAGTGTCACGATCTGGACGTTCGCGTTCGCCATCTTGTCGGTCGGGCTGAGCTTCGCCATCGGTCTCGGTCTCGCGATGGTTTACAACGATCCGCGGGTGAAGGGGCGTCGCATACTGCGGGCGCTGTTCATCCTGCCGTACGCCTTCCCTGCATTCATGGCCGCACTTCTGTTCCGCGGCATGTTCAATGCCGAGTTCGGCATCATCAACGACCTGTTCCTCTTCGGCGCCCACATCAACTGGCTCGGTGATCCATGGCTCACCCGAGCCGCGGTCATCTTCGTGAACGTCTGGCTCAGCTATCCCTACTGGTTCCTGGTGTGCACGGGTGCACTGCAGTCGTTGCCAGGCGACACGCTGGAAGCGGCAGAGATCGACGGCGCGAACCGCTGGCAGCGCTTCCGCTCGATCGTGCTGCCACTGCTGCTCGTGTCGACGGCGCCGCTGCTGATCGCCTCGTTCGCGGTGGCGTTCAACAACTTCACGGTCATCTACACCTTCAATAACGGCGGACCGGCGATACCGGGAGCACCGTACGCACTGGGCTCGACAGACATCTTGGTGTCGGCGATCTACGACGTCTCTGGCGTCTCCGGCGGTGCCTCTGACTACGGTCTCGCGAGCGCACTGTCGATCGTCGCCTTCATCGTGGTCGGCATCATCTCGGCGCTGAGCTTCCGCCAGACCCGCAAACTCGAGGAGTACCAGTGATGTCCACGCAGACCAGAGCAGTGGTGACAGGTTCTTCAGCGGATGCCGCGGCAGTTCGAGCCGGCGCGAGGCGGCGTCGATGGTGGGCTGAGGTCGGCTGGAAGTACATCCTTGCGGCCGTCGTGCTGTTCTTCGCCGCCTTCCCGCTCGTGTACGTGCTCTCGGCTTCGCTCAATCCCAAGGGCAGCCTCGCGGCAAGTAACGACCTGTTCGCCATCGTTGGTATATCGAACTACATCGCACTGGGTGAGTCCCGATACTGGGTGTGGTTCGGCAACACCTTGCTGATCGGCGTCATCACCGCGGTGAGTTCGGTGGTCATGGGGGCCGCCGCGGCGTATGCGTTCTCGAGATTCCGATTCACAGGGCGGCGCGTGAGCCTGACGACGCTGCTGGTTGTGCAGATGTTCCCGCAGGCACTCGCATTCATCGCCATCTTCCTGATGCTGCTCACGATCGGCGAGGTCGTGCCGGCGCTCGGCATCAACTCGAAGCTCGCGCTGATCTGTGTGTACCTCGGCGGCGCGTTGGGTGCGAACACCTTCCTCATGTACGGGTTCTTCAACACGATTCCGATCGAGATTGATGAGTCCGCGAAGATCGACGGCGCCAGCCACGCGCAGATCTTCTGGAAGCTGATCATGCCGCTGGTCGTGCCGATCCTCGCGGTTGTCGCGCTGCTGTCGTTCCTCGCCTGCTTCGGCGACTTCATCCTGTCGAAGATCATCCTGACCAGCGAGGACAACTGGACGCTCGCGGTCGGTATGTACCAGTGGGTGTCGAACCAGCTCACCTCACGTTGGGGGCTGTTCGCTGCGGGAGTCGTGATGGCAGCGATCCCGGTGCTCGCACTGTTCTTCTCGTTGCAGAAGTACATCGTCGGCGGGCTCACTCAGGGCTCCGTCAAGGGGTAGTCCCCGGCATTCGCTCGTCTCCTTCATCCTCGAAAGGTCGTCATGCACCGTCGCACACGCCGCTTACTTTCGGCAGCTCTCTCCACTGTCACCGCACTCGCCATGATCGGCATTGCGATACCCGCGGCGGGTGTCACCGCTGGTGCTGCCTCCGAGCCGGTCGAGGCCACGATCACCGTGCCACGGGTCGAGAATCTGCCTAGCGACTTCATCGGCGGTGTGGACGTCTCGTCCGTGCTGTCGCTGGAAGCGTCTGGCGTTGTCTTCCGTGACGCCGACGGTGCGCCGGGCGACCTGTTCGAGATCCTCGCCGCTGCGGATATCACCGACGTGCGCGTGCGGGTATGGAACGACCCTTTCGATGCATCAGGGAACGGTTACGGCGGCGGTGACGTGGACGTCGACCGCGCGATCGAGATCGCCCAGAGAGCGACGGATGCCGGACTCGGCGTGCTCGTCGACTTCCACTACTCCGACTTCTGGGCAGACCCAGCCAAGCAGCAGGTGCCGAAGGCGTGGGAAGGGCTGAACGCCGACGAGGTCGCTGCGCAGGTCGGTGTCTTCACCAGCGACGCCGTGCGCCGGATGGTCGCAGCAGGAGTCGATGTGCAGATGGTGCAGATCGGTAACGAGACGAACAGCGGCGTGGCCGGAGTGCGCGGCTGGGACGACATGTCGAAGGTATTCTCCGCCGGCTCTGCCGCGGTGCGTGCCGAAGCCCCGGATGCCCTGGTCGCCCTTCACTTCACCAACCCAGAGCGGGCGGGCTTCTACGCGAATGTCGCCGCGCAGCTGGATCTGCGCGATGTTGACTACGACGTCTTCGCTTCGTCGTATTACCCGTTCTGGCACGGCACACCTACGAACCTCACCGCAGTACTGAAGGACATCGCCGACACCTATGACAAGAAGGTCATGGTCGCAGAAACCTCGTGGGCGTTCACGCTTGAAGACGGTGATGGCCACGGCAACGTGATCGACCTGCCAGAGGAAGCGACGCAGTACCCGGTGAGCGTGCAGGGTCAGGCGAATGCCGTACGCGCGGTCGTGCAGGCAGTGGCCGACGTCGGAGATGCCGGTATCGGTGTCTTCTACTGGGAGCCGGCATGGCTGCCCGTCGGCACTGCGGAACAGCTCGAACAGAACCGCGTGCTGTGGGAGCGCGACGGATCCGGGTGGGCGTCGAGTTTTGCCGGCGAATACGAACCGGATGACGCCGGTCAGTGGTTCGGTGGATCAGCATGGGAGAACCAGGCACTGTTCGGATTCGATGGCACAGCATCCGACGCGCTGAACATCTTCTCCTATGTGCGCACCGGTGCCACAGCTCCCCGACAGGTCGAGTCGGTGCAGCCGGTCGCACTGCAACTCACCGAGGGCGACACCGTGGTGCTGCCCGGTGAGGTCACTGTGCAGTACAGCGATGGAACCTCCGAGCAGCAGGCGGTGACGTGGCCGGAGGCCGTGCAGTACATCGAGGGCGTCGGAAACTACACGGTCGTCGGGCGAACGGGCGCCGGTCTTGAGGCATCCGCCACGATCATGGTTACCGCGCACAACTTTCTGCTCAATCCCGGATTCGAGGAGTCAGACACGAGCATGTGGGCGGTGACCGGGGCTGGGCTGACGCTGCGTTCCTGGGATGACCCGCACGGTGGGTCCTACTCGGCGCACTTCTACGCGGCATCCGCATTTTCCTTTGAGCTGTCGCAGACGGTGACGGGATTGCCGGAGGGCGCTTATGTCGCTCGCGCCGCGTTGCAGGGCGACGGCGAGGGTACCGACGGGAACGTCACACTTTCGCTGGCGACAACGGAGCAGACAGGCACACCGGTCGCCTTCACGCTCGACGGATGGCGTGCGTGGTCGACTCCGACCACCGAGGCAGTGCACGTCGGTGCCGATGGTGTCGCAACGCTGAGTCTGACGGGCGCATTGCCCGCTGGCGCGTGGGGCACGATGGACGACTTCGAGCTGGTGCAGATGCCGGAACCTGGCGCCGACACCACGCAGTTGCGTGCGCGGCGGGATGTCGCCGCTGCGATCGATCCGGCGCAGTATGTTGCTGATTCGACGGCCGGATTACAAGGCGCGATCGAGCGCGCGGACATCGTGCTCGCCGCGGCGAACCCGCATGACGAGGCGGTGGCGGGTGCGCTTCAGGAGCTGAACGCTGCCCTCGACGCTCTCGTACTGTTCGATGACGCGCCGGCCGCGCCGGCCCGCGGGGTGTTGTCGCACGACAACGGACACGACACCGGGCTGCTCGACGGTGACTTCACCATGACGATGAATCTGTGGTGGGGGCAGAACGCCACCAAGCTGCGTCTGTTCGAGAACGGCGAGCAGATCGCGACCGTGCCGCTGACGTACGGCGGCACCGCAGCGCAGACGGCACAGATCGCCGTGAGCGGCAAGGCGAATGGCAGCTACGTCTACACCGGAGAGCTCGTGAACTCGCGCGGCATGACCGCTGTGCAGTCCGTCACCGTCACGGTGAAGGATGCCGCCCCCGGGGTGCCGGTCCTCTCGGCCGAAAATCGGGATCGCGACGGGAACTACACGGTCACTGCCAACATGTGGTGGGGCACGAACGCGACCGGCTACCGCCTCTTCGAGGACGATGTGCTGCTGGCCGAAGGGGCGCTTTCCTCGCAGACCCCGGCCGCGCAGCGCGTCTCGGTGCCGGTCACCGATCGGACGGCCGGGACGTATACGTACCGCGTCGAGTTCGTGAACTCCGCCGGAGTCAGTACGAGCAAGGCGTTGACGGTCACCATCGGGTAGGGCTGGCCCCCGGCCTCTGGCCCTGCCAGGATCGAGTGACTGCACCGATCAATACGAAGGGACGACGATGTCCGATCAAGTGTTCATCTTCATTGCACTGGGGCTGTATTTCGCGGCCATGCTCATCATTGGCTACATTGCATTTCGCAAGACGGCCGATCACGAGGACTACATGCTCGGCGGGAGAAACCTGCCCCCGTGGGTCGCGGCGCTCAGCGCCGGAGCATCCGACATGTCCGGCTGGCTCGTCATGGGGCTGCCAGGAGCCATCTATCTCTCCGGACTCATCGAGGCGTGGATCGCCGTCGGACTCACTATCGGCGCGTATCTGAACTGGCTGCTCGTGGCCCCGCGCCTGCGCGCGTACACACAGGTGTCGCGGAACTCGATCACGATTCCGAGCTTCTTCGAGAACCGGCTGCGTGACTCGTCACGGCTGCTGCGCATCCTCGCCGGCGTCGTGATCCTGGTGTTCTTCACGCTGTACATCTCTTCGGGCATGGTCGCCGGTGGCTTCTTCTTCGAGAGCTCGTTCAACTCCGACTACCTGCTCGGCATGGTTCTGGTCGCGGGCATCACACTGCTGTACACCCTGTTCGGCGGCTTCCTCGGAGCCTCGTTCACCGACGTCGTGCAGGGGCTGATGATGCTGATCGCCCTGATCGTCGTTCCGATTGCTGCGATCATCGCCGTCGGCGGTTTCGGCGAAGTGGCCACCTACGTCGAAGACCTCGCCCCGAACCACATCTCGCTCATTGGCGGAACGGCTCTGACCGGTGGAACGATTCTGGCTATCATCTCGTCGCTCGCGTGGGGCCTTGGCTACTTCGGCCAGCCGCACATCATCGTGCGGTTCATGGCGCTGCGTAACCCCGGTGAGGCGAAGGCGGCACGCCGTATCGGCATGAGCTGGATGATCATCTCTCTGACCGGCGCAGTGTTCTCCGGCTTCGTCGGCATCGCCTATATGGCACACCAGGGCATCGACCTCGCGAACGCTGAGACGGTCGTGCTGGTGATGGCGCAGACGCTGCTGCACCCATTCGTCGCCGGTCTCGTGCTGGCAGCGGTGCTCGCGGCGATTATGAGCACGATCTCGAGCCAGTTGATCGTCGCCTCTTCCGCGCTCGTGGAAGACCTCTTCAAGATCGTCAAGAAGGAGCCCTCGCCCAAGTTGCTGATGACGCTCGGGCGGATGACCGTGCTTGGCGTCGCCATCATCGCCGGGCTGCTGGCGATCGTGCCCAATGACACGATTCTCGGGCTGGTCTCGTTCGCGTGGGCAGGCTTCGGGGCGGCGTTCGGTCCGCTGATCCTGCTCAGCCTGTTCTGGCGCAAACTCACCAACTGGGGTGCGCTGGCCGGCATGTTCGTCGGTGCTGCTGGTGTCTTCATCTGGAAGGCCATGTGGCCGGAGATGTACGAGCTGCTGCCGGCATTCATCTGCGCGATGATCGTTGCGGTGGTGGTGAGCCTGCTCACCCATCGCGAAGGATCCGAGCAGCAGAACGAGATCCTGCAGGAGTTCACCGATACTGGCACCCTGCTGACTGTGAACGGTGTCGGGCGCGGTGCGCGGACGGACCGGATGACGCCGTAGCGGCTGTCATCTAACCACCCGAAATCAGGAGCAACGCCCGAGATCAGGACGATTCGTCCAGAAACGTCCTGATCTCGGGGCATCTTCCTGATTTGGGATGCCGATGTGCGGCCCTACTTGGCCAGGAACGCAGCCAGCGCAGCGTTGACCTCGTCGGCGTGGGTCCACAGCAGTCCGTGCGGGGCGCCCTCGATCTCGACATAGTCAGCTTCGGGGAAAGCCTTGTGGAAACGTCGGGCGGTGGCATCGATCGGCAGGATGTTGTCGCCGGTGCCGTGCAGGATCAGTGCGGGCTTGCCGCTCGCGCGAACGGCCTCGACATCGCCGCGGAAGTCCTCGAGCCAGGCCGGGACGACCGCGTATGCGGCAACGGGGGCGCTGCTGGTCGCAACGTTCCAGCTGCCGGTGACGGCCTCCGGGCTGATGCGCGTGCCGAGATTCTCGTCGAGGTTGTAGAAGTTCTGGAAGAACTGTGTGTACCAGGCGTAGCGGTCACCCTTGGCGGCAGTGGCGATGCCGTCGAACACGTCCTGCGGTACGCCCTCTGGGTTGTCGTCGCGCTGCACGAGGAATGGCTCGAGTGAGGCGAGGAAGGCGAGCTTCGCGACGCGCTCGTGTCCGTAGCGGGAAACATAGCGGGCGAGTTCTCCGGTGCCCATCGAGAAGCCGACGAGGATGACGTCGCGAAGGTTCAGGGTCTCGAGCAGTGTGTTCAGATCTGCGGCGAAGGTGTCGTAGTCGTATCCGCTGTCAACCTTGGATGACTGGCCGAAGCCGCGGCGATCGTAGGTGATGACGCGGTAACCGTTTGCGAGCAGCTCGCGGGTTTGGCGCTCCCAGCTGTGTCCGTCGAGCGGGTAGCCGTGGATGAGCACGACCGGCTGGCCGGAGCCCTGATCTTCGTAGTAGAGCTCGATGGCGGTGCTGTTCTCGGTTCCTACGGTGATGTTTCCCATGATCATGCCTTTCGCTTGCGGAAGAGAACGAGCGTTCTCCAGTGATGAGTCCAAACATAGAGAACGATCGTTCTCGTGTCAAGTAGGATGGAGAAATGAATTCGGAAGAAGCTCGCGAGCGCATCCTCGACGCCGCAGAGGGGCTCTACTACGCCAAGGGATACGCGGCTGTCGGCATGGACGAGCTGCGCACCGCCGCGGGCGTCTCGCTGAAGCGCGTCTACACGCTGTTTCCGTCGAAGAACGACATCATCATCGCCGTCCTCGCGCGCAAGCATGAGGAGTGGGAGAGTTTGCTGACCGGCGCCGTGGCGGTCGCTGGCGACGATCCACGCGCGCGCTTGCTGGCCGTGTACGACTTTCTGGAGGGCTGGTTCTGCACCGACGACTTCCGCGGATGCGCGTTCATCAACGCGTTCGGCGAACTCGGCGGCACGACGCCCGAGATCGCTCAGATCGTCCGCGAACACAAAGCGTCGTTCCAGCAGTACATGGCCGGACTCGTCGCCGAGATCGGCGCTCCTGATGCACTTGCCGCGCAGTTGTCGATCCTCGCTGAAGGTGCGCAGAGCACGGCTGCGATCTCCTCGGATCCGAGGGTTGCGGCCCAGGCGCGTGGGGCCGCTGAGGTGCTCATCGCCGCGGCGATGGCCGCGGTCTGAGGCATCCGCCCGCGCGGAAATAGGGCATCTGCCCGATGTCAGGCGGGTGCCTTAGAGCGGAATGTTGACTCAGCGCATCAAAACGAAGCGCCGAGGAGGAGTCAGCACCATGTACGAGCACCCGGCGATACGCCGCCTCTGGTCAGAACTGCCTGACACCGTGCGCTCTGACGACTGGGCGACGATCCTCGACGCGATGCTCGACCCGTCGATCGACGCGCTGCGTGCGGCGATCGACGTCTCCGAGAAGCACGACATCCCGGCGACAATGCGCGGCGTCACCCGTCTCGAACTGGCGCGGATGCTCGTCGCGACGGGTGACAGAAGCGGCGCTCAGGCTGTGCTGGCAGATGCGTCGAAAGCGGCAACGGCAATTGGACACGTGCCACTTCGGGAGAGCGTCGCAGCGTTCGGGCTGGCGAGCGGAATCACTGCCAGCGAGCGTATGACCGACGAGCTCGAACTCACGACCCGTGAGCGCCAGGTGCTCGCACTGGTGGGCGAGGGCCTCAGCAACAGGCAGATCGGAGAGCGGCTCTTCATCAGCGCGAAGACTGCGAGCGTGCACGTGTCTGCGATCCTGCGAAAGCTGGGTGTCGCCACCCGCACCGAGGCGGCGTTGGTGGCGGCCAGGCGCTGACAACCTGGCGCTCGCACCCTCGGCGTGAGCTTCCGGTCGGCGCTCTCGCAGGTTTCCTGTCTAGCGTCGACGCATGGCGCCAACCGAATCGACCTGGGAATACGCACCCCATTCGGCGGTCGCTACCTTGACGCTCATCGGCGGATGGGTCGTCTGCGCCATTCCGCTTCTCATCGTGTTCGGCGCACTGGTGTTCGCTACGCCCTGGGATCCGGACGATCTGACACCGCAGATGTGGCTTGCGCAGGTGGACGGCTACCGCGAGACGCGGACATTCGCGCTGACTCTGCTCGCACCCCTCGCGTGCCTTGCACTGATTACGACGATCGGCGGGATGCTGCGGCGCTGGGTCGCGCCACTCGTGTTCGCCGGTGGGCTGTGGCTGAGCGTCGGCATCCTCGCTCTCGGCGCCACGGTCGGGTTGGGGCAGGAGATCGAGGCAGGTCTCGCGTATGCCGAGGAACCGGTGCCGGGGGATCTCGAGATACTCGCTCCTCCTGCGCCGACTTTCACGACGACCGAGATCGAGGCCGCCGTACGCGATCGGCTCGATCGCAGCCTCGAGGCCGCCACTGGTCCGGTTGTCTTCGCGGACGCCGAGCCGGTCTCCGGGGCGGATGCCATCGTGATCGACTTCGTCGCGTGCGAGACCGGCGGCAGTGCTGCGGCCGTCAGGATCGAGATCCGCACCGGCGACAACGTGGCGAGCGAAGAGGCTATCCTCAGCGCCTGGGTTGCGGACGGATTCACCCGGGATCGCGCGGCCGGCACGAACCTCCTCTACGGCGATGAGACAAGCGCGATCCAGCAGGGAAGCCTGCGTGGCAATTCGGATGGCCTACTGCGGCTGACGATCCAGAGTCGCTGCGCTCTCAGCTGATGCTCGGCATCCGCTCGCAGCGAAACGCACAGCGTGTTCTGAACACGGCCGCGTAACGTCGGTCTCATGACGACCCTTCAGGTCAGCGAAGACGACATCCATCAGGCCCGCGAACTCCGAGACGAGTTCCAGCGCTTCCTGCGCGAGTACGAGTTCGGGATGCGCGAGGTCGAGACGAAGATCTCGATCCTGCGAGATGAGTTCCTGCACGATCACGCCTACAACCCGATCGAGCATGTGAAGAGCAGGCTCAAGACGCCCGACAGCATCGTGGAGAAGGTCGCCCGAAAGGGGATCGAAGAGCCGGACTTCGCACGTATCCGCAAGGAGATCACCGACATCGCCGGTGTTCGCGTGACGTGCAGCTTCGTCGCCGACGTCTACCAGTTGTTCGATCTGCTGACCGAGCAGGATGACATCACAGTGCGCGCGGTGAAGGACTACATCAAAGAGCCCAAGGCCAACGGCTACAAGAGCCTGCACGTGATCATCGAAGTGCCGGTGTTCCTGTCGACCGGGCCACTGATGGTTCCCGTCGAGGTGCAGTTCCGCACGATTGCGATGGATTTCTGGGCGAGCCTGGAGCACAAGATCTATTACAAGTTCTCGAACCGGGTGCCTTCGCATCTCGTGGAGAGCCTGGCGGACGCCGCGGATGCGGCGAGCGAGCTCGACAGCCGCATGGAACGCCTGCACCGAGAGGCGCACGGCGTGCCCAGGCGGCAACTGGATCCGCCCCCGCCCCGCGTCATGAAGGTGTAGCGGCGTTCGTCGATCGAGAACACACAAACCGTCCCTCCGGACTAGCAGGAAGGACGGTTTGTGTGTTCTCGGCAGCTCTTTAGCCGACGGCACAGCCCAAGCACTCTCGCACGGCCGTCGCTCAGGTCTGCGGAACGTCGAGGCGCACGATGAGGCAGGTGCTCGACGCGGTGGCCAGGATCAGTCCAGCCGCGTCGCGGAGGTCAGCCTCGGTGAATGCCGCGTTCCGGCCGCCCTTCGTTACCCAGCCGTGCGCGGTGACCGTGCCGGTATCGGCGGTCACGGGCCGCAGAAACGAGACCTTGAGATCGAGGCTCGTGTACCCGACACCAGCCGGCAGCGTCGAGTGGGCGGCGCAGCCGCACGCCGCGTCGAGGATGGTGGCGAAGAAACCGCCTTGGACGGAGCCAAGCGGGTTGTAGTGCGACTCGTTAGGCTCGGCGGTCATCACGATGTCGCCGTTTTCGACGCTCACGACGCGCAGGCCGATGTGGCTGCCGATTGGCGGATACGCCACCGCACCAGTGGCCATCGCTCGGAGGTACTCGAGCCCCGACCGTGCGAACACCTTTCTAGCGTCGCTTTCCGCCGGGTGGTACTCGAGCGTCTGCGTACGGATCTCGGGGTCGGTCATCGCATCTCCTTCGAGGCGATCGGTGTGCAGCAGCCAGGCAAGCGGCCCTGGTCTGCTCTTTCGACGGTGCCTCAGGCCAAGAACTCCCGCACGGCCGTGGACATCGCTGTCACGCCGATCTCGATGGTCGGGTGGATCTCCGGCGCGAAGAACGGCGAGTGGTTCGTCGGAATGTCGCTGTCGACGGTGCCACCGGCCACTGCGGCGGCGTACGTTGCCGGATCAAGCCCGCCCCAGAACCAGAACACCAGCGGTGCGCCGGCATCCCGAGCGAACCAGGACACGTCTTCACTGCCGGTGAACATGCCCGGATCGATCACGGATCCTTCGCCGAGCACGTGAGTCAGCGCGGTGACCACTCGTGAGGTCGCGTCCTCGTCGTTGATCGTCGCCGGGAGAGTGTGATCGGTGCGGATTTCGGGCTCGCGCTCAGCGCCGGATGCCGCAGCCTCTGCGCGGACGATGCGCTCGACGCTCGCGAGCACCTTCTTGCGCATTTCGTCGTTGGGGTAGCGCAGGCTCAGCTCGAGCGTCGCCTCGGTCGGGATGATGTTGTTCTTGAGCCCGGCGTGGATCGAGCCGACGGTGACGACCGCCACGTCCTTGGGATCGATCTCGCGGGATGCGATCGTCTGCAGCCGCATGACGGTGGCCGCCGCCATCACGATCGGGTCGATGGTGGTGTGCGGACGGGAGCCGTGCCCGCCGCGGCCATGCAGGGTCACGGTGAGGCCATCGGATGCCGCCATCTGCGTGCCGCTGCGCACGCCGATGATTCCGGCCGGGAACGGAGTGACGTGCTGGCCGAGCACAATGTCGGGCTTCGGGTAGCGGTCGAGGATTCCGGCATCCAGCATCGCCCGCGCGCCCGCACCATACTCCTCGGCCGGTTGGATGAGCACGACCAGTGTCCCTGACCATTCGCCGCGCTCGGCGACGAGCTTTTCGACGGCGCCGACCATTGCGGTCACGTGCATGTCGTGGCCGCATGCGTGCATCACGGGCACGGTGTGCCCGGCAGGATCTATGCCGGTCGCGGTGCTCGCGTAGGCCAGCCCGGTCTGCTCCTCGACGGGGAGAGCATCCATGTCTGCGCGTGCCCAGACCACGGGACCATCGCCGTTGCGCAGCAGAGCGACGACCCCGGTGATGCCGACACCTTCTTCGACCTCGAGTCCGAGATCGCGCAGATGCTGGGCGGCGATGCCCGCGGTGCGTGTCTCCTGGAACGACAGTTCCGGATGCTGGTGCAGATCGATGTACAGCGCCTCAAGGTCGATGCTCATGGCCTCGACTCTATCTGCGGGAGGGGCTGTGGTGTCCTCATCTCAGGACGCTGCGCGAACGTAACTTTCCAACTCCGGCCCCGGGCGGAGAACGCCGTTCACGATCGCACGGATCGCGAACTCGCTCGCTTCGCCGAGTTCGACGATGTCAGGATGCAGCAGCCACTGCAGTTGCAGTCCGTCCATCACCGCGAGGATGGCGGCGGATGCCGCGGACACAGTGTCTGGTTCTGCCACGCCCTGCTGGACGCACAGCGCGTGAAACGCAGTCGAGACCTCATGGCGGAGAGTCGTGTAGCGCTCCTCGAAGAAGCTGCGCGCCGCGTGGTCGTCGGTCACAGACTCAGCGGACAGCACCGTGTACGCCTGCACGATGCCAGGCCGCTGGGCGTTGGTGAAAGCTGTGCGAACCAGGTGCAAAAACAGCTCGGCCCCGCCGGGGATGTGCTTTTCGAGCAGTTCGGCGACATCGTCTTGGTCGCGGAAGGCGAGCACCTCGAGCAGCAGGTTCTGTTTCGAACCGAAGTGATGGAGCACGCCGGCGTGCGTCAGCCCGACCTGCTCCGCGACGTCGGAGAGGGTGCCGTTCGTTGAGCCCTTGTTGCCGAAGATGTCGATCGCGGCTTTCAGGATCTCGGTGCGCTTCTCGAGCGTGGCGGGGCGCGTTCGCGTCGTCTCTTTTGGGTCGGTGGCCACGGCATCCTCCTGGGGCGAGTGTAACGGTCTGGTAATGGTGACTTGCAAAGCTTACTTACTTGTAGGTAATCTCACTAAAGTTTACTTTCTCGTGAGTAAGTAAAGCCCCTGCACAAAGACCGTGTCCAAGGAGAAGCAATGAAGCTCAGCAGATCTCTGATCGCCATCGGCGCGATCGCCGCCCTCAGCACTGGCGTCCTCGCCGGCTGCTCCTCGCCGTCGTCCGACGGCTCCAATTCGAACGACCCCAGCGGTGCGGCGCTCACCATCGCCAAGCCCGACGGCGCGATCACCACCGAATCGCACAACCCCTACCTCGGCGACTCCTCCGCCTCGAAGTACGGCTACGCGAAGGTGATCTTCGAGCCCCTCGCCCTCGTCAACCCGACTGGCGACCTCGCCACCACCCCGTGGCTGGCCGAATCGGTCGAATGGAACGACGACTACACCGAGGTCACCGTCGTGCCCCGCAGCGGCGTCAACTGGAGCGATGGCACGCCCTTCACCGGCGATGACATCGTGTTCACCTTCGACCAGTTCCTCAGCGGCAAACTCGCCGACTCCCAGGGCCTGCACTACGAGGGCGCGACCGTCGACGGCGATGCCATCACCTTGAAGTTCGCCGACTCGAAGTACACCGCCCAGGCACGCGTGCTGCACACGCCGATCGTCCCCAAGCACATCTGGGAGAACATCGAAGACCCCAACACCGACCCGCTCACTGCAGACGGGCTCGCCGTCGGCACCGGCCCCTACGCGCTATCGAGCTGGACCACGGAGTCGGTCACCCTCACCGCGAACGAGGACTACTGGGGTGGCGAGCTCGCGGTCCCCGAACTGCACTACGTCTCCTACGGCGACAACGCTGCACTCACGACCGCGCTCGCATCCGGCGAAGCAGACTGGGCACAGGCATTCATCCCGCAGATCGAAGCAAGCTATCTGTCCGTCGACGAGGACAACCACTACCTCGTCTCATCGACGGCCGGTGCAGGAACGCTGTTCTTCAACCTGCAGACCAAGCCGTTCAACGATCCGGCACTTCGCGAGGCTCTGGCGTGGACGATCGATCGTCAGGCCTACGTCGACATCGCACGTGAGGGCGCGAGCGAGGTCATCTGGAACGCGACGGGACTCGGATCCCTGCTCGAAGACGAGATCATTCCCGAGTACCAGGGCGCTGACTACTCCGTCGACATCGACAAGGCGAAGCAGATCCTCACGGATGCCGGCTACACCTGGAAGGACGAAGACCTGATCGACCCCGACGGCGAGGCAGTGTCCTTCTCGATCTCGGTCCCTGCCGGATGGAGCGACTGGAACACCGAGCAGGCCCTCATCGCGGAAGAGCTTGACGAGGGGCTTGGCATCGAAGTCAAGATCGACCAGCCCGACTGGGGCGGCTGGGATGCCGCACGCCAAGAGGGCACGTTCCAGGCGATCATCCACTGGCTCGAGGACACCGGAAACGCCTACGGTCTCTACACCTCAACGATGGACCCCAAGTGGATCGTCGACGGCAAGGCGCAGTTCAACTTCGGTCGCTTTGACGACCCGGAGGTCACCGCGGCACTGAACACCTACGCGAACGCGTCCTCTGATGAGGATCGTGCAGCCGCCCTGACGGTGATGGAGACGGCTTTCGCTGAGAACGTACCGGCGATCCCGCTCGGCTCACACCCTCTGCTGGGTCAGTACAACACCCGCAACTACGTCGGATGGCCGACCGAGAGTGATCAGTACGCCTCGGCCGACCCGACTCAGCCGGGCATCGTCCAGATCCTGACGGCACTGACCCCCGCGTCCTAAACCCTCCCGCGAGACTTCGCGTGTGTCACCGTTTCCCTCGGATTCCGTGACACACGTGAAGTCTCGCGGGTGCGGTGAGCATGAAAGTGATACCCATGTCAGACCCACTTCTTTCCGTACGCGACTTCTCGGTCGTGTACGACGTGGACCCGCCCGTGGCGGCGGTGAAGAACGTCAGCCTCGAACTGCAGCGCGGCGAGATTCTCGGCCTTGCCGGAGAATCCGGATGCGGCAAGACCACCCTCGCCTACGGCATCCAGCGCCTGCTCAAGGCGCCCGCTGTGATCACGAGCGGCTCCGTCACCTTCCACGACGGAATGGGTGATGACATCGACGTCGGCACCCTCGACGCCGAGCAGATGCGACGGTTCCGCTGGGACAAGATTTCGATGGTGTTCCAGGGGGCGATGAACGCGCTCAACCCCGTGGCCACGATCGGCTCCCAGCTCGGGGACGTCTTCGAGATCCATCGCCCAGGCATGAGCAGGCGGGAGCACCGTGAGGCGGTCATCGAGCTGCTCGAGATCGTCAAGGTGGGCGCGCAGCGCATCCGCTCCTTCCCGCATGAGCTATCCGGCGGCATGCGCCAGCGCGTGATGATCGCGATGGCGCTGGCTCTGCGACCGCAGCTGATGGTGATGGACGAGCCGACGACCGCGTTGGACGTGCTCGTCCAACGCGAGATTCTGCGTCAGATCTCGCAGCTGCGCGAGGCCTTCGGCTTTTCGGTCATCTTCATCACCCACGACCTCCCGCTGCTGCTGGAGATCAGCGATCGCATCGCGATCATGCGCGAAGGCGAGATCGTCGAGCTCGACACCGCAGAGCGCATCTGGAACGCCCCGCAGGACGAGTACACCCGTACGCTCCTGTCGTCGTTCCCGCGCCTGACCGGAGAGAAGGGGGTGGTCCTCCGATGAGCATTCTCGAGGTCCGAAACATCACGAAGATCTACAACGTCCGAGGTGCCGGTCAGATCACCGCGCTCTCCGACGTCAGCTTCACCCTGGAGTCAGGGCGCACCCTGGGCCTGGTCGGCCAGTCCGGCAGCGGCAAGTCGACGATCGCGAAGATCCTCACTCAGTTGGAGAGGCCCACCAGCGGCGAGGTGCTGCTCGACGGTGCCCCGATCCCGCGTCGCGGCAAGGGTCTGCGCACGTACCGTCAGCAGCTGCGCATGGTCTTCCAAGACCCCTTCGCCTCCCTCAACCCGTACCACTCGATCCGGTATCACCTGGAGCGTCCGTTGCGTCTGGACGCCGTCGTGCCGAAGGACGAGACCGAGGCCGAGGTGCGCCGCCTGCTCGAGCGCGTGCGGCTGGATCCGGATACTGTGATCGATCGCCGTCCACACGAACTCTCCGGCGGGCAGCGTCAGCGCGTCGCGATTGCTCGAGCGTTGGCATCCCATCCTTCGATCCTCGTCGCTGACGAACCGGTGTCGATGCTCGACGTCTCCATCCGGCTCGGAGTGCTGAACCTGCTCGCCGACCTGCAGCGAGAGGAGGGACTCGGCGTGCTGTACATCACGCATGACCTCGCCACCGCTCGCCATTTCAGTGACGAGATCATGGTGCTCAACCAGGGTCGCGTCGTCGAGCACGGCCCGGCCGATGATGTCATCCTGCGGCCGAAGGACCCGTACACGCAGGAGCTGCGCGCCGCATCCCCCGACCCTGAGCGATTCTTCGCCGACACCCTCGGAGGTGCACGATGACCACCGTTGAACCCCAGGCCCCTCTCGCCGAACAGCATGAGAGCGTAAACGCCGTCGAGATCGGCACCACGGCGACGAAGGTCATCGCCGGTCGCTCGCGCATCCCGTGGCGCTTCCTCGGCGGACGCGCCGCGTTCTACCTCTTCACGCTGTGGGCGGCTCTCACGATCAACTTCTTCCTGCCCCGCATGATGAAGGGCGATGCGGTCACCCAGTACCTCGCGCGCAACCGGGACGTCTCCCCGGAAGCGGCCGACGCGCTGCGTGCCCTGCTCGGCCTCGACACAGACAAGAGCCTCTTCCAGCAGTACCTGGACTACTGGGGATTGCTGCTGCATGGAGACCTCGGCGTCTCGCTGCTGCATGGCCTGCGCCCAGTCACCGAGGTGATCAGCCAGGCGTTGCCGTGGACGATCGGGCTGGTCGGCTTCGCGACGATCGTCTCTTTCGCAATCGGCACGATCGGTGGCGCGATCATCGGATGGCGCCGGGGCAGCCGCCTGGAGGCGTTCATCCCGATCACCACGTTCCTCAGCACCATCCCCTACTTCTGGCTGGGTCTGCTCGCGATCGCCGTCTTCTCGGTGAACCTCGGCTGGTTCCCGATCGGCAAGGCCTATGGCGTCGGGATGGTGCCCGGCTGGAACCTGGAGTTCATCGGCCAGGTCATCCACCACGGCACGCTTCCCGCAGCGACCATCGTCATCGCCTCGCTCGGCGGATGGATGCTCGGGATGCGAAACATGATGCTCACCGTTCTCGATGAGGACTACATCACTGTCGCGCAGGCGAAGGGCATGCCGAACCGGCGTGTGCTGTGGCGGTATGCCGCCCGCAACGCCGTGCTGCCGCAGATTCAGAGCTTCGCGCTGTCGATCGGCTTCATCGTCGGCGGCACGATCGTCATGGAGATGGTCTTCAGCTATCCCGGCGTCGGCAAGCTTCTTCTGGATGCCACGAACGCGAAGGACTACGCGCTCATGCAGGGCGTCTTCCTCGTCCTCACCCTGTCGGTGCTGGTGGCGAACATCCTCGCTGATATCGCCTACGCATTCCTTGACCCGCGTACGCGCCAGACGGAGGCCTGAGCGATGACCATCACTACATTCCTGACGAAGACCGCCAGCGCCTTCGCGATGTTCCGCAATGCGAAATCGATCACTGGCCTGTCGATCCTCGCGTTCTTCGTGCTTGTTGCGATCTTCGCCGATGTGCTCGCACCCTTCTCGCCGACGAAGATTGACAACTCGGCCCGGTTGCAGCCGCCCTCCGCAGCTCACTGGCTGGGGACGACCCATATCGGTGAGGATGTTCTCAGCCAGGTCATCCACGGCACCCGCGGTGTCATCGTCGTCGGCTTCCTCGCAGCTCTCATCGCAACCCTCATCGCGATCACCGTGGGTGTGATCGCGGGCTACCTCTCCGGGTGGAAGAGCGAGGCGCTGTCGGCGCTGACCAACGTGTTCCTAGTGATTCCCGGCCTTCCACTGATCATCATCGTCTCCTCACTGTTCGAAGACCCGCCGTTGGTGCTCATCGCCGGGGTGCTGGGGCTCACCGGATGGGCGTGGGGAGCGCGCGTGCTGCGCGCGCAGACCATGTCGTTGCGCAACCGAGACTTCGTCCAGGCCGCTCGCGCCAACGGAGAGCCGTTGCGCCGCATCATCACCGTCGAGATGCTGCCGAACCTCATGGCACTGATCGCCGCGAGCTTCGTCGGCACGGTGACTGCCGCCATTCTGGCGCTGACGACGCTGTCGTACATCGGGGTGATCCCGATGACCACCTACAACTGGGGCACGATCCTGAACTGGGCCTCGGCGCAGGGCGCCTTCGGTCAGAATCAGTGGTGGTGGTACATGCCTCCGGGGCTCTGCATCGCAGCCATCGGCGTCGCCCTGTCGCTGATCAACTTCGGCATCGACGAATACGTCAATCCGCGGTTGCGCTCCGCCGGCGAACGCGCCCGCGCCATGAAGAAGAAGGGGCTCGACGTCAACGACGCCGTCACCGTCGTGCGCACCGAATCCTCCCTGAAGACCATGACAGAGATCAAGAAGTGATGACACACCCCACACTGAGAACCGTCCCCTACCTGAACGCCGATCTGCCCATCCCGGAGCGGGTCGCCGACCTCCTCGGGCGCATGACGCTTGAGGAGAAGATCGGGCAGATGCTGCAGCTCGACGCGCGCGATGATCTCGACGATCATGTGCTGCGCCGCTCGGTCGGATCGATTCTGCACACCTCTCCGGAGCGTCTCTTGCGCGCGAACGAGCTGACCGCTCAGACGCGGCTGCGCATCCCGCTGATCGTCGGGGAAGACTGCATCCATGGCCACTCCTTCTGGCCGGGTGCGACGATCTATCCGACCCAGCTCGGAATGGCCTCTTCATGGGACGCTTCGCTCATCGAGCGCGTCGCCCGTGCAACCGCGGTCGAGGTGGCAGCCACCGGCATCCACTGGACATTCTCACCAGTGCTCTGCATTGCCCGTGACCTCCGCTGGGGGCGCGTGAACGAGACGTTCGGCGAAGACCCGTTCCTCATCGGCGAACTCGCCTCCGCCATGGTGCGGGGATATCAGGGCAAAGGGCTCGACGACCCGACCGCGATTCTCGCCTCGGCCAAGCACTTCGCCGGATACTCCGAGACCCAGGGCGGACGCGACGCCAGCGAGGCGGACATCTCGCGCCGCAAGCTCCGTTCGTGGTTCCTGCCACCGTTCGAGCGCGTCGCACGGGAAGGATGCCGCACCTTCATGCTCGGATATCAGAGCACCGACGGCGTCCCGATCACGATCAACGACTGGCTGCTCAACGACGTGCTGCGCGGTGAGTGGGGCTACACCGGCACGCTCATCACCGACTGGGACAACGTCGGCCGAATGGTGTGGGAACAGCACGTGCAGCCCGACATCGCGCACGCCGCCGCCGCCGCGGTGAAAGCCGGCAATGACATGGTCATGAATACGCCGACCTTCTTCGAAGGTGCGCTGGATGCTGTCGCCCAGGGCTTGCTCGACGAGAACTCCTTCGACGCTGCTGTCGAGCGGATCCTGACGCTGAAGTTCGAGCTCGGCCTTTTCGAGAACCCGCGGCTTCCTGTCGAAGCTGTCGAGCAGCTCGTCGGGACGGCCGCGCACGCGGAGCTGAACCTCGAGGTCGCCCGCCGCTCGCTCGTGCTTTTGGAGAACGACGGTACGTTGCCACTTGCGCCGGCTGCGCCTGGTGGGCCACTTGCGCCAGCGACCGTGAAGCGCGTCGCCGTCGTCGGGCCGCTCGCGGATGATGCGCAGGAACAGCTTGGCGACTGGGCCGGTGGCTCCGGTCAGGCCGGCTGGCTCGACGGACAGCCACGCGAGATGATCACGACCGTGCTCGACGGTCTGCGCGAGATCGCGCCATGGGAGGTCGTGCACGCACGCGGTGCGGACATCCTCACTCTCGAACCCGACCCACGCGGCGTGACCTGGCCGGATGGCCAGCCTCGGCCTCCGGTCGTGTCGCCCTGCGCACCGGATGCCGATCAGATCGCTGCGGCTGTCGCGGCGGCCGAGTCTGCGGATGCCGTCATCGCTGTCGTCGGCGATGCGTTGGGCCTTTACGGCGAGGGCCGCTCGACCGCGACGCTCGAACTAATCGGCGGGCAAATCGCCCTGCTCGACGCACTGATCGAGACCGGTAAGCCGGTGATCGTCGTGCTGCTCGCGTCGAAGCCGCTCGTGCTGCCGGCATCCGTTTCGCGTGCCGCGGCGGTGCTGTGGGTGGCGAACCCGGGCATGCAGGGCGGACGCGCGATCGCCGAGCTGCTGACGGGTGTGACCGAACCAACCGGCCGTCTGCCGATCTCGTTCGCCAGGCATGCCGGTCAACAGCCGACCTACTACAACCAGATCCGCGGGCAGCACGGTGACCGCTACGCCGACCTCACGCAGTCGCCGGCATGGGCGTTCGGTGAGGGTCTGTCGTACACGACGGTTGCGTATTCCGATCTCGTGGTCGAAGAGGCGACGCTCGCGGCATCCGACACCGTCGTCGCACAGGTGACGGTGACGAACACCGGTGAGCGTCCGACGATCGAGACAGTGCAGGTGTACGTACGGGACGCCATCACCAGCGTCAGCTGGGCCGACAAGGAGCTCAAGACCTACCGCCAAGTGGCACTGGCGCCGGGAGAGAGCGCCCGGGTGCGGATCGATCTGCCCGTCGCGGACTGCACGATCGTGGACGCCGCAGGCAACAGAGTCGTGGAACCAGGAGAGTTCGAGCTGCTGGTGGGCCCGAGTTCGCGGGATGAGGTGCTGCTACGCACCGGTTTCGTGGTCGCCTGAACGCGGATCGTTCCCCGGCTACAGTGGATCTGCCCCGGTCGGGGCGTTCACCTCTGGAGTCTTCATGACCACTGCCGCTGACGATCGCGCCCGCTATCGCGCGAATCCGTCTGTTCTCACCGCTCTGAAGAACCCGCGGATGCTGACGCGCGAAGTCCTCGCGGGGCTCGTGGTCGGTCTCGCCCTCATCCCCGAGGCCATCGCGTTCTCGGTGATCGCCGGAGTCGACCCCAAGGTCGGCCTGTTCTCGTCATTCATCATGGCGGTGTCGATCGCGTTCCTCGGTGGACGTCCGGCAATGGTCACCGCGGCCACCGGTGCCGTCGCACTGGTCGTCGCTCCGGTGGCGCCGGCCTACGGCCTGGACTACCTCATCGCCACCATCCTGCTCGCCGGGCTGTTCCAGGTGCTGCTCGCTGTGCTCGGAGTCGCGAAGCTCATGCGCTTCATCCCCCGCAGCGTCATGACCGGGTTCGTCAACGCGCTGGCGATCTTCGTGTTCAGCTCGCAGGTGCCGCACCTGCTGAACGTGCCCTGGCTGGTGTATCCGCTGGTGGCGCTTGGCATCGTCGTCATGATCTTCATGCCGAAGATCACCAAGATCATCCCGGCGCCACTGATCTCGGTGATCATCGTGACCGCCGTGGTCATGGTTTTCGCGATCAGGGTGCCGACGGTCGGCGATCAGGGCGAGCTGCCGCAGAGCCTCCCCGAGCTTTTCATCCCGAATGTGCCGCTCACCTGGGAGACGTTCACGATCATCGCGCCATTCGCGCTCGCTGTCGCCGTGGTTGGCCTCATGGAGACGCTGATGACGGCCAAGCTCGTCGACGAGATCACTGACACGCACTCTCGCAAGACGCGTGAGGCCTGGGCGCAGGGCGTATCGAATATGTTGTCCGGGTTCTTCGGCGGCATGGGCGGATGCGCCGTGATCGGCCAGACCATGATCAACGTCAAGGAATCCGGCGCGCGCACCCGCATCTCGACGTTCTGCGCCGGGATCTTCCTGTTCCTTCTCGTCGTCGTATTCGGCGACTTCGTCTCGACGATTCCGATGGCCGCGCTCGTCGCCGTCATGGTCATGGTCGCGATCGGGGCATTCGACTGGCACAGCATCCGTCCGTCGACTCTGAAGCGGATGCCGAAGAGCGAGACCGCGGTCATGCTCGTCACCGTGCTCGCGGTTGTCATCACCAACAACCTGGCGATCGGGGTCATCGCCGGGGTGCTCATGGCGTCCGTGCTGTTCGTCAGGCGGGTCGCACACTTCGTGACGGTGGTCCGAACGGTGGCGGGCGACACTGCGCACTACGTCGTCGACGGCCAGCTGTTCTTTGCCAGCAGCAACGACCTGACCACGCAGTTCGAGTATGCCGACGATCCGGGCCGTGTCGTCATCGACCTGTCACGATCGCGAATCTGGGACGCGTCGACCGTCGCCGCACTGGACGCAATTCAGACCAAGTACGCACAGCACGGCAAGTCCGTCGAGCTGGTGGGGCTCAACGACGCCAGCGGAATGTTCCACGGCCGGCTGAGCGGCGGCTTCCCGCCCGCCTGATCCGCGGAACCTGCTGATCCGCGGAACCGCCTGATCCGCGGGAACGGTGCGGGTCAGCGTCGCGCGGTCGTCCCGCGAACCCGCAGTTCGAAGGGCAGTGCCTCGTGCTCCTGAGGGGTGGTCGAATCCGCGCTCAACCTGGCGAGCACGGCATCTGCTGCCCGCTCGCCCTGCTTGAACGGGAACTGGTCGACAGTGGTGAGGCGGAAGACCCGGCCCAGGTCGTGGCCATCGATACCGATCACCGACAGATCTTCGGGAACGCGGTAGCCGAGGTCACGTGCGGCGAGGATGGCGCCGACCGCCATCTCATCGGATGCCGCGAACACCGCCGTCGGGCGGGCGCCCGGGCGCCCGAGCAGCTGCTTGCAGGCGCGATAGCCGCCCTCGACCGTGAAGTCCGCTGGCTCGAGCAGGGCGGGGTTCAGGGTGATCCCGGCATCCGCCAATGCCTTCTCGAAACCGAGGCGGCGATTGGTGGGGATGTGGAAGTCGATGTCGAACTCTGGGTTCGCACCGATATGCGCGATCTCGGTGTGACCGAGGCCCAGTAGGTGCTCAGTGGCGAGCTGGGCGAGGGCGAAATCGTCGACGGTGAGGGTGTCGAGCTTCGGATTCGGGCCACCGATCGCGATGACGGGCAGCCCGAGCGCGAGCAACCGCGTGGTCTCTGCCTCGTCGAGTTCGATCGACACGGCGATCACGGCATCCACTCGCTGCCTGCGCAGCGCCGTCTCGAACACGTCCTTGCGGGCATCCGCATCCGCCGTGATGTTGTAGAGCGTGATGTCGTAGCCATGGCGCATCAGGGCGCTGGAGACACCGGAGAGCACGGTGCTGAAGAACCAGCGATCCAGGAACGGCACGACGACGCCGATGTTCCGGGTGCGGCCGGAAGCGAGGCTCGATGCGCGTGACGAGACCACGTAGCCGAGCGATTGCGCGGCTACGTGGACTCGCTCACGGGATACTGCTGACACATAGCCGCGACCGCTGAGCGCGCGCGAAACCGTCGCCGTGGAGACTCCGGCCAGCTTGGCGACCTCATCGATGCTGACCATGTGGCGGGGTCAGGCCTTCAGATACCAGGCGGCGGTGTCCGTCGGCAGTGCGGTGCCATCAAAAGCCTGACTCTGCACGACGAACGTCACGCCTTCGCCCAGCTCGAGCGGAGCATCACTCAGGTTCACTGCCACGTGCAGGTCGCCGCGGCGGAACGCGACAGCATCCGTGCCGAGGTCTTCCCACACCAGCGAACCGGTGCCCAGCGCGCGTTCGCGACGCAGGCGCAGCAGTGCCTTGTAAAGGTTGAGGGTGGAGGTGGCATCCGGCTCCTCGACGTCGCGGGCGAATGCCGCCCACTCGGCCGGCTGCGGCAGCCACGCATCACCGGAGTCGTTGAAACCGTAGGCAGGAGCATCCGCTTCCCAGGGGATGGGCACGCGGCATCCGTCACGCCCGTAGCGCTCACCATTCGTGCGGAACCAGGTCGGATCCTGACGGAACTCGTCGGGGATCTCCATGGCCTCTGGAAGACCGAGCTCTTCACCCTGGTAGAGATACGACGAGCCGGGGAGTGAGAGCATCACCGTGGTCGCTGCGCGTGCGCGGGCCAATCCTGTTGCCTGGTCGGGCTTGCCAGCAGAGAGTGGGCCGATCCCATCGCCCTGCGGGCTGTCGGCGGTGAGTGCGAGGCGCGAAGCGTGACGGATGACGTCATGGTTCGACAGTACCCACGTGCTGGGCGCGCCGACCTCACCGAACTGAACCAGCGACTCGCGGATGACGCTGCCGATGCGCTCGGCATCCCACTCGGTCATCATGTACGGGAAGTTGAATGTCTGGTGCATCTCGCCCGGCCGCACCCAGAGTGCGGTCTGCTCGAGCGTCGGCAGCCAGGCTTCGCCGCAGAGTGCGCGTTCGCCGTCGTACTCGGCCAGCACGTTGTGCCAGTCACGGTAGATGTCGTGAACGCCGTCCTGTCCCCAGTACGGCACGTCGTCCACGCCGCCCATCGAGCCGGCATCTGCCGGAGGCGTGTAATCGGGCAGGCCGTCGGCCTTGATCATGCCGTGGGCGACATCGACGCGGAAGCCGTCGACGCCGCGATCGAGCCAGAAGCGCAGGACGGAGCGGAACTCCTCACGCACCTCTTCGTTGGTCCAATCGAAGTCGGGCTGCGTCGCATCGAAGATGTGGAGATACCACTGGCCGAGGTTTCCATCGGCCTCGGTCACCCGCTCCCACATGCCACCGCCGAAGACGCTCTCCCAGTTGTTCGGGGGCAGCTCGCCGTTCTCGCCCTTGCCGTCGCGGAACATGTAGCGCGCACGCTCGGGGCTTCCGGGCGCGGCCTTTAGCGCCTGCTGGAACCAGACGTGCTGGTCGGAGGAGTGGTTCGGAACGAGGTCGACGATAACGCGGATGCGGCGAGCGTGAGCCTGCGCGAGCATCTCGTCGAAGTCGGCAAGGGTGCCAAAGATCGGGTCGACGTCGCGGTAATCGGTGACGTCGTAGCCGGCATCCTTCTGCGGACTCGTCATGAACGGGCTCAACCAGATCGCGTCTACGCCGAGATCTTGCAGCGCATCGAGACGGCTGGTGATGCCAGGCAGGTCACCGATTCCGTCGCCGGAGGCATCGGCGAATGAACGCGGGTAGATCTGGTAGATCACGGCGCTGCGCCACCACTCGGAACCGGGCGCGGCGGACTGCTCAAGCTCTGTCATGCGATGAGCCTACTGCAAGCGCTTACAGAAACGCTAGGGCGCCGATCGAATCGGTTCGGTGTCAGTCGTTGATCACGACGTTGACAGGCGCGCCACCGCTCAGCATCCGCTCGATCTGCGTGCGGACCAGGCGGGCGATGCGCGGGTTCATCGCGGTGGATGCCCCGCCCACGTGCGGCGAGATGAGTACGCCGTCAGTCTTCCAGAGCGGATGCTCCGCCGGAAGCGGTTCCGGATCGACGACGTCCAGGGCTGCGCGGATGCGTCCGTTCTGGCGCACGAGCGCATCGCTGTCGACGAGTGTGCCGCGTCCGACATTGACCAGCAGAGCGCCGGCGGGCATCAGGGCGAGCAGCTCGTCGCCGAACAAGTGATGCGTCTCGGCTCCGCCGGGAAGCGCGAGGATGACGATCTCGGCGTCAGGGAGCAGAGTGGGCAGCTCCTCGATCGAGTGCACCTGCACCCGGCCGAGGCGTTCGTGCCATACCGGGCGTGCGGTGCGTGCGACCACGGTCAGCTTGATTTCGAACGGTTCGAGCCGCACGGCGATCGCTTCTCCGACACCACCGAAGCCGACCAGCAGCACCTTGCGGTCGGCGAGGCTCTCGGCGAACACCGGCGACCACTCGCCCTGCTGCTGAGCGAGCACAAACCGCGGGAACTGCCGCTGCGCGGCAAGGGTCAGCGCCAGAGCGATCTCTGCGGTGGACGTCTCGTGCACACTGGCGGCGTTCGCGAAAGGGATGCCGGTGGGAAGGGCATTCGCCACTCCGTCGTATCCGATCGACTGGCTCTGGACGAGTCCGATGTCGAGGCCGGCAAGATTGCCGAGCACCGTCGAGCTGCCCATGTACGGCGTCACCGCGAGGTCGATGCGCTCACGCGGCGCTGGCGACTTCATGTCCCAGACCTCAAGTTCGACGCCCTCGGGGAGAGTGCCGATGTTTTCAGCCAGGCGGGCGGTGGGGACGGTGACGAAGAGGTTCACACCCTGAGCCTATCGACCGCGGAGGGCCTATCGATCGCGGACGGGCGGGGGAGTACTCTCGGCCACAACGGCGACGCTCGGTCGCGCAGATTCTCGAGGAGGAGCAATGATTCCGGAGATCAACTACTGGGCGGTGCTGCTGGCCATGCTTTCGAGCATGATCGTCGGATCGATCTGGTACACCCCGAAGGTATTCGGCACGAGATGGGCGAGACTGGCGAACGTCGATATCTCGGGCTCAGCCAAGAGCGCCGTGTGGCCGATCATCACCACGGTGCTCGTGAGTTTCATCACGGCATGGGTGCTGGCCGGAGCATCCGCCATCGCCTGGCACTTCTACGAGGGGTCGTTCTTCAGCGCGGCTGTGGTGACGTCGATCCTGCTGTGGGCAGGGTTCACCGCCGCCCGGTTCATCACGCATGATGCCTTCGAAGGGCGTCCGACCCAGCTCACGACGTTGAACATCGCGCACGAGCTCGTCACCCTCGTGATCATGGCCGTACTTATCGGGGTGTGGCCGCCAGCCGGCATCTAGTTCTGACGCGTTGCGGCTGCGGGAGGCTACGCGGCGACGCGGCTGACCGCGGCGATCGCGCTCGTGAAGAACGCCAATCCGTCGATGCCGCTGCGCATGGCGGTGGCAGTGTCGGGGCCGAATCCAGGCTCGGTGGCGTGCTCGGGGTGCGGCATGAGCCCGACGACGTTCCCTGCCTCGTTGCGGACGCCGGCGATATCGCGCAGCGAGCCGTTCGGGTTGACCCCGGCGTAGCGGAAGGCCACCAGGCCCTCGCCCTCCAGGCGGTCCAGCGTCTCGTCATCGGCGATGTAGCCGCCCTCGCCGTTCTTCAGCGGGATGATGATTTCTTGGCCCTGGGTGAACTCGTTGGTCCAGTCCGAAGTGGTGTTCTCGACGATTAGCTTCTGGTCGCGTCGCACGAAGTTCTGGTGGTCGTTGCGGATCAGGCCGCCGGGCAGCAGGTGCGCCTCGACGAGCATCTGGAACCCATTGCAGATGCCGAGAACGGGCATGCCCTTGGCCGCGGCATCCTTCACCTCGGCCATGATCGGCGAGAGCGCAGCGATTGCACCGGAGCGCAGGTAGTCGCCGTAGCTGAAACCGCCAGGCAGGACGAGCGCGTCCACGCCTTCGAGATCATGGGAGCCATGCCAGAGCGCGACGGGCTCGGCACCGGCGAGGCGCACGGCGCGCTGAGCGTCGCGATCGTCCAGGGAACCCGGCCAGGTGATGACGCCGATGCGGACGGTCACTCGACGACCTCGATGCCGACGACGTCCTCGATCACGGAGTTCGAGAGCACCTCATCGGCGATTCTCTTCACCTCGGCGAGTACAGCTTCGGTCACTTCGCCATCGACTTTGAGTTCAAAGCGCTTGCCGATGCGGACGTCACTGAAGTCGGTCACGCCGAGGCGTGCGAACGCGCCGGAGACGGCCTTCCCCTGCGGGTCGAGCAGTTCAGACTTGGGCATGACGTCGACGACGATGGTGGGCATTGAAGGCTCCAGAAGTCGCGGGAAGGCGGGCATGCCCAGTCTACCGTCCCGCCAGCTCTCGCTCAGCGCCGGAGCGGTGTCAGGATCACGCGCACAAGAAGGCCGGCCAGCAGCGCCCAGAATGCGGCACTGATTCCGACGAACGAGAGCCCGGATGCCGCGATGAGGAAAGTGACGACGGCCGGCATCCGCTCTGCGGGTTCAGCCACGGCCTGGTGCACAGAGGAGCCGAGGGCGGCGAAGAGCGCGAGACCGGCAACGGCCGGAATCACGGCGGCAGGGGCAAGGAGTACGAGCGTCGAGAAGGCCGCGGCGCAGCCGCCGAGAACGATGTAGGAGAAGCCCGTCGATACGCCAGCAACCCAGCGGCGCCTCGGATTGGGGTCTGCTTCTGGGGCTGCGGCGAGAGCAGCGCTGATCGCCGCGAGATTGATTCCATGGCCGCCCGCGGGGGCGCCGAGTGCCGTGCCAATGCCCGTTACGAACATCGCCGGACGCCACGGCACCTCGTAACCGTAGCTGCGCATGATTGCGACGCCTGGCACGTTCTGCGAGGCCATCGTCACGACAAACAGCGGCAGGGCGATGCCGACGAGCGCGCCGACGGTGAAGGTCGGGGCGACGAGTTCAAAGCGGGGGATGAGAAGCCCGGTGTCCACGGCAGCCCCACTGCGGATCAGCTCCACGCCGACCACGATGGCGGCAGCGACGAATGCCAGGGGGACTGCCCAACGCGGCGCGAGTCTGGCGAAGATCAGCCAGGTGACCACCACCGGAATCACACCCCAGGGATTCTCAGCGATGCCGACGATGGGGGCGAGGCAGAGGGGGAGCAGGACCCCCGCGAGCATCGCCTGGGCGATGGATGCCGGAATCCGCGCGATGAGTTGGCCGAACCCTGGCCATAGTCCTGCGAGCAGAGTGAGCGCTGCCACCGTGAGAAATGCGCCAATGGCGGCGGGCCATCCGCCTTCGACCACTCCGGTTGCGGCGAGAAGTGCGGCACCGGGCGTCGACCACGCGACGGTGATCGGCATCCGGTATCGCCAGGCCAGGATGACGCAGGCCAGCCCCATCGTGAGACTGAGAATCAACAGGCCGCTGGCTGCCTGAGCCGGTGTCGCGCCGACGGCGTCGAGTCCGGTGAGCACGACGGCGAATGAGCTGGTGAAGCCGACGAGTGCGGTGACGATGCCCGCAAGGACCGGTCGAGACAGCGGGGCGGGCGCGTCGGTCATAGGGGTGAGGCTAGCGCGAGACGGCACTCACAGGGAACTGATTGCATGCGTTGGAATACAATCCTTCATGCGGTCGTTGCCCACTTGAGACCGCAAACGGTTCAGCCTGATCTCAAAACAGAAGGAATACCAGTGACTCGCACCATCGGATACATCGTCGGCAGCATCTCGAGCACGTCTATCAACCGTCGCCTGGCGCGCGTGCTGACGAACCTCGCTCCCGAGGGTGTCGAGCTCGTGGAGATCTCGATCAAGGATCTGCCCTTCTACTCGCCCGACTACGACGGCGACTTCCCTCAGGTTGCGCTCGACTACAAGAAGGCAATCGCCGACGTCGACGGCGTCATCATCGTCACCCCTGAGTACAGCCGCTCCATCCCCGGCGTGCTCAAGAACGCCCTCGACTGGTCAACCCGCCCCTACGGCGAGATGTCCTTCTTCGGCAAGCCGGTCGCCGTGATCGGCACCTCAGGCTCGGGTGTCGCGACCGCTGCTGCTCAGCAGCACCTGCGCGCGATCCTTGGCCACTTCAGCGCGGTTACCATGGGTCAGCCCGAGGGCTTCATCCAGGACCGTCCGGGCCTCTTCACCGAAGACGGCCAGGTCACCGATGACAGCACCGCCGGCTTCCTCGTCGGCTACCTCGAGGCATTCAACGGCCTCATCGCTCGCGTGCAGCACTCCGCCGAGCTCGTGAACGCCTAATCGTTCTTGCTTGATCGGATGCCCTGCAGCCTCGTGCTGCGGGGCATCCGTCGTTTTCGCGCATCCGTCGCCCTCGCTGTCGCGCCCTCCGTGTGCGGAGAACAAGAACCCGGCTTCCCATGCGGATTCAGCCAGGTTTTTCTTCCCGCGCCAGCGGGGCCTGCGCTACGCCAACCCATTCCGCAGCGCCAGCACCACGGCCTGCACCCGATCGCGGGCACCGAGCTTCTGCAGCACGCGTGAGACGTGAGTCTTCACCGTTGCTTCGCCGATGAACAGTGCTGCCGCGATCTCCGCATTGCTCATCGCTTCGGACAGGAGCGCGAGAACTTCTGCCTCACGCTCGGTAAGCGGCTCGATGAGATCGAGTGAACAGGCGGATGCCGTGGCCACAGCGCCGTCGCCCGTCGCGGCCGTCGCATACCGCTGCACGACACGCCTGGTGACCTCTGGTGCCAGCATCCCGGAGCCTGCGGCGAGCACGCGCACCGCGGCGACCAGATCCTCCGGGCCACCGTTCTTCAACAGGAAACCGCTCGCGCCAGCATCCAGAGCGCTGAACAGATAGTCATCGCGATCGAAAGTCGTCACGATCGCGATAGCGGCGTGCACGTTCGGATCGGAGATGATCCGTCTGGTCGCCTCGATGCCATCCATATCGGGCATCTGTACATCCATGCAGATGACATCCGGGTCCAGAATGGATGCCGCAGCCACCGCTTCGGCGCCGGTCGACGCTTCGCCGACCACGGTGATGTCGGGCTGGATGTCGAGGATGGTGCGGAACCCGGCACGCAACATCGCGTGATCGTCGACGAGAAGAACGCGGATCGGGTCGGTCATGCGGGGGCTCCTGCCAGTTCAGCGTGCGCGTCCAGCGGAACCTGCACGCGCACGCGCCAGCCTCCGCGCTCGCGAGGTGCAGATTCAATCGTGCCACCCGAGGCCAGGGTGCGCTCACGCATGCCCAGCTGCCCCATTCCCGGCCGGGGCGCGAGTACCAGGCGGCCCGTGTTCACCACTTCGAGCTCGACGTCCTCTGCTGTGTAGCGCAGACGCACGTCGGCTGTAGCTCCGATGCCCGCATGGCGGCGGGCGTTGGTGAGTGACTCCTGTGCGATGCGATACAGGTTTACCTGCACGACCGACGGCACTGGCCGTTCTTCGCCGACGACCGTGTATTCGGTCGGGAGTCCTGCGCCATTCGACGCCGTGACGAGTCGCGCGATGTCGGCGAGCGAGACGGTGGACGCAGCATCTTCGTAGTCCCCGTTCGACCGCAGGGTCTCCAGTAGGTGTCTCAACTCGCTGATGGCTTCGCGTGCCGATTCTTCGACGCTGGAAAGGATCTGCTTCGACCGAGCGGGATCCTGATCGAGGACCATACGCGCGGCCCCTGCCTGCACGCCCATCACCGATACATGGTGCGCGACGACGTCATGAAGCTCGCGCGCGATGCGGACGCGGTCGAGCGCCACCGCCTGAGCTGCAGTGACCTCGCGTTCGCGCTCCAGGTCTTCTGTGCGCTGCTCGAGGGACTGGCGCTGCATCGCGGCTTTCCAGGCATGCTCTCCGAAGTAGTAGGCGCCGCCGAAGTAGAGCACGTTCACCAACAGTTGCAGCATCATGAAGGCGAGATACGGCGACATTGCCCCCGCGACAATCTCCTCTTCGTTGGCGGTGTCGATCGCGTCGCGGTACATCGTGATCATCAGCCAGATGAACATTCCGACGATGATCGACACCCGCACGATCATCGCCGCACGGCGGTTGGCCATCCACGCGCCTACCGTGTACAGCCCGATGAACATCGCGATGTTGCCGGCATACATCTCCGGCACCCGCAATGTCGCGGCGAAGAAGTACGCGACTGAGACGATGACCGCGACCTGAGCAGGCCAGATGCGGCGCGCGGCGAGCGGAAGCGCGAGCACGAGCAGGTAAACGATCGCCTGCCACAGTGGTGCCTGCTCTTCGCCGTACAGGCCGGAGACCGCCGACAGCGCGGCGCTAATGATGCCGGCGACGAACACGACGCCGGCGAGCAGCAGGTCGGACTGTCGTTGGCGCGCGGTCAGCGCGCGTGATGATGCGGACATGCTTCCACGGTACGGGCAAGCGGATGCCGGGACATCCGCCGTACGACGGACTCGGCGGCCCGACGCAACTTGCTATTGAAAAGCGCGGTTGTTGTTCGCAAGCTTGAAGAATCGATACGACAAAGGAGCCAGCATGCCCACGAAGGTCTTCGTCAATCTCCCCACGTCCGATGCGATCCTCGCGAAGGGCCTCGCCGCCGAACAGGGCGGCGCATTGTGACTGGCCGCATCATCATTGATCTGTTCACCACACTCGACGGCGTCGCGCAGGCGCCCGGCGGCCCAGAGGAGGACGCCTCTGACGGCTTCCCCTTCGGCGGCTGGCAGGCCGGAGTTCCAGACGAGGCCGTCGGGAAGTGGGTCCTGGAGGGGATGTCGACGCTCGACGCGCTGTTGCTCGGCCGCCGCACCTACGACCTGTTCGCGTCGTACTGGCCGCGCCACACGACGGGCCCGGAGGGTTGGATCGGGCAGCTGTTCGATCGCGTTCCGAAGTACGTCGCCTCGCGCGACGCAGACATCGATCTGGAATGGCAGGGCAGTTCGCGGGTCGGCGCAGACCTCAAGACCGAACTCGCCGGGCTGCGCGAAAGTCACCGCGACGTGCATGTGATCGGCAGTATCGACCTCGTGCAGACTCTGCTCGCTGAGCAGCTCTTCGATGAGCTGCAACTCTGGGTATATCCGCTCGTACTCGGTCGGGGCAAGAGAGTGTTTCCAGGCGGCTCTGCCGCCGCGAATCTGACGCTGCTCGGTGCTGAGGTTGGCGAGAACGGAGCAGTGAGTCTGCGCTACGCGCCCGCTCCTGGTCCGGTGCGCACCGGCGTCAGGGGGTCATAGCGCCAACGCGATCGTGCGTTTATAGGTGCAATTCCTAGGTAGATTTGCGGTACATTTCGGCGTACACTGTGGTCATGACCACCACCGTGAGCTCCGACCAACGACCGGGTCTGCGTGCGTACGAGGACTCGATCAGGCTTCCGTTCCCCGAGCTTGTTTCCAAGTTGCGCGAGATGCTCGGGGTGCGGCTGGTGGCCTACATTGGCGGCGTGAAGTCCGCGAGGTCTGTCTCCGCGTGGGCTGACGGCGCCGGGCAGCCTAGCGAGGTCGACCGCGAGCGGCTGCGTCATGCATTCCATGCTGGCGCGTTGTTGCGCGAGCGATACGACACAGTGACTGTGCAGTCGTGGTTCAAGGGTATGAACCCGTCGCTAAACGACGAGGCCCCCGCACAGGTGCTACGCGAAGAAGAACCGCTGACCGGCGCGCGAGAGGTAGTCGCCGCGGCGAAGTCGTTCGCATACATCGGATGATGTGCGAGGAACGCGAGCTGGAGCTCGAGGTCGCGGACGGTCTTGGAGATGTTTGGCATGTCGGCTACGGGCCGGATCCATGGGCGTGGGTGCCGTGGCGATACGCCAATGACGAAGGTCTCTTCGGAGGGCGCTGGGATGACCAGTTAGGTCAGTTTCGCGCGCTCTACACTGCCGACAGTCTGCTCGGGTGCTTGCTCGAATTGCTCGCGAGATTCCGCCCAAGCCGAACTGTGCTCGACGGGCTCGACGACATCGTCGACGATGACGGCAGCATTGGTCAGTTCCCCGAGGGTGCTGCAGGAACCATTGGTTTCTCATGGCTCGACGGTCGCGAATATGCCTCTGCCCGCCAGGTCGGTCGGTACTGTTTCATCACCCACTCCCGTAGCCTCGCGGCGCTCATTGCCCACTATCCACTCGATCGCCACGGACTCGCGACGAACGATATGGATGCAGCACTCTTGAAAGATGCGCACGACCGCGTGCTGACAAGATCGATCGCGCGCTGGCTCTACGACCTACACGGCGACGATGACGCCGGGGTGGTGGTCGACGGCGTGCGTTTCCAATCACGACACGGTGACGAGATTCGTGCCTGGGCTGTGTTCGAGCGTGCCGACGATCCCGCGAGAAGCCCTCGGATACGCCCCACGAGCGAGCCTGCACGCGTTCATTCAAATCTTCCAGAGCTACGTGAAACATTCAGTCGCTTCGGGCTGAGATGGGACGAAGGTTGAGAGCGCCGTCGCTCGACGCCCGCCTGCGTCTGGCGCCGAGCGCAGTTCTCATGGGGTGAACAAGGCGACATTTGTGGGTGGCTGACGTTCTTTATGCAAGCATTGCGTCATGTCCAGCACAGCCAAGCTGACCGCGACCCTTGTCGCCTTCGTCTTTGTCGCAACCGCGCTCGCCGGGTGCACTGCAGCGACGCCGCCGCAGGCAGATCCGTCACCGAAGCCCACCGCGAGCCACGCTCCGAAGCCGAACGCCACGCCGGCCTCAGCCGAGACTGACGCCGATGCCTGCCCCCACTTCCGCGCCAAGATCCACATCGGCGGCATGAGCGCGAGCATCAGGGGGACGCTCGTGGACAACGGCGCACGTGGCCTCGCCGCGGGCACGGTGGGCCTTGACGACGAAGGCAACATCGTGTCCTACACAGTCGCCCCCGGTGACGCTCTGGACGCGATCGGCGCGCGGCTCTGCATCGAGTACGCGTATCCTCTCGCGGAGCTGAACCACACGCGGACGATTCATCCTGACCAGGTGCTGCGACTCAACCCCGACCCCGAAGTTCCATGGGTGCCCTATTACAACCCCGTCGACGCGGCAGCCGGGTTCCAGCAGATTCCCTACCAGCAGGCGATCGAGGCGATGGCTGCAGCGGGGGACGCGGGCGACGTTGACACCATGCGCGCGATCTGGACCGACGAGTTGTCCGGAATGTTCACCGACCAGGCGGTCATCGACATGATCCAGCAGGCGATTGATACCGGTGACATTGACGTGCTGAGCCAGATGTTCTCCTGAAGGTACATTTACGCAATTCTGCGGAGCCTTGAGTTCTACGGTTTGTCGGATCGGTGCCAACTTCATGCAGGCTCTGCTCGCCATCCCTTGACCCACGCTCGAGGTGCTGCGCTTCGTTGACCTCGATGGAGGCCGCTCTGCCATTGACGTCGTGTCGACCTACACCTCGAAGGCAGCCTGCGACGCCGTGCTCGAAAGCGGAATCGATGGTGGGATGGACGAGAACTTCGACCGTCTCGAAGAACTGCTCACCGGTCAGTGACACTCGCCGCAGAAGACCCCCCGCATGTGACTTCGATGGCCAGGCGAGGGGGTCGGCTGTCGCCGTCGACCATGCGCCGGCTCGGGTTCAGACGTGCGCGCCGAGCACCCGTTCGAGCATCAGCGCGACGCCATCTTCGGTGTTGGATGCGAGTGAGATCTCGTCCGCGGAATCCTTCACCACAGCATCCGCGTTGCTCATTGCCACGCCGTGTCCTGCCCACCGCAACATCTCGACATCGTTCGGGGCGTCACCGAAGGCGAGCACTTCGCCTGCGGCGATCCCCAGGTGTGCGCACAGCTGCTCGAGCCCCCACGCCTTGGTGACGCCTGCTGCCATCACCTCGACGAATGGCGCGCCGGATACCGTCGCCTCGAAGCCGCCGAGGCCGAGGCCAGCGATTGCAGCGAGGATCTCAGTAGGAGGAAGCTTCGGATGCCGGATCACGAGCTTCAGACTCGGTGCCGACAGCACTTCCGAGAGCGGCACTTCGGTCATGCCCGCCGGATCGCGCTTGTGATCGGATGCTTCGGCGATCGCCGCGTATCCCTGCTGGGGGAAGAATCCCTCGCCCGCATCGCGCACACTGACGTGCAGCAAACCGGGCACGCGCTCTGCAAGCGCGGCGGCCAGCGCCTGCTGAGCGTCAACGGTCACCGCGCGCTCGAACAGTAGCTCACCCGTGGTCAGGTGGATCGCGAAGGCACCGTTGCCGCACAATGCCCACTCCTCGAACCCCGCACCGTCAGCGATCGCACGGATGCCGATCGGCTGCCGCGCGGTGACCGGCACCACGTGGATGCCCGCGGCCCGCGCCGCGTCCAGTGCCGCGCGCGTGCGCGGTGAGACTGTGGAGTCTGCGCCGAGAAGGGTGCCGTCCAGATCGCTGGCGATGAGTCGCGGCAGCACGCTCACGCGAAGATCATTGGCATGTCGTCATCATCATCGGTGCCGCCGAAGTCGAGGTCGACGACCACCGGAACATGGTCGCTGGGCTGGGTGCCCTTGCGCTCGTCCCGGTGGATGGATGCTCCGGTCACGGCATCGGACAGTGCCTTCGAGCCGAGCACGAAGTCGATGCGGACACCCTCGTTGCGAGGGAACTTCAGGCGCTGGTAGTCCCAGTAAGTGAAACCCTCCGGCAGCAGCGGACGCACGACGTCGATGAGACCGGCATCCTGGAACGCGAAGAACGCCGCGCGCTCCTCGGGAGAGACGTGCGTGGAGACGCCCTCGACGATGTCAGGGTCGCCGTTGTCAGCGTCGAACGGGATGATATTGAAGTCGCCGACCAGAGCCAGCGGCAGGTCGGGGTTCTTCTTCAGCTCGGCGGCAGTGTGCTGGCGCAGCTGCTCGAGCCAGTGCAACTTGTATGCGTAGTGCGGGTCATCAAGGGAACGGCCGTTCGGCACGTACAGGCTCCAGATCTTCACGCCGTCGATGGTCGCGCCCAGCGCACGCGCCTCGAGCGGAGCATCCGGTCCCTCATGGCCCTTCGCGAAGCCAGGCATCCCGGTGAATGCCGTGTCGACGTCGGTGACTGGCAGTCGGCTCGCGATCGCGACACCGTTCCACTGATTCAGCCCGTGCACCTCGACGTGGTAGCCGGCCTCCTCGAACGGTGCGTACGGGAACTGCTCAGGCTTGCACTTGATCTCCTGCATCGCGAGCACGTCGATGTCTTCCCGCACGGCGAACTCGACGGTGCGGGTGACACGGGTGCGGATGGAGTTGACGTTCCAGGTGGCCAGGCGCATGCATCCAGCCTACTTGCGGGGTCGGACGTCAGTGCTCCGAAGGGTCGGCGGTGCCAATGAGGATGCCGCGGGCGAGCGAATGGAAGTGTCGGTTGAATCCGAGCACCGCCGGCGTCGATCCAGGGGTGATGTCGAGGGTCTCGACATCGAGGGCGTCGACAACGAAGAAATACCGGTGGATGCCGGTGCCCTTCGGCGGTGCGGCGCCGATGAAACGCTCCAGGCGTGACTCGTTCGGCAACACCGTCGCGCCGTGCGGAAGAGCGGCCAGATCGCCGTCGCCGCTTGCCAACGAGGTGGTCGTCGCGGGCAGGTTGAACGCGGCCCAGTGCCAGAACCCCGAGCCGGTCGGAGCATCCGGGTCAAAACATGAGATCGCGAAGCTCTGGGTGCCAATTGGTGGCGTCGACCATTGCAGCGTCGGCGAGCGATCCTCGCCGCCACGGTCGGCCGACCAGGCGAACAGCGGCAACGCACCGCCAGGCTCGAAATCAGGGCTGGTGAGCTCGAGCGGCGCGAAGTCGCGCAGCGTAGCGAGCTGCGCATAGGGGTCGTACGAGAACATGAGGCCTCCAGGAATCTGATCCACCGCCACGATAGGCGAACGGCGCATGCGTGGCCAGCGGCGCCGCGCCCTACACTTAATGCCGTGACTCTCGACGCTGACCGCCAGTCCCTGCTCGCTCTCATCAAGGATGAGGCGGTGTTCCACGGCGACTTCATCCTTTCCAGCGGTAAGCAGGCGACGTACTACGTCGATATGCGCAGGCTCACCCTCGACCACCGCGCAGCCCCGGCCATCGGTCGAATCATGCTCGACCTGGTTGGCAACCTCGACGTCGCCGCTGTCGGCGGCCTGACGCTCGGTGCCGACCCGATCGCGAACTCGGTGCTGCACGCATCCGTTGCCGCCGAGCGCCCGGTGGACGCTTTCGTCGTGCGTAAGGAGCCGAAGGATCACGGGCGGGGTCGGCAGATCGAGGGCGCGGACATCGCGGGCAAGCGCGTTGTCGTCCTTGAAGACACGTCGACCACCGGACAGTCCGCGCTCAAGGCTGTCGAGGTGTTGCGCCGCGAAGGTGCGGAGGTCGTCGCCGTCGCCGTGATCGTCGACCGCAAGACCGGCGCGCAGGCAGCGATCGAAGCCGAAGGACTGGAGTGGCGCGCGGCGTTCGATCTCGATGATCTCGGGCTTGCCCCGCAGTGACCCGTTACGCACTGGCTGTCGACGTCGGCGGCACCAAGCTCGAGGCTGCGCTCGTTTCTGATGCCGGTGTGCTCGTCGAGGGCAGCCGTAACCGCCAGCCCACCGGTCGCGCCGCAACTTTCGAATCGATGGATGCCGCGATCGCCGCGGTCACGGAGCATGCCCTCGCAACTCTGCCCGCTGGTGCTGAGCTCGCCGAGGCCGGCGTCGGTAGTGCCGGTCCTGTTGACCGCACGACCGGCCAGATCTTCCCGGTGAACATGCCCGCGGTGCGCGGCTACAAACTGGCGGACGCCGTGCGGTCCGCAGCATCGGCCGTCGTCGGACGCGACGTGCGCACGGTCTTCGGGCACGACGGTGGCGCGCTTGCGCTCGCCGAGTCCTGGTTCGGTGCGACGCGTGAAGCGCGGGCATCCCTGTCGATCGTCGTCTCCACCGGCGTCGGCGGCGGCTTCGTTGTCGGCGGCGCGTACATCGCTGGAGCATCCGGAAATGCCGGACATCTCGGCCAGGTGCGTCGCGAGGGTGGTCTGACACTCGAGGAGATCGCGTCGGGACCCGCCAGTGCAACATGGGCGCAGACCCAGGGCTGGACCGGTTCGACCGGCGAGGACCTCGCCAGGGATGCAGCGTCCGGCGATGCCGTCGCCCGCGCCGCGATCGAGCGCTCGGCGCGCGCAGTCGGGGAGGCGCTGGCGGATGCCGCGACCCTCGTCGACCTCGATGTCGTCGCGATCGGTGGCGGATTCTCCCGCGTCTCAGACGACTACATCGATCTCGTGCAGCAGGCACTCACTGCCAGTGCCGCACACGAGTACTCCCGTCGCGCGCGCGTGGTGCGCTCGGGGCTGGGGGATGAGGGTCCACTGATCGGTGCCGCGGCGTTCGTGCTGCGGTAGACGGCTCGAGCCCACGCGTCGGTGGGTTGACCCGAGTTCGTACCACCTGCAGGGTCGAACAGACCTGCAGCTCGGAAGACGACGGAAGGACCACGGATGCGCGTACTCGGCATGCTCTCGGGCACCTCGCACGACGGGATCGACGTCACGGTCGTCGACTTCACCGAGACCGATGGTGCGCTCCACGCCGCCGTGCTTCACGAGGACAGCGTCCCCTATTCGCCGGGCCTTCGGGCGCGACTCGTCGCTGCCCTTCCGCCAGCGCCGACGACGCTGGCCGAGATCTGTGAGCTCGACACTCTGATCGGGCAGGCTTTCGCCGAGGTGGCAGCGGATGCCGCAGCATCCGTCGGCGGGATCGACGCAGTCTGCACCCACGGCCAGACCGTCTACCACTGGGTCGAAGGTGGCCGAGCGCGTGGCACACTCCAGATCGGCCAACCCGCCTGGACTGCGGAGCGCGTTGGCGTGCCGGTCGTTTCGGACGTCCGCATCCGCGACATCGCCGTTGGCGGACACGGCGCCCCGCTGGTGTCATTCCTTGACGAGCTGCTGCTCCGGGGCCGCGCGGGCACGTCGGCTGCGCTCAACCTCGGCGGCATCGCGAACATCACGATCGTCGGGCCCGACGGCATCTCGGCTTACGACGTGGGTCCGGCGAACGCTCTCGTCGACGCGGTTGTGGTCGCCGAACAGCTGAACGATCTCGGTTACGACGAGGATGCCCGTATCGCCCGATCGGGCGCGGTCGATGTCTCACTGTTGGAGTCGCTGCTTGCCGATCCGTACTACGCGGTCGCCGCTCCGAAGAGCACGGGTAAGGAGCACTTCCATCTCGACTACGTGCGCGGGCACCTGGCGGGCCGGGCCGTTCCGCTCGCCGATGTCGTGCGCACCCTCACCGAGCTCACCGTACGCACGGTCGCCCAGGACATCCGCGCCGCTCGCGCCGGTTTTCTTGCCGTCTCAGGCGGCGGATGCCACAACCCGTTGATCATGGACGGGCTGCGGGCCGCGCTCCCCGAGGTGGAGGTCGTGCTCGCTGACGCGCTCGGCGCCTCAGCGGACAATAAGGAGGCGATCCTTTTCGCGCTGATCGGCTGGTGCACGATGCACGGAGTACCCGCCGTCACCCCCGGTGGAACCGGCGCGCGCGAGCCGCGCATCCTCGGCACGATCACTCCCGGTTCTGGTCCGCTCCTGATGCCGCAACCCGTCGCCGAGTTGCGCACCCTCACCCTTAGTTCGACCGGAAGTTGAGCTGGTCCGTCCGACACGGTGGGTCTGCCCGGCCGCATGAAATCAGCGTTTCCGGTCGTCGTCCCATGGGCCTTCCCACCAGTTGCCGGATCGGGTGTCATCGTCGGGCCCGCGTCGACGCGAACGAACAAACTGCACGATGATGATCGTCAGCGAAGACACCCCGATCAGGATCATCACGAGAAAGAGCAGATCCTGCTGGGTCACGGTCGCTTCCCCTCTGCGGCATCCGCCACGATCTTCGCGATGCGGGATGCCCGGGTCTCGGGTCGTTTCGCCGTCGCGATCAGGGCGCCCATGTCAGCTCGCAGCAGCCTCGGGGAGCAGATCGGCAACCGAGTTGACGATCTCGTCCGGGCGGAACGGGTACTTCTCGATCTCGGCCTGATCGCTGATGCCGGTGAGCACGAGCACGGTGTGCAGACCTGCCTCGATGCCGGCCACGATGTCGGTGTCCATGCGGTCGCCGATCATGCCGGTCTTCTTGGAGTGCGCGCCGATCTTGTTCAAAGCAGAGCGGAACATCATCGGGTTCGGCTTGCCGACGACGTACGGCTCGCGCCCGGTGGCCTTGGTGATGAGTGCTGCGACGGCACCGGTCGCCGGCAGGGCACCCTCGGCGCTGGGGCCGGTGGCGTCCGGGTTGGTGATGATGAAGCGCGCGCCGTTGTTGATCAGGCGGATCGCCCTCGTGATCGCCTCGAAGGAATAGGTGCGAGTCTCACCGACGACGACGAAGTCGGGGTCGGTCTCGGTCATGATGAACCCGGCGTCGTGCAGGGCCGTGAGGATCCCGGCCTCGCCGATGACGAATGCGGATCCGCCCGGCACCTGCTGCTGCAGGAATGCCGCGGTGGCCAGAGCTGACGTCCAGATGCGTTCCTCAGGAACATGCAGGCCGCTGGAGCGCAGACGCGCGGAGAGGTCGCGCGCAGTGAAGATCGAGTTGTTCGTCAGCACCAGATACGGGATGCCGCTGCTCTCCCAGCCGGCGAGCAATTCAGCAGCACCAGGAATGGCGTCGTTCTCATGGACGAGCACGCCGTCCATGTCAGTGAGCCAGCATTCGATTTCAGAGCGATCAACCATGTGCTCAGCCTAGAGGCTGAGGGGGTGAAATTCCGCCGTCAGCGACCGGCCACATAGAGCTGGCGCTGCGGGCCTTCGAAGCGTGCAACAGCGATCTTCAGATCGGTGATCTCGGTGGCGAGAGCGTCGATGCGCGCGCCGAGCGTCAGAACGATTCCAATCGCACTGACGATCACGGTGATCACCTCAAGGGACACGTACACGGCTCCATTCTCCACAGATCGCGGGCGGTTCGCCACCGACAATACAACCGATTTATGCCGTGGGATCAGCGATTACGTGATCGGTGGATAGAGCGTGAAGTGCGCCAGATGTGGAGAACGAGTGGAGCCCGGATGCTAGGCGCTGAGCCAGACGATCCCGGATGCACCGTCCGGCAGCGCCGCCGGTGCGCCGTCGAGCTCGATACCGTCCGGGGTCACTCGCACTAAGGAAGAGACCGCAAGCCCGAGCGCTTCGAGCGCGCGCAACAGCTCCGCATCGGTGTCGGCGACACGCAGCACGCGACCCTGGTGTCCGAGTGGCGCGTCAGCAAGCAGCACAAATGGTTCGCGAACGACTTCGCCCGCGGCATCCGGAATGGCGTCCCCGTGTGGATCGAATCGAGGCCGACCCAGACGTGCGTCGATACCCTCCAGCAGTCGGTCGCTGATGGTGTGCTCGAGAACCTCAGCCTCGTCGTGCACTTCATCCCACGCGTAATCGAACTCCCGCACAAGCCAGGTCTCGATGAGCCGGTGCCGACGCACGATGGCGAGGGCACGCTCTGCGCCGGCATCCGTCAATCGCACCGCGCCGTAAGGGACATGCGAGACGAGTCCGGAAGCAGCGAGCTTCTTCACCATCTCGGTCACGCTCGATGGCGCGATGCCGAGTTTCGCAGCGAGCACGGATGGAGTGATCGGAGCGTCCTGCCACTCGGTATGCGCGTATACCGTCTTCAGGTAGTCGTCTGCTGCCGGGGATGCCACGGCTCCAGACTACGCTGACTGAGTGACCGAGACTCCTGAGCGCACCACCCACGGCCTCGGCCCCTGGGAAGGCGAGTGGCCTGAGGGCGACCAGTACGACCCTGAGCTGCTGGAGAACGGCGACACCCGCAACGTCATCGACCGCTACCGCTACTGGCGGATGGACGCGATCGTCGCCGACCTCGACACGCACCGGCATCCGTTCCATGTCGCGATCGAGAACTGGCAGCACGACATGAACATCGGTTCCATCGTGCGCAGCGCCAACGCGTTCCTCGCTGACACCGTGCACATCATCGGTCGTCGCCGCTGGAACAAGCGTGGCGCGATGGTCACCGACCGCTACCAGCACGTCGTCCACCACGAGGATGTCGCTACCTTCGCCGCGTGGGCCGCGGCAGCAGGCATCCCGATCATCGCGGTCGACAATGTCGACGGCGCAATCCCCGTCGACCGGGCGGACCTTCCCGAGCGGTGCGTGCTGCTGTTCGGCCAGGAAGGGCCGGGGCTGACGGATGAGGCGATCGCCGCGGCCTCCGGCCACATCGAGATCACCCAGTACGGCTCGACGCGCTCCATCAACGCCAGCGCTGCGGGCGCCGTGATCATGTACGAGTGGTGCCGCCGCTACGCGAATTAGCCTCAGCGGAAACGCGCTGAAACGCTGAGCTGATCGCCGGTCTCGATGCGCACATCGTGGAGGCGTGTCGGCGTGCCGTCTTCGGCGATGATCTCGTTGAGGTCGAACGTCTGCCCGATGACCCCGCGAATGCGCTTGCGCGCGAACAGCAACCCCGCTTTGACAAACAGGTTGCGGCTGCCGACCGTGAGATCACGCACGGTGATGACGGCATCCCGCGTTACCTGGATGCGCGCATCGGCGCGTGCTGACGCCATGAGCAGCTTCCAGCGCAGTCCGGCATACGCCGTGACGCGGATGCCGTCGTCGCCGTCGTCGGTCAGATCGAGTTTCACGCGGCCGAGGTGCGCACCCGCCTCACGCAGCATCGGGCCTGTGACGGAGGTGATGAGGGGGACAAGATCCTTCGTCGCGATGGTCGCGTGGAAGATGCCGTGCAGCCCGTCGAGGTCACCGTCCGGGACGAGCATGTGGATGCTCTCAGGTAAATCGGGTTCGGTGGGTTCGGCGAAGGTCAGCCAGGCGATCGGGACGTCAAAGGCCTGCACATCGATGCTCAACGGAGTCTGTTCGATCCGCATCGGTCGAGCCGTGAAGCGGAACGTCTTCACGATGCCGGACTCCCGGGTGAGGGAGTCGGGTTCGTCTTGTTCAGCCGCTGCGCTGGAGGGAGCCGGATGCGCGGGCGGGGTGGAATGCCACCCGAGCCGCAGCCTCACACCGGTGGCATCCAGCGTCAGATGCTCGAGGTCGTTGCCGGCGAGACTGGCTGTGACCGTGATGTCATCGAGCCCTTTCAGCTCGACGTCCCCCGAGTCCTTCGCTGCGTGCTGGATGACGGCGCGCACCCAGCGCGCGACGGTCGCGGAGTCGCCGGGCCAGGATGCAGTCATACGACCATCCTGGCTCACCGGCCGCCAGCGTCAATCGCGATCGTTGCCGAATGAATGGCGGTACAGGGCGTTAACATCGCGATCCAGATTGTCGATGCGGCGGTGGATGCTGCCGAACTCCGCCTTCATGACATGGATGAACAGCGTCGACACGATCGTCAACATGCCGAAGATTGCTGCGGCGAATACGCCGATCAGCACCCAGACCTGGGGTTCGTTCATCGTCAGCATCCCTTCATTGTCGTCGCCTGCTCATCAGAATGCCAGAGACATTCGGCCCTACCCACGAACTGTGGACAACTCCGAATTACGTGCGACCGTGCAGAACAGGTGGCCTACGCCGAAGCGCTCAGCCACCTGCCGGTCTTCACGCGCCAGCCCAGCGTCGCGAAGCGCGCGAGCATGTAGACGCCGAAGAAGCAGACGGCGAGCCAGGTGATCCCGGCCGTGCCATCGACTCCGACGAGCGTGAAGATCCACAGTGCGGGCAGGAACGGCACGAGGTTCAGTGCACCGGCGATCGCCAGGTAGCGCACGTCACCTGATCCCATCAGCACGCCGTCGAGTACGAACACGATCCCTGCGATGGGCTGCGCCACCGCGAGCACGAGCAGCGCAGGTTGGATCAGCGCCGCGAGCGCGGGGTCCCCGGTGAACGCGAGTCCGATCACCCCAGACAGCGCCGCGATCACGAGACCGACGATCACGCCGAACCACGCACCCCATGCGACCGTTCGGGCGAGTACGTGCTTCACGGCCGGGATGTCCCCAGCGCCGAGGCCTTTCCCGATCAGCGCCTGGGCTGCAATAGCGAGGGCGTCCAGGGCGAATGCCGCAGCGGAGAAGATCGTGAAGATCACCTGCCACCCGGCGAGCTCAGTGGTACCGATGCCGGTGGCGACGCCCACCGTGATGAGGAGTGCGACACGCAGGCTCACGGTGCGCAGGAACAGCCAGCCACCAGAGCGCGCTGAGCCACGTACGCCGTCGCGCTGCGGACGGAAAGTGGCCGAGTGCTTACGCGCCATCCTCCCGATGATCACGACATAGGCGGCGACCATGCCCCACTGCGCTGTCACCGTACCGATGGCGGATCCGGCGATGCCCCAGCCGAAGCCGTAGATGAACACGACGTTGAGCAGTGCATTCGCGCCGAACCCCGCTCCGGCGATCCACAGCGGTGTCACGGTGTCCTGCATCCCGCGCAGCAGACCGGTCGCGGCGAACACGATCAGCATCGCCGGAAGTCCCCACATGCTGATCACAAGATAGGTGTCGGCCTGTGCTGCGACTTCTTCGGTGGCGCCGAAGAGGGAGACCAACCAAGGTGACGACAGGGCTCCGACGACGGAGAGCACCGCTCCGAGCCCGAGCGCGAGCCACATGCCATCTATGCCTACGGAGACGGCGTCCTTGTGCTCGCCAGCTCCGAACTTCCGTGCGACGGCCGGTGTTGTCGAGTACGCGAGGAAGATCATTAGTCCGACGATCGTCTGCAGTACGGCGCTTGCGATGCCGAGTCCCGCGAGCGGCACAGTGCCGAGATGGCCGACGAGCGCAGCATCCACTATCAGGAAGGCAGGTTCGGCGACCAGCGCGCCGAGTGCGGGGACGGCGAGCCGCAGGATCTCCCGATTGAGGGATGCAGGGCGCGCGGTCATCCCTCGAGCCTATCGACGGGCGCGGGCGCAGTTGCGCTCAGAGCAGTTCAGCGCGCAGCTGCTCCGGAGACTTCGGCGAGAGGAGTCCTGGGGCGATGTCGTACACGGTGTACGCGCCCACCTGGCCCGCGATGCTCATGCGGTGCACGGCGCGCGCATAGGCGACCAGGACGCTGGCGGTGAACTCCGGGTTGCTGCCGAGCGTGAGGCTGTACTCGACGGTCTGCGTCGCCCCGTCGCCGGTAACACCACTGCGGATTACGAAGCCGCCGTGCGGCATGGCGGAGTGGTCGCGCGCAAGTTCCTCGGCGGTGATGAACGTAACGGTCGTGTCGTAGTCCGCGAAGTAGTCGGGCATTGAGACGATCGCCTGGCGAGTGGCATCGGCATCCGCACCGTCATCCAGGACCACGAAGCAGTCGCGGGTGTGCTTCTGTCGCGTCGTGAGCTCGGGACGATCGCCTGCACGCACCGCTGCGATGGCGGTCTCGCTCGGCACGGTGTACTGCACACCCCCGGCGACGCCGGCGACTCGTCGGATCGCGTCGGAGTGCCCCTGGCTGAGGCCGCGGCCCCAGAAGGTGTAGGTGTCGCCATCGGGCAGTAGCGCTTCGCCGAAGACGCGGTTGAGGGAGAACATTCCCGGGTCCCAGCCTGCCGAGATCAATGCCGTCGTGCCGGCAGTGCGCGCCGGAGCGTCGACCGCGGCGAAGTGTTCGGGGATGCGTGCGTGCGTGTCGAAGCTGTCGACGATGTTGAACCGCGTCGCCAGCTCGGGAGACTGCGCCGGTAGATCGTTCTTTGAACCGCCGCAGAGGATCAGCACGTCGATATCGTTCGTGTGCTCGGTGAGGGCATCCATCCGGTACACGGCGATCTCAGGGTCGCGGGTCTCGACGGTTGCCGGATCGCGACGTGTGTAGACGCCGATCAGCTGCATGTCGGAGCTGCGATCGATGGCAGCTTCGACGCCGCGGCCGAGGTTGCCGTAGCCGACGATTCCGATGCGGATCTGAGCGGTCATGCGTGCATGCTCCTTTGAAGGATAGGCGGGACGGAACCCAGCGTATCGGGGTCGGATGTGCCTCTCGCGTGGGAGTCACGGCGTGGTTGTCGCCGAAGACAGTGGCGGCCGAACACTCGGCCATCCGCCGGGCTTCTTGTTCCGCCGGGTGTGACGACGTCGGAGGCCGGACATAGGCTGGGACGTATGACTGATGTTCTCCCTGCAGGTCTTGCCACCGAAGAGTTCAGCTCCGAGATTCGCCCGCAAGACGACCTCTATCGGCACGTCAACAACGAGTGGTTCAAGAAGACCGAGATTCCGGCTGACAAAGCCCGCTGGGGCTCGTTCCATCTGCTCGCAGAGCAGGCTGAGAAAGACGTCCGCACGATCATCGATGAGGCGCAGGCTGCCGAAGGCGGCACTCTCGAGCGCAAGATCGGCGATCTGTTCACGAGCTTCATGGATACCGAGCGCATCAACGCCGCGGGCTCCGCACCGCTCGCGCCCACTCTCGCCGAAATCGACGGCATCGACAGCATCCCCGCCTTCCTGCAGACCGCCGGCGCCTACGAGCGCGACGGACGCGCCCACCTGATCGGGTTCTACGTCGACGGGGATCCCGGCAACCCCGAGCGGTACCTGCCTGTCCTCGTGCAGTCCGGACTCTCGCTGCCCGACGAGAGCTACTACCGCCTCGACAGCTTCGAGGGAACCCGTGCTGTCTACCGTGCGCACCTCGAGCGTCTGCTCGCGCTCGCCGGAATTTCGGATGCTGCTGGTGACGCCGAGCGCTCCTTCGCACTCGAGACCGAGCTCGCCTCCCACCATTGGGACAATGTCGCCAGCCGCGATGCCGTGAAGACCTACAATCTCAAGACCTGGGACGAGTTCCTGACCCTCACCGGCGTCGACCTCGCGCCCTGGCGGGACGCCGCAGGTCCCACGAACGCGGATGCCTTCGCCGAGGTCGTCGTCTCCCAGCCGAGCTTCTTCGAAGGCCTCGGAACGCTGTTGACCGTCGACCGTCTCGATGACTGGAAGGCGTGGCTGCGCGCGCAGGTTGTGCACGCCGCCGCCGCCTATCTGACCGACGACTTCGTGCAGGAGAACTTCTCGTTCTACGGCACCGAGATTTCCGGGGTTCCCACGATCCGCGAGCGCTGGAAGCGTGGCGTCTCGGTGACCGAGGGTGCCCTCGGCGAAGCCATTGGCGAGGTCTATGTCGCGCGCCACTACCCGCCGACGGCCAAGGCAGCAATGGATGAGCTCGTCGCGAACCTCATCGAGGCGTACCGTCAGAGCATCACGACGCTGGAGTGGATGAGCCCTGAGACCCGCGAGCGCGCGCTCGCCAAGCTCGATGCCTTCACTCCGAAGATCGGACACCCCGACCAGTGGCGCGACTACTCCTCGTTGGTCAGCGATCCCGCCGATCTGTTCGGCAACGTCCGCCGCGCGAACGTGTTCGAGCACGACCGCAACGTCGACAAGGTGGGCAAGCCTATTGACCGGAACGAGTGGCACATGCCGCCGCAGATGGTCAACGCCTATTACAACCCCTCGATGAACGAGATCGTCTTCCCCGCGGCGATCTTGCAGTACCCGTTCTTCGACGCCGGCCGTGATGCCGCCGCCAACTACGGTGGTATCGGCGCGGTGATCGGTCACGAGATCGGCCACGGCTTCGATGACCAGGGCAGTCGCTACGACGGATCGGGCAAGCTCGATGACTGGTGGACGGATGCTGACCGCGCCGCGTTCGAGGACCGCACGAAGGCACTGATCGCACAGTACGACGCACTCGTCCCTGCCGGGCTCCCGGACGAGAACCACGTGAACGGTGCCCTCACGATCGGTGAGAACATCGGCGACCTCGGAGGCCTGAGCATCGCGCTGAAAGCGTACGAGTTGTCGCTCGGCGGCGTTGAGGCTCCGGTCATCGACGGCCTCACCGGAGTGCAGCGGTTGCTGCTCAGCTGGGCGCAGGTTTGGCAGCAGAAAAGCCGGGATGCCGAGACCATCCGCCTGCTCACGATCGACCCGCACTCGCCGAACGAGTTTCGTTGCAACCAGATTGTCCGCAACATCGACGCCTTCTACGCGGCGTTCGATGTCACCGAAGGGGATGCGCTGCACCTGCCCAGCGACCAGCGTGTGACGATCTGGTGACTGTTGCCCATAGCGCGTGACGTGAACCGGGTGCCGGGGCTACGATAGCCATGCCGCTGGGGAGCGCCCTCCCAGTGGTATCCCCCGATAGCTACCTTCCTGGGAAGGAACACGCGTGGGCACTCCCCCCGAGCCTGCGATGTTGCGCCGATCTTTGCGCAGCACTCGACGTCTGCCGCGCCGTGCGGCCATCGGCAGACGGACATTCACCTCGACCACGCGTGCACTTGAGCAGTTGGCGGATGCCGGCGCCCAAGTATCCGTGTACGTCACTGACCTCGACAATGACACCGAGGTGCTCACCGGTGACGATCATGTGACGATGCCCATCGCGGGGCTCGGCGTGGTGCCACTGCTGATCGAGGTTGCCGCCGGGTTCGAGGCGGGGACGCTAGATCCGTTGGAGATCGTCGAGCGCTCCTCCACCGAAGCCGTAACGACCTCAGGCATGTGGCGCCATTTGCGGGCGCCGGCGCTGCCGCTCGGCGACCTCGCGGTGTTAGCGGCCAGCACAGGGGATCCGATCGCGGTCAACATCCTGCTGCAGAGGGTCGGACACCACCGAGTGCTCCGCAGAATCGAATCGCTGGGTCTTCGCCGCACCGCCGTGCTTGATCGCTTTCGTGACGTACGAGGGCCGGATGACGCGCCGCACGTCGCAGTCGGCACGACACGCGAGCTTGCCGGACTCTTCTCAGCCCTGGTGAATTCGAAGGTTGTGGATGCTGCGGTCAGCTCTCAGGTTTCGGAGTGGCTGAGCTTGAACCATGACCTGACCCTGGTCGCCGCGTCCACAGGGCTGGACCCGTTCGCTCACGACCATGATCCGCACGGGCTGTTGTTCATCAACAAGACGGGGCGTGACCGCGGTGTTCGTGCGGAAGCAGGTGTACTGGCCGGGCCCCGCGCCGGTGTCGCATACGCGATGGTCGTCTGTTTCGATGACCTCTCCATCGCCCACCGGCTGCGCGCACATGATGCGTTCCGGCTGCTCGGGCTCGAACTGATGGAGTACACCCACTAGCAGACGCGGCCACCTTGCAACCCTGCACACTTGCAGGGCGATCGAACGGATGCAGGGCCATCCGGCGGCGTGTCGCCCTGCATCCGTGCATCGGCCCTGCAGGTGTACCCGGGCGCGCCCGGGAGTGGGGCCATCGAGCCCGGCCTCAGGGCCCATCGAGCTCAGACCCGGACGCGGCGGGCGCCCTCGCCGAGCTCGGCGAGGGGACGCGCGGCATTCGCCGCGATGAGGGCCGCGATGAGGGCCTCGGTGCGGGGCAGGCTTCCGGCGGTGGTGGTGGCGATCGTGCTCCTGATTGCGATGCTATCCAGCGCCGTTCGCGGGGAACTATTCGCGTGACGAAGGGTGACGGTTACTTGTCGGGCAGTTGCGGTCCGAACCGCTGCAACGGATCGAGGCCGGCGATGACCGGGGCCAGGGCATCGGATAGTGCATTCAACTGTTCTGGGGTGAGGTGGTCGAGCACCAGGCGGTGAACCGTATCGAAGTGGCCAGGGGTGGCCAGCACGGTCTGTCTGCGTCCCTCTCCGGTGAGGCGGATCTGAACGCTGCGGCGGTCATCGACGCTGCTCTCGCGCTCGACCAGGCCGCGCTGCTGCAGGCGGCTGACGACCTTGGATGCGCGGGGAAGTGTCGCGTTCGTGGCTGCAGCCAGATCGCTCAGGCGCATCTCTCCGCTGCGGAGGAGCGCGCCGAGGAGCATGTACTCATAGTGCGTGAGCGACGAGTCGCGCTGCAGTTGCGCATCGAGAGCAGCGGGCAGTAGCTCGGCCGTCGTGATGAGCGATATCCACGCTCGTGATTGCTCAGCGGTCATGCGGGTGAGTTTTCCGGCCATGCATCCATTCTGTCGGGAATAGTTGTCACGGCAAGCGTGTTCCAGCTATTAGTTGCCGAAGCAACAATGCTGAGGCTCGCGAACGAGAGGCAAGACAATGACTGCGATCACCGTCATCGGAACAGGGAACATGGGGCAGGGCATCGCCGGCATCGCGGCGAAGAGTGGCGCGAGCGTGCAGATCCTGGCGCGCGACCTCGAGAAGGCCGGCACTGCAGCAGCGGCGATCGGCGCGACCGCCGGAGTCGTCGGCGACGCCATCACCGGCGAGATCGTCGTGCTCGCCGTTCCTTACCCGGCACTCGCTGAGCTCGCGAAGACCTACGCAGGCCAGCTCACGAACAAGGTCGTCGTCGACATCACCAACCCGGTGGACTTCGCCACCTTCGACGGTCTTGTCGTACCGGCCGATTCTTCCGCCGCGGCCGAGCTCGCAGCCCTGGTTCCCGGCGCCAAGGTGGTCAAGGCGTTCAACACGAACTTCGCCGCGACCCTCGCATCGGGCGAACTCGGCGGCGCACCGACCGTCGTGCAGATCGCCGGTGACGACGAGGCTGCCAAGAAGCTCCTTGCTGAGGTGGTGACCAGTGCCGGCCTCGTGGTGGCGGATGCCGGTGGGCTGAAGCGTGCGCGTGAGCTCGAAGCACTGGGCTTCCTGCAGATGGTGCTCGCCGTGCGCGAGCAGATCGGCTGGACCGGCGGCTTCGCCGTCAAGGCCTGATCTCTGCACCCTTCGCCCGCGAGCCCCTTTGCCGGCTTGCGAGTGGTCGTTTGTGGCTCACTTCTAGCGCGAAATAGAGCCACCAGCGCCCACTCGCAAGGGGTCATGCGTACGATCGACGGATGGACGACTGGACACCGCACCGCCGCGACGACGGCGAACTGCTCGGCTGGATCCACCCCGCGGGAGATAGTTGGGTTGCCGTTGACGTGCTCGGCCGGCCCGTCTCCGACCCGATCGAATGGTTGGATGCCGAGGCTGCCCTCGAGACGCACGGTCTCGGCTGGCTGGCAGACCCGTGGATGCTAGACGGCGAGGCCGCCCGCCCGCTGCGCGTGCGCATGGTCGAAGTCATCCCCGCTCGGGGTGGTGCTCCGGGGCGCATCGTGGTGAAGGTCGACGACTTTGGTGACATGACTCGAGACGCCGCCGAGCAGTTCATTCTGCCGTGGCCCCTGCCCGCGCGCCTGCGCCCGCCACTCCCCACCGACCCCGACCCCTTCGCCCGCTAGCTCCTGCGGTTCACCCCTACCCCTTGCGAGTGGCCACTTGTGGCTCGGTTCTGCGTCAGAAACGAGCCACAACTACCCACTCGCAAGCAGGGAAGAGGGCTAGGGGAGGGAGGGATGCCGCTCTACGGCGGGGGCCTTCGGGATGAACAATGACAGCACCAGGGCGATGGCGCCGGCGATGATCGCAAGCCAGAAGCAGACGTCGAAGGCCTCACGAGTCGGTACTGCGACGCCATCGACTTTGACGCTCATCGAGGCGAGCACACCGCCCATGACGGCTGAGGCGCTGGATGTTCCGACCGAACGAAACAGGGCGTTGAGGCCGTTTGAGGCGCCGGTCTCATTGGCGGGCACCGAGCGCATGATGATCATCGGCATGGCGGCGAAGGTGAAGCCGATCCCGACGCCAATGATCGCGTTGGCGATCAGGATGTGCACCCACTCGGTCGACCAGATCAGCACGAAGACATACGCCAGTACGATCGCGGCGGCACCGGCGGTGAACAACGGGCGCGGCCCGACTGTGCGCTCCAACCAGCCAGACAGCGGTGAGATCACCATCATGACGAGTCCGGCAGGCATCACGATGAAAGCCGCTGTGAGCATGTCGAGCCCGAAGCCGGAGCCGGTTTCGACGGGCAGTTCCAGCATCTGTGGGAACGTCACATTGGACGAGAACAGCGCGAAGCCCATCCCGATCGCAGCGATGTTCGTGAATAGCACGGCGGGTCGCGCCGCGACGCGCAGATCCAGCAGCGGATCCTTTGTCCGCAGCTGATACCAGCCCCACAGCAGCATCACGAGTACGCCGCCGATGCTGAGCGTCAGGCCGATCGGTGACGTCCACCCCCACTCCGCTCCGCGCGACACATACAGCAGCAGACCGCTGAGGCCGATCGCCAACCCGATCGCGCCGAGTACGTCCAGGCGACCGGGTGAGAGCAGCACGTCTTCCGGTACAAACAGGTACACGAGCACGAGTCCGATGACGCCAAGCCCGGCAGCGAGCCAGAACAGAGAGTGCCAATCGGCGTTGAGTGCCAGGTAGGCCGCAAGAGGCATCCCGAGCGCTCCGCCGACACCCATGGTTGCGCTCATCAGCGCGACCGCGGTTCCCAAACGGTTCGCCGGCAGGACGTCGCGCATGATCGCGATGCCGAGTGGAATGACGCCGGTGACCGTGCCCTGGAAAGCGCGACCGACAATCACGCCGACGATGGAAGTGGAAAGCGCTGCGATCACTGAGCCGATGATCAACAGCACCATCAGCACGACGATGACGCGGCGCTTGCCGTACATATCGCCCAGGCGCCCCGATATCGGCGTCGCGATCGCAGCGACCAGCAGCGTGATCGTGACGACCCAGGTCGTGTCTTCGCGCGAGGCGTTCAGGAGTATCGGCAGCTCAGCCTGGAGCGGTACGACCAGAGTGAACATGAACGATGAGACCAGGCCGGTGAACGCGAGCACTGCGACGGTGAGTCCACGGTTTGGACGACGTGAGAGCCGCTTTCTGGCTCTCTCGTCGTCGTCTCCCATCACGTCAGGCTATCGGTGTAGTGACGAGGTGAGGGCCATCGACCCTGTTCTTCCCGGCGTACCGCGGTCAGGAATCAGTCCTGGTGCAGGCTCGGCGGTGCAGTGGAGGAGCGCAGAATCAAGGTCGGCTCGATTCTCGGCACATCACCCAGTGGCTCAGTGTCTTCGATCTCTGCGATGACGCGACGCGCAGCGGCCGCGCCGACCTCTTCGAATGGTTGCCGCACCGTCGTCAGCGCGGGCGAGGCGTACGCCGCCAGAGCAATGTCATCGACGCTCACGATCGAGACGTCTTCTGGTACGCGGCGACCGGCCTCGTGCAGTGCGCGGATGACACCGAACGCCATCTCGTCGCTGCTGACGAAGACCGCGGTGGCGCCGGGGATCGCCGCGATCGTACGACCGGCGCGATATCCAGATTCTGAAGTCCAGTCGGCGGGAATGACGGGTGGAGGCTCGATGCCGTGCTCTCGCAGCACACGCTCCCAGGTCTCCCGACGCTGGACGCTCTCCGTCCAGTACTCGTCGCCGGAGACATGCCATACGGTCTCGTGACCGAGATCGAGCAGATGCTCGACAGCGAGGCGGGCGACCTCAGTCTGGTCCACAGCGAATGCGGCGTCTTCCTCGGGGGAGACCCGCACGTTGCGTGTCGAAGGAGTGCGTTCTGTTCGCGCCCTCATCCCTGGGTGATCCAGCGACACTGGCACTCCCAGGATGACGCCTTCGGCACCCTGCCGTTCCAGACGGTCGAAGGCCGCCAGGATGTCTTCGATCGTGGCGTGATCTGAGACGGATGCCGTGGTCACGGTGAAGTTGTTGTCCGCGGCCACGCGCTCGATGCCGACGCCGAGGGCTGCGGTCGAATAGCGGTTCGTGCTCAGCACGATGACCCCGAGAATGCGGGTGCGGCCTGAGGCAAGTGAAGCGGCGGCGGCGTGAACCCGGTAGCCGAGTTCCTCCACCGCGTTGAGCACCTTGCGAGCGGTCTCGGGGCGCACATTGCTCTGCCCCGACATGACGCGGGACACGGTCTGGGCCGAGACGCCGGCGACACGGGCGACGTCGTTCTGATTGGGAGCGCGATCAACGGGAGCCCGGCGGGGAGACATGCGTCCCATGCTAGCGATCACGGGGACTCAGGGCGAGCTTCATTTCCTCCAATGGTGCGATAATGTGAACGCAAACAGTTTTTGTCATGCCGAACCGCGCAGTGACGCCTCTCGGGACGAATGAGCTCTCCAGATGCGTCGTGCGCGGGCGCACGCGGCAGGTATCCATTCACCCTTCGGATCGCTCCGGAGTGAGATAGTCACGCAGGAGTCCCTGATGAATCACGCATTCTCGCCTTCCCCGGGCGTCGACCCGGCGATCACCTGGCGCGATGGCCAACTCATCCGCAATGGCCGTCCGCACCGCATCCTCGCCGGAGCGATGCACTACTTCCGTGTGCACCCCGACCAGTGGGAAGACCGCCTGCGCCGCCTCGCCGCTATGGGCGCAAACACGGTTGACACATACGTGGCCTGGAACTTCCACGAGCGCATCGAAGGTGAGCCCCGTTTCGATGGCTGGCGCGACCTGGAGCAGTTCATCCGGCTGGCCGGCGAGGTGGGCCTGGACGTGTTCCTCCGCCCCAGCCCCTACATCTGCGCCGAGTGGTCGAACGGCGGTCTGCCGCACTGGTTGACCGGACGCGTGAGCGCGCTGCGCACCAGCGACCCTGAGTACCTCGCAGCCGTCGACCGCTGGTACGACGAGCTGATCCCGCGGATGGTCCCACTGCAGGCGGCATACGGTGGCCCCATCGTGGCAGTGCAGATCGAGAACGAGTACGGCTCGTTCGGCAGTGACCACGCATACATCGAGCACCAGCGCGATGCGCTGCTCTCGCGGGGAATCGTGGAACTGCTGACCACAGCTGATGGCATCACCACAGACATGATCACGCACGGCTCGATCGAAGGTGCGCTGCCCACCTTCACTTTCGGCACCGGGGTCGCGACGGCCGACGAGCTGCGCAAGCCCAACGACGCGCTGATGTGCAGCGAACTGTGGGGCGGATGGTTTGACCACTGGGGCGAGCAGCACCACGTGCGTTCGGCCGAGAGTATGGTCGGCACCGTCAACGAACTGCTTGCGGCCGGCGGCTCCGTCAGCATCTACATGGCACACGGTGGCACGAACTTCGGGCTCTGGAACGGCGCCAATTATGACGTCGCACTCCAGCCGACCATCACCAGCTACGACTCGGATGCGCCAATCGGCGAGGCAGGTGCACTGAATGACAAGTTCGAGGCGCTGCGCGCCGCGTTCGCTCCGTTCCACGATGGTGAACTGCCGGAGCGTCCGGCACCCGTGCCGGTTCAGCCCGCACAGACGGTCGCGTTGAACCCGACGATCTCCCTGCGTGAGCTCGTCGAGACGTTGCCGAGCGTCGGCGAGATGACCGCGATGCCGCAGACTTTCGAACAGCTCGGCGTGGAGGACGGCATCGTCGTCTACCAGGCGCAGATTGACGTCCCCTCGGATGCGACGGTGAACGTCGATGGGCTGCACGACCGCGCGACAGTGTTCATCGACGGTGAGCGTCTCGGCACGCTCGAGCGCGACGGTCAGCTCTCGCTGATACTTCCCGGCGGCGCCCGCAAGGCACAGCTGACGATCGTGGTCGAAAGTCTCGGCCGCATCAACTACGGGCCGTACACCGGTGAGGGCAAGGGAATCATGCGCGGGGTGCGAATCAACAACCGTCGCTACGTGCACGGGTGGTCGCACCGCGCGCTGCCGCTCGACGCCCCGAGCGCCACCGGCGTCCCTGCCCTTTCTGAAACCCCCGCCGCCGACGGTGTCGCCCGCGCCTCGATCGTGGTCGAGACTCCGGCGGATGCCTGGCTCGCGTTCCCTGGCGGCGCCAAGGGCATGGTCTGGCTGAACGGCTTCCTGCTCGGTCGTTACTGGAAGGTCGGCCCGCAGGAGACGCTGTACGCACCGGCTCCGCTGTGGAAGACCGGCGCCAACGAGATCGTGGTGCTCGACACCGACGGCCTCGGCTCCACAGTCGAGGTGCGCGAACAGCCGAACTTCGGTCCGACTGAGGAGTTCATCGGCTCCTGACGCCAGTTCCCCGCTCCTACCACCCGCGAGACTTCGCCTACGTCATCGTTCTGACGGATTTCGATGACATGAGTGAAGTCTCGCGGGCGTAAAGGGGGGAATTGGTCACACTTTGGGGACGACGAACGTCTCCTTCATGAACCGCCACACGGCGGACATTGAAGGAGAAGACCCGATGCTTGCAACACGCGACGAACAGCTCGAGGACTTCACCGGCACGATCGTCACACCCGATTCGCCGGACTATGCCCGGGCAGCGCGCACGGCGCTCGCGTTCGCGAACCCATCGCTTGTGTTGCGTCCGGCCGATATCGCTGACGTCCAGCGCGCGGTGCGTCTTGCCGCGGCATCCGATCTTCCACTCGCTGTGCGAGGGGGAGGCCATTGCGCTGCAGGCCTCAGCACCGTCGACGTGGGCATCGTCATCGACCTCGGTGCTCTCGACTCCGTGGAGCTTCTCGACAAACGACGAGTGAAGGTCGGCGGCGGGGCTCGCTGGCAGCAGGTGGCAGACGCACTGGCGCCACACGGGTTGGTGATCTCGTCCGGGGATACCGCAGATGTCGGCGTCGGCGGCCTGACGCTCTCCGGCGGAATCGGATGGCTCGTGCGCCAGCACGGCCTCACTCTCGATCATCTCCGCGCAGCCGAGCTGGTAACCGCAGCGGGTGAGGTGATCGTCGTCGACGAGACACATCACGCCGAGCTGTTCTGGGCCCTGCGCGGTGGTGGTGGCGCGTACGGTATCGTGGCGACCTTCGAATTCGAAGCGCACCCGGCCCCGACATTCACGTTCGCCGCTGTCACGTTCCCGGCCGACCGGACAGAGCAGCTCGTGCCTGCCTGGTCGCGTTTCATGCGCACCGCACCGAAGCAGATCAGCTCGACCCTGGTTCTGGCGAACCCATTTTCCGGCGGTCTCGATGCGCCCGTCGAGGTGACGATCGCGAGGTGCGACGCCGGTGCCATCGATGACGCATCGTAGGTATCTGACGGCGGTCGCCTATCGGATGCTCGGCTCGCGGACCGATTCTGAGCGGGATCAGCCCTTGACTGCACCGGCAGCCAGGCCCGACTGCCAGAAGCGCTGCAGGCTGAAGAACAGGATGATCAGCGGGATCACGCCCAGCAGGGCGCCGAGCATGACCGCTCCCTTGTCAGGGGCGAAGTAGCTCATCATGCCGTAGAGGCCGAGGGTCACCGGCTTCAGTTCCGAGCTGGAGATCATCATCAACGGCAACAGGAAGTTGTTCCAGGTGGCCACGAAGACGAACAGGAAGATTGTCACCATCGCCGGAGTCAGCAGACGCAACACGATGGTGAAGAAGATCCGGCCCTCGCTTGCGCCGTCGATGCGCGCGGCCTCGAGCAGCTCGGTCGGCACGGAGGATTCGGCGTAGACCATTCCGAGGAAGACGCCGAACGGAGACACTGCCGAGGGGATGATGATCGCCCACATGGTGTTCGTCAGCCCCAGGGCGTGGAACTCCATGTACAGCGGCACTGTGAGGAGGGCGACCGGCAACAGCAGGCCCGCCATGATGATGCTGACGGCGATCTTCTTGCCGGGAAAGACGAACTTCGCGATCGCGTATCCGGCCATGATCGCAAACAGTGTGCCGATGACACCTGCCATGGTCGAGTACAGGATCGAGTTGCCGACCCAGCGCCAGAACATGCCCTGCGTCCAGCTCATGAGGCTGTCGTAGTTGGTGTCCAGGTTCCAGTTCGCGAACCAGAATCCGAAGGTGTTGGTCAGGTCGGCGTTGTTCTTCGTCGACGCCACGATGACCCAGTAGACCGGCATCAGGAAATACAGCAGCGCGACGACGAGCGCGATGATTCCGAAGGTCTTCGCGACCGGACTGGGGGCGACGGAACGCGGCGGCATGTCCGCATTCGCAGGAGACACCTTGGGCGGCTTGCGCTTTGTCGCGGGCGCGGTGATCAGTTTTGTGGTGCTCATGTCAGTTCGCCTTCTTGCGCTGCGCAAATGAGTAGATGACGGCGAGAGCCCCGGCGATGATCGCCATCAGCAGGGAATAAGCGGATGCCGGACCGCTGCCCGAGGGCGAGATCTCACCCATCATCGAGTTGTAGGTCAGCATCATCGGCGTGTAATCCAGGCCCATCCAGGAGTTCGCGCCCTCCATGATGACCGGCTCGTTGAAGAGCTGGACCGTGCCGATAATCGACAGCAGAATCGCCAGTAGCGCGGCGCCGCGCACCATCGGGACCTTGATCTTCGTGGCGATCTGAAAGCCGTTGGCGCCATCGAGGCGTGCGGCTTCGTACAGCTCGCGCGGGATGGACTGGAGCGCGGCGAGGAAGATCAGCATGTTGTACCCGGTGTAGGTCCAGGTGGTCATGTTGGCCATCGAAGCGAGGATCGTGGTCGGGGCCATGAAGTTCGTGCCTTCGGGCAGGAACTGCATGAACGGCGAGACCTCGGGCGTGTACATGTACAGCCAGATCATTGCCGCGATCACGCCGGGGATCGCGAACGGGAGGAAGAAGGCGAGCCGGAAGACTGCCGGTCGTCGAACGATGAACGAGTCCAGTAGCAGCGCCAGTGCGAGGGCGAGGATGATCATCACCGGGATCTGGAATGCCGCGTAGATGACGACTCGCCCCATGCCGCCCCAGAAGGCGCCGTTGGTTGCTGCCGCGATCAGCTGGTCGAATCCGACGAAGGTGTCGACCAGCTCGCCACCACCGAACAGACCGCCACCCGCTGGAACCTGCGCGAAGAACGCTGATCGGACCGAAATGATGATCGGGATCAGGAACACCACGATGAACAGGACGGCGAACGGAGCCATGAAGAGCCAGCCGTTGCGCGCTTCCTGTCGCGTGCGGAATCCCTTTCTCGTGCGCGGCCGTGGGCCGATGGTCTCAGCGGAAGTGGTCACAACGTGATCTCACCTTTCGAAAGAAATAAGTCCGGCGGAGGACACATTATCGTCGTGTCCTCCGCCGGAACTGCGTGCTCAGAGAGCGGGGGAAATTACTTGGCTACCGGCAGGCCGAGGTCTGTCAGCGACTTGACCGCGGTGTTCTGGGCGGTGGTGAAGATGTCCGCGACCTGCGCGTCGCCTGCGACGACAGCCGCTGCAGTCTCGTTCATAGCCGCGAGGGTCGAGAATCCGGGAGCGTAGGGGAAGTCCGGGTTCATGTTTGCGGTAGCAGTAGCGAGCTCTTCGAGCACTTCCTGGCCACCGAACTGGCGGAGCATCTTCTCGCTGGTCGCTGGCGTGCCCGCGGCCGCGACGACGAGACCCTGAGATGCGAGGTCATCGATCTGCGTGTTGAACCAGTTGTTGAACTCCATGGCCTCGGCCGGGTACTCGCAACCGTTCAGGACTGCGACACCGGAGCCGCCGTCGGGGCCGGTCTGCTGGCCTGCACCGAAGTCGGGCAGCTGCGCGATGCGCCACTGGCCCTCGGCCGGGGTGCCATCGAGCGAGTCGAGCAGGAAGCCCGCCTCCCACGCGGCGCCGATGTGGCCGATGAGGCTGCTGTCGTTGAGGGCGATCGTGAATGGCTCGCCCCAGCGGTCGGCCTTCAGCGTCTGGTCGGTGTCGAGCAGGTTCTGCCAGAACGCGGCGACGGTCTGTGAGCCCTCACCCTCAGTGTTGACGACCCACTCGTCACCCTCGGTGGAGAACCAGGTGTCGCCGGCCGCAGCGGACTGCGCGGCGAGCCAGTGGGTGGCCTCGTCCGCGGAGAACGCGGTGAGGTACTTGCCTGCGGCTGCTGCCGTGGCCGACTCCGCCGTGAGTTCTTCGATCGTGGCTGGAACCTCAAGGCCCAGGGCCTCGAACTCTGCCTCGTTGTAGAAGTAGACCAACGGACCGACGTCCTGGGGCAGGCCGACGATGACGTCTCCGACGCGCATGCCGGCGAAGGCTCCAGCCGAGAAGTTGTCTGCGTACTTCTCCGCCTCGGTCGTGACGTCTGCGAGGAGACCCTTCACGTAGAGCTGAGGGGCTTCGGAATAGCCGACCTGGGCGAGGCACGGTGCGTTGCCGGCCTTCACGTCGGTCTCAAGCTTGAGGATCATGTCCGTCGCAGCACCGTCGAACTTGGTGGTCTTGACCTGGATGTCGGGGTGCTCTTCGTTCCAGCGCTCGGTGATCTCAGCGACCGTGGTCATGTCGGCGCCGTTGTCGAGACGGTGCATGTACTCGATCGTGATCGATTCGCCTGCGGAGTTGTCGCTGCCGGTGTCGTCGGCCGAGCTGCATGCTGCGAGACCGAACGCCGAGATGGCGCCGACGGTGACGACGGCTGCGGTGCGCGTGATTCGTTTGGTTGCCATGAAGTGTTCTCCCCTTTGAGGGTCATGTGACTGACTGTCAGAGCGGATGCCGTGAGACATCCGTGTCCGTGAACCATTAAACCCCGAAATGTTTGCGCTCACAAGCGCGCCCGGCCTGGCTGTGTCTGAACTGTTATTCATTGGTGTCGTGCGCTGACATTCTGAACGCGGAAGGTAGCGCGACAGAGGTGGTTTCCGGTAGCGGCCAGTGAAGGGGCAGACTGTGACTGTGCGAAGCATCCGTGAACTCGACACCATTGAACTCATCCTCCAAGCGCAGTCGCTGCTGGACGCCATCCGCGGGCCGGAGCGCGTCGTCGACGCCGGCACCCTGCGCGCTCTCGAGCAGTCCGGCAACTACGTCGTCGGACTCTTCGACGATGAATCCGGTGAGGACGAGATGGTCGGTGCGTCGGTCGCCTTCTTCGGCGCCCCCGACCAGCGCTCGATGCACTCGCACATCACCGCCTTGCTGCCCGGCTACCGTGGGCGGGGCTGGGGGCGCGAACTCAAGGAACATCAGCGGCAGTGGGCGTTCTCGCGCGGTGTCGGGCACATCACGTGGACGTTCGATCCGCTCGTTGCCCGTAACGCACACTTCTTCCTCACCGTGCTCGGCGCACGCGTGACCGGCTACGCGGTCAACAACTACGGCATCTTCGGCGGCGGAGACGCGGGAGATGAGAGCGACCGGCTCGATGTCCGCTGGGCGCTCGCCGACATCGCCAAGCCGCCGGCAGACGGAGCTGTCGAGGCCACGCTAGAGATTCCCGCAGACGTCGAGAAGATGCGCGAGACGGATCCGGCCGCGGCCCACGAATGGCGCCTGCGCCTGCGCGGTGAGATGGAGGAGCTGCTCGGCCGCGGTCTGCGCATCGCCGGCTTCGACGTTGCGCGGGGATATCTGTTCACTGCCTGAGTCGAGTGCCGCGGCATCCGCAGGTGGGTGACGCGTGAGGCGGTACCACTTTTTGCGATAAGCGGTACCATTAATTCGTGGCGATGAATTTACGGCTCAGGGATGATGCGGTCGTCGCGTTGCGCGCGGAATCCGAGCGCACGGGCTTGAGTCAGCAGGAGATCCTTCGGCTCGCAGTCGACGAGCACCTGGGCATCTCCGGATCTGTCCGCGCGCCCACCTACCCGGAGTGGGTGACTCTGCCGGAGCGGGTGTACCGGCCAGTCACGCCTGCTCTGCGGCTGCCGGATGGGTTGTCCACAGCGGATCTGCTTGATCGTGACGACCGGGTCTGAGGATGCTGATCTATCTCGATACCAGCGCCGTACTCAAGCGTGTGTTCCAGGAAGATGAATCCGAGGCACTGCGCGACGCGATCAGCAGGGCGGTGGCTGAGGGGAACGGGCTGATCTCGTCCGCCCTCACCCGAGTGGAACTGGGGCGCAGTATGCGCCGACGCATCGACGCCATGAGCCTTCAATCGTTGAATACAGCGTTCGACCTGGCGATGGGGGACATCGCGTTTGCGCCGATGGTGTCGGCGGTCGTCGAGAGCGCCCGGATCATCGGTCCGCCGATGCTCCGCTCCCTCGATGCGATTCATCTCGCCACTGCGATCGCCGTCGGCGCGCAGGAGATGTGGACCTACGACGAGCGCCTGGCGACAGCCTCCGAGGAGATCGGCATCGCCCCGCGGATGCCGTCGTGACGTCTTCTGGTTTCATAGACGGATGACCTCCGAGGAAGATTTCGCGCAGCATCCGGCCGATACCGAGTGGCACCGCTGGGCGCCGATCGGTCAGACGCTCGACACGTCCCGCGTTCCAGGCAGTGGTCCGGTGCCGAGTATCTCGGCATTCGAGCTGCTCCCGATCGAACCGATGCTGGTGCCGGAAAAGCCGCGACACGGCGAGACGGATGCCGCAGAATGCGGGCACTGCAAACCGTCGAAGCGCGTGATCTGGCAGGACGATGAATGGCAGGTGCGCTCCGGCTTCGAAGGCGGAGTCGGCTTGCCGTTCGTGGGCTCGATCTCGCCGAGTCGCCACGTCAAGCTCGAGGATGCGCCGATCGAGGTGCTCGCGGGCCTCGGCCCGGTGCTGCAACGAGTATCAGAGGCGACCAAGGCGATACCGGCCGTTGCCCGATGCCACTTCTCGCGCTGGAATGACGGCTCAGCGCACCTCCACCTGTGGGTCTATGCGCGACCGGCAGGCATGATGCAGGGGCGTGGCGCGATTCTTCCGTACTGGGAGCAGTCCATGCCTGCGATGCCAGAAGAGTTGATGAACGAGTACATCGACATCGTCGCGCAGTCACTCGCCGCAGGCGGTGGAGAGGCGTTCCCAAACCGCTGAGCAGATTGTCTGAGGTTCGTTTGTCCGACGTCCGTGGCATCCTGAACCGCATGGATGATGCAATGGGGCAGCCCGGCGGGTCGGTCGAGAAGCCGGCCGTGTTCTTCCGCGACGCGGTGGAGTTCCGCGCGTGGCTGGAGCGTCATCACTCCACCGCGACGGAACTGTGGATGGAGCAGCGCAAGGCTCACGTCGCCGACCGTGGTCTGAGCTGGGCGGATGCCGTTCCCGAGGGGCTGTGCTTCGGATGGATCGATTCTCTCTCGCAGCCCATCGATGACGATCGCCGACGGCAGCGTTGGACACGTCGAAAGCCGGGCAGCACCTGGTCGAAGATCAACATCGCGCACGTCGAGCGGCTCATCGCCGACGGACGGATGACGCCTGCGGGTCTCGCCGCGTTCGAAGCGCGCAGCGCCGCACGCACCGGAACCTACTCGCACGAGAATGACGAGGCGGAGCTCGAACCCGAGGTGCAGGCGGTGCTCAGTTCGTCGGGCGCAGCGCAGGCCTTCCTCGATGCAGCGACGCCCGGGTACCGCAAGACTGTGCGGCACTGGATCGCGACGGCCAAGCGTCCCGAGACCCGCATCTCGCGTGCCGGGCAGTTGGTCGTAGATAGCGCGGCGGGGCGGCTCGTCTCGTTTGCGCGGGTCGGGAAGGATCCGGCCTGGCTGACGCGCGCTGCCGCTGCGGCGGCATCCGTCGAGGGCTGAACCGATGTGGTGGCGCGGATAAGATGGAGGATGCCGCGGCATGTGCGCGCGCGGAAACATCCCACCCCTCTTCCGACCATTGGAGCCACCGTGGCCGAACAGTCCCGCCTTGACAAGGTCATTAGCCTCGCCCGCCACCGCGGGTTCGTGTTCCAAGCAGGTGAGATCTACGGCGGTTCGCGCTCAGCGTGGGACTACGGTCCTCTCGGCACCGAGCTCAAGGAGAACATCCGTCGCCAGTGGTGGCAGAGCTTCGTCCGCGGACGCGGTGACATGGTGGGTCTGGACTCCTCGATCATCCTCCCCAAGCGTGTGTGGGAGGCGTCTGGCCACGTCGCGACGTTCAGCGACCCGCTCGTCGAGTGCCTGAACTGCCACAAGCGCTTCCGCGCCGACAATCTCGTCGATGAGTTCGAGGCCCGCAAGGGACGTAAAGCTGAGAACGGTCTCGCTGATGTTCCCTGCCCGCACTGCGGCAACAAGGGACAGTACACCGAACCTAAGGCCTTCTCTGGCCTGGTGAAGACCTACCTCGGTGTCGTCGATGACGAATCTGGCCTGTACTACCTGCGCCCCGAGACTGCGCAGGGCATCTTCGTGAACTTCGCGAACGTGCTCACCGCGAGCCGCAAGAAGCCGCCGTTCGGTATCGGCCAGGTCGGCAAGGCGTTCCGCAACGAGATCACCCCCGGAAACTTCATCTTCCGCACTCGCGAGTTCGAGCAGATGGAGATCGAGTTCTTCGTTCCGCCGGCCGAGGCTCAGGAGTGGTTCGAGCACTGGGTCGAAGCGTGCTGGGCGTGGTTCGTGGACCTTGGCCTCAACCCCGAGAACATGCGTCAGTTCGACGTTCCCGAGGATGAGCGTGCGCACTACTCGGCCGGCACCATCGACTTCGAGTACCGCTTCAACTTCGCTGGCTCCGAATGGGGCGAGTTGATGGGCGTCGCCAACCGCACCGATTATGACCTCAACAGTCACTCCGAGGCATCCGGTCAGAGCTTGTCGTACTTCGACCAGGCATCCGGCGAGCGCTACACGCCGTACGTGATCGAGCCGTCCTTCGGTCTCACGCGTTCGATGATGGCGTTCCTCGTCGACTCCTATGTCGAGGAAGAGGTGCCCAACGCCAAGGGTGGCACCGACACCCGCACGGTTCTCAAGCTCGACCCGCGTCTGGCTCCGGTCAAGGTTGCCGTGCTCCCGCTGTCGCGCAATGAGCGACTGTCGCCGCTGGCGCGTGAAGTCGCCGACTCGCTGCGTGGCCGCTGGGCGATCGACTTTGACGACGCCGGCGCCATCGGTCGCCGCTACCGTCGTCAGGATGAGATCGGCACGCCGTTCTGCGTCACGGTCGACTTTGATTCGCTCGATGACCACGCGGTCACCGTGCGCGATCGCGACACGATGGCGCAGGAGCGCGTCCCCGTCGACACGCTGAACGACTACCTTGCGGAGCGTCTGAAGGGCGCCTGAGTCCAGGCGGCCGGCTGAACGCTGAATCCGAGACCTGCGCATTCGGTGGCATGGGACGATAGAAGCGTGGAGACCACGACTTTCGCCGCGACCGACGGCTTCCCGCATACAGCCCTCGTCGGGGTCACCGGCCCCGACGAGACCATCGCTGTGCAGGGTGATCCGCACGCCGCGCTCGCGCTCGCCTCGGTGAGTAAGCCGCTCAGCGCATGGGGCGTGCTGATCGCCGTCGAACGCGGGCTCGTTGACCTTGATGAGCCCGCTGGGCCCGAGGGATCGACGCTGCTCAACCTGCTCGATCACACCAGCGGGCTGCCCTTCGAGGGCGAGCAGATCCAGGCATCCCCGGGTACACGTCGTATCTATTCGAACGCCGGCTTCGACGCCCTCGGCGCGCACGTCGCGGCCGCCGCCGGAATGGAGTTTTCTGATTGGATGGCTCGCGAGGTCGCGCAGCCGCTCGGAATGCGCGATATCGATGTGACCGGGCGCCCATCCGCCGGATACCGGGCGGCGATCGCTGATCTGCTGATCTTCGGCCGTGAGGTGCTGCGGCCTACGCTGATCCCCACAGCGCTCCGTGACCTCGCCCTCATGGTCTCGCGGCCAGGGCTCCGGGGAGTCGTTCCCGGTTACGGCTCATTCGACGATAACCAGTGGGGTCTGGGGTTCGAACTCAAGGGGACCAAGAGCCCGCACTGGCTGAGCGACTCGTTCGCACCAGAGACGGCGGGACACTTCGGAGGGCAGGGTAGTTTTCTTTTCATCGACCGCTCCCGGAACCTGGCCGCAGCGTTCCTGTCGGGGGTGGCCTTCGGCGAGGAGCATAAGCGCATCTGGCCGCCGCTCACCGATGAAATCGTCGCACGGTACGGGACGCACGCGAGACCATGATCGACGAGCCCATGACCGTCGTCAATGCCGCGGATCGAGACGCGCGCTCTCGCCGACGCACGTGGGTGACCGGCGGAGCACTGCTGCTGCTCACCGCGTTGGTCGGCTTCGTCGCACGCTTCGACCTCGCCCAGTTCCATTACTGGAACGACGTGTTCTGGGCTGTCGGAGTGCTCGTGCTGGTGATCGGGTTCGGCCGCGCCGGAAGCATCACCGGTCGACGGCCGTTGGCGACGATCGTGACGGTGCTGCAGTTGGTGTTCGCGAGTCCTCTCGCAGCCGGTTACCTCAGCAGCCTTGTGCCGAGCGACCCGGGTAATCCATACGCCGAGGAAGACGCGTGGATCGCAGTGATGTTCCCGTATTTTGCTGTTGTGCTGGTACTCACCGTCGCCGCTGTGATTCTGATCGGAATCGCGAATGCACTGCCTCGGCACTGGAGTTGGGCACCCGCCTTGGTGCTGGCGGCATCAGCCGCCTCGAGCGCAGCATTGAGCCTGTTCTCAGCGGGCGACGGAACGCTCGGCATTGTCACCCGGATGCTCTACGAGGTCCCCGGGGTCGGAATCGCATTGCTCGGGGCGCTTGCGATCGTGCTCGGCCTCCGTGCGAAGAGGACTCGCTGACCTAACCGGTGAGGGTGATGGCAGCGTAGTCGTCGCCGCCGGCTTCGGTCCAGGCGAGCGTGCGAACCAGGATGCCGCGGAGCACGTCCAGATCGACCTTCTCGAGGTCCTTGATGTACAGGCATCCCTTGCCGACCGTGTGCGGGCCGAGCTGCGCGAGTGCGTCGCTGTGCCGGTCGGTGCTGTCGAGATAGATCGTCGACGCGCTCTTGCGTGGGGCGAACGCGAGGACGGGCATATCGCCTTCGCTGCCGGTGGGGTAGCGGTAGTGGCAGCTGCCGAACCCGATGATCGTGCCCCAAAGAATCGGCTCGCGACCAGCGATCTCCTGAAGAAGAGACGTCAGCGTCTCGGCATCCCGCCGCCGCACGGCCGGCGCGACGGCAGCGATGAACGCGCCGACGCCTTCGCCGGTGAGCTTCATTTTGTGGCCTTGGCTGCGGCCTTCATCGCCTTCTTGTGCTCGCGCACTTTCGTGAGCGACTCCGGTGAGACGATGTCGGCGACGCTGCGAAGCGAACCCTCCTCGCCATAGGGTGCGGATGCTTCGCGCCAGCCCTCGCCCGTGAAGCCATACTGCTTGCCGAGCAGTGCGAGAAAGATCTTCGCCTTCTGCTCGCCGAAGCCTGGCAGCTTCTTCAGGCGGCGCAGCACCTCTGCGCCGTCCGGGTCGCCCTGCGACCACAGTGCCGCGGCATCCCCGTTCCATTCGGCGACGAGTTCGTGGCAGAGCGTCTGCACCCGTGCGGCCATCGATCCGGGGAATCGGTGCACAGCCGGCGTCTGTTTGAATGCCTCGAGGAAAGCTTCGGGATCCATGCCGGCGATGGCTGCGGCATCCACTGCGCCGGTGCGCTGCTCGATCTTGAGTGGACCGGCGAACGCGGTCTCCATCGGCACCTGCTGGTCCAGCAGCATCCCGACCAGCAGAGCCAGCGGGTTGTCGGTGAGCAGCGTATCGGCGGCGGTGTCTCCGGTGATGTGAAGGGCCATGCGTTCTATCCTCTCTCACGACCGGATTTTGGTGCGCAGACGCATCGGGGATGCGGTCGCGAGCGTCCGGGAGTTACTGGCTGATTCTGGGCAAAGTGCTGAGGATGCCTTTGGTTCCGCACGTGAGTATGCAACCTCGCTCGATCTTCCGGTCATGAATCCTGCGACAGCAAGCTTTGCAGGTCGTGTTCCTTCCGGTTCTTGGCCTCTTTGCATTCCTGGCGTTCGCACTGGCAAGTGTTGCCTGGTTCGCGGGCGAGTTAGTGCTGCTCTCTGTCCCTCAAGCGGCTCTGCTGGCTGTCCCCGTGTTTTTGACAGTGATGTTCTCCTTCCCGTTCTATCCGCGCGCGGTCTTTCGGCAACGTTGGCTCCCAGTCGCGCTGCTCCTAGTCGCGGGACTGGTCAGTGCCATGGCCTCGTTGCTCGCACCGTCCGCGGCGGATGATGCTTGGTTGGCTTTCTCTGCGCCGCCGCTGCTGATCGGCACGATGACCGCGCTCGTTATTTTGTCTGTTATTGGAACCATCGCGACCGTCCGAGGTGAGGACGGAGACGAGATCATTGACCCCTTACGAGCACAGGATGAAACGAAGCCGCGACAGGGGAGGCGAGTATTCCTCGTGTTCGTAAACTGGCTCTTCCCGCTCCTAGCCATCGTGATCTTTGCAATGACCTGGGGCTTCACCGCACTGCGATCCTGATCGCCGCCACAGCCCGCTGGCATCCGCCCGATTTCCCCCTTTCCCGGAATCCATCGGCGCGATATCATCATGATATGAGCGAAATGTTGCGCGAGTTGCGCGAGCGAGCTGGGCTCAGCCAAGCGCAGCTCGCGTCGCGCAGCGGTGTTGCGCAGCCAAACATCGCTGCTTATGAGTCTGGGCGGCGGAATCCGTCGGAGGCAATGGTCGATAGATTGCGGTCGGCCATGCGCCCCTTGCCTCATGAGGCGCTCGAACAGCATCGTGACGCACTAAAGGAGCTCGCTACGGAGTACGGGCTGAACAACGTGCGAGTGTTCGGCTCAGCCGGGCAGGGCACGGACACCACGCAGAGCGACCTCGATATTCTTGTCACCCGTTCGCCGAACGTCGGATTGCTGACGATCGCTGAGTTCTCCTTCGCCGCCGAACAGTTGCTCGGGGTTCCGGTCGACGTGGTCACAGACGGAGGGCTCCCCGCTGATCACCCGATCCTCCGGTCAGCGGTGGCCGCGTGAGCGATAGGGACGAACGGTCGCTGCGTGAGATCGTGCGGTTGTGCGACAACGGCATGCGGCTCGCCGAGCGAGGCCGCGAGTGGTACGTCTCGGATGATCTCAATACACCGGGGCTTGCGTCCGAATCGATCATCATCAAGGTTGGTGAGAATGTCGCGCGGTTGAGCGATGAAACGATCGTCGCGAACCCGCAGGTGCCCTGGTCGAGCATCAAGCGCATGCGCGATCGGCTCGCGCATCACTACGAGGCGACCGATTACGACGCGGTGTGGGCCACACTCAACGTCGATCTTCCTCGCGTGCGTGAAGCGGTCGCATCGATCCTCGCCGAAGTGACCGATGATTGACCACAGATCTGCATCGCTGGACGAACCCGTCAGAACGAGATCGGCGGCAGGTCCCCTTCGCGGGCGACCTCGCCGTCATCCCAGGTGAAGGTCGAGGTGGCGGAATCGAACGGGCCAGCACTTGAGCCACCATCGGGCACCCACTCCCAGGTGACTTCGATTGCATCATCGGCGGTGCGAGTCACCTGAGGCATGCGACCGTAGATCTCTTCTGTGGCGGTGCCGGTGTACTCACCCTCGTGGAACAGCATGATTGCGAACGGGAAGCCGGCGAGGCAGCAGTCGGTCAGCGGAACAACGGCCCACGAAAGGGTTGCGCAGGCGTCATAGGTTTCGGCGGCCCATCCCATGAGGTCGCGGGCATCCCAGGCACCGGATGGCGCGGTGGGCAATCCAGCCGATGCCGCAGCAACAGCCTGGGCGCCGGTGACATTCGCACAGGTATCGGCGGTGATCTCAGGAGCCTCCGCGCGCACGAGCATAACGGCGGTCTGGCCGTTCCAGATGCGGTCGGTGTCGGGCAGATCGGCGCCGGGATAGTACTCGGGGGTGCCGCCCGGGAGCTCGGTACCGGCGGGATAGTAGTCGCCGAACGGGGCGCCGATCATGGAGAACCCGAAGCCGCCGCTTTCGAGCGATGAAGGGGAACCGTGCTCGGCAATGTTCGCGACGGTGCCGTCGTCGTACGTTGCGTTGGGTAGAGCGATTGTCACGCACAGCTCTTCGGTCGGGCTTTCGGCCGTGGGGCACCAGCGACCAGTGGCATCTTCGGCGGACGGCTCTGGTGCCACGGTTGGCGTCGGCGACGCGGACGCAGTCGGGGTCGCGGGCACATTCGCGGCCGAGGTTGTTTCGGGAGTCGCAGGCGCGCAAGCCGTGAGGCCAAGAGATGCGGCACCGATTACAAGAAGTGTAAGGACGCGGGACAGGGCTGCGTTTAACGGCACAGGATCACTCCGAGGTGTTGGCGGACAACCTTGCCACGTTAACACGCGGATCAAGCCGTCTCAGTCTTGGAGGCGGCGTGCTCAGGCGATTTTGGATGCCGTGGCGTCCGCTGCTGCCGGAGCGATGCCGTAGATCGTTTCCAGAGCCGTGGTGAACTCATCGCCGCGTCCTTCGGCGGCCAGCTCGTGAGCGCGCGTGGTCGGTGTGTGGGTCAGAACACCCGCGAGGTGCCGCATGGCCTGCTCAACTCTGCCGTCTTCGTCGCCGCGGGCGCGCGCACGATCGATCTCGGCCTCCATCAGGGCGAAGATGTGCGAGCGGAATGCGACAACCGACCCGGTGACGCTCTGGCGATCGCCGACGACGTTGAATGTGTCGGCGGCTTCGCGAACCACCGAGCGCGCCGCATCCGTCGCCTGTAGCTCTTCGAGCGGCGCGTGCAGACGAATGGTCTCGAGATCCAGTAGCGCGACACCCTCGAGACCGGCGACCGCGGGGTCCACGTTGCGGGGCATGCCGAGGTCGATCACGAGTTGGGAATGCTGTCCCATCGGGCATCCCGCTGGCACGGGGCCGGTCGGCGCCTGCAAATGCTCCGGGCCGAGAACCGGCTCGGTCGCCGTCGTGCAGGTGATCAGCAGACTCGAAAGCGATGCCGTACGGGCGTAGTCCTCTTCGGCGACCGCAGCGATGTCATGTTTCTTCGCGAAGAGTTCGGCGCGGCCAGACGGCGAATAGACGGAGATGTTCGTGGCGCCGCGCTCACGCAGGGTGGCGAGTGTGACGGCGGCATAGGCTCCGGTGCCGACCAGCAGTACGCGCTCGGCAGACCAGTCCGCGATGCGGCTGTCGGCCAGCTCGAGCGAGAGTCGCACGAGGGAACGGCCGGCACGGCCGAGGGCCGTAACATTCTTGACCTTGCGCTGAGCCTGACTTGCGCGCTGGAACAGTCGCTCGAGTTCGGGCGAGGTGGTGCCGTCCTTGCGTGCCGCGTTCAGCGCGCGGCGCACCTGGCCGGCGATCTCGCCCTCGCCGGAGACGACGGATTCCAGCCCGGATGCCACGGCGAACAGGTGTTCGGCGACGCGGCGTCCGGAGTGCACGGTGTAGGCGCCGTCGAGTTCCGACGCCGGGATACCGGCTGACTGCTCGATCGCCTCGAGCACCGCTTCGACGCCCACAGCTCCGGCAGCGGTCAGTGGCTCATCGACCTCGACGTAGGCCTCAAATCGGTTGCATGTCGACACGACGACAGCACCCTGTACGCATGGAGCGATGCGCAGAAGGTTCGGCGCAACGTCATCAGGGGTGCGGCTCAGTCGTTCGAGCATTTCAAAGGAGGCGGTCTTGTGGCTCGCCGTCACACACAGCAACACGCCACCATCTTACGTCGAGTACCAAAGAGCCAGCTGAAAGGACGGTTCTCGGGACTGAATGGGAGAATGTCGACATGCCTTCCTCTCACGCCCCGTTGTTGCGCGCGCTCGCCGGAGATCGACCCGAGCTGACCCCCGTCTGGTTCATGCGTCAGGCCGGCCGCTCGCTCCCGGAATACCGAGAGCTCCGCGTCGGCACTCGGATGCTGGATGCCTGCCTCACCCCTGACCTCGCTGCAGAGATCACGCTGCAGCCAGTGCGCCGTCACGGCGTCGATGCTGCGGTGTTCTTCAGCGACATCGTCATCCCGTTGAAGCTGGCCGGCGTCGATGTCGTGATCGAGCCTGGCCGAGGCCCGGTGTTCGCAGAGCCGGTGCGCACCCGTGCCGACGTCGACAAGATCACCGCGATCGACCCCGACTCGCTCGACACCACCGCGATCACCGAGGCCGTGCGCATCGTCACGGCCGAGCTGGGTGACACCCCACTGATCGGTTTCGCCGGTGCACCGTTCACCCTGGCCGCCTATCTGGTCGAGGGTGGACCCTCCAAGGAGCACCTGCGTGCCCGCGCCATGATGCACACCGATCCCGAGGCCTGGAACCGTCTGGCCGGCTGGCTCGCGCGCGTCTCTCGACGATTCCTCGAAGCGCAGCGCGATGCGGGAGCTGCGGCCCTGCAGCTGTTCGACTCGTGGGCAGGCTCCCTCAAACCCGCCGACTACCGCACCTTCATCGCGCCACACTCGACAGCCGCGGTCACCGACCTCGGCGTCCCCGTGATCCACTTCGGCGTCGGCACAGGGCCCTTCCTCGATGACATGCGCCTGGGCGGCATCGCATCCGCTGTCGGCGTCGATTGGCGTCAGCCGCTCGACGAAGCGGCCCGTATTCTCGGCCCCGACGTCACGCTGCAGGGCAACATCGACCCGGCTCTGTTGTCCGCGCCGTGGGCCGTGCTCGAAGCGCACGTGCTTGACGTGCTGGAGCGCGGTCGTGCCGCTCGCGCTCACATCGTCAACCTCGGCCACGGTGTTCCACCCGAGACCGACCCGGCCCAGCTGACCCGCATCGTTGAGCTGGTGCACGCGCGCTCGGAGGGGGCGCAGGCATGACCGAAGAGGCAGCCGATCTCGCATCCCGTGCAGCTCAGCGCCACGTCGTCGTCATCGGTGGCGGTATCGGCGGGCTTGTTGCAGCGCGTGAGTGCGTCAAGGTCGGGATGAGGGTGACTCTCATCGAGGCATCCTCCGCTCTTGGTGGTGCGATCCGTCGCGCTGAGCTCGACGACGTGGTGGTGGATGCTGGCGCCGAAAGCTACGCGACTCGCGGCGGGCACGTGCGCACGATGCTCACGGAGCTCGGCCTGACTGATCTCATCGTGACCCCGAATCCGGCGGGTGCCTGGCTGGTCGGTGCCCCCGGCGTGGACGCGGCACCGCTGCCCAAGGGTGGTCTTCTCGGCATCCCCGCGAATCCGTTCGCTGACGATGTCCGCCGCATCATCGGCTGGGGTGGCGCGTGGCGTGCGTATGTCGACCGTCTGCGTCCGCCGCTGACCATCGGCAAGGAACACAGTCTCGGAAAGCTCGTAGCGACGCGGATGGGCGACAAGGTGCGTGACCTGCTGGTCGCGCCAGTGACAGCAGGGGTCTACTCGGCGCACCCCGATGACGTCGACGTGGAGATCGCTGTCCCCGGGCTCAATGAGGCCCTCACCCGTGCCGGATCGCTCTCTGGCGGCGTCGCCCAGTTGCTCGCGGATCGCACCGGCGGGGCGAAGAAGGCACCTGGATCCGCAGTCGAGGCGCTGGCCGGCGGCATGAGCACACTCGTGGATGCGCTGGCTGCGGATCTGATCGAGCTCGGCGGCGTGATCCGCACTGGCGTGGAAGTAAATGCGCTCGAGCGCCAGGGCGACGGCTGGACGGTCTCCTGTCCCATGCCGTCCGACGGCGCAGAAGACGCCAAGACCGCTCCCAAGGACGCACCAGAGCCCGCTCCGGAGGCCGTCATCGAGACGCTCTGGGCGGATGCTGTCATCATCGCGACCGCAGAGCCCAGCGCCCGCGCGCTCCTGGCCGGTCAGGTCGGCGGGCTCGGCGACGCCGGTGACGCCCCACAGATCGAGATCGTGAGCCTGCTGCTCGACGCGCCCGCACTGGATGCTGCGCCGCGCGGCACCGGCGTGCTGACCGCTCCGGGCAGTCACACCGCCAAGGCACTCACACACGCCACGGCGAAGTGGGGGTGGCTGCGCGAAGCCGCGGGAAATCGGCACGTCGTGCGGGTCTCTTTCGGATCTCAAGGTGAACCTGCAGCGACAGCTCAACTCGATGATGATGCCGCGGCCCGCCTCGCGCTGAGTGAGGCCTCGGCCCTGCTCGGGGTGCCGCTACCCGCGTCAGCGCTCATCGCCTCACACCGAGCGCAGTTCACGCAGTCGCAGCCGGCATCCCTCATCGGAGCGGTGGACCGTCGACGCGAGGTGCGCGCTGCTGTGCAGAAGGTCGACGGTCTTGCCGTTGTGGGTGCGTGGCTGGCCGGCACTGGCCTCGCACAGGTCATCCCGGATGCGAAGCAAGAGGCTGATCGCCTTCGTCGCGCCTTGCTCTGGAACTGAACGCACGCCGGTTGTCCAGGCCTCCGATGTGTCGATGCCGTTTTCGGCATATGGCGTTACGCTGGTAATCCTGGCCGCCGGTGTCTACGCCAGCGGCTCGACCGGAACAACGTGAGGAGACCCCATGAAGGGGAAGATCGGACTCGTCGTCGGACTCGGCGTCGGATACGTACTCGGCACGCGCGCCGGACGTGAGCGCTACGAACAGATCAAGACGCAGTGGTTGAAGCTCTGGCACCTTGACCCCGTGCAGAATCAGGTCGCCAAGGTCAAGGGCTACGTCGGTGAGAAGGCCGCGGCTGTCCCCGGTGCCGTCTGGACCGGCCTGGTCAAGGTCGCCAAGGCGGCCGGCAACGCAGACACTCCCGGCAAGAAGCTCGACTCCGCCATCGTCGCCGGCAAGAAGGTCGCATCTGACCTCGAGGATGCGGTGGAAGACGCAGTAGACGAGGCCCAAAAGAACGCAACGGCCGCGAAGAAGAAGGCGGCGGCGAAGAAGCCTTCGGCAGGCTCAGCGAGCGGCAAGAGCGGCAACTGACATGGCCCGCGGATATCGTGACCGTGCAGACGACAGCCTCCTGACGCTGCTCGGCGACCTGCCCGACCTCGTCAGCAAGCTCGTCAAAGCCGAGATCGACGCGGCCAAAACGTGGATCTCTCGCACCGCGAAGGATGCCGGAATCGGCAGCGTCTGGTTCCTGGTGGCGCTGTTCTTCCTGTTCTGGCTCATCCCGATGATTCTCGTCTTCGCCGTTGCCGGACTGTCCTCCTGGTGGCCGGTGTGGCTCTCAGCGCTGGCGGTGATCGGCCTGTTACTGCTCTGCCTGATGGTGTGTGCAGTGCTGGGGCTGCTGAAGTTCCGCAAGGTCCTGCGCCGGGAGAACCCTGGCCAGGCTGTCGCGACCGATATTCGACTTGTGAAGGAGGCCGGCGATGACACTCTCTGACCAGAACCTGCCCCGCACCGCCGTTGCCCCCGGGATCACTGATCCCGTGGCATCCGCTCGTGCAGAGCTCAAGGCGGCGCTTGCCGCGATCGAGGTCAAGGGCAACTTTCCCCGGCGCATCGAGAAAGCGTCCACACGGGGAGCGGCCAAGGCTCGCGCTTTCGCCGACCGCAACCCGGTCGCTGCCGTCGCTGCTGCCGTCGGCATCGCTGCGGCCGCAGGCGGACTCGTCTGGATGATCGCCCGCACGCTCGCGCGCTGACTGCTCCCGACTGCAACGCATTCGCTCCTGCCTCCAGAAAGAGGCAGACTGGATGCATGTCCGAAGCAGCAGAAGACAACCCGTCCGGCTTCACTCTCTGGGCGGTATGGCGCCGCAACCCGGATGCGCCCGTGATCGAGACGGATGCCACAGAGCTGGAGACGATCTCCGGTTACATTGAGGACTCCGGCGTCACCATCCGCGGCTTCTACGATGTCTCGGGTCTCAAGGCTGACGCCGACCTCCTGGTCTGGCTGCACGGCGACACCGCAGAAGACCTGCAGAAGGCGCTGCGGCGCCTGCGCCGCACTGAGCTCCTGCGCACGCTTCTGCCCGTCTGGAACGTCATGGGGGTTCACCGTGACGCCGAGTTCAACCGCGCGCACGTACCGGGGTTCCTGCGTGGTGTCGAGCCCAAGGGCTGGCTGTGCCTGTATCCGTTCGTGCGTACGCCGGAGTGGTACCTCGTCCCGGACGAGGAGCGTCGCGCGATGCTCGCCGATCACGGTCGTAAGGGCGCCGCGTTCATGGGCGTCGTCGCGAACACCGTCGCGGCTTTCGCGCTCGGCGATTACGAGTGGATCCTGCCGCTCGAGGCTGATGACGTCACCGAGCTCGTCGACCTGATGCGCGACCTGCGCTACACCGAGGCTCGCCGCTTCGTGAAGGAGGAGGTCCCGTTCTACACGGGACGCCGCCTCCGTTTTGACGAGATCGCGGACGTTCTCCAGTAGGCATCATGACCACTCCGATCCTTCAGCGCCCGATCCGTCTGGGCACACGCCGAAGCGCCCTCGCTCTGGCCCAGTCTGGTCACGTCGCCACCGCACTCGAGAAGATCTCCGGACGCAAGGTCGAACTCGTCCCGATCGTCTCCGAGGGTGACACCAACAGAGCATCGCTCTCCGAGATCGGCGGGCTCGGCATCTTCGCCACCCGCCTACGAGAAGCGCTGCTGGCCGGTGAATGCGACATCCTCGTACACTCGCTCAAAGATCTGCCAACGGATGTGCCGGCCGGGTTGCTCATCGCGGCAACCCCCGTTCGCGAAGACGCCCGTGATGTCGTGATCACCCGCGATGGCACGCCGCTGCACCAGCTGGCAGCCGGCGCGAAGGTCGGCACCGGCTCACCGCGCCGTATCGCGCAGGTGCATCGCCACGCGCCACGCGCCGAGGTCGTCGACATCCGAGGCAATGTCGACTCGCGCCTGGCGCGGGTGGAGTCTGGTGAGTTGGATGCCGTGATTCTCGCCGCTGCCGGGCTCTCCCGCCTCGGTTCGGAAACGACCCTCGCGCGGGAATACCTAGGCCTGGCCGAGTGGCCCACAGCTCCGGGACAGGGCTCTCTTGCGGTCGAGACGACAATGGATGCTTCCGCTGAGCTGCTCGCGGCACTCGCACAACTCGACGATGCTGACACGCGGCTCGCCATCACCGCGGAGCGCGGCATCCTCGAAGGTTTGGATGCCGGATGCCAGGCGCCGATGGCCGCGCACGCGGTCGTGACCGGCGACTCCATTCACGTGCGTACAGCCGTCTACGCGCCCGAGGGAGAGCGGCAGATCGGCCTCGACGTCACTGAATCCCTGAGCCGGGGGTATATTCGTCTGAACGGCAGTGGCAATGGAGCGGATACTGCCGATGGTGCGGACCCGAATCACGCAGCACGCGAGATCGGACTTTCTATCGCCCGTCGGCTGCTCGCACAAGGGGCGGCTGAACTCGTCTCCCGAGAGCAACTCTGATGATCAGCACACCCGAAACGAACCATGAGAAGCCGTTGACCGGCTGGCGCGTCCTCGTTCCGCGAGGAGGCCCCTGGGGCGACGGCGTCGCCGCGAGCCTTCGTGCGCAGGGCGCAGTGCCCGTTGTCGCACCCCTGATCAACTTTGGACCCACGAACGATCAGGTGGCGTTGGACGACGCTCTGGAGAAGCTCGCTGCCGGCGAGTTCGACTGGCTGACGGTTACCAGCGCGACGACCGTGGACGTGCTGTTCGCGCATCGCGCTGCCGTGCCGAAGTCGACTAAGATCGCGGCGGTCGGTGAAACCACAGCGGCCGCGCTTCAAGCGGTCGGCTACGAGGTTGCGCTGGTGCCGGAGCGAGACAATTCGGCCGAAGGCATGGCCGAGCAGCTGATCGGCCTCGAGCCGGAGCCGCGCCGCATCCTGACTCTGCGCAGTGAGATCGCAAAGCCGGTGCTCACGCGCTCGCTCATCGATGCCGGCCATGACGTCTCGAGCGTCGTTGCCTACCGCACGGTCGGGGTGCCGGTCACCGATCGCATCCGCCGCGATGTCGACAGCGGACGCATCAACGCCATCCTCATCACCAGCGGCTCGGTCGCACAGCAGGTGCGCGAGCAGTTCCCCGACATTCCTGACGACACCCTGCTGGCAGCCATCGGCCCTCGCACGGCCAATGACGCACGCAAGGCAGGGCTGCCCATCACGGTGGTGGCAGACAAGCAGACCGTGGATGCGCTCATCGATGCCGTCTCGCACTTCACCCTTCCGCACGCGGCCGATGAGTTCGCGCCGTGAGTTTTCCTGAGATCCGCCCGCGCCGGCTTCGCCAGTCGCCGGCCGTGCGGAACCTGGTGCGCGAGACGTCGCTCGAGGCACGTCATCTCGTGCTTCCGATGTTCGTGCGCGAGGGGCTTAATGAAGCCGTGCCGATCAGTTCGATGCCCGGCGTTGTGCAGCACTCGATGGAGTCGCTCCGTCGGGCAGCGGTCGAGGCGGCAGAAACCGGCGTCGGCGGTGTGATGCTGTTCGGTGTTCCCGCCACGCGCGATGCGATCGGCTCTGGTGCCGATGATCCGAACGGCATCCTGAACCTGGCCGCCGCCGCTCTCGTCGAAGAGGTCGGTGATGCGCTCGTCGTGCAAACCGACCTGTGCCTCGATGAGTTCACCGACCACGGTCATTGCGGAGTACTGGCCGCCGATGGCTCGGTAGACAACGACGCGACACTTCAGCGGTATGTCTCGATGGCGCTCGCGCAGGCGCGCGCCGGTTCTCGCCTGCTTGGCCTGTCCGGGATGATGGACGGCCAGGTCGCGGCAATCCGCCAGGGACTCGACCGTGAGGGCTTCACCGACACACTCTTGCTCGGCTATGCGGCGAAGTACGCGAGTGCGTTCTACGGACCCTTCCGTGAGGCCGTGGATTCGCAGCTGCAGGGCGACCGCCGCACCTACCAACTCGACCCAGGCAACCGACGCGAGGGGCTGCGTGAGGCGCTCATCGATGAGGCCGAGGGTGCGGACATCGTGATGGTGAAACCGGCCATGGGGTTCCTCGACGTGCTGCGTGAGGTACGCGATGCCGTGCACATTCCGGTGTGGGCGTACCAGATCTCCGGCGAGTACGCGATGATCGAGGCCGCCGCAGCCAACGGCTGGATCGATCGTGAAGCTGCCGTGCTGGAGTCACTGCTTTCCATCCGCCGCGCCGGCGCGGACGCCGTGCTGACGTACTGGGCGACCGAGGCCGCGCAGTGGCTTCGTGACTGATCCGGTTTCCTGACTGATCCGGCTTCCTGACTGATCCGGTTTTCCTGACTGAGGAGCTCCTGATGACTGACCGCAACGACGACCTGTTCACCGCCGCACAAGCCGTAACCCCAGGAGGGGTGAACTCACCGGTGCGGGCGTACGGCTCCGTCGGCGGGACGCCTCGGTTCCTGGCATCCGCCAAGGGTGCAACGGTGACGGATGCTTCAGGCATCGAGTACATCGATCTCGTGGCCTCGTGGGGTCCGGCGCTGCTGGGTCACGCACATCCGGAGGTCGTCGCCGCCGTGCAGGACGCCGCGACCCGCGGACTGTCGTTCGGCGCGCCCACCGAAGGCGAGGTGCAGCTGGCACGGATGATCACCGAACGCGTGCGACTCGGCGACCTCGCACCCATCGAGCGGGTACGCCTGGTCTCGACCGGCACCGAGGCGACGATGACGGCGATCCGTCTCGCGCGCGGCGTCACGGGACGCGACCTGCTGGTGAAGTTCGCCGGTCATTATCACGGCCACTCCGACGGGCTTCTGGCCGAAGCGGGCTCCGGCGTCGCGACGCTCGCTCTGCCCGGCTCTGCCGGTGTGCCAGCGCCGATCGCCGCGCAGACACTGGTGATCGGTTACAACGACCGTGCGGCGCTGGAGACTGTCTTCGCCGAGCATGGCGACCGCATCGCGGCTGTCATCGTCGAAGCAGCTGCGGCCAACATGGGAGTCGTCGCCCCCGAGCCGGGCTTCAACCGCTTCATCGCCGATACCGCGCACGCGCACGGCGCGCTGATGATCCTCGACGAGGTGCTCACCGGATTCCGCGTGCACCACGCCGGGTACTGGGCGCTGCAGGCATCGCTGGGCGAGGAATACCTGCCCGACATCATCACCTTCGGCAAGGTCATCGGCGGGGGCATGCCGCTGGCAGCACTGGGCGGTCGCGCCGAGGTCATGGACCAGCTCGCGCCGGTCGGCCCGGTCTATCAGGCAGGAACCCTGTCGGGTAATCCGCTGTCGGTCGCGGCAGGACTTGCAACGCTGCGCCTTGCGACACCGGCGGTCTATGCCAGGGTGGATGCTGCCGCAGCCCGCGTCGCGAACGCCCTCGATGCTGCGCTCACTGACGCAGGTGTCGTGCACGCGGTGCCCCGCGCGGGCAACCTCTTCGGTGTCGTCTTCGCCGCGGAAGCCCCCCGCAACTATGCGGAGGCGCTGGCGCAGGAGTCGTTCCGCTACCCGCCGTTCTTCCACGCGATGCGCGAGCAGGGTGTCGCCCTGCCGCCGAGCGTGTTCGAGGCCTGGTTCCTCACCGCAGCGCACGATGACGAGGCCCTGACGCGTATTGAGCGTGCACTGCCTGCGGCGGCCGCTGCCGCGGCATCCGCTGCCGCGGCATCCGCCCGGTCATAACTCTTGGCGCACTGCCACAACATGATTGTTGTGGCTCTGTGAGCAAGTTGCCGACCGTTTATCGGGTGGCGCTGGCAGACTGGAACAATGGTGACGCTGCTCCTGGATCAGACACAGCTGGAGGTTGTGCTCTCACCGGTCGAGCGCGCGGCGACATTTCACCGTGAGAACCTGCGGATCTCTCGCGACACGATCACCAAGGTGCAGTTGACGGATGACGCCTGGACCTGGCTCCGCGGCGTTCCGGGGCCAGGTACGCGGATCCCAGGCCTGATCGCCGCCGGCACCTGGAAGGCCGCTGCCACCACCGACTTCGTCATGCTCCGGGGTCGTCGACCGAGTGTCATCATCGACCTTGAGGGTGATGAGCACTTTGACCGACTCATCTTCACCACGCGTCACGGACTTTCGCTGACTCAGGCGCTGCGACTCGACGTCTCAGACAAGCCGGTCGATGTCGTAAAGATCGCCAGCACCGCACCGATTCCGGTCGTGAAGGGGCGCCAGCGCCCGGTGATCAGGCCGCGTCCGGCGTGACGTCAGCGCTGGTCGCCTTCGGTCACGTCAGCGTCTGTAGTGACGTCATCGGACGCTTCGACGGGTTCGACGGGTTCGGCTGTCTCGTCTGATTCAGGCGCGGCGGACGCTGCGCCTTCGGTGCCAGAATTCGGCGCCGGCGAGGAGAACACGCTCGCCATAGCGGCGAGGCCGGCAAGACCGGGAAGGGGACGATCGGCTTCGGCGGGGTCAGTCTCGGTCTCGTCTGCAGGCTCAGCGATCGGCTCCGGAGCTTCGACGGGTTCAGCGGTTTGCTCGGGCTCGGCGGCCCGCTCGGGTTCAGCGGTCGGTGCATCGATGATCGGCAGAGCGGTCGTCGCATCCGCCACCACGGGCGTAGCCGGCGGCACGTAGCGGTCGTTCACCAGATCGAGGAAGACATCCTCAAGAGTCGGCCCGCGCTGCTGCAGCGTGGTGAGGGCGACTCCGGCGCGAGCGGCGATTGCGCCGATCGTCGCCGCGTCACTGCCGCGCACCGTGAGCCCTGAACGCAGCACCTCGACCTCGAAGCCCGCTTCGTGCAGCGTGGTGGACAGTGCAGAGCGGTCAGCGGCATCCACCACAACCGGTCCCGTTCTCGGGTCGGCGAGGTTCTCCATGGTGTCGGCAAACTTCAGCTCGCCGCGTGCGATGACGAGGATCTCGTCGACGGTCTGCTCGATCTCCGAGAGCACGTGGGATGAGACCAACACTGTGCGGCCTTCATCAGCGAGGCGACGGATGAGAGTGCGCATCCAGCGGATGCCCTCAGGGTCGAGCCCGTTCGCTGGCTCATCGAGCACGAGTACACCCGGGTCGCCCATCAGCGCGGTGGCTGCGCTCAAACGCTGACGCATGCCGAGCGAGAGAGCGGCGATGCGGGTCTCGACGTCTGCGCCGAGCCCGACAAAGGAGATGAGTTCGCCGACGCGGGCGAGCGGGATGCCATTGGCCTTCGCCGCCGCGCTGAGATGACGCTCGACCGTGCGTCGGGGGCGGAAACCGGGGTCTTCCAGCATGGCACCGATGACACGTGCGGGATTGCGGAGGTCCGCGTAGCGAGTACCACCGATCGTCGCACTGCCAGATGTCGGTCGCTCGAGTCCGAGAAGCATCCGCAGTGTGGTGGTCTTTCCTGCGCCGTTCGGGCCGAGGAATCCGGTTACGACACCGGGGCGAACTCGTGCAGAGAAGTCCGAGACGGCAGCGACGGCGCCGAAGCGCTTGGTCACGTGGTCGAACTCGATCAACTGTCCGTCGGGCATCCGGGGCCTTTCCTGCATGGTCTTTCCCCCTATCCTGCCGGAAAACACGCAGAATCTCGCGTTGGGAGTGCGCAGACTGAGCAGAACGGTCGATGTAACGTGGCTTGCGTGACTGACTTCGACGAGGCATCCGCTGTTCTGGTTCGCACCGAGGGAGCGCTCGGACGGCTGACGCTGAACCGGCCGAAGGCGATCAACGCGCTCAATATCGACATGATTCGACAGCTCACGGCCGCGCTTGTCGCCTGGCGGCATGACACCGACATCGACATCGTTGTCATCGAAGGCGCGGGGGATCGCGGGCTATGCGCGGGCGGTGACGTGCGGGTGCTGTACGACGAGATCACCGCGGGCCGCCCGGAGGGAACCGTCGACTTCTTCCGCTCGGAGTATGCGCTTAATCTCATGATCGCCGAGTATCCCAAGCCCGTCGTCGCCTTCGCGGACGGCATCACCATGGGAGGCGGCATCGGTCTCGCAGGCCACGCGGCGATCCGCATCGTCACCGAGCGCAGTCGTCTGGCGATGCCGGAAACGCGAATCGGATTCACACCCGACGTCGGTGGGACGCTCCTGCTCGGTCGCGCGCCGGGTCGGATCGGCGAGTACCTGGGGCTGACCGGCGGCACAATGTCAGGCGCGGATGCCATCTATGCCGGATTCGCCGACCACTATGTGCTGTCGCAGCACCTGCCCGAACTGCGTGAGGCGCTGGGCAAGCGCGCTGATCCGACGAGCCCGGCCGAGCTCGTGCTGCTCTTCGATGAGACACCAGAGCCCTCGGTGCTCGTGGAGCAACGGGAATGGATCGACGAGGTGTTCTCGGCAGACACAATCGGTGAGATCATGCAGCGGCTGTCTGCGCGGCCGGAGCCTGCGGCATCCGCCGTGGCCCAGACGCTCGCCGAGCTGTCGCCGACCGGCCTCGCCGTCACACTCGATGCTGTGCGTGAGGCGCGCGAGGGCGATCTGCGCGAGGCGCTGATCGGCGAGTACCGCCGAGTGCTCTGGTTCGGTGCTGAGCACCCTGACCTCGTGGAGGGGATCAGGGCGCAGTTGGTCGATAAGGATCGCTCGCCGAAATGGCAGCCGGCGACGATTGCCGACCTCGCGCCGGATGCCACGGCTGCCGCCCGCGCGTACGTGCCGGAGTTGGCACTGTTCGACTGACGCGTTGTCGGTTCTTGTTGTACCGGGTGGAGAAAACCGGGTGTCATCTGCGGATCGTTTCGCCCTGAGCGGATAATTCGGCCGAACCGTTCTCAATGTCCGAGGTCCGTGACACGCTATCTTGTGGCCGCTTCGGCCCCTCTCCCACAAGGACGTCTCATGCTCGGAAAACTCCTCGTCCGCTACCTCTCAAAATATCGGTGGCTGCTCGTCGGCGTACTGGTGTTCCAGTTCGCCAGTGCACTCGCCACGCTCTACCTGCCCCGTCTGAACGCCGACATCATCAACAACGGCGTTGCGCAGGCAGACACCGGCTACATCTGGCGTACCGGTGCGTTCATGCTGCTCGTCTCGCTCGGTCAGATCGTGTGCGCGATCATCGCGACCTACTTCGCGGCGAAGGCGGCCATGAGCGTCGGACGTGACATCCGCGCCGACGTGTTCTCCCGCGTCAGCGGCTTCTCCGAGCGAGAGGTCTCGCATTTCGGAGCCGGTTCGCTGATCACCCGCAACACCAATGACGTGCAGCAGGTGCAGATGCTGGCGATGATGGGCGCGACGATGCTCGTCACCGCGCCTCTGCTCGCGATCGGCGGCATCATCATGGCCGTTCAGCAGGATGTCGGACTCAGCTGGCTGATCGCCGTCTCAGTGCCCGCCCTGCTCATCGCCGCCGTGCTCGTCATTGGCCGCATGGTTCCGCTGTTCCGCCGCAACCAGAAGCAGCTCGATGCGATCAACCGGGTCATGCGCGAGCAGCTCACCGGCGTGCGGGTCGTCCGCGCATTCGTGCGCGAAACCATCGAAGAAGAGCGCTTCCGCGACACGAATACCGCTCTCATGATCCTCGGTCGCAAGATCGGTTCGCTCTTCGTTCTGCTCTTCCCCGTGTTCATGCTGATCCTCAACGTCACCGTGGTCGGCGTGATCTGGTTCGGCGGTATCGAGATCAACGCGGGCAATGTCGAGGTCGGCACGCTCTTCGCCTTCATGCAGTACATCGGCCAGATCATGATGGGCGTCATCATGTCGAGTTTCATGGCGATGATGATCCCGCGCGCTGCCGTCTCGGCCGAGCGCGTCGGCGAAGTGCTCGACGCCGATTCGAGCATGGAACGACCGGAGAACGGAGTGATCGAGTTCACTGCGCCCGGCACAGTCGCGCTCGAGGACGTCGAGTTCACCTACCCGGGTGCAGACGCACCTGTGCTGTCGGGCGTCACATTCAGTGCCAATCAGGGCGAGACGGTCGCGATCGTCGGTTCCACCGGCGCCGGAAAGACCACACTCATCTCGCTCCTTCCCCGGCTGTTCGACGTCACGGGCGGCACCGTCAAGGTCAACGGAGCAGACGTGCGCGAGGCCGATGTCGAGGCACTCTGGAAGAGCATCGGGCTGGTGCCGCAGCGACCATTCCTGTTCACCGGAACGGTGGCATCGAACCTTCGGTACGGCAGAGAAGAGGCCACTGACGAAGAACTCTGGCACGCACTCGAGATCGCGCAGGGACGCGACTTCGTCGAGGAAATGCCGGACGGCCTCGAATCGCGTATCGCCCAGGGCGGTACGAACGTCTCAGGTGGGCAGCGGCAGCGACTCGCGATCGCCAGGGCGATCGTGCATCGGCCGCAGATCCTCATCTTCGATGACTCCTTCTCGGCGCTTGACCTGACAACAGATGCCAGGTTGAGACAGGCGCTGTGGCGCGAGTTGCCCGAGGTGACGAAGATCGTCGTCGCACAGCGTGTGTCGACGATCACTGATGCTGATCGGATCGTCGTTCTGGAAGGCGGCACGATGATCGGTGCCGGAACCCACGAGGAGCTTCTCGCTTCGAATGAGACCTACCGAGAGATCGTCGAATCGCAGCTGGGGGTGGACGCATGAGTACGCCGGAACAACTCACCGCAGAAGAGCAGTACGAGGCAGAGCTCGCCGATGCGGCGCGCCTGGAGGCGGGTGGCTGGGATGCCCCTGCCCCGGGGAAGGCCGACAACTTCGGCAAGAGCTTCGCCCGGATGATCGGGCTGCTCAAGCCCTCCGCCCTCGCGTTCGTCTTCGTCTCGATCCTCGGCGCGATCGGCGTCCTGCTCACGGTGGCTGCGCCGAAGGTTCTCGGCGAGGCGACCAACATCATCTACGAGGGCTTCATCTCGAAGACGCTCGGCGACAACGGTGTTCCCGCCGGAACGTCGCAGGAGCAGGTCATCGAGATACTGCGGTCGCAGGGTCAAAATGACTTCGCGAACATGGTCGCTGCCTTCACCGACTTCCAGGTCGGCGCAGGCATCGACTTCGAACGGCTGCGGGGGATCATCATCGCGGTGCTGGCGATCTACGTCGGCGCGGCGCTGCTGACCTGGATCCAGGGCTACGTCATCAACGTGATCATGGTGCGCACCATGTGGCGACTGCGTGAATCCGTCGAGGCGAAGATCAACCGTCTGCCCCTGTCGTACTTCGACAAGGTGCAGCGCGGTGAGCTGATCTCCCGTGTCACGAACGACATCGACAACATCACGACCGCGATGCAGCAGTCCCTCTCGGGCGCCGTGACATCGGTGCTCACCGTCATCGGCGTGCTCGTGATGATGTTCACGATCTCGTGGCAGTTGGCGCTCGTGGCGCTCGTCGCACTTCCCCTGATGGGCGTCATCTTCGGAGTCATCGGGCCGCGCTCGCAGAAGGCGTTCGGTATGCAGTGGCGCAAGGTCGGTCGACTCAACGCCAGGGTCGAGGAAGCATTCTCCGGCCACGCACTGGTCAAGGTCTTCGGTCGCGAGAAGGACGCCCTCGACCAGTTCCAGGCTGAGAATGAAGAACTGTTCCAGGCAAGCTTCAAGGCGCAGTTCCTGTCGGGCGTCATCATGCCGGCCATGACATTCGTCGGCAGCCTGACCTACGTCGGCATCGCCGTTCTCGGCGGACTGATGGTCGCGAGCGGTCAGCTCCGACTCGGTGACGTGCAGGCGTTCATCCAGTACTCGCAGCAGTTCACACAGCCGCTGTCGGAGCTGGGTGGCATGGCGGCCGTCGTGCAGTCCGGCACGGCGTCGGCCGAGCGGGTGTTCGATTTCCTCGATGCCGAAGAGCAGGAGCCGGATGCGGAAGACGCACCCGCCCTGCGCAAGGGCGACGGCGCAGATGGAGGCGGCGTGATCGAGTTCGAGAACGTGTCCTTCTCCTACACGCCAGAGCGTCCGCTGATCACGGATCTGTCGTTCCGGGTCGAGCCGGGACAGACCGTCGCGATCGTAGGGCCGACCGGCGCGGGTAAGACCACGCTGGTAAACCTCATCATGCGCTTCTACGAGCTCGACTCGGGCCGCATCCTGCTTGACGGCCAGGACATCGCCGCGGTCACGCGCGACGATCTGCGTTCGCGCACCGGCATGGTGCTGCAGGATCCGTGGCTGTTCGCCGGATCCATCCTGGAGAACATCCGATACGGTCGCGCCTCTGCGAGCGATGAGGAAGTGCTCGCTGCGGCCAGGGCAACCTACGTCGACCGCTTCGTGCATGCGTTGCCGGATGGGTACGAGACGGTGCTGGAAGAAGATGCAGCCAACGTCTCTGCCGGTGAGCGCCAGCTCATCACGATCGCACGTGCGTTCGTGGCACAGCCGTCGATCCTCATTCTTGATGAGGCGACGAGCGCCGTCGACACCCGCACCGAGCTGCTGGTGCAGCACGCCATGGCGGCGCTGCGACAGGGGCGTACCTCCTTCGTGATCGCGCACCGCCTGTCGACGATCCGCGACGCCGATCTCATCCTCGTGATGGAACACGGCGACATCGTCGAGAAGGGCTCGCACGAGCAGCTCATCACGGCACAGGGTGCGTACTGGCGGCTGTACCAGTCGCAGTTCGAGCAGGCCGCGACCGACATCGACGCGGAGGAAACCCTCACCGGTTCCATCCCGGTCATCGTCACCGGTGAGGCCGGGGTCGAGGCTGAGGCCGAGGCGCAGGTCTGAATCTCTGAGGTCTGAGATGAACGACTGTGGCCGGCTGCAAGTGCAGCCGGCCACAGTCGTTTCATTTGTCAGCCGGCTTCAGTGAGCCCGAGAATCTCCAGCGGATGCATCAGGCGCCACAACGGGCTCGGTCCTTCGAGCTCATCGGCGAGTGAGACGCTGGAGTCCGTGGCATTCACGGGGCCAGTGACCGTGAGCGTACCGATCGCGTCACCGTCGGCGCGCTGGTCGCTCAGGTCGAAGTCCACTTCCGCGCTCGCAGATACACCGTTCCACAGCACGACGTTCGCGTCACCGTCGGTGACCACGTCCACGCTCGTGCCCCACGGGGTACTGACAGTGCCGACAACGGTGCCTTCTGCCACAGCCGGAGCAGTTGCCGCCAATGCAGCCTCCACGCCGGCGAACAGTGAGCGCGTCACTTCGAGCCGTTGGTCGTTGTCGTCCTGGTTCAACACCGACGCATACAGGTGCACCGTCGTATCGCCGATCGTGATGTCCTTCGCGGTGAGCAGGCTCCAGCCCACGAGGGTTCCGGTCTTGATGCCGACGACACCCGGGTCTGCGAGCATGCCGTTGGTGTTTTCGACCAGGCCGGCGCCGGGGATCTCGACACTTGCGGTGCCGACGATCTCGGCGAACACGGGGTTCTGCATCGCACGCTCTGCGAGCCGCAGCAGTGCCTCCGGCGTGGCGATATTGTCCTCATCAAAGCCGGAGGGGGTCACCACTGTGATCCCGGAAAGGCCGCGGTCGGCGAGCCATCTCTCTGCGGCTTCGGCAAACTGTCGGTCGGAGCCCCAGAGCTCGCGGGCCAGTCGATCGACATAGTTGTTGGCGGAGCCGAGTAGCGTGCCCTGCAGCATCTGATACTCCGTCAGCACACCGTCGACCGGAACATCCAGCGCCGACTGATTCGCGCGGCGGTAGTTCCAATAGTCGAGTGTGTCGCCGTAGGTGAACGCGAACTCCGGGCCCGATTCGCCGAGCTGTAGCGGCATCTCATCCAGCACCATCAGGCTGGTCACGACCTTCGTGAGGCTCGCTATCGAGGCCGAATCAAGAGTGGATGCCGCAGAGGAGACCCCGGCGACACTCACACCGGCGCTGCCGCCGGCGGGCCAGCTGAACGTAGCAGCTTCGGAGGCCACGGTCTGGAATTCAACGGCCTGCACCGTCGGAGGCACTTCGTTCAGTGGCCACAGCAGCATCGTCGCGGAATAGGCGATGGCGAGAACAGCGACGGTGCCTAGCGGTGCCATCCAGGTACGCAAGACGCCGGAGCGCAGAGAAGCATTCGCGAGCAGGTCGGGCCCCGTCTCGCGCATCGTTACCGCATCGAGATCTGCCGGGCGGGTGCCTTCGCTGACATCGTCGACGTCGAGCCAGGTGAGGGCGGTGACTGGGTGCGTGGCACCCGCCCACTCTGCGTCCGGGGCCGTCTCGTCCACCGCGCGCTCGAGCACGTTCAGATCAGCGTCGGCGTCGAAGTCGAAGACTGTGGCGGCAGCGGAGGGCGCATCCGGTGTCTCCGCGGCATCCGGTGTCGGTTCTGGCGTGTCTGAGGCGGTCTCTGCCGTGTCTAACAGTGCCTCCAGGGCATCTGGCACCGTCTCCGGGGAGTCGCTGGGCGGCAGGGCTGGGGGGCTCGCGGCATCGACCGCTCCCGTACGCGCGCGAAGGGCACGCCGGCTGAGCGTGCCAGTATCGGGCGTCGCATCGTCAGGGGTCACCCGCCTACGCTATCGAATCCCGCTCCTCGTGTGCGCAGGGGCACCGGCATCCTGACAGTTGGGTAAGATCGTCAGCACAACCACGGGAGTCCGATGAGTCGGGCTGAGAGGAAGCGAACCACGCTTCGACCGTCGAACCTGATCTGGGTCATGCCAGCGCAGGGAGGAGTTCAAATGAACACGTCTACACGCACGCCCACTGCCGCCCGCACCGGGCTCATGCGTCCAGAGATCTGGCGTTGGCGCATCGTCGACATCGTCGTTGCCAGCGTTCTCGGAGTCGCCTGCGGCTTCCTGTTCCTGGCATGGAATGTGGGTTATCTCGGGCCGAAGGCGCTGCTCGAGCCGCTCCTGCCCGGTGTGCAGGGGCTTCTTGACGGTCCGTGGCTCATCGCCGGCGTTCTCGGCGGCCTCGTCATTCGCAAGGCGGGAGCCGCGATCTACACCGAGGTGATCGCTGCAGTGGTCTCCGCGCTTGCGGGAGCCCAATGGGGCGGTTTCCTCACGATCGAGGCAGGACTCGTGCAGGGCCTTGGCGCCGAGATCATCTTCCTGCTCTTCGCCTACCGCTTCTGGTCACTGCCGGTGGCTCTCCTGGCCGGCGCGGGCGCCGCACTTGCCGGCGGTGTCAACAACCTGATCCTTTGGTACGCAGGCTCGGGGGCGACCTTCACCATCGTCTACCTCATCAGCACGGTCATCTCAGGGGCCGTCCTTGCCGGCGCGCTCGGCTGGGTGCTCGCGCGCGGTCTCGCGGCCACCGGAGCCCTTGATCGGTTCGGCTCCGGCCGCGAGGTGCGGAACCGGGTCTGACATGCCAGCCGGTAACGTCCGGCCCGCAACGGTCGAGGCACGCGGGTGGGGATGGCGTCACGCGAGCAGGCTCGCGTGGGCGCTGCACGACGTCACGTTCCGCATCGAACCTGGCGAGCGGGTGCTCCTCCTCGGGGCATCCGGCGCCGGAAAGTCGACGCTGCTGCACGGGCTGGCCGGGGTGCTCGGCGGCGACGAAGAGGGCGAGAGCGCCGGCGAGTTGTTGGTTGATTCGGCTCCGGCCGCCGCAACTCGCGGCCGCTCCGGGCTCGTGCTCCAGGATCCAGACTCGCAGGTCATCCTCGCGCGGGTAGGAGACGACGTCGCGTTCGGCTGCGAGAACATCGGCATACCGCGGGAGGAGATCTGGCCGCGGGTGCGTGCAGCCCTCGACGCCGTCGGCCTTGACGTGCCGCTCGACCGGCCCACCAAGGTGCTGTCCGGAGGGCAGAAGCAGCGCCTCGCGCTCGCAGGCATCCTTGCGATGCAGCCGGGCCTGGTGCTGCTCGACGAGCCGACGGCCAACCTCGATCCGGACGGTGTCATTGAGGTGCGCGACGCCGTGCAACGCATGCTGACAGCGCATCCCGCCACGCTGATCGTCGTCGAGCATCGCCTGGATGTGTGGCTGCCGCTGATCACGCGGGTGATCGTCGTCGGTGAGGGGGGAGTGATCGCGGATGGGGCGCCGGACCAGGTGCTCGGGACCGCCGGTGCGGAACTCGCCGCCGCAGGCGTGTGGGTGCCGGGTCATCCGCCGGCCTTGCCGCAACCGCCACGTGCTGAGCCGGGAGCGATCCTGCTCGCCGCGCACGACCTCTCCGTTGCTCGGGTGAAGGGTGTGACTGTGGCATCCGATGTCGACCTGGTGGTGCGTGCCGGTCAGGCGCTGGCGATCACCGGGCCGAACGGCGCGGGAAAATCCACCTTGGGACTCGCTCTTGCCGGTCTCCTTCCTCCGGCGGGGGGTCACGTGGAAGCATCCGGTGCGTTCGCCGATGGTGCGGGTTCCGCGCCCATCCGCTGGACGTCGAGGCAGTTGCTGACGCGCATCGGGATGGTATTCCAGGAGCCGGAGCATCAGCTGCTGGCGAAGACCGTACGAGACGAGCTCGCGGTCGGTCCGCGCGCGCTCGGGTTGAGTGCGGATGAGATCGCTGCGCGCACACACGAACTGCTCACGAGGCTGCGGCTGGCGCATCTCGCGCTGGCGAATCCGTACACGCTGTCCGGCGGAGAGAAGCGTCGTCTGACCGTTGCGGCTGCGCTCGCGACCAGACCACGGATGCTCGTGCTCGACGAACCCACGTTCGGCCAGGATGCGCGCACGTGGGCCGAACTCATGGCGATGCTGGCCGTGCTGCGCGATGAGGGTGCGGCGATCGTCACGATCACGCATGACCTCGACGTGGTGCGCGCGCTGCGCGCGGAACGCTTCGAGCTGAGTGGCATCCGATGACGTTGCTCGAGAATCGTGCACGTACCGGCGTCGTCGCGCAGATCAATCCGGTGGCGAAGCTGGGCGTCAGCGCGCTGATCGCGATCCCGCTGATTCTCACCCTCGACGTCGTCTCCGCTGCGGTCGCCCTGGTGCTCGAGTGCGTGCTGTTCTTCTTCGCCGGTATTGGTTGGCGGGAGTTCTGGGTGCGCACCTGGCCGGTCTGGCTGGCAGCTCCGCTGACCGGCGTCACGATCGCTCTGTATGGCGAGACGAGCGGGGAGATCTACCTGGAGTGGTTCGTCGTGCGCGTCAGCGAGGGGTCGCTGGCGCTGGCTTTGGCGACGATGTTCCGTGTTCTCGCGATCGCTCTGCCTTCGGTGGTTCTCTTCCTCACGGTCGATCCGACGGACCTCGCCGACGGACTGGCGCAGATCCTGCGGCTGCCTGCCCGGTTCGTGCTTGGAGCGCTCGCTGGCCTGCGCATGGTGGGGTTGTTCCTCGACGACTGGCGTGCGCTGGAGCTGGCCCGCCGGGCGCGCGGCGTCGCCGACCGTGGTCGTATCAAGCGCTTCCTCGGGATGGTGTTCGCGCTGCTGGTGCTTTCGATCCGTCGGGGTGCGAAGCTGGCGACGGCGATGGAGGCGCGCGGCTTCGGCGCGCCGGGGCAGCGCACCTGGGCGCGCGAGTCCACCTTCGGTGCGAGGGAATGGATGCTGCTGCTGATCGGCGCCCTGATCTCCGCGATAGCGGTGACAGCCGCGGTCATAACCGGCTCCTGGAACTTCATCCTCGGCCCGAGTTCTTAACCCCTTCCTCCCCCTTGCGAGTGGTCAGTTGTGGCTCATTTTCCACGCGAAATAGAGCCACGACTACCCACTCGCAATCAGGCGCGGGTCGTCAGGTGCTCGTTGTTTTGGGGCAGCGTGTCGGCTAGCTCTGGGGCATCCCCGATGGTGATTCCGGCGAAGGTCATCGGGACTCCGATGGCCGTCCAGAGGGAGGCGCGGTCCATGAGTTGAGCATGCACGTGTGGCTCAGTGCTGTTGCCTGAGTTCCCGCAGAGACCGATCTGTTCGCCCGCTCGGACCGTCTCGCCGACTCGAACCGTGACTGACCCGCGCTGCAAGTGTGCGACGGTCGCGTGCACGCCATCCGCGCCGCGGATCGTGACGTGGTTGCCGACGATGAACCCCGGGCCTCCCGACTCACGGATTGCACCTTCGAACAACAGATAGATCACGGCGAGCAAATTGGACCGCGCTCGGTGATCGCGCCGCCAGTCGGATGCGCGCACCACCACTCCATCGCACATGGCGAACACCGGCGCTCCGAACGCGGGATACTCCGACGGTGCACGCATCGCTGAGCCGCCGCCGAAGGGCGGACGGACCTTATCGACCGGCTCGTTGACGAGATCGATCGCGTACGTCTGGCCGTATGCACGGACTCCGTGGCTCGGGACCTTCGAAGCGGGGCTGTTCATCGCAAGCCACCGTCCGCGCACCGGAGAGGAGACTTTCACTGTTTCCCGCTTGGGAAGAAAAACAGGCGCGGTGAATGCGAGCACGATACAAATTGCCAGCACGCAAAGTGCGATCGGCGACAGGATGCCACGCGCCTGCCGCGCGGTCTCGCCCAGGGTGAGGAACGTGGACAGGGCGACTGCGATCAAAGTTGCGGTCGATGCGTAGTAACCAGGGATGCGGAGGCGATAGACGGCAATGAGCGCCCGCCTCATCGCTCGGCTCCGAGCATGCACGCCAGCAGGGGGACGATCCGTGCCGCTGGAACCGCGTAGTTGCCGCGCCCGCTCTGACGTACCCATCCGGCGCTGAGTAGTTGTCGCAGGTGGTGGTGTAGCTGACCGGTCGTTCCGAGTGTCTCGATCGCCGCGAGATCGGCAGTTGCGTGCACCCCGGAAAGGATGTGTCGCAGCAGTTCCACCCGAACCGGATGCCCCAATGCTGCGAACACTGATGCCTGCTCTGTCCAGTCCGTCTCCAGCATCCCCGCGGTTCCGACGCTCTGCTGCCATGACACCGGAGCCCCCGTGGGCAGAGTCAGCGATCCCACCAGCATCACAGCGCCATCGACGGTAGAGGGGGTATCCGCGAGGCGTGACTGCAATCCAGCCAGCGCCCAGAACGCGTCCGCATCGACAGGTGATCCTTCTGTCTGCTCCTGCACGTCGAGGGCATCGACCCGTTCCGTCAGGACACGCACGGCGTCGCGCAGTGCTGCCAGTTCATCATTCATGCATCAATAGTACGTTAATACGTATTAGCAAACAATGAGTTGGTGGTCGCTACAGCCCGTCGAGCTCGCGCACCAGTCGTTTCGGAGCGGTCACCCGATACGAAGCATCGACGAGTTCGGCGATCTCCTGCCAATCCGTCGATTCGTCGAGGTCGATTCCGAGCCATCCGGACGGGCCGAGATATGCGGGCACCCAGAATCGTCTGTCTTGTCGCAGCGCGGGATCGTCGCCGGGATCGGGTCGCACCATGATTGCTGCGTCGTGGGCGATCCACTCATCGTTTATGCGTTGGGAGCCTCCGAAGTAGCAGAACACCTTCTGCGTGAAGAAGGCCGGGCGACCATGGCTGACCTTCTCGTCGGCCTCAGGCAACGCGAGCGCAATGGTGCGCACCCGCGCCAGCAGTGGATCGTCTTCCGTGAACATGAGGGGATGAGACATCAGCTGACCTCCGTCAGTCGCGTTGACCTGCGACGCCGAGGAATCGGATGAAGACCGAGATCCATCCGAAGATGAGCGCGAAGACGACGATCTCGAACGCGGTCAGCCCGAAGAATCCGACGACGAAGAGCAGCGTGGACACCAGCACTGCGGCAAGGAAGACCCAAGATGCGATGAAGTATGCGCGTGGCATCCCGCGGAGTATCCGGTGTCCGCTTGCGAGCATCCCGATATACATGACGGCCATACCGCCCGCGCAGAGGTTGTGGATCAGCAGGCTCACGTTTACTGGGACGAGGCCGACCCCAGCGAGCATGATGCCCAAGATGATGAACATCCTCGCGATGATCTTGGGACCGTCTTCGCGCGCGAGGATCCGCCGTTCAAGGAGGGCGTTCATATCATTTGTGAGATAAACGGCGAAGGCGGTGACAAGGAGGCCGCCGATGGCCAGGGTGCCGTTGAACACCAGACTCGACACACTCCAGAAGGTGCCGAGGTGGCTGAAATGCGTTTCCCACCAGAGGGGATCCGGGGTCGTGAGCATCGCCGCGAAAGTGCCGATGCTGACAAAAGCCATCAGCAGTGAAGACATCCGCCGCGTCGTCATGCGCGACACCGACAGATAGGTGAGGTATGCGCTGAGCCCGAGGCTCACCGCCATCAAAACGACCGTCCAGAACAGCTCGACCTTCAACCCGATGAACCCGAGGCTGAGGATGAGGAAGGCCGCAAGCGCCGCCAACACGGCAAGCACGAGGTGTACAAGCACCACTGCGATCGTGTTGACGGTGAAGGTCGCGGCAGACAGCGAGTGTCGCCATTCCTGCCCAGGCATTCCTCGCACGCGCCAGTATCCGATGCCGCCGGCGATCGCCGCGACCACTCCCGCCGCAATGGAAACGATGCTCCCGAACGACCAGTCGCCGAACAAGCTGAGCGGGGGCAGAGTGACGCCGATGACGATGCCGAGGACTGCTCCTAAAACGCCAGCGGAGAGGGCGGCGTAGATGGCGTGCGACTCCACACGAAGGGAGTGCGCTGGCTCCGCCACCACGCGCGCTGTGGATGCATCGACTGCGGACATGATGGAGGGTCTCGTTCCAGGCGTCAGAGTTTGGAGGTGCGGTCGGTGAGAGCGGTGCCCGCGAGGATTCCGAGGGCGATCGCGACCATTGTAGCGATCGTGGTCACGAGGGTGATTGCTCCAGCGCTGTCGCGGGTCACTGCAATGCGGATGTCAGCCGGGCCAACCCGTCGATCACCTTCTCGCGCAATGGTCGCCTTGCCCATGCCTCTGGGTCCAGCCGGATGCTGTTGCGACGGTAGTTGTCCTCGACGAGCTTCAACTGGTCGACGAACTTCCGCCCGCGCACCAACACCGAGACCTCCATGTTGAGACTGAATGAGCGGATGTCCATATTGCTCGATCCGATGACGGCAACCTCGTCGTCGATCGAGAAGTGCTTGGAGTGCAGTACGGTCGGCGACCGGTACAGGTAGACGGCGACCCCCGCGTCCAGAAGGGCTGCGTAGTACGAGCGTTGCGCGTGATGGACGAGCACCTGATCTGCGACTTCCGACACGAAGAGCTCGACATCCAGGCCGCGCGCGGCCGCGGTGAGGATGGCCAGCATCGTCGACTCATCCGGAACGAAGTACGGGCTGGTGATGCTCACCCGCGAGCGTGCGTTCTGGATGAGCATGACGAAGAGCTTGAGATTGTTGTCGTTCTCGAAGCTGGGGCCGCTCGGAATCACCTGCGCGTCGATGTTGTCGAGCGGCGTATCGCTGAGTGGTTTTTCGTTTCCCGAATCGGATGCCGCGATCGCGGCGGCCTGCACCGGATAGGTGTGAACGGGGAGGAGCTCGTCTGTTTCGCTGAACCAGTCTGTGATGAACACCGCATCGAGCTCGCCGACCACGGGCCCCTCGAGTCGGACCATGAGTTCGATCCAGTGCAACCCGCGGCGAACATTCTTCGGCTTCAGGTACGTCGAGTCGATGAGGTTCTGCGAGCCGGTGTATCCGACGTGCCCGTCGATGACGACCAGCTTGCGATGATTGCGGAGGTCCGGGCGCTGCCATTGCCCGAGATGAGGGCGCAACGGCAGCATCGGCCTCCACTGCGCACCCATCTGCGCGAGTGCTTCTTGCGTCGCTTTCCGGTGCGGGAACATCAACCCCGAAACGTGGTCGGAGAGCACCCGCACGATGACTCCCCGGGCGACCGCGCGCGCGAGCGCGTCGAAGAACGGCTGCGTGGTGGTGTCTCTCACCAGAATGTAGAACTCGACGTGCACATATTCGCGGGCGGCGTCAATGTCGCCGATCATCGCATCGAACGATCCCTGGTAGTCCTCAATCAACGTCGTTCTGTTGCCCGCGACGATCGGGAGCGCACCGAGTATCTCGTTGAGTATCACGGCCGTGTCCAGCCAGTCAGGGGTCGATGGCGACGCCCGGTGTGCGGTGACGCCCGAACGGGCGAGCATCAGCGCATTGACCTCCTTTTGCTTCTCGCGCCGCCGCCTGGGAAGTCGACCGAAGCCGATGAGGAAGAAGGCGATTGCCCCGAGAAGGGGGATGAAGATGATCGTCAGGATCCAGGCGATCGCTGTGGCGGGCTTTCGGTGCAGCGAGATCGCCACCGCCGCCACGAACCCCATGATGACGTGAACGCTCAGCAGGATGATCCCCACGATGTCCGAAGTGCTCACGATGCGAGGACTTCCGGAACAGTCATCCGCTGGTCGGTCGTCTTATGCATCCTTGCTCCAGTCATCACGTTGCATTCCACAGCGCCCGGTAATAGTCGAGACGTTCACGGTCAGGGTCGAGGCCGTACGCGTCGATGAGTGCGTCCTCCCAGCCTGGGCCGCAATTCCACTCGGTGCTCATCGAGGCCACGGCGATGTCCGCCCAGCGGTCGGCGGTGCCGAGGACAGCGAGATCGACGTGGGCGAAGGGGCTGCCGTCGGCGTTGAGGAGGGTGTTCGGCATGCAGGCGTCGCCGTGGCACACCACAAGCCGATCGATCGGCGGCGCGTCACGGAGTCCTTCGGGAATGCGGATGCCACGGGCCTGAGCGTTCGCGATCCGGGATGCAACGCTCCACTCCCAGCGACACTCGTCGACCGGGAGTGCGTCGTGCAGCGCCCGCAAGCCCTCGCCGACGGCGCGCACAGCGACGGCTGGTTCTGTGATCCAGCGTCCGTCGACGGCGCTGAGTCCGTCGAGCGCGACGGTCACGAGCCACTCGTGCGTGGCATCCTCGCCCTGCTCGACCACTTCGGGCACGGTGATCCACTCTGACGCCCACCGCATGCGCTCGGCCTCGTCGCGCATGTTCGCCTCGGGGTCGAGCGGGCCCCACTTGATGAAGCGACGGTCGTCCGTGCGGAACGTCAGCCCGCCATTGTTGTTCTGCCACACCGGTTCGAGACTGGCGGCGTGTGCAAGAGCCCGCACGCGCGCAGGGATCTCGATATGTCCCGACGGAATGCTCACCGCCCCATCATCGCGTGTTTCGCGTGGGTTCACAGCAACGGAAGCAGGCAGTCCTCCAACACGACGGCGTGGTTGTGCTGCTCGTCGTGTGCGGCGTACACGAGCGTGACGATTGGATGTTGGCGCAGCTCGACCGCCAACGACTCCAGCGCCGACGCAGTCTCGTTCTCCAACTCTGCGCGGTATCGCTCGGCGTAGATGCCCCAGTCCGCATCGGATGCCGCGTGCCAGTCTCTCCGCAGCTCAGGGCTGGGCGCGGTGTCCTTGGCCCAGAGATCGATCGCCGCGTGCTCCTTCGAGACTCCGCGGGGCCAGAGTCGATCGACGAGCACACGGAACCCGTCGACGTTCTCGGCGGTATCGTAGGCTCGCTTGCGACGCAGTTCCATGACTACAGCCAACACCTCGGCCGTCACATAAGCCATAGGTGGTACTGAGGATTGCGTATGCTGGGACTGAGTTGCAAAACGTTCGAAGGAGAACACATGCAGATCCAGGGATCTGGGGCACTGATCACCGGAGGGGCTTCGGGGCTCGGCCTCGCAACGGCTCGCGTTCTCGCGGCTGCCGGTGCGCACGTCACGCTGCTCGATCTGCCGTCATCCGCAGGTGCCGATCTCGCCGTAGAACTCGGCGGGACGTTCGCGCCCGCCGACGTCACGAACGTCGAAGACGTGCAGGCAGCCGTGGCTGCGGCGAACGAGCAGGCGCCGCTGCGCATCGTCATCAACTGCGCCGGCATCGCACCGCCCGCCAAAGTGCTCGATCGTGAGGGCAACCCTGCCGTGCTCGCCGACTTCGAGCGTGTCATCCGCATCAACCTCGTCGGCACGTTCAATGTGACTTCGCAGGCATCCGCCGTCATCGCGAAGAACGAGCCACTCGATGGCGGCGCCCGCGGCGTCATCGTCAACACGGCATCCGTCGCGGCATTCGACGGGCAGATCGGCCAGCCCGCGTATTCGGCGTCGAAGGGTGGCGTGCACGCCATGACGCTTCCGATCGCGCGCGAGCTTGCCCGCTACGGCATCCGGGTCTGCACGATTGCTCCGGGCATCATGGAGACCCCGATGCTCGCCGGCCTGCCGGAGGCCGCGCAGGCATCGCTCGGTGCGCAGGTTCCGTATCCCGCACGGTTGGGCCGGCCCGATGAGTATGCCGCGCTGGCCGTGAGCATCGTCACCAACGATTACCTGAATGGTGAGACCATCCGCCTCGACGGCGCCATCCGCATGGCGCCGAAGTGAACGAAGAGCAACGAAGGAGCAGCATGAGCACTCTGGCAGGCAAGACGATCCTGATGTCGGGCGGCAGTCGCGGCATCGGCTTGGCCATCGCGCTGCGCGCAGCGGCGGATGGCGCGAACATCGCGATGCTGGCGAAGACGGACACCCCGCATCCGAAGCTCGAAGGCACGATCCACACCGCTGCCGAGCAGATCCGCGCGGCCGGTGGGAACGCGCTGCCGATCGTCGGCGATGTGCGCGAGGATGACGACATCACTGAGGCCGTCATGAAGACGCAGGGCGAGTTCGGTGGCATCGACATCGTCATCAACAACGCCAGTGTGATCGATCTGTCGCGCTCGCTCGATCTCGGCGCGAAGAAGTACGACCTCATGCAGGACGTCAACGTGCGCGGCACCTTCATGCTGTCGCGCGCGGCGATCCCGCAGCTGCGGGGGTCAGCGAACCCGCACATCCTGTCGTTGTCGCCGCCGCTGAACCCGACCCCGAAGTGGCTCGGAGCGCACACCGGTTACTCGCTGGCGAAGTTCGGCATGACCATGGTCACGCTCGGGCTTGCCGCTGAGTTCGAGAAGGACGGCATCGCAGCCAACACGCTGTGGCCGCGCACGACCATCGCGACGGCCGCCGTGCAGAACCTGCTTGGCGGCGACAAGGTGATGGCTGCGAGCCGCACGCCGAATATCTATGCGGATGCCGCCTACGCCGTGCTGATCAAGACGGCAGCCGGGTACACCGGCCAGAGCCTGATCGTGGAGGACGTGCTGGAGGCGGACGGTGTGACCGACTTCTCCGGCTACGCCGCGATCCCCGGCACGCCGGACAATCGCCTGTTCCCCGACATCTTCCTGGACTGAGGTAGCCGGGCACCGCACGTGTGCCGAATTTCAGATGCCGTTCTGTCCGCGCCGCGTGTCGCGGCAGTCGGGCAGTGCGGCGCGCCGAGATCGGTGCGTACCGTCTGGGGTTTGGCACGGATGCGACGCGGCGGGGCAGGTCAAACGAGCAGGTACACGGCGCCGACGATCGTGAGGCCGATCACGATCTTGTCGAACACGTGCTGCTTCATTCGGCGCGCCAGTCGTATCCCGAGTAGGGCTCCGATCACGACGAGGGGCACGAGTACGGCATCCATCAGCAGCACGGGGCCGTCGAAGAGCCCGATGCCGGCGAGGAACGGCACCTTGAACAGGTTCACGATCGCGAAGAACCAGGCCGAGGTGCCGAGGAACACCTGCACCGGCGTGCGCATCGCGAGAAAGTACATCGACATGACGGGGCCCGCGGCATTCGCCACCATCGTCGTGAATCCGGCGAGTGAGCCATAGGCGGATGCGGCGACGATGCCGCCGCCGGAGGCGGGCGTGGCATCCACTCGACCATGCTCTCGAAGACTCTGTCGCCAACGCCGCCACAGCGTCACTGTGATCATCGCGAGAAGGATGACGCCGATCGCACGACGCACGACGGCATCATCTCCGAGTGCGAGAAACGCGAAGCCAGCCAGCAGCCCCACCACGACCGCCGGCGCCAGCCGCAGCAGCGTCGGCCAGTGCGCGTGCCTTCGGTACGCGATCAGCGCGAACATGTCGCCGACGATCAGCAGGAGCAGCAGTGCGGCCGTCGAGGTACGCGCCGGAAGCACGGTCGCGAACAGAGCGACGGGCAGGATGCCACCACCGGGGATCGCGGTCTTCGCGAGGCCGATCATCAGCGCGGCGACGGCCAGAACGACCCAGGCCCACGGCAGCAACTCAGGCAAAAGGGTCCGCTCAGCCGCTGATAGCGGCGAATGCGGCAGCGAAGCGTTCGGCGCGCTGGGTGAGGTCGGCCCAGTTTGACGACTTGATCGATGCAGAGTTCGCGAGGTCGCCGCCAGCACCCACGGCCACCGCGCCCGCGGCAAACCAGTCCGCGAGATTGTCCGGCGATACGCCGCCGGTGGGCATGAGTGGAGCGTCCGGGAACGGTCCGCGCAACGCCCCGAGGTAGGCCGGCCCGCCGAGGGATGCCGGGAAGATCTTCACGACGTCAACCCCGAGCGCGAGCGCGCTCATGACCTCGGTCGGCGTCATCGCCCCGGTCATCACGACGCGGCCGGTGTCGAGCATTGCGCGCGTGAGGTCGGGCAGCGTGCCGGGGCTGACGAGGAACTCGGCGCCGGCGTCGGCTGCAGCGGTCGCCTGCGCAACTGTGGTCACGGTGCCCGCGCCGATGTAGGCGGCGTTGCCGTGCCGTGCGATCAGCTCGCGGATGACGGCCGGGGCGTCAGGTGTGGAATACGTGACTTCGATTCCGGCGACCCCGCCGCGGATGATCGCGTCGGCGGCTTCGAGTGCGAGCTCGGGGGAAGGAGCGCGCAGGACGGCGAGAACCCCGGTGGTGCGGGCGCGGGCGAGACGGTCAGTCATGGGGGCTCCTTCATTGGCGTACGTGCGTCCCATTCTCGCGGAGTGAAACATGTAATTACAAGCTCGGTCGGACGATCCCCGTGTCGGTGACATCCATCGCGCCAGTCTATGGAAGACCACCCCAGCCGCTTCCCACCTGTCACCGCGTACCCTTGGATACATGACTGAGTCCTCCGCCATCCGCTCGACGGGTCCCGCCAAACCGCAGGTGCGTCCTCGGACCGAGGGCTGGACCCAGAAGAAGGATGCCGAAGGGCGTCCGCTGCTGCAGTTCGCGAGCCCGAAGCGGGGCAAGCCGCCCGTGCACCTCGCCGATCTCACGCCCGAAGAGCGCGTCGAGAAGGTCAAAGAGCTGGGCCTGCCTGGCTTCCGAGCCAAGCAGTTGTCTGCCCACTACTTCACGCACTACACGTCCGACCCGGCAGAGATGACCGATCTGCCCGCCGCTCAGCGCGAAGAGCTCGTCGCCGGCATGTTGCCTCCGCTGCTCACCGAGGTGCGCCAGCTGAAGACGGACAAGGGCGACACGATCAAGTTCCTCTGGCGTCTGCATGACGGCGCCCTCGTCGAGTCGGTGCTCATGCGCTACCCCGGCCGCATCACGCTCTGCGTGTCGAGCCAGGCCGGCTGCGGCATGAACTGCCCGTTCTGCGCCACCGGCCAGGCAGGGCTGACCCGCAACATGTCGTCGGCGGAGATCATCGAGCAGATCGTCCGCGCGAACCGTCTGATTGCCGAAGGCGGTCTCGGCGGCAAGAAGGCTGATGATCACAGCATGGATCGCGTCTCCAATATCGTCTTCATGGGCATGGGTGAGCCGCTCGCCAACTACAAGCGAGTGATGGATGCTGTGCGCGTCATGGTCGCTGAGCAGCCCAACGGCCTGGGCATGAGTGCCCGCGGCATCACCATCTCGACCGTCGGACTGGTCCCCGCCATCCGCAAGCTCTCGGACGAGGGCATTCCGGTGACGTTCGCGCTGTCGTTGCATGCTCCCGATGACCACCTGCGTGATGAGCTCATCCCGGTGAACTCGAAGTGGAAGGTCGACGAGGCTCTGGATGCTGCCCGCGAGTACTACGAGAAAACCGGGCGTCGCGTCTCGATCGAGTACGCGCTCATCAAGGACATGAATGACCACGCGTGGCGCGCCGACCTGCTCGCCACGAAGCTCAATGAGCGTGGCCGCGGCTGGGTGCACGTGAATCCGATTCCGCTGAATCCGACTCCTGGTTCAGTGTGGACCGCATCCACTCGCGAGGTGACGAACGAGTTCGTGCGTCGACTCAATGACGCCGGCGTCCCGACGACCCTCCGCGACACCCGCGGCAAGGAGATCGACGGCGCCTGCGGCCAGCTTGTGGCGACCACCGAAGACGAGGCCGCCGCAGCGGCCATGTAAGACCACCCCGCCCGCTCGCGGGAACCGCGCGGTGACACGCGGATGCGCGGCGCGTAGGATCGCAGCATGGATGCGACACGACGCTCGACCGGCTGGGTTGCTCTCATCGGCACACTTGCGATTACCGCGTACGCCGTTCTCGCCGCCCTGCAGATCATCGTGTTCACTCCGCTTGCGGCAGTACCTGGGCACACCCTCAGTGAGATTCGCGCCGAGATGGCGGCCGCAGGTGAAGCCCCGGGAGATGCCGGGGTGCTGATCATCCTCGGCATTGGTGTGGCGATCGCCGTCACCGTCGCGGTGCTCGTCATCCGAACTCATGGGCGCCCGGTGCTCGCGGCGCTACTCTTTCTTGCGGTGCTGACGATGGGTGCGCCGGCATTCTTCATCGCCTCCTTCGGCCCCGGAATGTCGCTGTCTGACACGTTTATGGTCTCCGGAGGCGTCACACTGTACGGCGTCGCCCCGTTCTACATCGTCAGCGCACTCGCGGGTATCGCGTGCATCGTGCTCGGCATCAGCGCGGCCATTCGTCCGCACCCGGTGGCCGTGACAATCTGACATTCTTCGCCCGCGACCCCCCGCGGAGGCTCTAGCGTTGAACCATGGTCAACTATCGCTTCCTCGGAAACAGTGGTCTCAAGGTCTCTGAGATCACCTACGGCAACTGGGTCACGCACGCATCGCAGGTTGGAGATGACGCTGCGGTCAAGACGGTGCATGCGGCGCTGGATGCCGGCATCACCACGTTTGACACTGCGGACACCTACGCGAACACGGCGGCGGAGGTCATCCTCGGCAAGGCGCTGGAGGGCCAGCGCCGCGAGAGTTTGGAGATCTTCACCAAGGTCTATTTCCCCACCGGACCCAAGGGTGCGAACGACACAGGTCTCAGCCGCAAGCACATCTTCGAGTCGATCAACGGATCGCTCACGCGCCTCGGCACCGACTACGTCGACCTCTACCAGGCACACCGCTTCGATTACGAGACGCCGCTGGAGGAGACGTTCCAGGCATTCGCCGACGTGGTCCGGCAGGGCAAGGCGCTGTACATCGGCGTTTCGGAGTGGACGGCGGAGCAGCTGCGCGAAGGACACGCGCTCGCGAAGCAGCTCGGTGTGCAGCTCATCTCGAACCAGCCGCAGTATTCGATGCTGCACCGTGTGATCGAGGGCAAGGTCGTGCCGGCATCCGAAGAGCTTGGTATCTCACAGATCGTCTGGTCGCCGATGGCGCAGGGCGTGCTCAGCGGCAAGTACTTGCCCGGTCAGCCGGTGCCGGAAGGATCGCGTGCGACTGATCCGCACAGCGGCGCCGACTTCATCAAGAGCTTCCTGCGCGATGACATCCTCACCGCCGTGCAGAAGCTCAAGCCCATCGCCGAGCAGGCGGGGCTCACGATGCCGCAGCTCGCGATCGCCTGGGTGCTGCAGAACAAGAACGTCGCGGCAGCCCTGGTCGGAGCATCCCGCCCCGAGCAGCTCGCTGACACCGTCAAGGCATCCGGGGTCACTCTCGATGCAGATACACTCGCCGCGATCGATGTCGCGTTGGGCGACGCGGTCAACAGCAACGCCGAGGACACGTACTCGGTCTCGCCGAAGCGCCGCCTGGTCTGAGCCCGGCGCGGATCAGTCGAGTGTGATGTCGACCTGGAGTTCGGCGGTCAGCCGCTCCAGGTCGGCGCGCAGCGACGCAAGATCGGCGGATGCCGGAATCCTTGCCGACACCGTCGCCTCGAACAGGCGGCCGCCAGCCATCGCGGCATCCTTCGTCTCGGTCGTCATGTCCTGGATGCTGAGCTCGTGCGCATGCAGCACTGCCGACACCTCGCGCACGATGCCAGGGCGGTCGTTGCCCAGGATCTGCAGCGTAATCGGCTGCTCGGTCGCGGTGCGAGCACCCGCTCCGGTGTGAACCGCAATCGTGAGTAGCCCGTCGAGGGCGCGCAGCGCGGACTCAAGATCGGACTGGCGGTCATCGGCGACGGATACCTGAATCACGCCAGCGAAAACACCCACGAGTTCGGCGAGCTGGCTGTTCTCCCAGTTGCCGCCATGCCCATCGACAACATCGGCGACGGCGGCGACGAGGCCGGGGCGGTCGGATCCGGCGACGGTGAGGATCAGAGTGGTCATGTCTGAAGCGTAGCCGCGCAGGCTCAGCTGTCCCAGACCCCGGTCTCGAGAAAATCATCCATCTGCGCGCGATGCGGCGCGAGGTCCCAGCCCTGATCAGCGACCCACTCGTCCGAGTAGTACGTGCCCGCGTATCGCGCGCCGCCGTCACAGATGAGCGTGACGACACTGCCCTGCTCGCCCGCGGCGCGCATTCGTGCGATCAGTTGGAACGCTCCGATGAGGTTCGTGCCGGTCGAGCCACCGGCCCAGTGCAGCGTGCGATCCTTCAGCAGGCGGATGGCTGCGATGGATGCCGCATCCGGGATCTGCAGCATCTCATCGATGACTCCCGGGACGAACGATGGCTCGACGCGCGGCCGACCGATGCCTTCGATGCGGCTCGGGGTGCCGGTGGTGTAGTCGGCGGCTCCGGTGCTCCAGCCGCCGAAGAACGCCGAACCCTCGGGGTCGACAACGGCGATGCGCGTCGGATGCTGGCGGTACCGCACGTAGCGTCCGAACGTCGCGCTGGTACCGCCGGTGCCTGCACCGATCACGATCCAGTTCGGGATCGGATGCCGCTCACGCGAGAGCTGGCTGAACACGCTCTCGGCGATGTTGTTGTTACCGCGCCAGTCGGTGGCCCGCTCTGCGTACGAGAACTGGTCGAGGTAGTGGCCGCCGCACTCGGCGGCCAGGCGCTCCGCCTCCGGATACATGTCCGGCGCAAGATCCACGAAGTGGCAGCGACCACCGTAGAACTCGATCAGATCGATCTTCTCCTGGCTCGTCGACCGCGGCACGACGGTGATGAACGGCAGCCCCAGCATCCTCGCGAAGTAAGCCTCGGACACCGCGGTCGATCCACTGGATGCCTCGACGAGCGTGGTCCCCTCGTGGATGCGTCCGTTGACCAGCCCATACAACAGCAGCGATCGGGCAAGTCGATGCTTGAGGGATCCGGTCGGATGCACCGACTCATCCTTCAGATACAGGTCGATTCCCCACTCGGGCGGGAGGGGGAACACGTGCAGATGCGTGTCCGCGCTGCGATTGGCGTCAGCTTCCAGCAGTGCGATGGCGTTGCTCGCCCAGGAGGTCATGGGTTCGAGCGTAGCTGCGCGCTCATAGTGCCACGTACAGGGCGACTGCGCCGCCGGCGAGCGCGACGATGACGAGTGCCAGCACGAGCGGGACGACCCAGCGGGGGCGGCGTGTGAGAGGACGGATAGTCGGTGACGGCTTGGTCAGCGGGCCAGGTGTCAGGGCAGCACGGCCGGTGAGATCGATCAGCGCGGGCGGGGGCCCGCTGGGGGCGGGCTGCTTCTCGTTCCGATCGTCGCTCTTGTTCTCATTCATCGGAGTACCCGCCTTCACCGGTGTCGCCGTCGTATCGGAAGACGCGATCGCTGAGCGCGCAGGAGGTGGCGTCGCTTCGTGCTCGTCGACCATCGTCCGCATCCCCTCTGAGCAATCGCCATCATCCTCAGAGACATCCTCAGAGAGAAACTGTACCGGCACGCGATGTGCCGCCATGGCCGTCGACGTGCAGCAGGGAGGCCTGCGATTGCTCCTGGCGCAGCTGGAATTCGAAGCGTGAGCGATCACCGCGGTGCAGCGCGATGAAGTACTCGATCGGAGTACCAGTGGCATCCCGGCTGATGCTGCGCAGTCGCAGTAGCGCCGACCCTGCGCTGACGTCCAGATGTTGGGCCTGGTCATGGGTCGCGACCGTCGCCTCGGCCGAACGCACGCCGTCGGTCGCCTGGATGCCGTGCTCGGCGAGCACGCGGTAGAGGGATGCATCGGAAAGATCCACGCCGAGCGTGACAGCGCCGACAGCATCCGGCATCCACGTCGTCGAATATGACCACGGCTGGCCGTCCACGTGCCGGAGGCGCTCGAGAGCGATGACGGGGGAGCCCACCGGAACCTCGAGGGCCTCCGCGACGTCGGCGTCAGCATCCTCGCGTTCATGGCGCAGGATGTCGCTGCGCACGTGACCGCCACGTTGTTCGACGTCGTCGTAGAGCCCGATCAGCGTGTGCACCAATGATTCGGCCGTGCGGGGGCGCGAGACGAAAGTGCCTTTGCCCTTGACTCGCTCGACAAGTCCTTCATGCTCCAGCTGCGCGAGCGACTGACGCACGACGGTGCGCGAGATTCCGTAACGCTCACAGAGCCGGTGCTCGCCGGGAAGCGGGTCGCCGGGCTTGAGGCCGTCACGGGCGATGCTGTCGATGATCAGCTGGCGCAGTTGGTCGTACATCGGAGCGGCGGAGTGCCGATCGATCGCGTCGTCCGCTGTCGGGTTCGAGGCCATCTAGTACGCCACCCCCGCGTGCAGGATGACGTTGGCGTAGGGGGTGAACTCGCCAGAGCGTACGAATGCGCGCGCCGTGTGGGTGCGCTTCTTGAACTCCACATGCGGCACGAGTTCGATCTCGATTCCCGGCAGACGTTCACGAAGAGCCGCGAGCACCTCTGGACTCGTCTCAGCGATCTCCGCGGCCACTGTCGCGCCTTCGACGACCATCTCGGCAAGCACGGTGTCGAGCACGTCGAAGAACGCGGGTGCGCCGGGGCGATAGGCGAGATCGATCCGCTCGGAGCCAGGGGGAATCGGAAGCCCGGCATCCGTCACGACGATGAGGTCGGTGTGCCCGGTCTCGCTGATGACGCGGGAGAGGGCGGGGTTGATCGTGGTCGAGGTCTTGCGCATGCGAACTCCTGATCAGGCGGGGGTGCGCGATGCCAGGAAAGCATCGACGTCGCGGCGGAGAGGAAGGCTGGGGGATGCGCCCTGCTTCGTGACGGTCAGCGCGCCGGCAGCAGTGGCCAGGCGCACAGCGTCGGTCAGTGAGGCGCCGTTTGCGAGGGCGGCGCCGAGGTAGCCGGCGTATGCGTCACCGGCAGCTGTGGTGTCGACGGCCTCGACCGGCAGCGGCGGCACGATCTCGGTACCGTCTGCGGTCACGACGCACGACCCCTGTTCGGCGAGTGTGATGACCGCTGCGCCGACGCCCTGGGCGAGGAACCAGCGACCGGCCTGCTCGGCGGTGGCGGCATCCTTCACCTCGATGCCGCTGAGTACGGATGCTTCCGTCTCGTTCGGCGTGACGATGTCGATGTTGCCCCACACCTCTGCGGGCAGGGGTGCGGCAGGAGCCGGGTCGAGAATCACGGTCATGCCGTGCTCGCGTCCGCGCGCGGTGATGTGCAAAGTGAGGGCCGACGGCGTCTCGAGCTGAGTGAGCAGCACCGAGGTCGTCGCAGCCAGCGCGTCGAGTGCGGCGTCGATCTGCGTCGTGCTCAGCTCGGCGTTGGCGAGCGGCACCATGACGATGTCGTTCTGCGCGGAGGCGTCGACACGGATGTGCGCAATGCCGGTGGGGCCGGGGACTGTGCGCAGGTGAGTGAGGTCGACTCCGGCCTCGCTGAGACCGTCGATGACGAGGTCATGGAAGAGGTCGTCGCCGACGCATCCGACGAAGCTCGTCGTCGCTCCCGCGCGCCCAGCAGCGACCGCCTGGTTGGCACCCTTGCCGCCGAGCATCAACGTGAACTGATCACCGAGAATGGTTTCTCCTCGCGCAGGAAGGCGCTGGGAGAAAGTGGTCACATCCGCAGTGACGCTGCCGACGATGACGACGCCGGTGCGTGCGTCAATGGCCGTCTCGATGCGTGCATCGATGGGGGAGGCGGTCATGGGGCTCCTGATCTTCTTTGACTTCGCTGAGTCCTGTCATTACATTAGCCGAGTCAGTACCTGTAACGACAGGTTGACCACAAGGAGCCGAACCCATGTCTGCTGTCGCCGCCATCGCCCCACGCCTGTACGTCGACAGCGCCGATCTCGAGCGGGTCTCACTGCTGCTGGATGCCGGAGTCGTGCACGGTGTGACCACCAATCCGACGATCCTTGAGCGCGGCGGACGCACCGCTCGGGAGATCCCCGATCTCTATGCCCGATGGGAGTCGGAGGGGGCGAAGGAGATCTTCTTCCAGACCTGGGGCGCTGACCGTTCCGAGCTGCTGCGCAATGCTGCGATGATTCGCGCGCTCGGTGAGCGGGTGGCGGTGAAGGTTCCGGCGACCGCCGATGGCTTCGCCGTGGCATCCGCTCTCGTCGGCGACGGTGCGACGGTTCTTGTCACGGCCGTGTACTCGGTGGCACAGGCGCTCGCCGCGGCGAGCATCGGGGCGACGTACATCGCGCCCTATCTTGGTCGTCTGCGCGATGCCGGGGTCGACGGCGATGCGCTGATTCCCGAGATGCAGGCGGTGTGTGCGGGCAGCGCGACCAATGTGCTCGCTGCGAGCCTGCGTTCTGCGGATGACATCACCAGGCTGCGGCTGGCAGGCGTGCCGTACTTCACTGCCGCACCGGATGTGCTCGACCAGGTGCTGTTCCACGAGGTCAGCGACAGCTCGGCCGCCGAATTCGAAGCCGCAATGGGGCGCATCGGGGCCTGAGCCCCTCGCCAAGCGCGACGGGGTCAGGCGTCGGCCGCGGCCTGACGCAGCCAGCGCTCGACGCCGGCGATATGCGCTGTGGCGAGGGACGTCGCAAGGCTCGGATCGTGCTGGGCGATCGCTTCGGCAATGGCTCGGTGCTCCGATAGCGTGCGCTCGACCGCTCCCTGCTCGGTGAGACCGCGCCACACTCGTGCGCGTACCGTCTGACTGCTGAGGTTCTCGATGAGGCTGGCGAGATAGGTGTTGCCGGCCATGCGGACGATGTCGCGGTGGAAGCGGATGTCATGTTCGACCAGTTCGTCGATCGTCACCGCGGCGCCGACACTGTCGAGTTCCTGATGCAGTGCGTCGATCGCTTCGTGCGAGCCGAGCGTGGCGGCCAGGCCAGTGGCCTGAGATTCCAGCATCCGCCGCACGGCGAAGATCTCGAGCATCGAGTCGTCATCGTGCATGTCGACGACGAATGAGATGGCTTCCAGGAGCAGGTGCGGCTCCAGGCTCGTGACATAGGTGCCGTCGCCACGGCGTACATCGAGAACTCGGATTACTTCGAGCGCCTTGACTGCTTCGCGCATGGAATTACGGGAGAGTCCGAGCCGCTCGGCGAGTTCCTTCTCGGGTGGGAGACGGTCTCCGGGGGAGAGCGCTCCAGACACGATCATCGCTTTGATCTTCTCGATCGCCTCGTCAGTGACAGCCATAGCGTCATTCTAGCCAATCATCGGATGTCTGCGGCAGGATGGGCTCATGCGCGTTCTCGACTCACACCTGCACCTCTGGGATCCGGCCCGTCTTGACTATGACTGGCTCACCGGTCCGCTGCGGGCGCGGTTCGATGCGGACGAGTTGGCTGCCGCTGTGGGCGGCCTCAGTGACGCACGTGGCTTCGTCTTCGTGCAGGCCGGTAGCGCCGAGGACCAGTACCTCGACGAGGTCGAGTGGGTGACCTCGCTGGCATCACGGGTGAATGTGCGGGGAATCGTCGCCGGCGCACGGCTCGATTGTGGCGCAGCGACGCTCGAATACCTGGATGCCGTGGCAGCCAAGCCGCTCGTCGTCGGCGTGCGTCACCTGCTGCAGGGGGAGCCAGCCGGTTTCGCCGGGACGACCGAGTTCCGTGCCGGAGCGGTTGCACTCGTGGAACGGGACCTGACGTTCGACGCGTGCGTTCGAGGGACAGCGCAGTTGCGTGATGTGGCGGCCCTCGCTGCGGAGCTGCCCGAGCTGCGGGTCGTGCTCGACCACCTCGGTAAGCCGTCGGTCGGCACGGCTGAGGCACCGGTCGCACCGTCGACGCAGTGGTCGGATGGGATGCACGCGCTCGCCGCGAACTCCCAGGTGTTTTGCAAGCTCTCCGGGCTTCCGGCCGAGGCCGGTGGAGCATGGGATGCCGCGCAGATGGTGCCCTTCCTCGACGTCGCGCTCGCGGCGTTCGGGCCGGACAGACTGATGATCGGAAGCGACTGGCCGGTGTCGGCGGTGCGTGCAGCCGGGGATGCAGCGACCATTGATCCTGCTGCCATCCCCGCGTGGACGGATGCCGTGGCATCCTGGGCCGCGTCTCGCGATCTCGACACCGACGCGATTCTCTGGCGGGGCGCGGAGCGGTTCTACGGGATCGGGTAGCGCGGGCGGCGGCCCCGCGCCCGCGGCCCCGCGCGTCTGCGCCTACTCCGCGCGCAGGCGCAGCTGCGCCATGCCGCCGTCGACCTCGATGAAGGTGCCGGTCGTCGACCCGGCGGACGGGGAGACCAGGTACGCCACGGCCGCGGCGACCTCATCCGGGCTGACCAGGCGGCCATGCGGCTGACGCGCCTCGAGCGCCGCGCGCTCAGCGGTGGGGTCATCCGCCTGGCCGAGCAGGCGTCCGACCCACGGGGTGTCTGCGGTGCCGGGGTTGACGGCGTTGACCCGGATGCCCTCACGCAGGTGATCGGCAGCCATCGCGCGGGTGAGCGCGGAGACCGCTCCCTTGGATGCGGTGTACAGCGCACGCTGCGGCAAGCCGGTAGAGGATGCGATGGATGCCGTGTTGCACACCGCCGCAGCTGGCGACTTCCGTAGCCAGGGAAGTGCCGCCGAGGTCACGCGGGCGATGCCGGTGACGTTCACCGAGAGTACCCGCGCCCACTCCTCATCGTCGTTCGCGCTGATGTCGCCGGTCGCGCCGATGCCGGCGTTGTTCACGACGATGTCGATGCGTCCGAATTTCTCGGCGACGGCGGTGACCGCAGCATCCACGCTGGCGCGATCCGAGACGTCAGCGGTGAACGCGGCGAAGCGCTCGTCGGCACCGGAAGGGTCACGGTCAAGCACAGCGATCTGCGCTCCGTCGGCGTGCAGTCGCTTCGCGATCGCGTCGCCGATCCCGGATGCACCGCCGGTGACGATCGCAACGAGGCCCTCGAGGGCCGAGCCCTGAGCGAGCGGAGCGGTCATTTCTGCGCCTCCCATGCCACGAAGTTCTGGCGCTGATGACCGAGGCCATCGATCTCGATGTCGACCACGTCGCCGGCCTTCAGATAGGGGAACTTGCCCGACAGTGCCACGCCCTGCGGCGTGCCGGTGAGGATGAGGTCGCCGGGCTCGAGCGTCACGTACTGCGACAGGTGGTGCACGATGTGTTCGATCGAGAAGATCATGTCGCGGGTGTTCGAATCCTGGCGGGATTCGCCGTTCACGAAGCTGCGCAGGCCCAGGTTCTGATGATCGACCTCGTCGGGGGTGACCAGCCAGGGGCCGGTGGGATTGAAGCCGGCGGCGATCTTGCCCTTCGACCACTGCCCCCCAGAAACGTCCATCTGGAAGGCGCGCTCGGAGACGTCGTTGGCGACGACGAATCCCGCGACGTGATCGAGTGACTCCTCGGTGCTGTCGAGATACGCGGCGCGCTTGCCGATCACAATGCCGAGCTCGACCTCCCAGTCGGTCTTCTCGCTACCTCGGGGAATCGTCACGTTGTCGTTCGGTCCGACCACTGTGTTCGGTGTCTTCAGGAAGATGATCGGAATCTTCGGTGGCTCGGAACCGGATTCGGCCGCGTGGGCGGCATAGTTCATGCCGATGCAGATGACGGCGCTGGGTCGTGCGATGGGAGCGCCGATGCGCAGATCTGCGGCACCCTCAAGCTCGTCGAGCTCGCCGGCGGCGAGGGCTGCCGCCACTCGCGAACGGAAATCTCCGGACAGAAAATCCCCGTTCACATCGGATGTCACCGGTCGCAGGTCGAGGTGGCGATCACCGTCAACCAGGACGGGAATTTCGGATCCAGGGGCGCCAAGCCGCGCGAACTTCATGGTTCTCCTACCTCGTTGGGGAGCCGCAGTCGGGCGGCATGTCTGATTGACAGTATAGACATCCGATGTTTACACTCCAAGAGATCCGTGCAGAAACTTCGTGCTGCACCAGGAGAGGAACCCCCGTGAGCCGCATCGTCGCACTCGAGACCACTGACATCCGTTTTCCGACTTCATTGAGCCTGGATGGCTCGGATGCCATGAACCCTGACCCCGACTACTCGGCGGCATACGTGATCATCCGCACCGACGCCGCAGATGACATCGCTGGCCACTCGTTCGTCTTCACGATCGGTCGTGGCAACGATGTGCAGGTCGCCGGCATCGATGCGCTCGCAGGTCATCTCGTCGGACGCGAGATCGAGCCGCTCCTGGATGACATGGGGACGACTTTCCGTGACATCATCGGCGACTCGCAGCTGCGCTGGCTAGGCCCGGAGAAGGGCGTCATGCATATGGCCATCGGCGCGGTGATCAATGCGCTCTGGGACATCAAAGCCAAGCGTGCGGGCCTGCCGCTGTGGCAGTTGCTGGCGCGGATGACGCCCGAGGAGATCGTCTCGCTCGTCGACTTCCGCTACCTCACCAACGCACTCACACCCGAGCAGGCGCTCGAGATCCTGCGTGCCGCCGTCCCCGGACGTGAAGAGCGCGAGGCCGAATTGCTCGCCACCGGTTACCCCGGCTACACCACCAGTCCCGGTTGGCTCGGATACTCCGATGAGAAGCTCGAGCGCTTGGCGCGCGAGGCCCTCGCCGATGGCTTCACACAGATCAAGCTCAAGGTCGGTGCCGACCTCGACGACGACATCCGCCGCTTCCGCAAGGCACGTGAGGTGCTTGGCCCTGACTTCCCGATCGCGATCGACGCGAACCAGCGCTGGGAAGTCTCCGAGGCGATCGAATGGGTCGGCGCTCTCGCCGAGTTCAACCCGGCATGGGTGGAAGAACCCACCAGCCCCGATGACGTTCTCGGCCACGCCGAGATTGCCCGCGGCATCGCTCCGATTCGCGTCGCAACCGGCGAGCACGCTCAGAACCGGGTGATCTTCAAGCAGCTGCTGCAGGCGAACGCCATCGAGGTCATGCAGATCGACGCGGTGCGCGTCGCGGGCGTCAACGAGAACATCGCCAACCTGCTGCTCGCGGCGAAGTTCGGGGTGCCCGTCTGCCCGCACGCCGGCGGCGTCGGCCTGTGCGAAGCAGTGCAGCATCTGTCGATGTTCGACTTCGTTGCCATCACCGGCACACGAGAGGGGCGCCTGATCGAGTACGTCGATCACCTGCATGAGCATTTCGTCGTTCCGACGGACATTCAGGGTGGTTCCTACATGCCGCCCATTGCTGCGGGTGTCAGCATGGAGATGAAGGCGGAGAGCATCGCGAAGTATGCCTGGACGGGTGCGCATGTCACGGACTGAGTGGAACATCCCGGCTCTCGGGTACGGCGCAGCAAACGTCGGCAATCTCTTTCGTGCACTGACGGATGCCGAGGCCTGGGCGGTGCTGGAGGCTGCGTGGGAGAGCGGCATCCGCTACTACGACACCGCACCGCACTACGGGCTCGGACTCTCCGAGCGTCGCCTCGGGGCGTTCTTGCAGACCAAGCCGCGCGACGAGTTCGTGGTCTCGACCAAGGTCGGTCGTCTGCTGCGTGCCAATCCCGATTTCGACGGCGGACTCGACACTGACAACGACTTCTTTGTGCCGAATGATCTGCAGCGAGTGTGGGACTTCTCGGATGCGGGCATCCGCACCTCCCTCGACGAATCGCGGGAGCGCCTGGGGCTCGACCGGATCGACCTCGTCTACCTGCATGATCCAGAGCGGCACGACCTCGACCTCGCGCTGGCTGAAGCGTTCCCCGCCCTCGAGCAATTGCGGGCCGAGGGGGCTGTCAGTGCGATCGGTGTCGGGGCCATGACCAGTGCGGCGCTCGCCCGTTCGGTGCGCGAGGCCGACCTCGACATCGTCATGATCGCCGGCCGCTACACGCTGCTGGAGCAGCCGGCCGTCGCCCAGGTGCTGCCAGCTTGTCGCGAACGCGGCACCGGGGTGGTCGCGGCATCCGTCTTCAACTCCGGCCTGCTCGCGAAGGCTGAGCCCACCCGCGATAGTCGCTACGAGTACGGCGGGGTGCCCGACGACATCTGGGACCGTCTGCAGCGCATCGTCGCCGTCTGCCGCGCGCACGACGTCTTGCTGCCGGCTGCCGCCATGCAATTCCCGCTGAGGGATGCGGTGACCCGCTCGGTTGTTGTTGGCAGCTCTCGCCCGGAACAGGTACGTCAGAACGCGGCGCTCGCCGCCGCCGAAATCCCCGCCGCATTCTGGGATGAGCTCGTCGCCGAAGATCTCATCCCCGAGTGAATCGACGGGAGTAAAAGGAGAAACCATGCTCGAAGGAATCAACCCGTTGCTGACCGGTGAGCTGCTGCTGCACCTCGACCGGATGGGGCACTCCGATGCCGTCGTGATCGCGGACGCGCACTTCCCGGCCTGGGGACTAGGAGAACGCGCCATCGATCTGCCGGGGACGACGACGCCCGAGGTCCTTGCCGCGATCCGCTCGGTGATCCCGCTGGACGATGCACCGGGACTCGACCTGATGGCCTCGGCCGACGGCGAGATTCTCGACGTCCAGCGCGAGCTCATGGCCGCCGCCGGAACAACGCTCGAGACGACCCAGTTCGTCGAGCGCTTCGCCTATTACGACATCGCCGAGGCCGCGTACCTCATCGTGCGCACCGGCGAGACGCGCAAGTACGGCAACGCGCTGCTGCGCAAGGGTGTCGTCGGGCATCCCTCCGCGTGAAGGTGCCCGACCGGATGCCCGCGTGGGGATCAGTGCAGATCGATCGTGCCCACGGCGTGCAGTGCGTCGCGAATGTAGCGGTTCGCGTGCGCGGCGAGGTCGTCGGAGTCCTGCCAGAGGTTGCGCCAGATGCCGAGGGTGTTGCTGAGTTCGGCGCTGACCACGGCCGAGGAGAAAGACTCGAACACGACGGGTCCGTCGTAGGCGACGTCGTGCAGTGCGCGGAAGAACGTCGCGAAGTCGACGGTGCCGGTGCCGAGGTATCCGCGGTGGCTGTCACCGATGTGTACGTAGCCGAGCTTCCCGGCCTTCGCGACGTCGTGCACGGGTTGGAAGAAGTCGGACTCCTCGATGTTCATGTGGTACGTGTCCAGATGCACGCTGACATCACCGGAGATGCCCTCGATGAACCCCAATGCGCCACGACCAGTGTTGAAGACGTTCGACTCATAGCGGTTCACAACCTCGAGCGACAGGCGGATGCCGCGCTCGGCCGCGATTGCCGCAAGGTCCGAGATTGCGGCCTGGCTGTTCGCGATGCCCTTCGGCGTCGCGGGCGTCATGTACTTGCCCATCGCCGAGTAAATGACGCCGCACAGCACTTCGCCGCCCATCGTGGCGACGTGGTCGAGGCAGCGCTCCAGCGTCGATACACCCGCGGCGACGACGGCGGGGTCTTCGCTGGTGAGGTCAGTTGCCGCTGTCAGGCCGAGGGACGCCGTCACGGCGAGGTCGTTGTCGCGCAGCATCCGCCCGGCGAGTTCCGAGTCGAAGGCTGCGGCATCCATGAGGGGGATCTCGATGAGATCGAAGCCGGCATTCTTGGTCCCCTCGATCGCGCGCCGCAGGCCCGCCTCGTCGAAGGTTCCGGTGAAGACCAGTCCGTGCGCACCAATGAGCATTTTCATTCCCGTCTCTGCGCATCCGCGCGCATCTGTGACCAAGTTGTTATTACAGGTTTAGCATGGGCATGGCATCGTTAGGTACATTCAGATACAACTTGCATCGAAGCGGATGCTGATAGAGAATTGATCCGATGTTTAAGACGGCACGTACAGCGTCCACGCATCATGACAGACAACGACCTTCAAGGGGGCAGGTGAACATATGAGCGATCCCATTCTCCGAGTGGAAGGCATCAGTAAGGGCTTCCCCGGGGTGCAAGCACTCCAAGACGTGCACCTCGAGGTGCGCGCTGGTGAAGTGCTCGTGCTCGTGGGTGAGAACGGCGCCGGTAAATCGACGCTCATGAAGATCCTCTCCGGGATCTACATGCGTGACGAGGGCACGATCACCTTTGAGGGCGAGCAGGTTGAGCTGACCAGCCCGCTTCAGGCGCAGCAGCTCGGCATCACGATCATCCACCAGGAACTGAATATGATGCCCGACCTCACCGTCGCGCAGAACATCTTCATTGGTCGGGAGCCCAAGTTGGGGCTGCTGCTGTCCGAGCGGACGCTCAACCGACAGACTGCCGAACTGCTGAAGGGCCTGGGTATTGCGCTCAACCCGAAGCAGAGTGTGGGAGAGCTCACGGTTGCCGAGCAGCAGATGGTCGAAATCGCCAAGGCGCTCTCCTTCGACGCCAAGGTCCTCATCATGGATGAGCCGACGTCGGCTCTCACCGACAGCGAGGTCGAGACACTTTTCCGCCTGATCGAGCAACTCAAGGCGAACGGCACCGCCATCGTCTACATCTCACACCGTATGGACGAGCTTCGCCGTCTCGCTGATCGTGTCTCCGTGCTTCGCGACGGTCAATACATCGGATCACTCGAGAAGAGCGAGATCAGCATCCCGAAGATCATCGAGATGATGGTCGGTCGTGTCATCGATGAGGGAACGCGACCGACGGCACGCGATCACGCGAACGACCCCGTCGTTCTCGACGTGGCGAATCTGTCGACCAAGTCGCTCCTGAAGGATGTCAGCTTCCAACTGCGGCGGGGCGAGATCCTCGGGTTCGCCGGCCTCATGGGGGCAGGTCGCACCGAGACAGCCCGCGCCGTGATCGGCGCCGATCCGCGCAGCGCAGGGACCATCTCCATCAATGGTCGAGAGGCCAAGATTCGCCAGCCCGAGGATGCCGTGAAGCGCGGTGTCGGCTACCTCTCCGAGGATCGCAAGAAGCTCGGTCTCATGCTCGAGCAGGACGTCACGTTCAACACCGTCCTGGCATCCCTCGGCCGCTACGCCAACGCGATCGGCTGGATGGGCGACAGCAAAGCGAAGAACCAGACCAAGGAGTACGTGCAGCAATTGCGCGTGAAGACGCCCTCGGTCAATCAGATGGTCAAGCTGCTGTCGGGCGGAAACCAGCAGAAGGTCGTCATCGCCCGTTGGCTGATGCGCGACTGCGACATCCTCATCTTCGATGAGCCGACTCGAGGAATCGACGTCGGCGCGAAGGAAGAGATCTACCGGCTGATGCAGCAGCTCGCTGACGCCGGAAAGTCCATCATCGTCATCTCGTCGGAGCTACCAGAGATTCTGCGCGTCGCCAACCGTATCGCAGTGTTCGCGAACGGTCGGATCGCCGGCACGCTCCGCAACGAAGAAGCCAGCCAGGAGAAGATCATGCAACTTGCAGCCCACGGGGAGGAAGACTGATGAGTACCCCACAGCAGCCCGGATCGACGACGACCGTCATCCAGCAGGCCGTCACAGAAAACACCGACAAACGCGATATCGGCGGCTTCCTCAAGCGTCAGGTGCAGCAGTCACTGGCGTTCGGCACGCTCATCGTGCTGGTGATCTTCTTCTCGATCGCGAGCCCGAGCTTCTTCACGTTCAGCAACATCGCCACGGTGCTGCTGTCGACAGCGGTCATCGGCATCCTCGCCCTTGGCACCACGTTCGTCATCATCACTGGCGGTATCGACCTGTCGCTCGGCACCGGTATGGCGCTGTGCGCGGTGATGACCGGTGTTTTCATCACCAACATGGGTCTGCCGGTCTGGCTCGGTGTGCTCGGCGGCATCGCCACGGGTGTGCTGATGGGGCTCGTCAACGGTGTGAACGTCACCTACCTGAACCTGCCGCCGTTCATCGCGACGCTGGCCATGATGATGATCGCCGGCGGCCTTGCCCTGGTCATCTCCGGGGTCGCACCGATCTACTTCTCCACCTCAGCGCCGGACTTCAAGAAGATCGCACTGGGCACGATCATCCCGGGCATCCCTAACGCCGTGTTGATCACCGCAGCTCTTGCGATCGTCGCGTTCATCGTGCTGTCCAAGACGCTGCTGGGTCGTTACACCTTCGCGATCGGCTCCAACGAGGAAGCGACGCGCCTGTCGGGTGTGAACACTCGCCGCTGGACGATCCTCATTTACATGTTCGCGGGCGCTTTCACCGGCATCGCGGGTGTCATCATCGCCTCACGGCTGGATTCGGCTCAGCCGCAGATCGGAACCGGATACGAACTGCAGGCGATCGCCGCGGTGATCATCGGCGGTACCTCACTGCTGGGCGGACGAGGCTCCATCATCGGCACCGTGATCGGCGCGCTCATCATGAGTGTGCTCGTCAATGGCCTGCGCATCCTGTCGATCCAGACCGAGTGGCAGAACGTCGTCGTCGGCGTCGTCGTGCTGCTGGCAGTGTTCCTCGACTCGCTGCGCAACCGCCAGCGAAATTGATCCTCGGGTGGTGGCGATCCCCGTGCCCGCCACCATCACGATCGGCTTCGGCCGAAAACCGCGGAGTGATCCGCACCGGCACACACCACCGGAATGTCCACATCGTCGGTCGTGAGATCGACACCCACAGAACAATGGAGTTTCCATGCGATTTGGCAAGAAGACCGCATTCGCGGCACTCGTGGCCGCATCCGCGCTTGTGATGGCGGGCTGCGCAGGCAGCGGCGACGTCATCGATGAGGGCGCCGGCACTGACGGCGGCGGCAGCAGCGACGAGATGTACATCGCCCTCGTTTCGAAGGGCTTCCAGCACCAGTTCTGGCAGGCCGTCAAACAGGGTGCAGAGGAGAAGGCCGAAGAGCTCGGTGTTCGCATCACGTTCGAAGGCCCGGCCGCGGAGACCGAGCTCGCGCAGCAGCTCGAGATGCTCACCACGGCGATCGACAAGAACCCGGATGCCATCGGGTATGCGGCTCTGGACCCCCAAGCCTGTGTCGCCCCGCTCGAGAAGGCGGCAGCGAACGATATTCCGGTCGTCTACTTCGACGCCCCCTGCGACGGTGATGTCGGCCTGAGCCTGGCGGCAACCGACAGTGAAGTCGCCGGCGCGCTGGCTGCAGATCACATGGCTGAGATCATCGGCGGCGAAGGCGAGGTCGCGATCGTTGGTCACTCGCAGATCAACTCGACCGGTGTCGAGCGTCGCGATGGATTCGTCAACCAGATGGAGGCCGAGTACCCGAACATCGAGATCGTCGACATCCAGTACGGCGACGGTGACCACCTGAAGTCGGCAGACATCGCCAAGGCTATGATCGCCGCGCACCCCGACCTCGCCGGCATCTACGGCACCAACGAAGGCTCCGCCATTGGCGTCGTCAACGCGGTTGGCGAGCTCGGCCTGGAGAAAGGCAAGCTGACGATCATCGGCTTCGACTCCGGAGCTGCGCAGATCAACGCCATCAAGGACGGCACCATGGCCGGTGCCATCACTCAGGACCCGATCGGTATCGGCGCTCAGGTCGTTCAGGCGGCGTACGACGCAGCCAACGGCGAGGCCGTCGACGAGTTCTACGACACCGGCTCGTACTGGTACGACGCCACGAACATCGAGGACCCGAAGATCGCCGCGGTTCTCTACGAGTGATCTGACCAGTCAGATGCGGCCCTCACCTTCGGGTGGGGGCCGCTTTGCTGTCAGGAGTGGAAGACCGTGTGCAGGTCGCCGGCGACCTCACGCCCGCCGAGGCCTTCGATCTCGAAGAGCACGGAGATGCCTGCGACGTGCGACCCGAGTCGCTCGATCAGCTGACGCCCGGCGGCAAGCGTACCTCCGGTGGCGAGCACGTCGTCGATGAGCAGCACGCGTGAGCCTGCTGGCAGATCGTCGTGCATTTCAATCGTCGCCGTGCCATATTCCAGGGCGTAGTCGATGGATGCCGCGGGGCGAGGAAGCTTGCCCGCTTTGCGGATCGGAATCAGGCCGACGCCTGCGACGATGGCGGCAGCGCTGGCGATCAGAAACCCGCGGGCCTCGATGCCGGCGATGACGTCGAACTGTCCGATGAAGGGCGCGATGATCGCCTCGGTCGTGGCGCGGAGCGCGTTAGCATCCGCCAGCAGCGGGGTGATGTCACGGAACAGGATGCCGGGTTCTGGGTAGTCCGGGATGCTGCGGATGAGGGATTCGGCATGGGCCAGAGCAGGGGAGAGTTCGGCGGAGGGCACTGAAAGATCGTACTCCAGCGTCCTGAGACGGCTCTGCGCTTGACAATCGTGGGAGCGCTCCCATATGGTTGCTCAACAACACGTGGGAGCGCTCCCACGTGAAACCCAAATGCCCAACCACTGCACCATCTCTCACAAAGGAGTGACCGTGAATACACGTGCCCGCCGACGCATACTGACCACAGCAGCCTTCGCATCCATCTCTGCCCTCGCCCTCGCCGGGTGCTCGTCTGGCGCCAGCGACGCAGACGCAGGCGCCGACACCGACGAGCAGATCACCCTGTCCGTCACAACGTTCGGCGTCTTCGGCTACGACGACCTCTACAAGGAATACGAGGCCGCCAACCCGAACATCAAGATCGAAGCATCCAACATCGACACCGGCGGCAACGCGCGCACCGACACCTTCACGAAGATCGGTGCGGGCGGCGGACTCAGCGACGTCGTCGCGATCGAAGAAGGCTGGCTCGGCGCCATTATGGATGTCTCTGACATCTTCGTCGACCTGCGTGACTACGGCATCGAAGATCGCAAGGGCGACTGGCTGGAGTGGAAGTACGACCAGGGAACTGACGCCGAAGGGCGCGTGATCGGCTACGGCACTGATATCGGTCCGAGTGGCATCTGCTACAACGGCCCTGCCTTCGAAGCCGCAGGGCTCGCCAGCGACCGCGAATCCGTCGCAGAGCTGCTCACCGGCGACTGGGAGAACTACTTCGCCGTCGGCGCCGACTACACCGAGAAGACCGGCAAGGCGTGGTACGACCACTCCGGATTCGTCTGGAACGCGATGGTCAACCAGATGGAGGAGGGCTACTACACCGCCGACGGTGAGCTGAACATCGAAGGCAACGCTGAGATGAAGGAACGTTTCGAGCTGCTGGGGGCAGCGACCGAGGGTGGACAGTCCGCGGCGGAGGCCGCATGGGACTGGAACGGCGGCAAGTCGTTCGTCGACAGCAGCTTCGCGACGTTCGTCTGCCCCGGATGGATGCTGGGAAACATCGCCGGCAAGCTCGAATCAGGTGGCGGTGACGCGTCGACGGGCTGGGACTTCGCCGACGTGTTCCCTGGGGGTGCGACCAACTGGGGTGGCGCATTCCTCACTGTTCCGGAGAGTTCGGAGCACAAGGAAGCAGCCGCGGCCCTCGCCGACTGGCTGACGCAGCCGGCGCAGCAGGTGAAGCAGTCCACGGCTGCTGGTAACTTCCCGTCGACGATCGCGGCGCAGGAAGAGATCGCAGCTGCCGCGACGCCGAACGAACTCTTCAACGGTGCACCGACCGGCGCGATCCTTGCGGAGCGCGCGAAGGGCATCGTCGCGCAGTTCAAGGGTGCCGATGACTCCGTCATTCAGGAGAACGTGTTCGGTCCGCCTCTGAGCGGTCTTGACCGTGGGGAGTCGAACACTCAGCAGGCATGGGATGAGGCCATCTCGCTCCTGAACGAGCTCGTCGGCTGATCCTTCGACAGGCTCGGTGACCGGTCAGCCGGCCACCGAGCCTGTCACAGCACTGCTCATGCATTGCGCACCAAGACGGCACACAAGGAAGAAACAATGACACTTACCGCTCCGCCCGAGCAGCGTCAGGACACGGCATCTCGTCGACGTCCGACAGTCACGGCGAAACCCTCCTGGCGTCATCGCGCATCCCGGTTCGATCAGAAGGCCTCGCCCTACTTCTATATCTCGCCGTTCTTCCTGGTGTTCGGCATCGTCGGGCTGTTCCCCCTCATCTACACGGTTTACGTTGCCGTGCACGACTGGGATCTGCTCAAGGGCGAGGGAGATTTCGTCGGATTCGGCAACTTCGTCGAGATCCTCGGCGACAGCATGTTCTGGAACTCGATCTCCAATACCCTGAGCATCTTCTTGCTCTCCGCGATCCCGCAGCTTGCGGTCGCCCTGATCGTTGCCTACCTGCTGGACCGCGGACTCCGCGCGCCGACGTTCTGGCGTATGAGCATCCTCATTCCCTTCGTCGTCACGCCCGTCGCTGTCGCGATCATCTTCTCCAGCATCTTCAGCGAGGCTGACGGACTCGCCAACAACCTGCTGAACCTGATCGGCATCGTCGATCAGGAGTGGAAGCACGACACTTTCCTCTCGCACGTCGCGATCGCCACGATGGTCAACTTCCGCTGGACCGGGTACAACGCACTCATTCTTCTCGCCGCGATGCAGGCGGTGCCGCGTGACCTTTACGAGTCCGCCGCCCTTGACGGCGCAGGCCCCATCCGGCGCTTCGTTTCGATCACGATCCCGACGATCCGACCGACCCTCATCTTCGTGATCATCACAGCGACCATCGGGGGTCTGCAGATCTTCGCCGAGCCGCGACTGTTCGACGTCTCCACTGCCGGCGGCATCGGCGGCAGTGACCGCCAGTTCCAGACCACGGTGCTGTTCCTCTGGGAGATGGCGTTCTTCCGCCGGAATCTGGGCGAAGCATCCGCCGTCGCGATCTTGCTGTTCCTTCTGATCATCGGAATCGGCGTGATCAACTTCCTCATCTCGAGGAGCATTTCGACGGGTGACGCACCCAAGAACAGGGCTGCGCGACGTCGCGCCCGCCGTAACGCGAAGGAGTTGACTCGATGAGCGCCACCCAGGCACTGAGTGTGCCCGAGAAGATCAGGCGTCGTCGAGGCATAACGGGCGGCAATGCTGGCATCGGCAGTCGTCCCGGATTCCTCACCTACGGACTGCTGGCCGCGTTTATCATCGGCAGCGTGTACCCGCTGTGGTGGTCGGTCGTCGTCGCCAGTGGCACGAACTCCACCCGCGGCGAAACGCTGCCGATGATCCCCGGTGGCAACTTCTTCGCCAACGCCGCCAAGGTGTTCGACGCCATCCCGTTCTGGCTGGCACTGGGCAACTCGTTCGTCATCTCGAGCGTGATCACACTTTCGGTCGTGACCTTCTCCACGCTTGCGGGCTACGCGTTCGCGAAGCTGCGGTTCAAGGGCCGCGACGGCCTGATGATCTTTGTCATCGTGACCATGGCGATCCCGACCCAACTCGGGATCATCCCGCTGTTCATGGTGATGCGCGAGCTGGGCTGGACCGGATCGATCGGTGCCGTCATCGTGCCGACGCTGGTCACCGCGTTCGGTGTGTTCTTCATGCGCCAGTACCTCGTCGATGTCATCCCGGACGAGCTCATCGAAGCCGCACGCATGGATGGTGCAAATCAGTTCCGCACCTTCCTCACTGTCGGTCTTCCCGCCGCACGGCCCGCGATGGCCATTCTGGGACTGTTCACCTTCATGACGGCGTGGACGGACTACCTCTGGCCGCTCATCGTGCTCTCGCCGCAGAATCCGACACTGCAGACGGCGCTGAGCCAGCTGCAGTCCGGCTATTACGTTGACTACTCGATCGTGCTCACCGGTGCGGTGCTCGCAACCCTGCCCCTGCTGATCCTCTTCGTGGTCGCAGGCAAGCAGCTGGTCAGTGGCATCATGGCGGGCGCGGTGAAAGGATGAGCCCTATGACCCGGTCCTTCCCCAAGAACTTCCTCTTCGGTGCGGCCACCGCGGCGTACCAGATCGAGGGCGCCGCCCACGAGGACGGCCGCACGGACTCGATCTGGGATGCCTTCGCGCGCGTGCCGGGTGCCGTCATCGGCGGTGACAACGGGGATGTGGCATGCGATCACTATCACCGCTACCCCGAGGACGTCGCGCTCATGAAGGAGCTCGGCCTGCAGACCTACCGCTTCTCCACGTCGTGGTCACGGGTGCGCCCGGACGGCGGCGCGGTGAACCAGGTCGGAGTCGACTTCTACAGTCGTTTGGTCGACGAGCTGCTCGGCGCCGACATCTTGCCGTGGCTGACGCTCTACCACTGGGACATGCCGCAGGCGCTGCAGGAGAACGGTGGCTGGACGAACCGCGACAGCGTCGATCGCTTCCTCGAGTACGCGGGCACCATGCACGACGTGATCGGCGATCGCGTGAACGTCTGGACCACACTGAACGAGCCGTGGTGCTCGTCGTTTCTCTCCTACACCGGCGGCGAGCATGCGCCGGGGCACACGAGCATCGCCGAAGGGCTGCTCGCCGCGCACCACCAGCTGCTCGCGCATGGTGCGACGATCCGCGAGTTGCGCGGCCGCGACGCATCGCTCGACCTCGGCATCACGCTCAATCACACGGTGACCGACCCGGCAGATCCGCAGAACCCGGCCGACGTCGACGCTGCGCGTCGCGTGGACGGTCAGTTCAACCGCTGGTTCCTCGACCCGATCTACCGTGGCGAGTACCCGGCTGACATCATCGAAGACATCCGCGCGGTCGATGCGGGTGCGGTGGCGCAGTTCGAGGCGGCGATCCACGACGGCGACCTCGAGACGATCTCGCAGAAGATCGACACGCAGGGAGTGAACTACTACCACGGGGACTTCTTGGCAGGCACCGCTCCGGCGGTCCCACCGGTCTCGGGTGGGCCCTCAACCGAGCGGAAGGGGCGTAGCCCGTATCCGTCGAGCGAAGGCATCCATTCTGTGGAACGCGGGCTCGCACGCACCGCCCAGAACTGGGAGGTGCAGCCGGAGGGTCTCACCCGCCTGCTCGAGCGCATCTGGACGGAGTACGCCCAGCCTGCTGGCACCGTGCTCTACATGACCGAGAACGGCGCGGCCTACGACGACGTCATGATCCGGGAAGAGGGCGAAGCGCGCGTGCACGACGCCGATCGCACCGAGTTCCTGCGTCTGCACCTGGGCGCAGTGTTGGATGCGGCGGAAGCCGGCGTCGACGTGCGCGGGTACTTCTACTGGTCAATGTTCGACAACTTCGAGTGGGCCTGGGGTTATGACAAGCGTTTCGGTATCGTGCGCGTCGACTACGACACCCAGGAACGCAGCATCAAGGACAGTGGTCGGGAGTACGCTCGGATCATCGCCGCTCGTTCTCTCTGAACGCACGGAGAAAGGGAGAGCTGTGCCGCCACGCGCGACCATCGAAGAGGTGGCGGTTGCCGCCGGAGTGTCACGATCGACGGTGTCACGTGTCGTCAACGGCTCGACAGCGGTGAGCCCTGAGGCGCTCGAAGCCGTGCGGACGGCGATCGCGACGCTCAACTATGTGCCCAATCGGGCGGCCCGTTCGCTCGCCTCCCGGCAGACGCATGCGATCGCGCTGATTGTTCCGGAAGACACGACGCGCTTCTTCGGCGAGCCCTTCTTCGCGTCGATCGTTGCGGGTATCACCAGTGCTCTCGGCGGATCCGACTACCTGTTGAATTTACTCATCGCCAGTGACGACCCCGGCGCGAAGATGGCCAGTTTCGTGCGCAATGGGGGCGTTGATGGTGCGCTGATCGTCTCGCACCACACCAGCGATGCATTCATCGAGCAGATCGCGGATGCTGTGCCGGTGGTGTTCGGCGGCCGCTCGGCGCATCCTCGCCCCAGCGATTACGTCGTCGATGTCGACAACGTCGCGGCGGCGCGCGCAGCCACCCAGCACCTCATCGACATCGGGAGAAAGCGCGTCGCGACGATCTCCGGTTCATTGACGATGATCGCTTCGCTCGATCGCGTGCAGGGCTTTCGCGATGTGCTCTCGGAAGCGGGGCTCACACCGTTCGCCGAAGCCGAGGGCGACTTCAGTGAGGAGAGCGGCGGCGAGGCCGTCAGGCGCATCCTCGAAGTGGGGGTGCCGGATGCGATCTTCATCGCCAGCGACCTCATGGCGCGCGGTGCGCTGACCGTGCTGCGCGCCAAGGGGATCCGCGTGCCGGAGGACATCGCCATTGTGGGCTTCGATGATTCAGCGGTCGCGCTCAGCAGCGTTCCCCAGCTGACCACGGTGCGCCAGCCGATGTACGCGATGGGCGAGACGATGGCAGCAGTGCTGATGTCGCGCCTGAACGGCGGAGAGCCGCCGCAGACCACGATTCTGCCGACCGAGTTGGTGGTGCGCGCTTCGGCGTGAGGCCCGTCGTTCGTCCGAGATCAGGCCAGCTGCGCCTTCAGCGTGTTGTGCCAAGGGTCGAGGAAACTCAGCGACTGCCCATCGTCCTGCACCTGGGTGCCGAAGTGTGTGAGCCGTTCGTTCAGCTCGCCGAGTGCATCCGCGTTCGGCAAGGCGAGATCCACCTGACCGAGGCCGAGCGCCGGCATCCGCGGGCCTGCACCACGCGAGTTCCAGACGTTCATCGCCATGTGATGGTGATACCCGCCCGCGCTCACGAACAGCGCCTGGTTGCCGAGGGATGCGGTGGCGTCGAAGCCGAGACGGTCCACATAGAATTCGCGGGCGGTGGCGACGTCGCCGACCGAGAGGTGCACGTGTCCGATCTGCGCGGGGTCCGAGTCGGTGGGCGTCTCCTCGGTGAAATGCTCCTTCAGGAACGTGTTCGGGTCGAGGTAGAGGGTGGCCATCTCAACTTCGCCGTGCGTCCATGACCACTCCGAGCGGTCGCGGTCCCAGTACAGCTCGATGCCGTTGCCTTCGGGGTCGGTGAGATAGAACGCCTGGCTGACCAGGTGGTCGGCGCTGCCGGTGAAGGTCTGCGGCGCGCGCTGAGCGACCGAGAGGAGAGCGGATGCGAGCGCTGCCTGCGATTCGAACACGATGGCTGTGTGGAACAGACCTGCGGAGCCGGTCGCCGCGTGGGCGAGTGTCGGCTCGTGCTGGAGGATCACGATCGGCGTCCCCGCGCGGCCGAGCACTACCGAGTCGCGCGCGGCGCTCTGCACCTGGAGCGTGATGACGTCGCGGTAGAACGCGGTCATTGCGTCGAGGTCACCGACGAGCAGGGTGACGGCTCCCATTGTGGTTGCCGCGGCAAGTTTTTCGTTCATGTGAGGTGGAACGGTCGGCATCCGTGATCTATTCCCGCCTAGGCGTGGCCCATTCGGGCGAACGCTCCCAGTACGAGGCGCTCGGACTGGATGAGGTATCGCTCCAGCGCATCGGCCGCAGCATCCGGTCCTTCGTCGAGCAGTGCAGCCAGCACCACGCGGTTCTTGCGAACGAACGGCTCGTGCAGCGCGCGCGGATCATCGATCTCGAGGAACACCAGTCGCAGTTCCGCGGCCAGGTTCCGGTAGGTGCGGGCAAGCCGGGGGCTGTCGGCGAGCGCCACGATCGCATCGTGGAAGGCCATGTTCGCGCTGCCCACGCGGCGCCATTCCTCACGGGGCAGGTGGAGTTCGGCTTCAGCGAGGGCATCCTTCATCAGTTGCACCGACGGATGCTCCGGTTCTGACTGGCGAAGTGCCGTGCCCTCGATGATGCGGCGTGCGCGATAGATGTCGATGACGTCAGCGATCGTGGGAGCCGCGACCGAGACGCCGCGATTCGGGATGTGCTCGATGAGCCCTTGCTCTGCCAGTACTCGGAACGCCTCGCGCAGCGTGTTGCGCGACACCTCGAATCGTTCGGCCAATGCCGATTCGGACAGGCGGGAGCCTGGGGCGAAATCACCATCGATGATGCTCTGTCGCAGCACATCGGCTAATACTCCCTGTTGGATCACGCCTTCATATTATGCGCCTGGCGCGGCGCGCGTAGCATGCCGGAAACATAGTTGTAGAACAATCAGCTTGAACTTGTTCTACACTCGGTGTCATCCGACACCCAACAATGACGATGGGAATCCCCTCCATGTCCGAGCAATCTCAGACTGAATCGCAGCTCGCCGCCGTAAAGAAGCGCGTCGGCCGCAGCGCCGTCATCGGCGCGATCTTCCTGATGGCGACATCCGCCATCGGCCCCGGTTTCATCACGCAGACCGCGACCTTCACCGCCCAGATGGGATCCGCGTTCGCATTCGCCATTCTCGTCTCGGTGCTGATCGACATCGCCGTGCAGTTGAACGTCTGGCGGATGATCACGTCGTCCGGTAAGCGCGCCGGCGAGCTCGCGAACGCAGCGATTCCCTACTCTGGGCACCTGATCGCGATCCTCGTCCTGATCGGTGGCCTTGCTTTCAACATCGGAAACATCGCCGGTGGTGGCCTCGGTTTGAACGCACTGCTGGGCATTGACCCGAAGATCGGCGGGATGCTGACCGCTGCGCTGGCAATCATCATCTTCCTGGTCAAGAAGGCCGGCAAAGTGATGGACATCGTGCTGGTCGTCCTGGGTGTCGGCATGATCGTGATGACAGTCATTGTCGCGATCCTTGCGCAGCCTCCGATCGGTGACGCGCTGCGACAGACGATCCTTCCGGACGAGCTGAACTTCGCCACCATCACCACGATCGTGGGTGGCACCGTCGGCGGATACATCACCTACTCGGGTGCGCACCGCTACCTCGATTCCGGCCAGACCGGACCTCAGCACGCCGGCCGTGTCATGCGCGCTGCTGCGAACGGCATCATCATCACCGGCATCATGCGCTACGTGCTGTTCCTGGCGATCCTGGGTGTCGTCGCCTCCGGTGTTGCGCTTGACCTTTCCAGCCAGGCGGCAAACCCCGCCGGCCAAGCTTTCGGGGCTGTGCTGGGAGACGCCGGCCTGCGCATCTTCGGCGCGATCTTCTGGGCCGCAGCCCTCAGCTCGGTCATCGGCGCGGCCTACACATCGGCGACGTTCCTCTCGGCGTTCAACCGCCGACTCGCAGCTGGTTGGCCGCTGCAGCTCGCGACCGTGGCGTTCATCGTCGTCTCGCTGATCGTGTACCTGTCGATCGGAACTGCCCCCGCAGCGATCCTGGTGTTCGTCGGTGGCTTCAACGGGCTCATCCTGCCGATCGGTCTCACCGTGTTCATGTACATCGGCTGGTTCCGACGAGACCTGCTTGGAACACGCAAGTACCCGCTGGTGCTGCTGATCGCAGGTACGCTGGTCACCCTGCTGACCTGGTATATGGGTATCGTCTCGGTCGGCCCCATCTTCGCCTTCCTCGGAATCGGAGCGTGATCCTGTGGTGAGCATCGACTTGAACTCGGACCTCGGCGAGAACGTCCCCAGCCGAATCGTCAGCGATGACGTGAGCATGCTGCGCATCGTCACGAGCGCGAACGTGTCGTGCGGCTTCCATGCCGGGAGCCCCGAAGGCATTCGCGAGACCTTGGATGCAGCCGTGCGGGGCGGCGTCGTGATCGGCGCCCACCCCGGCTACCGCGACTACGAGAACTTCGGTCGCACGAACGTTGAGATCGATTCGGCGACGCTACAGGCGCACGTCGAGTATCAACTCGGCGCGCTCATGGGTCTCGCCTCATCCGTCGGCGGCAAGGTCTCGTATGTGAAGCCGCATGGTGCGCTGTACAACGCCATCGCTCGCGATGAGCGGCAGTCTGCCGATGTGGTCGCGGCTATCAAGGCGATCGATCCGAGCCTCGTGCTGCTCGGCCTCGCCGGCGGTGTCGTGCTGGATGTCGCTTCCCGCGCCGGACTCGCAGTTGCCGCGGAGGCCTTCGCCGACCGGGCGTACCTGCCCGACGGGCAGCTCGTCTCGCGCACCCAGGACGGGGCCGTGCTGCACGATGCCGCCGCGGTCGCCGCGCGCATGGTGCGACTCGCATCCGAAGGCGTCATCCGGGCGATCGACGGCACCGATGTGCGCGTCGATGCGCAGTCGATCTGCGTCCACGGTGACAGCCCCGGATCGATCGAGATGGCCGCAGAGACGAAGCGGATGCTGCAGGACGCCGGCATCACGATCGCCCCGTTCGCCTGATGCGCATCCTTACGGCATCCGATCGCACGCTTCTCGTCGAGGCCGCCGACCTCGACGAGGCGATGCGCCTGAACCTCGCCTGGGATGGTGTGCCCGGCATCGTCGAGCGAATTCCGGGTGCGCGAACGGTGCTCGTACGATTCGATCCGGTGCGGACCTCTGCCGCCGCTCTGGCCGCAGTGCTGGAAGCGACCGAGGTGGATGCCGAGCACACCACGCATGCACGCGAGGTCACGGTTCCAGTGCACTACGACGGGGAGGACCTCGCCGAGGTCGCAGGGCTCCTGGGCGTCTCTGCCGAGGAACTCGTGAACCGGCACCTGGCCGCCGATTGGCAGGTCGCGTTCTCGGGGTTCGCGCCCGGATTCGGCTATGTCGTGAGCGGTGACCCGCTGTTCGATGTGCCGCGGAGGTCGTCGCCGCGCACGCGCGTTCCGGCTGGCTCGGTGGCGCTGGCCGGACAGTTCACCGGGGTGTATCCGCGTGAGAGTCCCGGCGGCTGGCAGTTGATCGGACGCACGGATGCCGTGATGTGGGACATCGACCGAGAGCCGCCGGCGCTGCTCGCGCCGGGTGTCTCGGTGCGGTTCGAGCGGGCTGGGCGAGACGCCATCGTCGGGCAGACCTCGGAAAACAGAGACGACCTGGCGAGTCGTCGGGGTGTCGCTGCTCGCCACGCCGGCGCCACGCCAGGTCGTCTGGGTCTTCCCACGGGAGTCACCGTCGAGATCGTCCGCCCGTCGCTGCAACTGCTGGTGCAGGATGCCGGTCGGCCAGGGCATGCGGCCCTCGGCGTCTCTGCATCCGGAGCCGCCGACCGCACGGCGCTGCGCGATGCGAACCGTGCGGTGGGCAACGACCCCGCCGCCGCGGTGCTCGAGAGCGTCGGCGGTGCGGTGCTGCGCTTCCACGGTGACGGTGTCGCCGCGGTCACGGGTGCCATCGGCACACTCACACTGACGGATGCTGACGGCATCGTCCGCACGATTGGCCACGGTGAGCCCTTCGCCACAGCTGACGGCGACCTCCTCGCCCTTGGTCACCCGAGCCACGGACTTCGCTACGTCATTGGCGTCCGTGGCGGATTCGCCGCGGCATCCGCTCTGGGTAGCCGCGCCAGCGACACCCTTGCCGGACTTGGGCCCGCTGCGCTCGCATCCGGCGATGTCATCGCCATCGGCGATGCCGGCGTGCATACGGTCGCCCCCCGTCCGGTGGCGCGAGAGCTGCCAGCATCCGGCGACCTCGTTGAGCTGACGATCACGCTCGGCCCGCGTGATGACTGGTTCACCGCGGCGGCGCTGGAAGTCCTGACCGGACAGGAATGGCTCGTCACTCCTCGCTCCGATCGGGTCGGCATCCGCCTGCAGGGCGACGTGCCGCTGGAGCGTGCCGAGCAGGGCGAACTGCCCAGCGAGGGCGCGGTGACCGGTGCCATCCAGGTGCCACCCGATGGGCAGCCGGTGCTGTTCCTGCCCGACCATCCGCTCACCGGCGGCTACCCGATCATCGGCGCGCTCACCGACCGCTGTCTGGATACTGCGGCACAACTGCCCCCCGGCGCGCGCATCCGTTTTCGCATTGAAGAAGGTCTGTCATGAAGAAGGTACTGATCGCCAACCGTGGCGAAATCGCGGTGCGCGTGATCCGCGCGTGCGCCGAAGCCGGATACGTCTCGGTCGCCGTGTACGCCGACCAGGATGCCGATGCGATGCACGTCCGTCTCGCCGATGAAGCCGTCGGCCTGGGCGGTGCGACCGCCGCCGAGACGTACCTCTCGATCGAGGCGGTGCTGCGTGCGGCAGTGACGTCCGGGGCGGATGCCGTGCACCCTGGCTACGGGTTCCTGTCCGAGAGCGCGGAGTTTGCTCGTGCAGTCGAGGATGCTGGTCTCACCTGGATCGGTCCGGCACCGGACAGCATCGATGCGCTCGGTGACAAGATGACCGCGCGTCGGATCGCGCAGAGAGTGAACGCGCCGCTCGCCGCTGGCACCGATGAGCCTCTCGCCGGCCCTGCCGACGCCGTGGCTTTTGCTGAACAGCACGGGTTGCCCATCGCGATCAAGGCGGCATTCGGCGGTGGCGGCCGAGGACTCAAGGTCGTGCGCGACCTCGCCGACGTCGCCGAGGCGTTCGACGCTGCAACCCGCGAGGCCGTCGTGGCCTTCGGCCGGGGCGAGTGCTTTGTTGAGCGTTTTCTGGAGAGCCCTCGCCACATCGAGGTGCAGGTACTCGGTGACGGACGCGGTGCGATCACGGTCGTCGGCGACCGCGACTGTTCGATGCAGCGTCGTAATCAGAAGCTGATCGAAGAGGCGCCGGCTCCGGGATTGACGGTCGAGCAGCGCACACAGATCCATGATGCCGCCCGTCGGATCTGTGCGGAGGTCGCGTATCGCAGCGCGGGCACGGTCGAGTTCCTGCTCGCGGCCGACGGGACGATCTCCTTCCTCGAGGTCAACACGCGTCTGCAGGTCGAGCATCCGGTGACCGAGGAGGTCACCGGGGTCGACCTGGTTGCCGAGCAGTTCCGGATTGCCGAGGGTCACGGCCCGTCGTTCACCGAGACCCCGGTGCCTCAGGGGCACGCATTCGAGTTCCGGATCAACGCGGAGGATCCGGGGCGCGGCTTCTTGCCGAGTCCTGGACTCGTCGAATCTCTGCGAATCCCCGGTGGTCCCGGCGTCCGCTGGGACAGCGGAATCGAGGCGGGTGACACCGTCCAGCCTGCGTTCGATTCGATGATTGCGAAGCTGATCGTGCACGCCAGCGACCGGGATGCGGCGCTCGTGCGCGCCCGGCGGGCCCTGCGCGAACTGTCGGTCGAGGGGCCGGCGACGGTGATCCCGTTCGATCGGCTGGCTGTCGATCAGCCCGAGTTCGCAACCGCGACCTTCGCGGTGCACACGCAGTGGATCGAGAGCACGCTGCTTCCTCGTCTGGAGCCGCAGGTGCGCCCGGCCCCGATCGAGGATGCCTCGTTGCAGCGCTTCGCCGTCGAGATCGACGGACGTCGCGTGATGCTGGGCGTGCCCTCGGCCCTGCTGCGCGGATTTGCGGCCGGATCGGTCACAGCGGATGCCGTCGCTACGGTCGATCCTGCCGCGCTGCGGGCATCCGTTCCGGGCAGCCTCGTGCGGTGGCTTGTCGATGACGGCGCGACTGTCGCCGAGGGCGATGCCGTCGCCGTGCTCGACGCGATGAAGATGGAGACTCAGGTCGCCGCGCACCGGGCGGGGACGCTGGTGCACGGTGCCGCGGTCGGCGCGATGGTTGCCGCCGACGCGGAGATCGGCCGCATCGGCTGAGCAGGACGCTCCGCCTGGTGCCGAGGCATCCGCACACGACGAAGGCCGGGCACCTATGGATGCCCGGCCTTCGTGATCACTACTCTGGGTCGCCGCCCAGAGGGCCGACGGCGGGGATCGGGCCGCCGTCATCCGCACCGGTCTTGCGTGCACGGGCGATCGTGTTGCCCAGGTGGTAGACCAGCAGAGCCGCGAACGTGCCGATGACGATGGCGCCGAGCTCGAAGCCCTCCCACTTCATCGCGAAGCCGCCCACCGCGATCACGAACGAGACAGCGACCGTGTACTGGTTCACCGGACGTGAGAAGTCCACGCGGTTGTCGACCCAGATCTTGATGCCGATGACACCGATCAGGCCGTACAGTGCGGTGGTGACACCGCCGAGCACACCAGCGGGAACCGTGTTGAAGATCATCCCGATCTTGGGGGAGAACGCCAGCAGGATCGCAGCAAAGCCGGCGACCCAGTATGCGGCAGTGGAATATACGCGCGTCGCGGCCATCACGCCGATGTTCTCGCCGTAGGTGGTGGTCGCGGATCCACCGAAGCCGCCGGCGAGGGTGGTGGCGAGGCCATCAGCGATGAGCGCGCGACCGGTGTGCTTGTTGATCGAGGGGTCGTTCGCCATGGTGGCGACACCTCGCACGTGTCCGATGTTCTCCGCGATCAGCACGAGCACGATCGGCAAGAACATGGGGACGAACTTCCACGCCTCCGGGTCGGTGACCGCAGCGAGGTGGAATTCGGGCAGGCCCACCCATGCGGCATCCGCGATCGGCTGGAAGTCGACCTTTCCGGTGAACACGCCGACCAGGTACCCGACGATCACGCCAAGGAAGATCGAGATGCGCCCGAGGAAGCCGCGGAACAGCACGCTGAACAGGATGGTCGCCGACAGTGTGATGGTCGCGAGCACCGGGTCGAGGTTGAAGTTGTTCCAGGCGGCAGGGGCGAGGTTGAAGCCGATGAGCGCGACGATGGATCCGGCGACAACGGGCGGCATGAGCTTGTCGATCCAGCCGCTGCCGACGGCCTGAACCAGGAAGCCGATACCAGCGAGCAACAGGCCGACGACGAGCACACCGACGAGTGCCTGGGCGATCTGCTGGCCAGTCTCGAGTGACTGGCCAGCGTTGATCGCGGTGATCGGTGCGAGGAAGGCGAACGACGAGCCCAGGTAGCTGGGGAGCCGGTTGCGCGTGATCACCAGGAACAGCAGGGTGCCGAGTCCAGAGAAGAGCAGAGTCGTCGATACCGGGAAGCCGGTGATGATCGGCACCAGGAAGGTGGCGCCGAACATGGCGACGATGTGCTGTGCGCCGATCGCGAAGGTGGCGGGCCAATTCAGGCGCTCTTCTGGCTTGACGACTTCGCCGGGGGCGACGGTGTGGCCGTCGCCATGAATCTTCCACACGGGCATGCGGGTGCTCCTCAAGTTTCGGGTAGTGGGAGTGCTGGAGCAACACTATCGATTCCTGAGTGTTCCCTGGGATGCTGGCGCGGTTCTGCACTGGGCGCGTCCGTGTCGGATGTCGAGGGTAGAACAGTGGCAACAATGGTAGAAGGGTGCGAAAATGGATGCCATGAGCCTGAACATCAAGAACGAGCGGGTGCATGAGATGGTGCGCCAGCTTGCCGAGCTCACCGGGCAGAGTCAGACGAGCGCGGTTGAGGATGCGGTGCGGCGGAGGCTCGAGGAGATGGGCGGCGCGAAAGAAGCGGAAGTCGCGCGACGGCTAGCAGCAATTCGTGGGGCAGTTGTGGAGTTCAATAAAGATCTGCCGCCCAGACCCACGTATGAGGAGATCATCGAAGACATGTATGACGACATGGGTCTTCCGCGATGATCGTCGATACGTCCGCGTTGATGGCAATCCTGCAGGCGGAGCCGGAGGCCGAGCGCTATAGTCAACTGCTCGCGCGAGAGGACAGCGTCATCTCCGCTGGAACGCTGCTGGAGGCGCGAATTGTTGTGCAGGCCAGGGGTGCTGACAAGATCGCGGCGCTGGAGACCACGATTCGAGGAAGCGACACTCGTGTGGTCGCAGCAGATGAGGAGCAGGCTCGAATCGGATCGGATGCCTACCGTCGCTACGGTCGCGGATCAAAGCACCCCGCCAAGCTCAACTTCGGGGACTGCTTCAGCTACGCGCTTGCGATCGCGCTCGACGAGCCGCTCCTCTTCAAGGGCGACGACTTCATCCACACCGACGTGCGGGTAGCCGCGCCCTGATTACGCGGTCAACCGGGTGATGAGCTCGCGGTAGCGGTCAGCGGTGCGCACGACAATCTCCTCGGGCAGCACGGGCGGGGTGCCCTGCTTGTCCCAGTTCGACGCCAGCCAGTCGCGGACGATCTGCTTGTCGAAGCTCGCCATCCGCTCGGCCGGTGTCGTACCGGACTCCCACGTTGCGGCATCCCAATAGCGGGACGAGTCGCTCGTGAGCACTTCGTCGCCCAACCGCAGGGTGCCGTCGGCATCCGTGCCGAACTCGAACTTGGTGTCGGCGAGGATCAGGCCGTGCTCTTCGGCGATCGCCGCGGCACGAGCGTAGATCGCGATCGATGCGTCACGCAGTTCGGCAGCGCGCTCCGCGCCGACCAGTTCTACGGTCTTCTCGAACGTGATGTTTTCGTCGTGCTCGCCCATCGGCGCCTTGTATGCCGGGGTGAACAGCGGCTCGGGTAGGCGGTCGCCGTTCTCCAGGCCAGCGGGCAACGGGATGCCGCAGACGGTTCCACTCTCGACGTACTCGGCCCAGCCCGACCCGGTGATGTACCCGCGGACGACGCACTCGATCGGCAGCATTTCCAGCGACTGCGCGAGCATCGCACGGTCGGCGACAGCATCCGGCATCTCACCCTCGGCGAGGTGATTCGGGAAGTCGAGCTGCGCGAACCACCACAGGCTGAGCTGAGTCAGCAGTGCACCCTTCTCGGGGATGCCGGGGGAGAGCACGAAGTCGAAGGCGCTGACGCGGTCGCTCGCGACGACGAGGATGCGGGTGTCGTCGGCATCCTCCGAGGCATAGAGGTCGCGGACCTTGCCGGAGTAGAGGTGTCGCCAGCCGGGGATGCTCAGAGGAGTGCTCATCCGCCCATTATCCCGTGTCCGCCCCATTGTTGTGGGCCAGGTGTAGCGTTGCCGCGTGACTCAATCCGCAGCATCCTCCATGGCGTCCTCGGCGGCACCGGAACGTAGCCCGTGGCCAGCGCTGTGGGCGTTGGTCATCGGTTTCTTCATGATCCTCGTCGACACCACGATCGTCTCGGTTGCGAACCCGGCGATCAAAGCAGCGCTCGACCCGGAGTCGAACAACCTCGACCGGGTCGTGTGGGTCACCAGCGCCTACCTGCTCGCGTACGCCGTGCCACTGCTGATCACCGGCCGGCTCGGTGACCGATTCGGTCCCAAGAACATCTACCTCATCGGCCTCGCGGTGTTCACTCTGGCGTCCCTCTGGTGCGGGCTGTCAACGACACTGGACGGACTCATCTGGGCGCGTGCCGCGCAGGGGATCGGCGCAGCGCTGCTGACCCCGCAGACGATGGCGGTCATCACTCGAACCTTCCCGCCGGAGCGGCGAGGCGCGGCGATGGGGCTCTGGGGCGCAGCATCCGGCGTCGCGATGCTCGTCGGCCCGCTGGCCGGCGGATTCCTCGTGGACGGTCTCGGGTGGGAATGGATCTTCTTCATCAACCTGCCGGTCGGCGTCGTCGGATTCATCCTGGCGTGCATTCTCGTGCCGAAGCTTGAGACGCATTCCCACCGCTTCGACATTCCCGGAGTTTTCCTCAGTGCGATCGCGCTGTTCCTCATCGTCTTTGGCCTGCAGGAAGGCGAGGCCCACGACTGGGGCATGATCTGGGGGCCGATTTCGGTCTGGGGTCTGATCGTCGTCGGTGTTGTCGTGCTCGGGCTGTTCCTCTGGTACCAGGTGCGCACCAAGAACGAACCGCTCGTGCCCATGGAGTTGTTCCGCAACCGCAACTTCGCGTGGTCGAACGTCGCGATCGCCACGGTCGGATTCACGGTGACGGCGCAGGCACTGCCGCTGATGTTCTTCCTGCAGACGGCACGTGGGCTCACTCCCACCGAATCCGCGCTGTTGCTGATTCCGATGGCGCTCGCCGCAGGTGTGGTGTCGCCATTCGCCGGTGCGCTGCTCGACCGCATCGACCCGCGGACCATGCTCATTCCAGGACTGCTGCTCGTATCAATTTCGCTGTTCACGTTCGCCATGATGATGAACACCCAGATTCCGATCGGCTGGCTGCTGGTTCCATCAGCGCTTCTCGGCTTCGGCAACGCTGGCATGTGGGGCCCGCTTGCCACCACAGCAACTCGCGACCTGCCGCTGCACCAAGCCGGTGCCGGATCGGGCATCTACAACACCATGCGTACGATCGGTTCGGTGCTGGGCTCCGCCGCGATCGCCGCATTCATGCAGAGCCGACTTGAGGAAAACCTGCCCGGCGTGAAGGATGCGACGGGCGGCTTCGGTGAGGGCCAAATGCCAGATGCGATCGCGGCCTCCTTTGCGGATGCCATGGCGCAGACGATGCTGCTTCCGGCGGCGTTCATTCTGCTCGGCGTCGCGGCGGTGCTGTTCCTGCGTCGCCCGAAGCACCTGACTCGCACCGCATCAGAGGATCTGGTGGACGAGCCGGTGGTCGAATAACCGATCCGTTCGCGCGTCCGTTTGCGCTCGGGGTTCTGATCTGGTGTCCTGTTGCGATGACGATTGAGCTCACCCGCCCCACGACCGACCTCTTCGACTCCTGGGCGGCGGCCGTCGCCGAGTTCGACGGCGCGCACATCGACGGCTCGGGTCTCAGCGCGCCGGTCATCGGTGATCCCGAGACGCTCGACGCGTTCATTGAGAAGGCGCGTCGCGATGCCGACACCAGCATCCCCGCGCCCGAGGGCTGGGTGCACAGCGACCTGTACTGGATGACCGATGCCGGAGAAGTCGTCGGCTTCATCGCGGTGCGGCACGAGCTGAACGACTTCCTGCGCCGGGTCGGTGGCCACATCGGCTATTCCGTGCGACCCACGCGTCGACGTCAGGGAATTGCCCGTGCCGGTCTCGCGCTCGTACTCGAGCGTTCGCGTGAGCTGGGCCTTGACCGCGTGATGCTCACCTGCGACGACGATAACCCCGGGTCATTCCGCACGATCGAGGGAGCCGGCGGCGTGCTCCAAGATACGATCGATGCCACCGAACAGGGCCACCCGCAGCTGCGCCGCTACTGGATCACGCTGTAACGGCGCAGCGCACGTCTCACCGTGGGTTCGCGTGATTGAAGCCTGCTCGCGCTGCTGAGACCCAGTCCGAATTACTCCGCGACGCGGGCGGCGATGTCGCTACGGAAATGGGCGCCATCGAGGCCGATGCGGCCCATCGACTCGTAGGCCTGAGCGCGCGCGGCGGTGAAGTCTGATCTGACGGCAACGACGTTGAGCACACGGCCGCCGGTGGCGACCAGGTCTCCGCCCGGAGCATCCGGGCCGGCGGTCGCCGCATGGATAATTCGCACGCCTTCGACGCTGGCGGCATCCGCAAGGCCAGAGATCTGCCGACCAGTCTGCGGCGCCTCCGGGTAGCCTTCGCTGGCGAGCACCACGGTGATCGCGACGTCGTCGGAGAATTTGGGCTGCGGCTGATCTTCAAGATTTCCGGATGCTGCGGCCAGCAGCAGCTCCGACAGGGGAGTGATCAGACGTGGCAGGACGACCTGGGTCTCGGGGTCACCGAAGCGTGCGTTGAACTCGATGACCTTCACGCCGGAGGCAGTGAGGATGAGGCCGGCATAGAGGAGGCCGATGAACGGGGTGCCCTCGGCATCCATCTGACGGATGACCGGCAGTGCGACCTGCTCGGTGACGAGTTCGACGAATTCTTGTTCGCTGCCGAACTGCTCATTCAGCCACGGCAACGGCGAGTACGCGCCCATGCCGCCCGTGTTAGGGCCTTCGTCGCCGTCGTAGGCACGCTTGAAGTCTTGGGCGGGGCTGAGCGCACGCACCGTGTCTCCGTCGCTGAGAAAGAAGAGCGACACCTCAGGGCCAGCGAGGAACTCCTCGATAAGTATCGGGCCTGCGGGCAGGTAGTGTGCGGCGTGCGCGAGGGCCTCGGCACGGTTAGAGGTCACGATGACGCCCTTGCCTGCGGCCAAACCGTCGGCCTTCACCACGTAGGGGGCACCGAGGTCGTCGAATGCGGCCTCGACGTTGGCGATGGATGTGGCGCGCACAGCGCGTCCGGTCGGCACTGATGCGGCATCCATGATCCGTTTGGCGAAGGCCTTCGATCCCTCCAGCTGGGCCGCGGCCTTGCCGGGGCCGAACACGGGAATGCCGCGTTCACGCAACGCATCTGCAACACCGGCGACGAGCGGAGCTTCGGGGCCGATGACGACGAGGTCGACAGCGTGCTCGTTCGCGAAGGTGGTGACCGCACCGCCGTCGAGCTGGTCGACGACGACGAGTGTCGCATCCTGAGCCATGCCGGCGTTGCCGGGTGAGCAGAGGATCTCATGCTCGGCCGCTTCTGCTCGAAGGGCGAGGATGATCGCGTGCTCACGGGCACCGGAACCGAGGACGAGGATCTTCACAGTCCCAGACTACCGAGCCGGGCGGCGACCGTCAGTTCGTCACCGATCGCTCGTCTGTCTCATCCCACGGCACAGTCCACCCGCACGCGTCGAACAGACGATCAAGCACCATCGCCGTGAAGCCCCAGATGATCGTGCCGTCGACATCGAATGCAGGCCCTTTGAAGCTCAACGGGCCGCGGCTGGTCACAGAGCGGAAGCGCGTCGCCGGGTCCAGAAGCTGAGCGACCGGCACCCGGAACACTTCGACGGTCTCAGCGTGATCGACAGCCGCCACCTTCGATGGCGTGGTCCACCAGCCGAGCACGGGTGTGACTCGGTGGTTGCTGATCGCAAGAGGAATCTCGGGGAGGGTCGCGAGCACCTCGACCCCGGTCGGATCCAGCCCGGTCTCTTCTTCAGCCTCGCGCAGCGCCGTGTCGACGACGTCACGATCGCCTGCATCACGCCCGCCGCCAGGGAACGACACCTGTCCGGGGTGCGATGAGAGGGTAGACGCGCGCCGCTGCAGCAGTACGTCGAGATCTCGCGCGACCGCGGCGTCGACCGTGCGGGCGGGGATGCTGTCGAGCACCCCGAACAGGATGAGCACCGCCGATTCGCGGGCAGCGCTCCAGTCGGCCAGCTGGGGGAGCACTCGAGCGGCCCAATCGCCGGTCTGCGCCGCGTTCAGCAACTGGGCACGGGCGCCGTCTGGATGCTGAATGTCACTCACGCTTTGACCCTACGCGGTGCGTGGGACGGAGGATCCGGGAAGATGGACACATGGCCAAGAAGATCGACATTGCCGACGGGCGGGCGGCGCTAGATGCGGTGCGCACCGCGAACGCGGCAGGAGAGAAGCCCGCGCGCATGGCATCGGCGACGGCCGTGCGATACCTGCTGCAGTTGCTGGATGAGAAGGCCCCTGGCAACAGCGTCGAGGTTCGGGTGCCGCCATTCGGTGCGGTGCAGGTTGTGCAAGGGCCTCGGCACACACGCGGCACCCCGCCGAACGTGATCGAGATGGATGCCGCGAGCTGGATCGCCGTCGCGACCGGTTCGGAATCCTGGGTCGAGGTCGTCGCGGCAGGCAGGGTGCAGGCATCCGGCACTCGTGCCGATCTGTCAGATCTGCTGCCGCTGCGGCCCTAGTGGCCCCGTCTCCGCAGACACCATCCGCTGGCGCATCCATAGATGAACAGTGGGACAATGGAAGCATGTCTGTCCCCGAGCCCCACGAGATCGTCAAAGCAACCGTTCGGCGTGTGCCGCGGTACGGCGTGTTCATGGCCATCGGCGTCGTGCTCGGCATCGGCGCCGCTGGCATCCTGACCATGATGGGCAGCTACGAGCCATCGGCGGCGATTGGCGTGGTCTACCCGCCGAGTCAGGTCTTCGGGTTCGCCCTGCTCTGGACGGCCCCGATCGGGCTTGCCCTCGGCGCCCTCTTCGCGATGCTGCTCGAGCGCATCGCGCGCCGCCACGACCGCGTCGTTCAGGTCGACCGCTCAACGATCATCGAAGCGGACTGATCCCCCACCCCTCGCACCCCTTGCGAATGGTCGTTTGTGGCTCAATTCTGCGTGATTTTCGAGCCACAACCGGCCACTCGAAAGCCTGGCCCGGCGCTAGGCCAATTCGGCGATGACCGGGCGGATGGCGGCGTCGAACGCCACCACGTCTCGTCGCAGTCCATCGGTGACGGCGACTGAGAGAGCGCCGATCCACCAGATCCCGCGCTGCGAGAACGGCAGTACCTGCACGTTAAGTTCAAACGAATGCGCACGCCTGCCGATCTCGCGTTCGAACTCGGCAATCGCGCTCGCATACGCACGATAAGAACCGCCACCGGTGGCAGTGTTCATCGAATCGACGTAACGGTTGTGCGCAGTCTGGGCGTACTGCTGGGCGGCTACCGCGAGCGGAGTGATCGCCTCGCGCAGCTGCCCGGCGCCGGTGGCGGGCAGCGCGACGATCGTGTCGAATCCGTCGACGAGTTCCAGCGGTACATCAGAGTGATGCGCGCGCGGCTCGACGGTCATGTTCCAGTACTCGCGCCACTGGGCTTCCAGCTCTGGGGTGGCATCCGTCGCGTCCGGCGCTCGCACCTGAAGATCACGCAGGCTCGGCAGGTCTTCTGGCTCACGGATGCCGAGCATTTGGCGCAGCGCGAGCGCGACGAGCACCGGAACTCCGGCGTCTTCGCGGATCAACCACTGCGGCTTGTCGGCCATGGCCCCATCCTAGGGAGATCGCGTGGCGTCTGCGGGGCCCGGGGTGGCTTACTGGATGGGACAGCTGTTGCCGGTAGTGCGCCCGAACCCTAAGTTCAGGATTCAGCTGGCATGTTCAACGTCGCTGGCATCCGATACGAAAGATCAAGGGAGATCACGTGAATTCCTTTTTGCGTTCAGGGATCGCGCTGGTGGCAGCCGCGGTGCTCGGCGCCGGTCTATTTGCTGCGAGCTCAGCAACCGTCGCTGCCGGCAACGGCAACGGCAATGGAAACGGCAATGGAAACGGAAACGGCAACAAGCCGGTCACCGCTTCGGACATCTACCTCGACGGGGTGGCAGATTACGGCGTGTGCCGCGGTACCAATGCTGACTGCTACCACAACTGGGGCAACGGCTGGGTGGAGGGTGAGGAGAAGAAGATCCTCATCTGGAGCCGCACCGGTGGTCCGCGCCATGCGCACCTCGGCACGCCGCTCGCACCGGGACTGAACCCGGCTCTGAACGCCGACAATGTCGCACAGGCTGGTCTGAAGAGCTGGGCAGAGGAGCGTGGAATCGCGGTGGACTACACCGAAGACCTCGCAGCATTCTCCCGACTCGGCAACTATCAGGCGATCGTGTTCCTCAGCCCCACCCGTGACAGCCTGGACGACGCAGCCCAGACCTCTCTCCAGAAATACATCCGCGGTGGCGGTGGGTTCGTGGGCATCCACAATGCGCTCGGCACCGAGTACAACTGGCCGTGGTACGAAGGCCTGCTCGGCGGCACGAACTTCTTTGACCACGCCCCTAACCGTGCGGGGACTGTGGAGGTCATGAACACGAAGGACGTGACGACGAGCTTCATGCCCAAGACATGGGCGTTCACAGACGAGTGGTACAACCTCTACCCGTACCCCAGCTACGTCAACGTGCTGCTTGAGGTCGACGCGGCGACCAGCCTCAACGGCCGCACAAGCGGCCACCCAGGGCACGGTGAGAACCACCCGGTCAGCTGGTGCCAGTACTACGACGGCGGTCGGTCATTCGTCACCAGCCTCGGCCACGCGGCAGAGAACTGGACGGATGCTGAAACAGAGAACGACGAACTCTTCAAGAGCCACGTCATGGAAGGTCTCGAGAGCGTGATGGGGATCCAGCCTTTCTGCAAGTCCTGATCCGCGAGGTGGGCCCGAATGAGCGACACGCTGTTCGGGCCCACATTGCGTTCCCTCACACCACGCATTAGCTTCAGTCTCGGGCAGGTCGAAGAAGCTGCCCGACGAAGGGTCCCGATGTTGCGTCTCTCCAGCTCCCCAGCTTCCAGCGGTCCAGCGTCTGTGCTTACGCGCATTCTTTCGATACTCGATGCGGTCAAGCGTGCAAACGGCACGGTCTCCGTGACCGTCATCGCCACAGCGACCGGCATCCCGAAGTCGACCGCCGCGCGTCTGGTGAGTGAGCTGGTCTCGCAGCGCTATCTCGCGCGTGACAGCGAGGGTGTCACGTTAGGCCTGAGGCTGTTCGAACTAGGCGCATTGGCCACCATGCCGCGGCGACTGGTCGCTGCGGCCGCACCGATCATGAGCCAGCTGGCACAGCACACCGGCGAACGTGTCGGACTGTGGGTGCAGCAGGGCGTCGATATGGTCTCCCTCGCGGCCGCTCCCGGGCGGCTTCCGATGCTGCCCACCTGGGCGGGGATGCGCTCGCCGGCGTTGACAACTGCGAGCGGCAAGGCGTTCCTCGCCTTCTGCGACGACCAGCACGTCATCGATCGCGTCAGCGCGCCGCTGTTCGCGGAAGAGGCCAAGCATTTCCAAGAGGAACTTCTGGCCGTTCGGACATCGATGCTCGCCACCGATGCCGGCGCGTCTTATCAGGGCGTTTTGGCCGTTGCGAGCCCGATCATCAGTTCAGACAACAGCGTCATCGGTGCGATCTCTGTCGCGGGTCCTGCAGGTGGAATGCGCCCAGACAACATCGCTCCGCTGGTGCGTGCCGCTGGCGTCTCGCTGGCCAGACGCCTCGCTGCGGCCTGAGCGCCATGCGCACCGCACCCTGGACGGAGACCGTCAGCGTTCTCGATCGGATGACCGCCATCCTCGACGCCTTCAGTGAGATCGGCGAGGCAGGAGAAGGATTGGGCGTGACCGAGCTTGCTCGGCGCGCGAACCTTCCGAAGTCGACCGTCTCTCGCATCGCGGCCGATCTCGTCGCGGAAGGATATCTCGACCGCGTCGGTGGTCGACTGTATCTGGGCCTGCGACTTTTCGAACTCGGCCAGAGTGTGGAGCGACCGCGGCGGCTTCGTCGGCTCGCCATCAGCGCCATGGCCGGCCTGCGCGATACCACCGGGCACAATGTGCAGCTGGCGATCGCCGATGGTGAGGACGTCGTCGTGATCGCCAATGCGCGAGGAAGGGATGCCGGGTTCCCCGCCGCGCGCATCGGCGAGCGGCTGCCCCGTGCCACGACAGCGCTCGGTGCCGTCTTCACCGCATTCGAGCAGCGAAGAGAGCAGACGGCCGGTGCTCACGACGCGGTGACGACCTATGAGGCCTTCCATGGCAGCCACCTGTGCGTGGCGAGCCCGGTGCAGGAACGCGGGCACACGGTCGCTGCGCTGGCATTGAGCGGCACGATCGGTGCGCTCGATCCCGTCGACGCCGCACCGATCGTGCGGCGCGCGGCAACGACGATCAGTCGCCTCATCGCCGCCTCCTAGAACTCAGCCGAGACAACGCCGGGCGCCATGCGCGCGCCCGCCACACACAACGAAGCGGGGCGAGCGCTTTCGCGTCCGCCCCGCCCCGCCTTCAAACGTTCAGATCATTTCGAGGAGTCGCGAATGCTCTGGTAAGCCTCGAGCGTCTCACCGGAGTAGTAATCCTTGAAGAACGACTCCGCCTTCTTAATGAACGCGTCGATGTCGATCTCGTCCTTTTCGATGACGGTGAAGTCGGGGTTGTCGCGGTAGCCCTGAATGATCTCTTCGGTCTCCTCGTCGACACAGGTGCGGTTCTCGCCCCGGATCTCGTGGATCGTCTTCTCCAGCAGTTCGGTCTGCTCTTCGTTCAGCTTCTCGTACGTCTTGTCGCCGACGACGACGAACTGGATGCCGACGTTGTGGTCGTTCAGTATCGCGACGTTGAGCACGTCGTCGTAGCTCGACGAGTGGGTTGCAACAATCGGGTTCTCCTGACCGACGGCGATGCCCTGCTGCAGGGCCGTGTAGACCTCTTCCACGGCGACCGAGACCGGGCTGTCGACTCCCAGCGCTTCGGCGTTCGCGAGGAAGCCGGGCGAGTTCGGGAAGCGAATCGGCACGCCGGCGAGGTCGTCAGGACTGCGGACCTCGACGTCCTTGGTCGTGAAGGTGCGGTTACCGAACAGCCAGCCGTCGACAATCTTCACACCGGTCGCGTCGTGGAAAGCGGTGAAGAGGTCTTCTGATCCTTCATCCATCCAGGAGAACGCATGGTCGGTGTCGTCAAAGGCGTACGCCGCGTCGACCGCTTCGATCGGAGCGAAAGTGGTGGCGAGCTCTGATCCGCCGAGCAGATCGATGTCGATGTCGCCGGCCTGCACCATCGGGAAGCGGTCGGCGTGCGGGCCGAGCTGGCTCGAGGGATACAGGTCAACGGTGAAGCCCAGCCCCGAGGACTCCAGGCGATCCTTGAGCAGTTCAACACCGCAGTAATAGTTGGGGGTCTGCTCGTTCTGGGTGAGCGAGACGGCGAGTGTGACCTCGTTGGTGCCCGATTCGCCCGCCGGCTCAGGTGAAGTAGCGGCACTGCACCCAACCACCATGAGCGCGGTTGCCGCGAATGCCGATGTGGCGACGATGCTTCGACGCATCGTGATCTTGCTGACCATGTGATTCTCCTCTGTTCGGGCGCTTCATTGCGCTGGTCTGCTGTGTGTGATGACTCTTACTCGTGGGTGTCCGATTGCCAACTGCGCTCTCGGCGAATGGAACGGTTACGCGGCGATCGCGTCCGCGGCGCGGACGGCGAGCTCGTAGCCGTAGGCCCCGGCCCCGGCGATGACCGTGGTCGCGACCGATGACATCAGGGAATGCCGATGCGCTTCATCTCGGGCATGGATGTTCGAGATGTGAATCTCGACGATGGGAATGTTGAGGATGCGAAGTGCATCGAGAACGGGGACAGACTGAAAGCTCAGCCCCGCGGGATTGATCACGACGGCAGCACCGTCACGGTACGCATCATGCAGCCAGCCGATGATCTCGTGCTCGGCATTGGACTGCGCGAACATCAACTCGAATCCGACCTCGGCGGCGACTCGAATGCACTCGGACTCGATGTCCTTGAGGGTTGTTGTCCCGTAGATCTCGGGTTCGCGATGGCCCAGCATGTCGAGGTTGGGGCCGTTGAGTACGTAGAGCTTCCTGGTCACGGTCGAGTCCTTTCGGTGACTCACGTCAGAGGTTGAGGAGGGTGGGCACGATCGTGACGATCGCGGGGAAGAGCGTCAGCAGCAGGAGCACCAGACCAAGCGGAATCAGGAACGGAAGGACGCCGCGGAACAGCTCGCCCATAGGCCTTCGGGTGACCGATCCGACCACGAACAGCACCGCGCCGACCGGCGGCGTCAGAGAGCCGATCATCAGGTTGATGATCATGATCACGCCGAGGTGCACCGGGTCGATTCCGTAGGTCGCGCTGATCGGCATCAGGATCGGCACGAGAACGAGGATCACCGGCGCCGCCTCCAGGAAGATGCCCAGCAGGATCAGCAGCACGTTGAGCAGCAGCAGGAAGACGATGGGGTTGTCAGTGAGAGTGGTGAGGGCTTCGCCGAGATTCCGGGAGACCTGCTCGCGGGTGAGCACTTGGCCCAGCAGGTTCGAGGCGCCGAGGATGAGCAGGATGCCACCGGACATCAAGACGGTCTCCTTCATGGCCATCCAGAGCTTGCGCCACGTGAGCGTTCGATAGACAGCACCGAGGGCGAGCACGACGGCTGCCGCGATCCCGGCGCTTTCGGTGGGGGTGAACCATCCGCTGAAGATGCCGCCGAGGATGATCACCGGGATCGTCATCGGGCCGATCACGCGGACCGTTGCGCGTCGCAGCATCGCGCCGCTGAACGAGCGACTTCCTGCGATCTCCGGATGCATGCGCACCCAGATGAAAATATAGATGGCCAGGCCGATCGCCATGAGGAGCGCCGGAAGTACGGACCCCGCAAACAGGGCGCCCGTCGAGATGGATGCCGTCGCTGCGAACAGGACGGCGGGGATGCTCGGAGGCATCACGGTGCTGAGCAGCGAGGCGGCCGAGGTGAGGCCTGCGGAGAAGCCGTAGGGGTAGTTCGCCTTGAGCATCTGCGGAATCTGCACCTTGCTCGTGGAGGCGGCGTCGGCCAACGCCGACCCACTGATCCAGGAGAACCCGACCGCGGTGGTGAGGTTGACATAGGCGAGGTTGCCGGGCAGTCGCGGCAGTAGTGCCTTTGCGAAGTCGTACAGCCGCGTGGCGATGCCGAGGTGGTTCGCGATCGTGCCGACGAAGATGAACAGCGGGACCGCGAGCAGCGGGAAGCTGTTGATCCCGTTGACCATGGAGGTGGTCGCGTACCCCGCGGAGAGGTTGTGGCTGTAGAAGTAGAGCATGCTCGGAGCGATCATCGCGAAGGCGACGGGTACGCGCAGCAGCATCAGCACGACCATGAGCAGGACAAAGAGCCAGAGATCCATGGATCAGCCCTCCATTTCGGAGATCTCGAGCTGACGCTCTGGTCGGTTCGCGTGGGGAATCTTCCATATCGAGTGGATGCCGGTGGAAAGGCCGCCGATGAAGGCGAAGATGTAGAGGATCCCCAGCGGTATGCCCATTGCCGCGCTGACACGGGTCCATTCGAGCCCGATCTTCACGGAGGCGTCGTAGACGAGAGCGATGCTTGTGACCACCATGATCACCGCTGCAATCACGCGCAGCGCCACGAAGAGCTTCTTGCCACGCAGCACGCCGTCGAATACCTCGATGACGATGTGGCCGTTGCGTCCGGTCAGGTAGCCCATCATCATGAACGTCATCGCGATCATCGACAGCAGCGCGAGCTCACCGGAGCCGACCCAGCTCAGGGCGGGAAAATATCGACCGATCACCTGATGCATGACGCCAAAGAAAATTCCTGCGAAAAGCGCGACGGAGATGATCATTTCGGCGTTCGAGAGTGCGCGGATGAACCGTGACTCCTGCGGAACGCCCAGGTTCACATCGGGTGTGGTGAAGACGGTCTCGGTGGGACCGTAGATCGACTCTTCCGGGTCCTTTTTCGGTCCCATGATCTGTCCTCTCTGTCGTGGCGATTCGCTGACCGCCGTGGCCACTCTGTCTGTGGTGGTTGTACTCACCAAGCCATGTCCCAGCGAATGGGACGAGCCCAGAGCGCACGGGTGCCGCGCCGCCATGGAGGCGACGCGGCACCGGATCGTGCGCGTTGGGCTACTTGGCCACGGTAACGCTCACCGTCGATCTGACCTCTTTCTGCACGCCGTCTTGCACCGCATGTGTGACGACAGTCAGCTCAGTCACTCCGATCGGCACGTTGTTGTCGAGATCGGCCTTGTCGAACTTGATGACCAGGTGGTTCTTGCTGCCCGTCACCTTCGACGCGGTGATCGGCTGCAGTCCCAGCGCGGTCTCCAGGAACACGTCGCCCTCCTGCGTGTATCCCTTCGGGAGATCGAGATGTGCAGTGATGGTGCCCTTCGCCGTGGTGAAGAGACCGTCCTGCACGCGGAGGTTCACCTTTCCTGAGGGAATCGAGAACGCACCGGGAATGTCCTCGGATGCGGCGTACACCTCGATCTTGCCGGTGGGACGCGGGTCGGTGCAGTCGTTGAAGAAATAATCGCCCGCCTTGTCGAAGGTGTGCTGGTAACTCTCTCCCGGCTGCAGACGTGCATTGAACTCACCCTCGAAGAACTGGGTGGCGCAGTGCTCGAGCTTGTTCGGATACTGCGCGAAGGTGTCCGCTCCAGGATTCAGGAACGTCACCGCGGTGCCGACCGGGACGCGCAGGTGCGTGGGCTGCATGGCCGCCTGGTTGGTGCTGTCCGCAGCCTTGACCGTGTCGGAGGTGCGATCAGCGCGAGCCAGCAGCACCGTGTTGTCGACGGTGCTGCCTTCGACGGCGTTCCCGCTGACGGGTCGGCGGATCGACAGCGGTGCCGTCAACGGGCCTTCCTGGCTGCCGGAGGCCGTGACGTAGTCGCCGCCGAGCTTGAACGCCCACAACGAGTCGCCCTTGGTCACCGAACCGCCGTACGGGTTCGTTGTACCCGCCGCGAGAACGGCGACGTACTGTTCGCCGTCGATCTCATAGGTGACGGGTGCGGAACCGATGCCGTTGCCGGTCTGGAAATCCCAGAGCACGTCACCCTTGTTGGCATCCATCGCGAGCAGGCGCCCGTCGATCTGGCCGACGAAGACCAGGTCGGATGCTGTCGCCAGAGGGCCCTGACCGTGTGACATGTCCGTGCCGAGGTGCTGGGTCCATTCGACCGCACCGGTGGAGGCGTCGTAGGCGACGATGCCGCCGGTCTGGTACTGGCCGATCGCGCGCTGACCGTTGGCGGATGCGCCGTTCCAGTGCGCCACGTTGTTCGTGCCGTACGGGAAGTACACGAGGTTCGTGCTGTGGCTGTAGGCGTTGTTCGACCAGTCGCCGCCGCCGTTCTGGCTGGTGGTGGAGAGGATCGGGAGATCCCACTGCGGGTCGTACATGCAGCCTTCGCGGTTTCCTGCGCTCCCTTCCGGATATGTCAAGTGATCCTGGTCAGCGGCGACATAGCTGTCGGGGTTGAAGACGAGCTCGCCGTCTTCGTTCGGCTGGTACCCGTTGTAGTTGGGCACACCACGCCACGGGTCACCAGGAACCGTATCCGCGCCGAGTGACTGCCAGACGACGCACTCTGGGAGCAGTCGCTGAGCGGGGAAAGGCTGCGTGGCGGAGTTCGCCTGGCGATCATCGGTGATCACGGGCCTTTCGGTTACCGGCAGAACCGGCTCGCCGTTCGTGCGGTCCAACACGAACTGGTGTCCAGACTTACTGCCGTAGAAGATCACCTGTCGCTCTTCGCCGTTCACCTCGATGTCGGCGAGGTTCGGGGCGTGCACGTTGTCCATGTCCCAGATGTCATGGCGGATCGACTGGTAGTGCCATTTGTACTCGCCCGTCGCGGCATCGACTGCCACGAGAGTGTCGGAGAAGACATTGTCACCGGGCCGACCGGAGCCATCCTGCGAGGTGTTGCAGCTGCGCGGGTTGCCGAATGTCATGTAGTACATGTCAAGTTCGGGGTCGACAGCGCCATGCATCCAAGAAGTCGCGCCGCCCTCGACCGCACAGTCGGTGCCGTCCTCATGCACGGGGCCCCACGTCGCCGAGGCGTCGAAGGTGTTGCCGTTCACATCGGTGAACTCTTCACCGCGGTTGGGGCCGCCGAAGAAGTGCCAGACGTAGCTGCCGTCGTCGGCGTTGAGGGCGACCACCGCGCCTCGATCGCCGTCGGCGGCGTGCGCATATACGAGGCCTTCCGAATAGACGGTCGCGACCTTGGCGACGCGTCCGAGGTTCTCACCGTTTGGGCCTGTCGGTTGAACAGCCCAGATTTCTTCGCCGGTCGTCTGATCGAGGGCAACGACGCGGTTATCGCCGGCAAGCGTGTAGATGCGTCCTTCGCCGGCAGACACCCCGCGGCGTGTGCTCGACATGCCGTAGTCATTGTTCTCCCACTTCCAGGAGGTCTCGCCGGTGGCGCCGTCTACTGCGGCAACGCCGCCGCTGGGTGTGTCGAGATAGATCACGCCGTCGACGACGATCGGCGTCGTCTGCTGGCCCATGTCGTCAGATGCTGGCGCCGCCGCAGAGAGGTGGGTCTGCCATGTGGGAGCCAGTTGGTCGAGATTGCTCTTCGTGATCTGAGCGAGGGCAGAGTAGTGCTGGTTGCCGAGGTTTCCCCCGACGGTGGGCATGTCTTCCTGCGTCGGCGCGGTGGCGGTCAGGCCACCGCCGACGGGATCATCGGTGGCGAATACGGGGCTGACGGCGAGTGAGAGCGTCACTGCCGCCGCGATCCCCGCCACCCCCAATCGTGTCGCGAGATGTGTGGACATCGTGAGCTCCTTGGTCGTCATCGGTCCCAGAACTCTTCGGAAGCTATCGATCTTGCGCAGCCCAGCCAACCCTCGGCCCATCGGGTGGGACGGACGCGGATTCTCGACCGCTCCGGCGGCGGTAGTCTTGTCACGTGGCTGCCTCCCCCACTAACCCCTATTCCGAAGCCGGCGTCGACACCGCAGCAGGTGATCGTGCGGTCGCGCTGATGAAATCTTCTGTGCGCGCAACGCACGGACCCGAAGTGCTCGGGGGGTTCGGCGGCTTCGCCGGTCTCTTCGACGCCAGCGCCCTGCTTGGGTACACCAAGCCGCTGCTGGCGACCAGCACCGACGGCGTCGGCACGAAGGTCGCGATCGCGCAGGCCATCGACAAGCACGACACGATCGGGCAAGACCTGGTCGGCATGGTCGTCGATGACATCGTCGTGGTCGGTGCCAAGCCGCTGTTCATGACCGACTACATCGCCTGCGGCAAGGTCGTTCCCGAGCGCATCGCCGACATCGTGCGTGGCATCGCGGATGCCTGCACCGCGACCGGCACGGCACTCGTCGGCGGCGAAACGGCAGAGCACCCGGGCCTGTTGGGTGTGAACGATTACGACGTCGCAGGCGCTGCCACCGGCATCGTCGAGGCTGATGCCGTACTCGGAGCCGAGAAAGTGCAAAGCGGCGATGTCGTGCTGGCACTGGCATCCAGCGGACTGCACTCGAACGGCTATTCGCTTGTGCGTCACATCATCACCGGTGCAGGCATCGGCTACGGCGACACCGCCGCCGACTTCGGTGCAACCTGGGGTGAGACGCTCCTCGAGCCGACACGCCTCTACACACTTCCGTTGCTGCGTCTGCTCGACACACTCGCCGACGGTGCAGTGCACTCGCTCAGCCATGTCACCGGTGGCGGTATCGGCGCGAACCTCGCACGCGTGCTGCCACAGGGCAGCTGGGCAGAGGTCGACCGCTCCACGTGGTCGCCGAGCCCGATCTTCCGCGTGCTCAGCGACATCGCCGGATCCACCTTGGAGTCCGCCGAAGGCACCTGGAACCTTGGCATCGGCTTCCTTGCCGTGATCGACGCCGGCCAGAAGGATGCTGCCATCACCGCGCTCGCCGCAGAGGGCATCCATGCCTGGCAGGTCGCCACAGTCGGAACCGGTGCACGCCCGGCCGGAGAATTCGAAGAGGGCGCCAAGGGCGTCGATGGCGGTGCGGTGCGTCTGGTTGGCGCATACGCGGATGGAGCGAAGTAACACCCCATGTGTGGAATCGTCGGAGTGGTCGCAGGCGGACCGGTCAACCAGGATATCTACGACGCGCTCCTGCTTCTGCAGCACCGCGGGCAGGATGCCACGGGTATGGCCACAGCGGAGCCCAATGGTGTCATGCACATCACGAAGGCCGAAGGCATGGTGCGCGAGGCCTTCCGCACCCGCGACATGCGCACGCTCCTCGGCAACGTCGGCCTCGGCCACGTGCGCTACGCCACCAAGGGCACGGCCTCGAGCGAAGAGGAAGCCCAGCCGTTCTACGTGAACTCGCCGTATGGCATCATCCTCATCCACAACGGCAATCTCACCAACACTCGTGAGCTCACCGCGACCATGGCCAAGCGTGATCGGCGCCACCTGAACTCGTCCAGCGATACCGAACTGCTGCTGAACGTTCTCGCCGGTGAACTGCAGGCCACGACTTCGGACGTCGACCTCGACCCCGAGCGCATCTTCGAAGCGGTCAGTCGCACGCACCAGCGCATCGAAGGCGCCTACGCCGTGATCGCCGTGATCGCCGGTTATGGTCTGCTCGCGTTCCGCGATCCCTTCGGTATCCGCCCACTGATTCTGGGACGCCGCGACGGCGTAGAGCACGACGAATGGGTCGTCGCCAGCGAATCGCTTGTGCTGGAGAACGGTGACTACGAGGTTGTCCGCGAGGTCGCACCGGGCGAGGCCATCTTCATCAACGATCAGGGTGAGCTGTTCAGCCGGCAGTGCGCCCAGAACCCCATACTCACTCCCTGTGCCTTTGAGTACGTGTACCTCGCTCGTCCAGACTCGACGATGAACGGCATCGCCGTGTATGAGTCGCGTCTGCGGATGGGTGACCGTCTCGCCGACACGATCGCCAAGCACGTGCCGATGGACAAGATCGACGTCGTCATGCCGATTCCAGACTCTGCACGGCCCTCGGCGATGGAAGTCGCCCGCAAGCTCGGCATCGAGTACCGCGAAGGTTTCTACAAGAATCGCTACGTCGGCCGCACGTTCATCATGCCGGGCCAGGCGGTGCGCAAGAAGAGTGTGCGACAGAAGCTCAACGCGATGTCGACGGAGTTCCGCGGCAAGAATGTGCTGCTGATCGACGACTCGATCGTGCGCGGAACGACGAGCAAAGAGATCATTCAGATGGCTCGGGATGCCGGTGCCCTCTCGGTCACGTTCGCCTCAGCTGCCCCACCGGTGAGGCACCCGCATGTGTATGGCATCAACATGCCGTCCAAGCACGAGCTGATCGCCTACGGCCGTACGATCCCGGAGATCGCCGAAGTGCTCGGCGCCGATCATCTCGTCTACCAAGAGGTCGAAGATCTGAAGGCCGCGATCATCGAGGGCTCTGACGTCACAGACCTCGACATGAGCTGCTTCGACGGTCGCTATGTCACGGGAACAATCACTGAGGAGTACCTCGCCTGGGTGGAGAGCTCCCAGACTTCGTGACGAATACGCGTCCGCTGTGACCACTGCGCGTCCGCTATGGCGAGGGCGTGTTCTTGCCGTTCTCGGCATCCTGCTGTGTGCGTTCTCGCTGCGATCAGCGGTAGCGTCGCTGTCGCCGGTGATCGACTACATCGCGGCTGACTTCCCACTGCCCGCGGCGGTTGTCGGTCTGATCGGCACGGCGCCACCGGTGTGCTTTGCTATCTTCGGGCTCTGCACGCCGTTGCTTGTGCGCCGGCTGGGCCTGGAGCGGGTCACGATCATCGCGCTCTCCGCGATCGCCGCGGGCCTGGTGCTGCGCGGGTTCTCGATCGACTCGGTGTCGCTTCTGCTCACCACCGCCCTGATCTTCGCTGGCGTCGGCATGGGCAACATCCTTGTGCCGCCGCTGGTAAAAAAGTACTTCCCTGATCGCATCGGCACGATGCTGACGCTGTACACGACGGCGATGGCGTTCTCGACGTTCCTGCCGCCGCTTGTCGCGGTTCCGGTGGCGGATGCTGCGGGCTGGCGCGTGTCGTTGGGGCTGTGGGGCGTGTTCGCGATCGCCGGTGTCCTGCCATGGATCGCCATGCTCGTGACCGGGCGCGCGGTGGCGCAGCCCGCTGCGAACGCTCCGCTACGCGTACCAGAGACTGCCTCGGTCGCAGCATCCGATCCGGCGGAACTGTCGACAGGACCGATCGCCGTGGCACCCGCGAATTCGGGGGCATTCTCTCGCCTAATCCGGCTGCCTCTTGCCTGGGCGATCGCCGTCGTCTTCAGCACCTCGTCGATCATCGCCTATGTATCGTTCGCATGGTTGCCGACGATTCTCTCCGACGTCGCGGGTGTCTCGGCGAGTACCGCGGGTCTGCTGCTGTCGGTGTTCGCTCTCATGGGGCTACCCGCATCGTTGCTCGTGCCTGTGCTGGTGGTGCGCTTCCAAGCCACTCGTCAGGCGTACGCGGTTGCTTCGGTGTGCGGGCTACTCGGCGTTGCCGGGCTTCTGTTCTGGGCGAACCCGATCACAGTATGGCTGTGGGTCACGCTCTTCGGCATTGTCGGCGTGATGTTTCCGCTGGCGCTCGTCCTCATCAGCATCCGCTCGCGCACGCCGGAGAGCGCGGTGGCACTGAGCAGCTTCGTGCAGAGCGTCGGCTACATCATCGCCGCAGGTTTCCCTCTGTTGATCGGCGTGCTGCACGAGGTCACTGAGACCTGGACGATTCCGTTGCTGGTCATCGGCGGCGTGCTCATCGCCTCGATCCCGTTCGGGTTCATCGCGGGTCGACGTCGTACGGTCGAGGAAGAGTGGGAGCTGCGCCACGGGCGCTGGTAGCAGCGCACGACGAAGGCCCCGCTACCGAAGTTGCGGGGCCGAGCGCGAAAAAAGGTCAGGCCTTCTCGAGCTTGTCTTCGTCTTCCTCTGCGTACTCGTCAGCCCATTTGTCGACGTAGGCGTTCTCGTCGTCGGAGGGATGCGCAAGCTCACGCTCCAGCGCTGAGGTGTTCAAGGACGGACTGTACGCCTTGAGTTCTCGGGCGATTTTAGTGTGTTTCGCCTTTTGACGGCCACGGCCCATGCGCGAGACCCCCTTACGAGTTAGGATGCGGGCGTTTAGAGTGCCCGATGCAGTTCACGACACCGGCGAAGGCCGGTAAGAGTAACATTAAGAATAGCACGAGGGTCAGGTCCTCTGGCCTTCGCCGGCAGGTGAAGGGAACGATTCTCATGGCAGACGCAGCCTCCTCCACGTCCGACGAAGTGGCCCAGAATGCCGCACTGCAAAGAGCAGTCATCGTCGGCATGCAGCCCGGTCAGGCCACGCACGTCCTGCAGGAAGCAGCGCGCTATGCGAAGTTGCTGAGCGCCCCGCTCGTGGTTGTGCACGTGGATGTCACGCGCTTTGTCACTTACGAAGATCCGGACGGCTACGTGCACTCTGCACCGATCGATCTGAATCTCGAAGCCGGCGTCGCCGAGTTCCAAGAAGTCCAGGCTGAAGCTGATGTAGCCCTTGGCAACACCGGGCTGACCTGGACGGCACGTCAACTTGTCGGTGACCCCGCCCTGGCGATCAAGCAACTCGCAGACAAGCTCGATGCGCAGCTCATCGTCATCGGAACACGTAAGCGTGGCATCGGCGAATCGATCCGCGAGTTCTTCACCGGATCAGTTGCCGCGCGTCTCGCTCACCGCCAGCACCGCTCGGTGCTGGTCGTGCCATTGGAGGAGTCGGTACCAGACGACCAGCCGGAAATCTGGACCGAGTAGCGCTCAGTGACCGGATGAGCCGAGCGCTTGCACGACGCGGCGAGCCGCCGCATCCAAGGCATTCTCCAGATCGGTGACGACCGTCGAGGCCAGGGTTCCACCACGGGCGACGTGCGTGCGCAGATCGGTGCGAGTTCGCGCGCGAAAGGCGTTGATTGCCGCGTCAGCGCGATGCAACTCCTCGCGGCTGGTGACACGCTCATCGGACATCGGGGAGGACGTCGACGGCCGACTCTTCGCGGCAGCCCGCTCATCATGCGCCGCAGAGGCGAGGTCGGCGCGAAGGCTCTTCATGGCATCCTGAACGCTCTGACGCACCTCATTGGCGATCAGTCGCACTGAATCGGTGAGACCAGATTCGATTCCGGCAAGATCGCCCTCACGCCCGGCGAGCTCTGCCCGCCCAGCATCCGTGATGGCATAAATCGTGGTGCGGCCGTCGATGGTCTTGGTGACCAGGCCCTCTTCCTCGAGCTTTGCGAGCCGCGGATAGATGGTGCCGGCGCTCGGCGTGTACGTGCCGCCGGTGCGATCGGTCAGCGCCTGGATGATGCCGTAACCGTGTTGTGGCGACTCGGCCAGCAGCGACAGCAGGTACAGGCGCAGGTCGCCGTGCGAGAAGACGGCGGGGCTCATGAGTCCCACTCCTCATCGTCGGCCACAGTGATCATGGGCTGGCGCAGGACGGTGATGTCGCCGGAGACCGAGTTCGTGCGGATGTCGACGAAGTTACCCGCAAGCTCGCCGGTCGATCCGGTGTAGTTGGTCGGCCCGGTATTCCCGCGGTCGATACCGTCGATCATCACGCCGCCGCTCATCGAGCGCACCACGTAGTTGGCGGGGAGCGTCTCTTCGAGGCGGATCGTGCTGCTTCCGGCAACCGTGTTCAGGCTGACGGTGTTGACGGCGCCGGTGGCATCCACCCAGATGGCGCCCGAGACCGTGTCGATCGTCGTCTTGCGCACTGAGCCGGTGATGGCGACGTCGCCGGAGACGCTGTTCGCATTCACGGCACCGGTGAGTCCGTGCACCTGCACATCGCCCGAAATCGAGTTCAACGTGAGGTCGCCCGTGTGTGTGTCGACGATGAGGTCGCCGGAGACTGTGTTCAGCCGCGCGTCATTTGTGAGGCCAGAGACCAGGGCGCCAGCGCTGACTACGCCGAGGTTGAGCGCGATGTTACGGGGGACTGCGACGCTGACCTCCGCACGCGGGCCGCCCGAGCCGAAGTTGCGGAACACGTCGAGGAAGTTGTCCCAACCCAGCTGTGGGTGGTCGATCTCGATCTGCGTGCCGTCGGATTCGATGCGGAGGTCTTTGATCGTGACGCCGTGGACCTCGATGCGGATGCCTGGTTCGTCGTGGGCGATGACGTCAACCTGTCCGCCGACCAGTCCGATCTTGAGTCGGGTCGCCTGCGCGATGTCGATGACGCGTTCCTCGCCGGGGGCGATGAGCCACTTCTCGGTCATGTTCACTCTCCTGGGTTGCGGCGATATCAAGCTATATCGCGTGTGAAGAGAGTAACACGATATATCTCGAGTTCGTCAAAAAACTCTGGGGGAAGCCTTGACATTGACGCTGCGTCAACTTCTAACGTGGAGGAATGGCAACGACGGAAGGGCGGATGCTATGGACAGGCAGGACTGGTCGATCCAGGAGATCGCGCGGCTGGCCGGCACGACCAGCCGGACGCTGCGGCACTACGGCGACATCGGGCTGCTGAAGCCGACGCGGGTGGCACACAACGGCTACCGGCACTACGACCAGGCAGCGCTCGTGCGCTTGCAGCGGATTCTGCTGCTGCGCGAGCTCGGACTCGGGCTGCCGCAGATCGCGGAGGTGCTCTCTTCGAGCGACGCGGGGGCCACCAGTGAGGCATCCGCTCTTCGTCGCCACCTCGCGTACTTACGCGCGGAGCAAGACCGACTGGCGCGACAGATCGCGTCGGTCGAATCGACTGTAAACGCATTGAAAGCAGGTGAATCTCTCATGGCAGAGAACATGTTCGACGGTTTCGACCACACCCAGTACAAGGATGAGGTCGAGCAGAGATGGGGCAAGAAGGCCTACTCCGACAGTGACCGTTGGTGGCGCGGGAGAACGGATGCCGAGCGTGCCGAGTGGCAGCAGCTCGTCGCCGACCTGGGCCGCGACTGGATCGCGGCCGCCGAGAACGGCGCGGATGCGGCATCCGATCAGGCTCAGGCCCTCGCGAAGCGTCACGTGGAATGGCTCGTGAGTGTGCCTGGTACACCGGGAGCCTCCAAGGAATACATCATCGGCCTCGGTGAGATGTATGTCGCGGACCCGAGGTTCGGGGCCAATTACGCCACGAGCGCGGGTGGCTCGCAGGGTGCCGAGTTCGTGCGCGACGCGCTGCGCATCTACGCAGAGGCGAATCTGTAGCGGGGTGTGGAGGGCTGTGAGGATTAGAGTGACCTCGTGACCCTCCGCCGACTGCTCCTCGTCGTGCTCGGTGGAATGCTCGGCACGGCAGCGCGTCTTGCGCTCGGGCTCATGATTCCGGATGCTGCCGGACTGCCCCTCGCGACTCTCGCGGCGAACGTGCTCGGTGCCTTGCTTATCGGGGTGCTCGCCGCGCGACTTCCGCGCTCGTCAGAGCGACGGGTGTTCCTCGCTACGGGCATCCTCGGCGGGTTCACCACCTACAGCGCCTTCGCGGTCGGCTCGATCCAAGCGTTGGCGAGTGCACCGCTGCTCGCCGTGCTGTACGCGCTCCTCACGCTGGTGCTCGGCATCGCGGCTGTTGTGCTGGGGATGCGACTGGGCAGGAGGCGCGCACAGTGACTCCGCTCCTCTTCGTTCTGGCATCCGTCGCTGGCGGCCTCGGCGCCGGCGCGCGCTACCTCGTCGACATCGCCGTGATGCGCCTGACCGCGGGGCGATTCCCCTGGGGGATCGTCATCGTGAACATCACCGGATCGTTCGCGCTGGGGCTGGTCACCGCATCCATCCCCGAGGCGGCCTTCGTCATCGGCGCGGGGTTCCTCGGTGGTTACACCACCTTCAGTACGGCCATGCTCGACACGCTTGCGCTGTGGAAGGACGGCGAACGGCCGGCATCCGTCTTTCATCTGTTCGGAACGTTCGGGGCATCCGTGCTCGCGGCGCTCGCAGGCCTCGCGCTCGGCGCCCTGATGTGACCGTGCTCTGATGTGACCGTGCTCTGATGTGACTGTGCGCGAGTGGTCGTCTCCCAGGTAGCCTGGATATTGAAGATGTACATATGTACATGTACTGATGTCTGCGACCGGGGAGGGTCATGACGGTGACACTGCGCCGCAAGCGTGACCCCGAGGGCAGGCGGCTCGCGATCATCGAGGCGGCCGCTGAGCTCATTGTCGAGATCGGCGGCGACGCCATCACGCATCGCAAGGTCGCGGCCAGAGCCGGCGTACCGCTCGGAGCGACGACTCAGTACTTCGACACGCTCGATGACCTGCGCGACGCCGCCGTGCGTCACTTGTCTGTCGAGGTGGATGCTCGGATCGAGATGATTCGCCGCACGGTCGAGCGCGATGGCGCCTCGGCGCGGGTCCTCGCCGAGATCCTGCACCGCGGACTCATCGATGCGCATACTGTGCGTCTCGATCGCGCGGTCGCGACTGCGGCCATCCATGATCCGCAGCTGCATGGGCTCGCCCGGCGCTGGTCAGCCCAGCTCGTCTCCTTCCTCGCTCCCGTCCATGGTGAGGAGCGGGCGACCGCCGTCGCCATCTTCATCGACGGCGTCATGTGGCACGCGCTGCTGAACGACGCCCCACTCCCGCAGGAGCTCATCGAGTCGGCCCTCACCGGTCTGCTCGGTATCCCTGCGGTCACGCCTGCCGAAGCATCCGTCTCGCACGACGCATCCGTCCGTACTGATCGAGAGAAACCCCGTGTATAAACTCGCCGTTCTCAGTCTGCGCAACCGCGCACTGATCGCCCTCATCACGATCGTCGCTGCCGTGTTCGGTGGACTCGCGATGACGAACCTCAAGCAGGAGCTCATCCCCTCGCTTGAGCTGCCGGCGCTCATCGTCATGACGACCTACCCCGGCGCCTCGCCTGAGGTCGTTGAAAACGATGTCTCAACGCCGATCGAGACGGCGATTCAGGGTGTACCGGGGCTCGAGGCAACGAGTGCGACCAGTACGACGAATGCCTCGATCATCCAGGCGACGTTCACCTATGGTGAGAACCTCGCGACCGCCGAGCAGAAAATGCAGCAGGCGATCAACCGCATCTCCGCACAGCTGCCGGACGGTGTCGAGCCGCAGGTGCTGTCGGTGTCGATCGATGACTTCCCGGTGGTTCAGATCGCCGTGACCGGTTTCGATGACGCCGAGACAGCTCAATCAGACCTCGAGAACGTAGCGATCCCTGCGCTCGAAGACGTCGACGGTGTCAATGCCGCCCAGATCGTCGGAGGCATCGGGCAGCGGATCACCATCACGCCTGACAATGCGAAGCTCGCCGAAGCGGGTCTCACGACACAGGCGATCAGCTCGGCGCTGCAGCAGAACGGCACGCTGTTCCCCGGCGGCAACATCACCGAGGACGGTCAGACACTGACCGTCCAAACAGGCGCGAAGATCACCTCCGTCGAGGAGATCGCCGCCCTCCCGCTCGTCGGTGCGCAGGCCACGATCGCCGATGTCGCGACGGTTGAGCTGGCATCAGAGCCGACCTCGTCGATCTCACGCGTGAACGGCGAGGACGCGCTGTCGATCTCGATCACCAAGCTGCCTGCGGCAAACACCGTCGAGGTGTCCAACGGTGTGATCGCCGCGATCGACGAACTGAAGAAGGCATTCCCGGATGCCGAGTTCACCGTCGTGTTCGATCAGGCTCCGTTCATCGTGCAGTCGATCGAGACGTTGGCCACCGAGGGTCTGCTCGGGCTCGTGTTTGCGGTGATCGTCATCTTGGTGTTCCTGATGTCGATCCGTTCGACGCTTGTCACCGCGATCTCGATCCCGACGAGCGTGCTCATCACCTTCGTTGGTCTGCAGGCGTTCGGATACTCGCTGAATATCCTCACCCTTGGCGCGCTGACCATTGCGATCGGTCGTGTGGTCGATGACTCCATCGTCGTCATCGAGAACATCAAGCGGCACTACGTCGGCGATGCGAACAAGGGCGATGCGATCCGGCTGGGCGTGCGCGAGGTGGCTTCGGCCATCACCGCATCCACCATCACGACCGTCGCGGTGTTCCTGCCCATCGTGTTCGTCGGCGACATGGTCGGTGAGCTGTTCCGACCATTCGCGATGACCGTGGCGATCGCCATGGCCGCGTCGCTTCTGGTGTCGCTGACCATCGTGCCGGTCCTGGCGTACTGGTTCCTCAAGCCGGGCAAGGAACTGCTCGACGACAGTGGCAAGGTCATCGATCCGGAGCATCCGGATGCTCCGCCGACCAAACTGCAGAAGGCGTATCGACCGATCCTGAGCTGGACTCTTAAGCACTCCGGCCTCACCGTGATTCTCGCCGTCGTCGTGCTGGGCGGTACGCTCGCCGCGGCTCCGCTGATGAAGATCAACTTCCTCAGCGACACCGGTCAGAACACGATGACGGTCACACAGGATCTCGGTCCGACCGCGAGCCTCGAGACGAAGGATGCCGCGGCAGCAATCGTCGAGGATGCCCTGTCGGGCCTCGACGGAATCGAGAACGTGCAGGTGTCGATCGGCTCGAGTGGATCGTCCCTCATGGATGCCTTCTCCGGCGGTGCCGGGGTGACCTACTCGATCATGACGTCGGCGGATGTCGATCAGGAGCAGCTCAGGGCTGACGTGCTGGATGCTGTCGACGGACTCGACGGCGTCGGCGAGATCAGCGTCAACGCTGCTGCCGGCTTCGGATCCAGCGATATCGCGGTGAACATTACAGCGCCGAACAGTGAGGCGCTCACCGCAGCCACCGAAGCGGTGACCGCTGAACTTGAGGGACGCGACGGCATCGGTCAGGTAACCGATAACCTCGCCGCTTCGCTGCCGTACATCGCTGTCGTCGTTGACCGCCAGGCGGCGGCAGACGTCGGACTGTCCGAGGTCGCCGTCGGGCAGATCGTGTCGAGCACCATGCGTCCGCAGCAGATCGGCTCTGTCGAGCTGAACGATACCGCGCTGACCGTATACCTCGCAGCGACCGAGCCGCCGACCACAGTCGAGGCCCTGCGCACGCTGACGATTCCGAGCGCGCTCGGAATCGTGCAGCTGCAGGACATCGCCGCCGTGGAACAGCGCGAGGGACCGACCTCCATCACCACTGAACAGGGTCGTCGTACCTCGACGGTCACCGTGCCGCCGGCATCAGACAACCTCGCGGTGGCGACTGCCTCGGTTGCCGCAGCGCTTGAGGCCGTGGATCTGCCCGACGGCGTCAGCGCCGAGGTCGGCGGTGTTGCATCCCAGCAGGCAGACTCGTTCTCGCAGCTTGGACTCGCGATGCTCGCCGCGATCCTGATCGTCTACGTCGTGATGGTGGCGACCTTCAAGTCGCTGCGTCAGCCGCTACTGCTGCTCATCTCGGTGCCGTTCGCGGCAACCGGTGCGATCCTGCTGCAGATCGTCACGGGCGTGCCGCTGGGCGTCGCATCCCTCATCGGTGTGCTGATGCTGATCGGCATCGTGGTCACGAATGCGATCGTGCTCGTCGACCTCGTCAACCAGTATCGGGAGAAGGGCCTGGCCGCGCATGACGCGGTCATGGCCGGTGGCGAGAAGCGTCTGCGCCCGATCCTGATGACGGCGCTCGCGACGATCTTCGCCCTCACGCCGATGGCGTTGGGGATCACCGGTCACGGCGGGTTCATCTCGCAGCCGTTGGCGATCGTCGTGATCGGCGGTCTGGTCTCATCGACCGTGATGACGCTGATCGTGTTGCCGACTTTGTACAACCTCGTCGAGGGTGCGAAGGAACGCCGCCGGGCGCGTAAGGCCGGGCCGGATGCGTCGGCTGCCGACTCGAACGACGAGCCCACGCCGGATTCGCCTGAGGATGCCGGTCGCGTGCTCACACGTCGCGAGATGCGCGAGCAGCAGGGGTTGTCGGCGGCGAACCCCGTCGACTGACGCCCAGCAAAAATACATCACCGGCTCACGGAATATTCCACGAGCCGGTGACGTTAAGCGACCAGTGCGCTGATTTCAACCCAGTGCCCAGAAAGAGCGTCAGTGTCTTTGAACGATGTCACCACCCTTCCCAACCAGGACACGATCGCGAATGAGACCACCGTGTCTCAGGAACAGTCCATCCTCGACGAGGCCTTCGCTCGCAGGGATGATCTCCTCAGCGAACTCGACGCCGAGCTGGACAAGCCGGCGACGGATGCCGTTCACCACGCGCGGATGCGCATGATGACGCAGCGGCGTTCCGAACTGCGGTACGCCGAGCAGGGCCTGATCTTCGGCCGGCTCGACTCGCTCGACCAGAGCGTGCGCCACCTCGGCCGGGTCGGAATCCCCGGTGCAGACGGCGATGACGATGAGCCCCTCGTGATCGACTGGCGAGCACCGGCCGCCCGAGCCTTCTACACCGCGACCGCCGTCGACCCTCAGGGTCAGGCGCGACGTCGCCACATCCGCACTGATGGACGCACGGTGCTGAGCATCGACGACGAGCCGCTCGACGGTTCAGCGGCCAGCGATCTTGTCGGCGAAGGGGCACTGCTCGCCGCACTCGACGAACGCCGCACCGGACGCATGAACTCGGCCGCGGCGACGCTGCAGGTCGAGCAGGACGACGTGATCCGCGCGAGCCCGCAGGGACCGATCGTCGTGCAGGGCGGACCGGGCACGGGAAAGACCGTCGTGGCGCTGCACCGCGTCGCCTACCTGCTCTTCACCCACGCGCAGCTCGCCGCACAGGGCGTGCTCGTGCTCGGCCCGTCGATGCGATTCCTGGATTACATCGCCCAGGTGCTGCCGGCTCTCGGCGAAACGGCTATCGTCTCTGCGACCTGCGACACCCTGGTGCCCGGGATCGCGGTCGAGCGTGACGAACCGCGTCACGTCGCCGAGATCAAGGGCCGTGCGCTCTGGCAGAAGGCGCTGACCGACTACGCCGCGTCGCTGACACCGCGGCCCGCTGCCCTCGAGCTGGTCTGGGAGGGCGAGAAGTACGCGCTCGACGAGCGCCGGATCGCGAACGCACTGGCATCCGCTACATCCGGACGCTCGTACCACGCCGCACGCGCCGCCTTCAGTGCGCACGTGCACGATCTCCTCACCGACGCGGTCGTGGAGCGCAGCGAGGAAACGCTCGCGCAGATGGAGGAGGGTCTGGAAGATCTGCTCGGTTCCTTCGACGCGAAGCTCGGGCGGGCGGATGACCGCGGCGTGGCCGACGGTGTCTCCGGCGCCGAGGCCGACGGTGTGCTGTCAGAGGAAGACATCGAGCGGCTGCGCGATCGCATCGCGGACGACCGTGGACTGGACGATCTGCTCGCCCAGTGGTGGCCGATTCTGGATGCCACGGACGAGCTCGTGCGTCTGCTCGGCGACGACGAACTGCTGCAGGAATGGGCACCGGACCTCACCGAGGCGGAGCGCGAGGCGATCACCCAGGAGTCGAGCGGATGGGTGAGCAGCGACATTCCGCTCGTCGACGCGCTGTCGGATCTGCTGGGCAACCCGCTCTCCGACAGTGAGCAGGGCGAGTTCCTCGCCGATCGGGCCGCATCGCAGCGCGACTGGGTCTACGGTCACGTCGTGATCGACGAGGCGCAGGAACTGTCAGAGATGCAGTGGCAGATGGTGCTGCGCCGGTGCCCTTCGCGCTCGATCACTGCGGTCGGTGACATCGATCAGGCGGAAGCCCCGCACCGGCACGTGACCTGGGCGCAGGCAGTTGACGCCGCATTCGGCGAGCGCTGGACTGAGACGAAGCTGACGATCTGCTATCGCACGCCGCTTGAGGTGATGCAGCTCACCGCTCCCGTGCTCCGCAACGCAGGAAGCGTGAATGAGCCGCCACGTGCGGTGCGCTCCTCCGGCATCGAGCCGTGGTCGCGCGACGTCGCGGAGAGCGACATCGCCGCGGAAGCCGCGCGCCTTGTCGATGACCTGGCACAGCGCTGGACCGGCGGAACGGTCGGCGTGATCGCGCCCATCGGTCGTCTGGCCGCGCTGCGCGCCGCGCTTCCCGGTGTCACGGTGATGTCTGCGACCGACTCGAAGGGCCTTGAATGGGATGCCACGTTGCTCGTGGATGCCGATGGCATTGCCGCCGAGCCACGTGGCTGGAACGGACTCTACGTCGCGCTCACCCGCTGCACTCAGGAGCTGGGACAGCTGCATGTGATGGAGCGAATCAGCTGAGCTCGATGCCCCAGGTCAGCGTGCAGGTCTCGCCGGGGGCGAGGCGGCGGATGCCGAGGCCGCTGTTCAACGCGTCAGCGGGAGCCGACATGGGCTCGATCGCGACCGCGAGAGCCTGACCCGGATAGTTCGTCGTCGTGTACACCTGCACGAAGTCGAAGCCCTCGCCCTGCCACAGCGTCACCTCGCGACCGTCCGGGGCGGTGAGCGAGTGGCGCACTTTCCCGTCTTCGTCGCGGGCGAGGTCAGTGAAGCCGGTGTCGAGCGTGATGTCGCCGAGGCGCACCCCGACACGCAGCGACTCAGGTGCAGGCGAGGTTCCGGTCGGCAGCATCCGCTCGTCGGTGTCGAACTGCGTCGCGGCAGGAACTGTGAGCACCAGATCATGCGCATCGACGTCGCCGATCGTGACGAAGGGGTGCGTGCCGATGGCGACGGGGGCTGTGGCGTCCGACCGGTTCGTCAGCGTGTGCGTGACCTGGATGCCAGCATCCGTCAAGGCGTACGCGACCGTCGTCGCGATCTCGTAGGGGTACCCGGTTTGGGGGTGGATCGTCGCATGGAGGATGGCTGTCGCATCCGATTGTGTGATGTCGTAAGCGGTGAAACGCAGCAGCCCGTGACTCGCGTTGTTGAGCTTCGGCTCGGTGATCGCGAGATTCTGTACCGTGCCCTCGTCATTCCAGACCCCATCACGCACGCGGTTCGGCCACGGCGCGAGCACGACACCCGAGCAGGACGGGGTCGGAACGTTTTCCGGGTAGCGCGCGACGACGTCGACACCGCCGACCGTGAGGCCGCGAAGGGATGCTCCGACCTGGGCGATCTGCGCCGTCACGGCGCCGCGCTGGAGGTGGATCTGGGTGCCAGTGGGGGAGAGAGAAGTCACCTCGCAATCGTACGGGGGTCTTTCTCAGGCGTGTCGGCTAAACTGGTGAAGTCGGCTTCGGACAGCCGCGCGATAGCGCGAGCGTTTTTGTGGTCCAGGGGCCGATGGTGAGCGTCGATCGACGCACATTACCATCACATGAATGGCCCCCGGCCGACGGATGTCCGGGTTATCCCTGCGCGCGTACGTAGGTGCTGTTCTCGTGCAGAGAACCAGAAGGATTTCCCCTTGCCTAACAACAAGAAGCCCCAGGGCGGCCGAACCGGTCGCAACTTCGAGCCGCGCTACGGCGAGAAGAAGACCTCGTTCCACGACCGCCACGCTGGCCGCCCCGAGGGCGACCGCGGCGGACGCTCGGACGCTGGTCCGAAGCGTTCTGCGGGAGGCCCCAGCCGCAGTTTCGACCGTAGTCCCGGTAGCAAGAGCTCGACCCACCGCGGTTACCGCCCGGCCGAGGCTGACACCGGAGCACCCAAGCGTCGCTGGACCGACCAGGAGCGTGCCGGTCGCGATGATGCTCGTGGCTTCGCCGGTCGTAGCGATTCGGGTCGCCGCGATGCACCGCAACGCGACGAGCGTCCGCGCACCGGCAGCGACCGTGGCAACGACCGTCCCCGGTTCAACAATGACCGTGGTGGCGAGCGTCCTCGTTATAACAACGACCGCGGCAATGACCGCCCTCGTTTCAACAGCGACCGTGGCGCTGAGCGTCCGAGCTACAACGCTGATCGTGGTGCTGGGCGTCCGAGTTACAACGCTGATCGTTCCGCTGGGCGTCCGAGTTACAACAACGACCGCGGCAATGACCGCCCTCGTTTCAACAACGACCGTTCCGCTGGGCGCCCGAGCTACAACAATGATCGTGGCGCTGAGCGGCCCCGTTTCAACGACGACCGTTCCGCTGGGCGTCCGAGCTACAACGCTGACCGTGGTGCTGGGCGTCCGAGCTACAACAACGACCGCGGTAACGACCGTCCTCGTTTCAACAACGACCGTTCCGCTGGGCGTCCGAGCTACAACAATGACCGTGGCGCTGAGCGTCCGAGCTACAACAACGACCGTTCCGCTGGGCGTCCGAGCTACAACAATGACCGTGGCGCTGAGCGTCCCCGTTACAACGCTGACCGTGGCAACGACCGTCCGCGTTTTAACAGCGACCGCGGTGCCGAGCGTCCTAGCTACAACGACCGCCCCCGCACTAACAGCGATGACCGTCGTGCCGAGCGCCCCCGGGTCAACGCGGAGCGCTCCAACGATCGCCCGCGTACCAATGACCGTGAGCGCTCCAACGATCGCCCGCGTACCAATGACCGTGAGCGCTCCAACGATCGCCCGCGCACCAATGACCGTGAGCGCCGTAGCGAGCAGCGCCCCGGCCGTGACAACTGGAACGCTTCGACAAGCTCCGGCTCCAGCGGAGCGAAGTTCACTCCGGGCGCGGACGTCGTCCACGAGCGTCTCGCGGCGAAGACTGTCGCGGCCCCCGAGGTCGATGGCACCACGTTTGCGGACCTCGGTCTGGGCTCCAACATTGTCGAGGCGCTGAAGGAGCTCGGTGCATCCGCACCGTTCGCCATCCAGGCAGCGACCATCCCGTCGATCCTCGAAGGCCGCGATGTGCTCGGCCGTGGCCGCACCGGCTCCGGCAAGACCATCGCCTTCGGCGCACCACTGGTCGAGCGCGTGCTGAAGTCGCAGGCCGGCAAGCGTCGCGAGTTCGGCCGCTCCCCGCGGGCGATCATCCTTGCTCCGACGCGTGAGCTCGCACTGCAGCTCGACCGCACGATCCAGCCGATCGCGCGCAGCGTCGGGCTGTTCACCACGCAGATCTACGGTGGCGTCCCTCAGGGTCGTCAGGTCGGCGCGTTGAAGAAGGGCGTCGACATCGTGATCGGCACACCCGGTCGCGTCGAGGACTTGATCAACCAGGGCAAGCTCGACCTGTCGGATTGCATCGTCGCTGTTCTCGACGAGGCAGACCACATGTGCGAGCTTGGCTTTGTCGAGCCGGTGCAGCGCATCCTCCGTCACACCAAGGACGGCAGCCAGAAGCTGTTGTTCTCGGCGACGCTTGACCGCGAGGTCGCTGCGCTCGTTGACGAGTTCCTCGTGGATCCCGCCGTATACGAGGTCGCTGGTGAAGACCAGGACTCCGGCACGATCGAGCACCGCGTCCTCGTGATCGAGCACCGCGAAAAGGCTGACATCCTGACTTCGATGGTCGACCGTGCAGGCAAGACTCTCGTCTTCGCTCGCACTCGGGCCTACGCCGAGACGCTCGCTGAGCAGTTCGATGACGCCGGTATCTCGGCGGTGTCGCTGCACGGTGACCTGAACCAGGCCAAGCGCACCCGCAACCTCGAGCGCATGAGCTCGGGTCGCGTGCAGGTTCTCGTGGCCACCGACGTCGCCGCTCGCGGCATCCACGTCGATGACATCGACCTGGTGATCCAGGCAGATGCGCCGGACGAGTACAAGACCTACATGCACCGCTCGGGTCGTACCGGGCGCGCAGGTCGCGCAGGCCGCGTCGTTACGCTCATCACGCGTCAGCGCGAGCGTCGGATGACGGACCTGCTGGGTCGCGCCGAGATCGACGCACCGTTCGAGTCCGCTCGCCTCGGCGACGACGTGATCGAGGAGATCACTGGGCGTATGCCCACCAACGCCGAGATCACCGCGTAACAGCGTTCATAACTCCTCAGATTCCTGAGGAAAGGGCTCCGGAAGCTACTTCCGGAGCCCTTTCGCGTCTGAGTGAGGAGTTGTGACCGACTCAGGTGCGGGGAGTAGCGCCCTGCACGTGAAGGGCTGAGCTGAGGTTCGTCCCGTTCAGGTCGAGGTAGAGCTGGCGTTCGGTGACGGTGAGGGTCACCGTGTTACGACGCTCAATCACCCGGACGGCGTCGTCGATGAAGCCAGGGTCGAAACTGAAGACTTCGATCTTGTCGATGTCATGGATACGCTTGCCCGCCCACGGGGCGATCACCTTCGTCGGGTCACGGTGCGTGTAGACGACGGTGCGCTCGGCGAGGCGGCTGCCATAGTGCATCCGTTCGGCGTCGGGTGCCCCCACTTCGATCCATGCGGTGATTTTGCCGGTGAGGTCGCGGGCGAGCACAGCCGGCTCTTCCGTCGACGAGAGGCCCTCGCTGAACGCGATCCCCTCGCCGTACTCGAGGCAGTAGGCGAGCAGGCGGGTGACCATGTAAGCATCGGTCTCGGACGGATGCCGGGCGACGCGGAGTGTGAAGTCGTCGTAGGCGCCCCGATCCATATCGGCCAGTTGCACTGTGAACGTGTGGATCATTGCGCCGATTGCCATAACTGTTGAGCCTACGCGCCGCGGCTGCGGGGGCCTGACCGAGTCATCAGAACAGCATCGGTGCCGGAGCTGAGGTCGCGGGTGCGCTTACGGATGTCGGCCGCATCAGCTGTCGTGTCGGATGCACGTCATCGGAATGCCGTGCTTCGAGTCCGTGCATGCGGATGAGCGGGCGTGTCCGCTTTGCCAGCCATTGCTGGTACGGCTTCGGTGCTTCGGAAGCTGCCCCGGGGTAAAGGCCGCGGTACGACGACATGAGCTCCGGATGCTCGCGCTCCAGCCACTGCATGAACCACGGCTTGACTCCCGCGCGAAGGTGCAGTGCGCCGTAGATGACGTGGTCAGCTCCGGACTGCTTGATGCGCTTCAGCGCATGACCGATCGCCTCGATCGAGTCGGTCAGGTGCGGAAGGACGGGCATGAGGAAGACACCGACACGGAAGCCGGCATCCGTCAGTGCCCGCACGGTATCGAGGCGCGCCTGCGTCGACGGGGTTCCTGGCTCGATCGAATGCTGCAGCTCGTCGTCGTACATCGCGATCGACATCTGGATATCGATCGACACACTCTTCGCAGCCTCAACGAGCAGCGGAATGTCGCGGCGGATCAGCGTCCCCTTGGTGAGGATTGACATCGGCGTGCCCGATTCCGCGAGCGCGCGGATGATGTCGGGCATGAGCTTGTAGCGGCCCTCGGCGCGCTGATAGGGATCGGTGTTCGTGCCGAGTGCCACCCGCTCGTGCTGCCAACTGCCACGGCGCAGCTCTTTCTGCAGCACCTCGGCGACGTTCGTCTTCACGACGATCTGCGAATCGAAGTCGCCACCGCCGTCGAGGTTGAGATACTCGTGCGTTCCGCGAGCAAAACAATAAACGCAGGCATGACTGCATCCACGGTAGGGATTGATCGTCCAGCTGAACGGCATCCGCGAACCGGCGGGAACCTTGTTCAGGGCCGAGCGTGCCAGCACCTCGTGGAAGGTCATGTCGGCGAACTCCGGTGTAGTCACTGATCGCACGATGCCAGTGCGATTCTCCATGCCGGGCAGCGCCGAAGCATCCTCTTCGTCGATCGTTTGTCCCTGCCATCGCATACACTCATTCGAACAAATCCTCGATGTTAAGTCAAGAAAGGATGCAAGTTATGTTCGATCAGCGTTTAAGGGGACAATGGAACCCATGAGTGACGCACTGCAACCCCGGCATGCGTCGCGCCGACCCCGAGCGTTGAGGATCGCCTTGCCCGTCGGGCTGGCGGTGACGGCGCTTGGTGCGCTGTGGGCGATCGCTGAGATCCCGGGGGTTGCCGGAGCAGAACTCCCGCCCATGCCTGTCGCGGCCGCTCAACTCCCGGTGATCGATGTCGCAGGCGTCACCGCCGCCGATCCCTGCTCTGAGCCCGCGGTGGTCGACGCACTCGGCGCGGGTGATGATGAAGCGGCCATTGCGGCTTTCGGTGGTGGCGCCGCATTCCGCGACGCAATGGTCGTCGGCAACGCTCCCTGCATCTCGCTCACTGACCCCGCGCGCCGATGGGTCATCGTGAACAAGACCCTCTCGCTGAATCCGGTCGACTACGCACCGGCCCCACTCAGTGGCACGTCAGTCGAAACGACCACGCGGTCGAACCAGCTCCGAGGCGACGCAGCATCCGCTCTCAACGAGATGGCCGCCGCTCTCCATGAGTCGGGCGCGGGCGTGCTGGGGATGAACAACGGCTACCGTTCGTATCGTCTGCAGGTTGCAACGCATGCCGGACACGTGAGTTCCCTCGGGCAGACGGCTGCCGATCGGGTTTCTGCACGCCCTGGCTTCAGTGAGCATCAGACCGGACTCTCGATGGATCTCGTCGCGTGCAGCAATGGCTGTGGCGAGATCGGCGCCTTTGGTGGCACACGTGAGTCGGAATGGGTTGCCGAGCATGCCTGGGAGCATGGCTTCATCGTCCGCTACGAAGAGGGCGTGACCGACACCACCGGGTATGTGCAGGAGCCCTGGCACATGCGCTACATCGGTCCGGCGCTTGCGTCCGCCTATCACGACAGCGGATGTCGATCGCTGGAAGAGTTCTTCGGACTCCCTGCTGCGCCGGACTACGCGCACTGACCCTCCTTCTGTGGCTTCCCACAAACGCGGTACGCAGTCTCACGTAACGTGGGATGCATTCTCACAAGGCTCTGGCTCGGCATCCGTTCTCCGGCATAGACTCGCGGGAGCAATGACGCCACACACGTTCGGGAGGACGGCATGGAACGCGATATCTACGATGAAGACCACGAGGCATTCCGCGACCTGGTGAAGGACTTCGTCAAGCGCCACGTCAACAACGAGAGCATCGAGAAGTGGGATGCTGACGGCGAAATCGACCGGGCGACCATGCTCGCAGCCGGAGAAGCAGGAATCATCGGACTCTCCGTTCCTGAGGAGTTCGGCGGCGCCGGCATGCTTCAGGACTACCGATTCCGCACCATTGTGAATGAAGAGGTCATCGGCGCCGGTGCCGGCTCCCTCGCTGGTGCCTTCGGCATCCAGGACGACCTCGCTGTTCCCTACCTTGTGCACATGGGCACGCAGGAGCAGAAGGACAAGTGGCTGCCTCGGATGGCTACCGGAGAAATCCTTGGCGCTCTTGCGATGAGCGAGCCCGGAGCGGGTAGCGACCTGCGCGGTATCAAGACCACGGCGAAGAAGACCGACGGCGGCTACATCGTCAACGGAGCGAAGACCTTCATCTCCTCGGGCAAGACCGCCGACATCGTCGTCACGTTCGTGAAGACCGGTGAGGGTAACCGTCCGGACGCGTTCAGCCTACTCATCCTCGAGAACGGCATGGAGGGCTTCGAACACGGCAAGAAGCTCAACAAGATGGGCTCGCACGGACACGACACCGCAGAGCTGTCGTTCAGCGATGTCTTCGTCCCCGAGGCGAACCTCATCAGCGGTAAGGAAGGTCAGGGCTTCCTGCAGCTGATGATGAACCTGCCGCTTGAGCGTCTCTCGATCGGCATCGCTGCGGCATCCGCTTCGCAGGCGGCGTTCAAGTGGACCGTCGAGTACACGAAGGACCGCGAAGCCTTCGGTGAGCGGATCATCGACTTCCAGAACACTCGCTTCAAGCTGGCGGATGTTGCGACAACCGTCGACGTCATGTGGGCGTATCTTGACCGTGCGCTGCTTGCCTACAAGGACAAGAAGCTCACCGGAGAAGAAGCAGCGAAGATCAAGTTCTGGACCACTGAACGCGAGTGGGAGATCCTCGACACCTGCGTGCAGCTGCACGGCGGCTACGGGTACATCACCGAGTATCCGATCACCCGTGCCTTCCTCGACGCGCGCGTGCACCGCATCTATGGCGGCACGAACGAGATCATGCGCGACATCGTCTCGCGTCAGATCGCCGGCAAGCGCTGAGCCGAGCCTCAGCACCCGCGTAGTCATTGAAAGAACGAAAACCCGCCTCCCGAGCCCTTGAATCCAAGGCATCGGGAAGGCGGGTTTTTCTTGGTTATAAGAAGAGGAAGAGCAGGGCGGATGCTGCGAGGAACAGCACGATGAAGACCACGTCGCGCCGGCGGAAGGGCACCAGATACCGCTCCGTGCGAGTGGCGTGGGCGCCGAAGGCTCGGGCATCCATCGCCAACGCCACGCGTTCGGCATGCCGGATCGCGCCGGCCAACAACGGCACGATGTAGCCCCAGCCGCGGGCGATCCGCGCGAACGGTCCGCGTCCGCCGTGGTGTCCGCGCACGCGATGCGCGGCGCGGATAACAGCAAGCTCATGGCCGAATCGCGGCACGAAGCGGTACGCGGCGAGGGCGGTGTAGCCGATCCGATACGGCACGCGCAGTTGCTGAATGCTCGCCCGCACGAGGTCGGGCCCGGTCGTCGTGAGCCCGCCGATCAGAGCAAGGGAAAAGATCGCAGCCACGCGAAGAGCGGTGGCGAAGCCGACCTGCAGCGCGCCGGAGAACAAGGTCCAGCCGCCGATCTGCAGGAACGGTGCGGTCTCGGCGACGCCAACGGCATCTACCCACAGCGAGAAGCCGAACCCGATTGCGACGATGCCGAGTGGCACGGCGACGAAGAGAAGGACGGCAGATCGCGACGTGATCCGAGCGCCGAGCAGAATCACGAGGTACGCGAACGCGATGAACGATACCGGTGTGGCGAGGTCGCGCACGAATATGAGCAGCAGCATCGCGGGTGCGACGGCCGCAACCTTCGATAGCGGATTGAGATGGTAAAGAAAGTGCCTGGCGGATGCTGGGGTCCCGGGCGTGAACGGATCGATTGTCTTCGTCGGCGAGGTGATGGCGGTCATCGCATGCCCTCGGCCAGAGTGCGGCGAACTCGGGGTGTGAGCGCGCGGTGCAGCATCGGCAGTCGTAGCCCGGCCGACTCGAATAGGCCCTCGGTGGCGAACAGCTCGGCGGTGAGGCCCGCGGCGTGCACGCGACCTTCGGCGAGAATGACCGTGTGCGTGGTCTGGTCAGCGACCAGCTGAAGATCGTGCGTCACGATGATGATCGTGGTGCCTTCAGCCCGTAGTTCGGTGAGCAGGTGCAGCAGTTCGGCGGCGCGGGCGCGATCCTGCCCGAATGTCGGCTCGTCGAGTGCGAGCACCCGCGGGTGCGTGATCAGTGCTGTTCCGACCGAGAGGCGACGCTTCTCGCCACCGGAGAGCAGGAACGGATGCACGTCAGCCTTGGCTTCGAGGCCGAATCTGGCGAGCATCTCGCCGACCCGCTCGCGAATCTCGTGCTCGGGTGTGTGCAGCAGCGTGAGCCCGTGCGCGAGTTCGTCGAATACGGTGTGCGCGATGAACTGGTGCTCCGGGTTCTGAAAGACGAAGCCGATGCGGGCGGCGAGGTCACGCGGAGACGCCGTGCCAGGATCAAGGCCGTCGATCGTGACCTGGCGTTTCGGTGGGGGAATGACTCCTGCCAGCGACTGGATGAGTGTAGTTTTCCCCGCACCGTTCGCCCCGATGATCGCCGTGAGCGAGCCGGCGGGGATGTCGAGGTCGATGCCGTGCAGGATCTCCTGCCGCCCGCGCTTCACTGTCAGGCCGCGGGCCCGCACGATCGAGTGTTCCGCGCCCGTCGGCTGGTACAGATGCAGGGCGGATGCACGGATGTCGGATGATTCCTCGGCGTTTCGCCCTGCAGGCGTGCTTCGACCCTGCAAGTGTGCCCCGGTGTCCGCCTTGTTGTCGTCGGCCTCGGCCATCGCCGCGGCGAGCTCCTCCGGGGTCAGGGGCAGCGGCACGTCCTCCGGCAGGATGCCGCGCGCGCGCAGCATCCGTCCCGCCAATGTGGCCGCCGGCAGCCATACCCCCATCGCGACGAGTTCTTCGGTGTGCCCGCGCAGCACCTCAGCGACCGGGCCGTCAAAGGCGAGGCGACCCTGCTGATCGAGCACGAGGGCACGAGTGGCGAAGCGCATCGCGGCATCCAGATTGTGCTCGACCAGCACGATGGCATGATCTCCCGCGGCGACCAGATCGCTGAGGGCGTCATACACGTCGTCGATACCCTGAGGATCGAGGTTTGCCGTGGGTTCGTCGAGCACGATCAGCGTCGAGCGCATCGCGAGTGCGCAGGCGATTGCAAGTCGTTGGCGTCCACCGCCGGACAACCGATCGGGGTTCCAGCTGCGACGATCCCACAGGCTCACTCGGCGGAGTGCCTGCTCGGCGCGTTCCACGACCTCGGCGACAGGAAACAGCAGGTTCTCCAACGCGAAGGCAACCTCGTCGAAGACGGTGCCGGTGACCAGTTGTGCGTCCGGATCCTGGAACACCATCGCCACCGTCGTGCTGAGTTCCGCGACCGGTGTGGTGATCGTGCTGCGCCCGCCCACTTCCACGGTGCCCTGGATATCCGCCGGAACAGACTGTGGCAACAAGCCGTTGAGCGCGAGGGTGAGTGTTGATTTCCCAGAGCCGCTCGGACCCAGCACTAGCACGACTTCGCCAGGATGCACGTCGAAGCTGACACCGCTCGGTGACGGGCGCGTAGCACCGGCGTGAGTGAGGGAGAGGTCACGCACGCGAAGTAGGGGCGCGGATGTGCGCACGGCGAAACCCCGAGTCTGTGGAAAGAGTACGGTACTAGGTTAGCTGAGCCTAACCTGACGCGCATGCAGGGGGTTCACCCGCGGATAACTCCTGCACGTCGCAGCGACGACCCCACACCGAGGCCGATCAATGTCCACACGACGGGGCCGAGCACGAACAGTGCGACGAAGCCTATTCCGCCCCATAGCGGCAGCGCGCCGACGTCAAAGGCGAACCACAGCGGCACTGCGATCACGATTCCGGTGATCGCAGCGGAGAGCAGGAAACGCCACGCCTCCCAGTGTCGATATCGCAGAAGCGCGGAGACACCTTCTTGGACGCCGCCGAACACGATCGCAGCGAGCAGATAGCGACCCGCCATGGCGGGGACGAAAGCAGTGGAGATGAGCGCCGCAATCGCATGGGTGATCAGTGCCACCCATGGCGCCCGCAGTACCTGTTGTGCGATCACGCCGGGAAGCACGTGGAAACCGAGGACGAGACCGTACAGTGGCACGGCTCCGACGGCGACGATCACGTGCAGGCCCGCCCACAATGCCGAGACGAGCCCCGTGGCGACGCCAATAGCAGCGCAGATCAGCAGCACGCGGGTCGACATCACGCGTTTCGTTGGCACTGTCCCAGCCTATCGCTGGGTTCACCGGGCCGGCCCACTCTCGCCTCTGGTGCGAGGGTAAAAGGGACGTTATACCGCGCCGGGCGATTGGAATCTACCTCTGGTGCGCGGCAGCGGCCGGGTCTATGTTAAGCGGCGGATGCGGCAACGAAGCCGCAGCCGCAACCATCGGAGATACACATGGGTCGATCACCCTTCCGGTTGGCGATGGCCGTCACATTGGCCGCAGTCGTCATCGGTTCCTCGGCAACCGCCAGCTTCGCAAGTGCCGAGGGGGTGACACATCCCACACCCGTGGACGGCACACCGGGGCACTACATCGTCTTGATGAAAGCCGATCCCCTGGCCACGTACGAAGGTGACACGAACGGCCTGCGACGAACCATGCCAAAACCTGGCACGCAGCTCGACGCCCATTCCTCGGACTCGCAGAAGTACATCGCGCACCTCGCGAACGAGCAACGCAAGCTCGCGAAGGCCGAGGGCGTCACCACAGACGCGACCTACCAGGTGACGGTCAACGGCTTCAGCGCCGACCTCACCGGTGAGCAGGTCGATGCGCTGCGCGCCTCGAAGGACGTGATCGGGGTGTTCCCGGATGAGATCCGGCATCCGGATGCGCAGTCCTCCACAGGCTTCCTCGGACTCGGCGATGACGCGAACGGTGCGGGCGGCGTCTGGGACGCCACCGGCGGGGTCGAGCATGCGGGTGAAGGGGTCGTCGTCGGCGTCATCGACACGGGTATCGCCCCGGAGCATCCGTCGTTCGCGGGCGACAAGCTGAAGAAGCAGAAGCAGAGTGGCGCCGAGGCGTACAGCGACGGTTCGTACGCCTACTTCGACAAGTCCGACGGCGCACAGTTCCGCAGCGCCATCGTGCAGGGTCAGGACTGGAACAAGCACGACTACTCCACCAAGCTGATCGGTGGACAGTACTTTGCGACCGGTGCCACGGCGGCCGGATTCGATTTCCAATACGACTACCTCTCCCCGCGCGACGGCGACGGACACGGCTCGCACACCGCGAGCACGGCTGCCGGTACCTTCGGCGTCGAAGCCACCGTGGAAGGTGTCGGCCTCGGCACGATCTCCGGTGTCGCCCCGGCCGCCAAGGTCGCGGCCTACAAGGCCTGCTACGTCGGCCCGGATCCGCTGGTCACAGAGGACGACATCTGCGCCCTCAGCGACCTCATCTCCGCGATCGATCAGGCAGTCGCCGACGGCGTCGACGTGATCAACTACTCGATCGGCGGCGGAGCCGCCACGACCGTGCTGGCGCCCGATGACATCGCGTTCCTGAACGCCGCTGCCGCCGGAGTGTTCGTCTCCGTCAGTGCCGGCAACGCCGGACCGGATGCGGCCACCGCAGACCACGCGTCGCCCTGGTACACCACGGTCGCCGCATCCACGATCCCGACCTGGGAGGGCACGGTCGTCTTCGACGGGTTCGCCCAGGCCGGAACATCCGTTTCTGTCCCGTTCGGTGAGACGGTCACCGGACCCTCGATCTACGCAGGCGATGCTGCTGCGGCAGGAGCGGTGGATGCGCAGCTCTGCCTGCCAGGCACCCTCGACCCGGCAAAAGTCACTGGCCACATCGTTGTCTGCGATCGCGGCAGTAATGCGCGTGCGGAGAAGTCACAGGTGGTGAAGGATGCCGGTGGCATCGGCATGGTCCTTGTCAACGTGCCCGGCGGTGCCGACTCGCTAGACAACGACTTCCACGTCATCCCCACGGTGCACCTCGCCGCAGCACATCGCGAGGCGGTTGTCGCGTATGTGCAAGGTGGTGTCGACCGGCCGATCTCACTGATCGGCGAGAACACGACGGGCGAGGTCACTCCGGTGCCGCAGATCGCCGGATTCTCCAGCCGCGGCCCGATGCATGCCGACGGCAGCGACGTCATGAAGCCCGACATCGCAGCCCCCGGTGTGGCGATCCTCGCCGCGACGAACAACGGCAGCAAGGATGCACCGACCTTCGGCATCCTCTCCGGCACGTCGATGGCATCACCGCACATCGCCGGCCTCGGCGCGCTGTATCTCGGTGAGCGACCGAACGCGTCGCCGGCGGAGGTGAAATCGGCGATGATGACCACTGCCTATGACACCGTGAACTCCGACGGATCGGCGAACACGGATCCGTTCGAGCAGGGTGCCGGTCAGGTCGACCCGACCCGCTTCTTCGACCCGGGGATGCTGTACCTGAACGCCGTCGCGGATTGGGCGGCGTTCCTGGAAGGCAAGGGGTTGGCGCAGTTCGACGGCATCGAGCCGATCGACGGCAGCGACCTCAACCTCGCCTCGATCTCGATCGGCACCCTCGCCAGTGCGCAGACGATCACCCGCACGGTCACATCGACTGAGGCGGGCACGTTCACCGCGAGCGTCGACGTGCCGGGCGTGAACGTGAGCGTCGAGCCGTCCACGCTCAGCTTCGGCGCGGCCGGCGAGACGGCGACGTACACCGTCACCTTCGATAACGAGAGCGCTCCGGTCGAGCAGTGGGCGACCGGATCGCTCACCTGGTCGAGCGAGGCGAACACGGTGCGCACGCCGATCGCGGTGTTCCCAGTGACGGCGGCCGCACCGGCCGAGGTGACCGGAACGGGCGTAGACGGCAGCACGGTCGTGGAGATCACGCCCGGCATCAACGGCGACCTGCCGCTCAACCTCGCGGGGCTCACCCCGTTCCAGCTGCTCACCGACCCGAGTCATCCGGTCGACGGGCACTCGGGCGACGAGAACTCGGGCGATGCCAACAAGGACGTCGCGTGGATCGTCGACGTTCCGGAGGGCACGACGCTGTCGCGCTTCGATCTCGATTCGTCGGATGACGAGGGCAGCGACCTCGATCTGCTGGTGTACCGCGTGGTAGCCCCCGACGATCTGCGCTACTACGAGGTGTGGCAGTCGGCGACGGCCTCGGCCGACGAGCAGGTGACGCTGCCGACGCCGACGGCCGGCACATACCTGGTCGTGGCGAACGTGTACTCGACGACCGCACCGATGACGTGGGACATGACCCACGCCAACGTGGTGCCGGGTGGCGAGGGCGCATTCACGGCGACGCCGAATCCGATCGCCGCGACGCAGGGTGTCGCGACGAGCTACGAGATCAGCTGGTCCGGTCTCACAGCCGGCACCCGCTACCTCGGGGTCGTACAGTACGCCGATTCCGACGTTCGCACGATCGTCTCGGTGGACACGGAGTAGCAACACGGACAGGCGCCCCGTGCTCGTCGGAGCGCGGGGCGCCTCTCCGCGCGGCACACTTGCAGGGCCGAGGCACGGATGTCGGGCGAAAGCCCGGCGTGTCGCCCTGCAGCCGTTCGATCGCCCTGCATCTGTGCCGGGCAGGCGTCAGATCCGGCGGTGGCGTGGCTTCAACGTCACATGCGGGAGCTCGGGTGCGGGGATCCGCTCGTCGCCGTGGTCCACGACATGACCGAAGCGAGCGGATGCCGCATCCGGCGTCTCCCAGTCGTGTCGCGCCTGCGCGATCTCGTCGTGGGTGCGTGCGGCGAAGTTCCACCACATCACAAGGTCTTCTTCGAAGGGCTCCCCGCCGAGCACGAAGAGCAGCGTTCCTTCGGCGCTCGACACTGAAACGTGCGCGCGGGAATCACCGAGGTAGAGCATCTCGTTCTGGGAAGAGGAACGGTCATCGATGGTGACGTCGCCGTTCACGAGCACGATCGCGTGTTCCCAGGCAGGGTTCAGCGGCAGATCGACAATGCTGCCAGCGGCGAGCGTGATCTCCGCGCCGACGATCGGTGTATGCACTGTTGCAGGGGAGCGCACGCCGGCGAACTCGCCAAGCACGACGGTGGCCGTGGCATCCTCACCGGTATCAGCGGAAAGCGTGAGTTGGGGCAGCGAGGTGTGCTGTTCGAAATCGCCGGCACCGTGACGGGCCGATTCGGGTAGCACCACCCAGAACTGCAGTGCGTCGAGGGGAAGTGCCTCTTCACCGAGCGAGTACTCGGAGTGCGCGATGCCGTTGCCCGCCGTCATCAGATTCAATTGGCCGCGCGTCAAGGTCACGTCCCTGCCGATCGAGTCGCGGTGCCGCTGCTCGCCGATCAACGGCCAGGTGACGGTCTGCAATCCGATGTGCGGGTGCGGCTCCACACGCATGCGCACAACCTCGGGCCCGAAGCGATCGAGGAAGCACCACGCGCCGACCGTCGGCAGGTCGCGGTTCGGCAGAGTGCGCAGCACGTTCATCCCGCGCAGGCCGCCGAGCGGAACCACGCGTGGCTCGAGCGAGATGCTGCGCTGGCCGATCATCACGCGCTCGTCGCGTCGGCGGGGTCGGTGGGCAGCTGCGGCCAGCGGATCTTCGCGCCGGCGACGTCGTGCTTCTTCAGATAATGGGCGATGTAGGGGCAGTACGGCACGATCGTGTCGCCGGATGCCGCGGCATCCGCCAGAGCCTCCGCAGCGAGGATGCCGGCCAGTCCCTTGCCTTGGAAGGCTGGGTCGACCTCGGTGTGCGTGAAGAGGATCTCGCCGGGGCGTCGTTCGAAATCGGCGAAGCCAGCCAGAGTCTTCCCAAAGAAGATCTCGTAGCGCGATGCATCGTCATTGCGGGTGACTGTGGTCTCGTCGGTCATGGGTGCTCCTTCGCGTTGCACCCACCTTAGGGCGCTCAGCGTCTGCTGGGGTGGTTACTCTGGAGGGATGCCGCAGACTCCTGGTGACCCGTACGAGGACCTGCCGTGGAATGACACTCCGCCGCCGGAAGAGATGGATTGGGAACCGCAGGACTCGGATTACGAGCCGCCTCTTGACTGGGGCCCGGGGCCTGCGACGCCGGTGGTCACAGCATCCACAGCATCCGTTCCGCGCACCGCGACGCCCTCGCGTTACGCGACCGCGCGCGAGGCGCTGCACACGGTCTTCGGTTATGACGCGTTTCGCGGCGACCAGGAGGCGGTCGTCGATCAGGTGATCGGCGGTGGGGATGCTGTCGTGCTCATGCCGACCGGTGGTGGAAAGAGCATCACCTACCAGGTGCCTGCGCTCGTCCGCGAGGGCACTGGGCTCGTGATCAGTCCACTCATCGCCCTGATGCATGACCAGGTCGATGCACTGCGCGCCAACGGCGTGAACGCCGCCTTCCTGAACTCGACGCAGTCGGTATCCGAGCGTGCAGAGGTCGAGCGGGCGTACGTCGCCGGCGAGCTCGATCTCATCTACGTCGCCCCAGAGCGACTGTCGAACCGGCAGACCACCGCGCTGTTGCAGCGAGGCACACTCAGTGTGATCGCCATCGACGAGGCGCACTGCGTGTCGCAGTGGGGTCACGATTTCCGTCCCGACTATCTCGCTCTGGGAGACCTCGGCGAGCGTTTCCCCGGGGTTCCGCGGATGGCGCTCACCGCGACGGCGACCCGCGCCACCCACAAGGAGCTCACCGAGCGCCTGCAGTTAGACACCGCTAAGCATTTTGTGGCGAGCTTCGACCGCCCGAACATCCAGTACCGGATCGTGCCGAAGGTCGACCCGCGCAAGCAGTTGGTGTCGTTCATTCGTTCACTTCCGGATGCTCCGGCAGGCTCGGTGTCCGGCGGCTCGGGCGCATCCGCCGGAATCGTCTACGCGCTGAGCCGCAAGTCGGTGGAGCAGACCGCCACTTATCTCGCCGCTCAGGGCTTCGATGCGCTGCCGTACCACGCGGGCCTTCATGCCGATGTGCGGGCGGCGAACCAGTCGCGGTTCCTCCGCGAAGACGGCGTGGTGATGGTCGCGACCATCGCGTTCGGCATGGGCATTGATAAGCCGGACGTGCGCTTCGTCGCGCACGTCGACTTGCCGAAGTCGGTCGAGGGGTACTACCAGGAGACCGGTCGTGCTGGCCGTGATGGTGAACCAGCGGTGGCCTGGATGGCGTATGGACTCGGCGACGTCGTGCAGCAACGGCGGATGATCGACCAGAGCCCCGGCGACCGCACGTTCAAGATGCGGATGGGTCAGCATCTCGACGCCATGCTCGCGCTGAGCGAGACGGTCGAGTGTCGGCGCCAGAACCTGTTGAACTACTTCGGTCAGGATTCCGCAGCGTGCGGTAACTGCGACACGTGTCTCGAGAAACCCGAGACCTTCGACGGGCAGGTCCCCGCGCAGAAGCTGCTCTCGACTATCGTGCGGCTCAAGCGCGAGCGGCGTCAGGCGTTCGGTGCAGGTCACCTCATCGACATTCTCCGCGGATCGTCGAACGACCGCATCCGGCAGCAGAAGCACGACGGTCTCGCGACATACGGCATCGGTGCGGATCTCTCAGATCAGGACTGGCGTAGTGTCGTGCGGCAGTTGCTGGCTCGCGGCATCCTCGTCGCGCAGGGCGATTACGGAACGCTCGCGCCGGGTGAAGCTGCCGTCGGAGTGCTGAGCGGTGAGACTCCGGTGCCGCTGCGTAAAGACACCATCGGGCGGGTCAGCGCGAGCCGCACGCGCAAGGCATCGGCGGCTTCGGATGCCGTGGCCGAGGGTGATCGCTCGCTCTTCGAGGCGCTGCGCGTCTGGCGCGCCGAGACCGCGAAGGAGATCGGCAAGCCCGCGTACATCGTCTTCGGTGATGCGACGCTGCGTGCGCTCGCCGAGCTGCGACCGGCATCCGTGAATGATCTCGACGGAATCACCGGAATCGGCGAGAAGAAGCGCGAAGCCTACGGCGATGCGGTGCTCGCTGTGGTCGCTGCGAACTGAGTAACCCCTCCCGTGTGGGTCGAGGGCGATGGAATCTGTAACATCTCCACTTCTTTGTGGTGAGGTTTCACCTTTTACTGTGAGTTGGCTGGACACGCACTTGCGGCGAACGTCATACTGGTTAGACATGAGCTCTGTCGGCATTCGCTGACGCCTGGGGAGGGTCTTGTGGCGCGAACTTAGTCCGCATCACGGGAGGGGCAATACAAATGAGAACCACGGGGAGAACTCTGCGGAGACGCAGATGGACCGCGATTGCGACGGCTACGGCCCTCGTCGCGGGAAGCGCCTTCGGCGCTAATGCAGCATTCGCGCTTCCAGATGCAGACGCGGGAGACCCGTCTGCAGCGGAGGCCCAGATCCTGGGCATTGACGCTGGTTTGCTCAATGGGCTAAGTGTTGCCGCTCTCGGCCACACCTCCACGAGCAACCCGAGCGCTGTGGGGCCGGAGCCTGGAGCGCTCGACGTAGCCGTTCTCGGCGGACTGTTGAACCTGAACCTGGGCACACTGAACCTGCCGCTGCTGTCAAACGGGACTAACAATGGTCTGCTTGACCTCGGCGATCTCGGTGCGGCTGCAAGCTACAGCAGCTCGCCCAGCCTGACGCAGTCGACGGCCGCATCCGGCCTCATCACCGCAGACGGCGCGATTGACACTGGCGCCATTGACGGCAGTACTGACCCCGCATACCTGGAGCTCACCGACCTGCTCTCGCAGCTCGGCGTGGCAGGTCTCACGGATCAGATCATCGACCAGGCCGGCATCCAGATCGGCGCTCTTTCCGCACGGGCGGAGAACACAACGGGCACTGGCCCAGTTGACGACTCCTACGCGATCGCGGATCTTAAGCTGAACCTGAGCAGCCCGCTCGTGGACACGCTCTCCACGACGCTCGGTGGAGCGATCCAGGGAACTGTCGCTCCGGTGAGCGACCTGCTGGCTCCTGGTGGCGCGCTCAACGACCTCACTACGTCGATCTCGAACATTTTGAACGGCATCGACGTGCTCGTCGCGAGTGTCGAGACGACGGGCGTCGAAGCGACGATCACGGGTCTGGACACGATCGGGAACACTGTCGTCACTGAGCTGCTCACGCAGCCGGTCGAGAACGCGACGGGCTCAGTTCTGATCGATCTCGACGGGGGGACGATCACCGTCGACCTGGCGAAGATCCTCGTTGAGAGCGGGGCAGGCGCCGACCTCAACTCGCTCCCCGCGAACACCCCGGTGCTGTCGGCGACGACGATCGCCGCGATTCAGCAGGGCATCACGTCGGCCCTGACAGGGACGCATGAGAACAGCCTCGTCGGCAAGACGTCGACGATCCTCGGGACGACGCTCGACTCTCTCGGCGTCACCCTGAAGGTCAACCTTGACCTGGTTGCTGGTATCCCGCCCTTGGAGGGGACGGTCGCCTCGGGTGACATTACCGTCGCCGGTACGCTCGCGCAGTTCGCCGGAACCGACACGACTCAGCCGACGGTTACGCCGAACATCACATTGCTTGGTCTTGACCTGGGCCTGCTCACGCAGCCGGTCGTGGATCTGCTCGCCAGCACGCTGACGACGGTCACCGGTCCGCTGGTGGCTACGGCCGTTGACAGCGTGATTCCGCTTGTTCAGCCCGCGCTGGCCGCTCTCACGACGCCGCTTCTCGCGACGTTGGATCCGGTGTTGACGGGTGTGCTCGACCAGATCGTGGACCTCACGATCAATGAGCAGCCTGCCGTGGGTGACCTCGGTGCCGGAAGCTTCACGGTTCGCGCACTGAGCTTGAGCCTGCTTCCTGCTCTGGATGCTGTCAACGTCGATCTGGCTTCGGCCACGGTAAAGGCCGCAGCTGCTGCCCCCGTGCTCGTCGCGAGCAGCCCCGTCGTTGCTGGTGCTAATACGACGGTGACTTCATCCGGATGGGGACCGAGCTCGGTGGTCACGGTCCAGTTGAAGGACTCCACAGGTGCTAACGTCGGCGGACCGGTTACGGTCACCACTACTGCCGCGGGTGCGTTCCCGGCGGGCACGGTTCTGATTGTTCCGGCTGGTACCGCTGCTGGTGACTACACGGTCGTCGGTACGGATGCGGCGGGAAACACTGCGTCTGACACGATCACGGTGACGGCCGCTCCTGTCTTCACTCCGGTTTTGGATGCGTCGAGCCCGGTTGTTGCGGGTTCGGACACAACGGTGACGTCGACGGGTTGGCCGGCGGACACAGCTGCGTCTGTGCAGATCGAGGATGCGGACGGCAACATCATCGCTGGTCCGATCACGGTCACGACTGACGCTGATGGCGCGTTCCCGGCGGACACGGTCTTGACCGTTCCTGCGGGCACGACGCCTGGCGACTACACGGTTGTCGGTACGGACGCTGCGGGTAACACGGCGTCTGACACGATCACGGTTGAGGCCGCTCCGGTCGTTTACACCCCGGTTCTGGATGCATCGAGCCCGGTTGTTGCGGGTTCGGACACGACGGTGACGTCGACGGGTTGGCCGGCAGACACGGTTGTGACTGTGCAGATCGAGGATGCGGACGGCAACGTTGTCGCTGGTCCGATCACGGTGACCACGGATGCTGATGGTGCGTTCCCGGCGGACACGGTTCTGACCGTTCCTGCGGATGCTGCTGCTGGTGACTACACGGTTGTCGGTACGGACGCTGCGGGTAACACGGCGTCTGACACGATCACGGTTGAGGCCGCTCCGGTCGTTTACACCCCGGTTCTGGATGCATCGAGCCCGGTTGTTGCGGGTTCGGACACGACGGTGACGTCGACGGGTTGGCCGGCAGACACGGTTGTGACTGTGCAGATCGAGGATGCGGACGGCAACGTTGTCGCTGGTCCGATCACGGTGACCACGGATGCTGATGGTGCGTTCCCGGCGGACACGGTTCTGACCGTTCCTGCGGATGCTGCTGCTGGTGACTACACGGTTGTCGGTACGGACGCTGCGGGTAACACGGCGTCTGACACGATCACGGTTGAGGCTGCTGCGACAGCTGACGCCGCGGCGACTGCTGATGCTGATGTGAACACGAACGCGGCGGCTTCGGCTTCTGCTTCGGCGAACGCGGATGACGACAGCAATGCTTCGGCTCAGGTTGCGGCACAGGCTGCTGCTCAGGCGGATGCGTCGACGACGGCTTCGGCTGCGGCGGATGCAACGGCTTCGGCTGCGGCTGATGTTGCGGCGACGGCGACGTCGTCGGCTGATGCTTCGGCTGATGTCACGACCGACGCGAACGCTTCGGCTGCGGTTGCTGCTCAGGCAGCTGCTCAGGCGGATGCGTCGTCGACGACGACTGCTGATGCGACTGCTGCGGCAGATGCGGACGCGGGTTCTGCGGCAAGCGTTGCCTCTACGGCAACGTCGTCTGCTGATGCCTCTACGGCTGCGGCTGCGGATGCGGATGCTGACCCGGATGCTTCGGCAACGACGGACGCTACTGCGACGGCTGATGTGAACACGAACGCGGCGGCTTCGGCTTCTGCTTCGGCGAACGCGGATGACGACAGCAATGCTTCGGCTCAGGTTGCGGCTCAGGCTGCTGCTCAGGCGGATGCGTCGACGACGGCTTCGGCTGCGGCGGATGCAACGGCTTCGGCTGCGGCTGATGTTGCGGCGACGGCGACGTCGTCGGCTGATGCTTCGGCTGATGTCACGACCGACGCGAACGCTTCGGCTGCGGTTGCTGCTCAGGCAGCTGCTCAGGCGGATGCGTCGTCGAACACGAACGCTGCCTCGACGGCCGCTGCGGACGCGAACGCTGCTGCTGCAGCTGACGCTGCTTCGACGGCTACCTCGTCGGCTTCTGCATCGGCCACGGCCGCTGCGGACTCGTCGGCTTCGGCCGCTGCTGACCCGGCAGCTGCAGCGTCGACCACGGCAACTGCCACAGCTGACGCCGACTCGTCTGCCACAACTGATGTGAACGCGAATGCTTCGGCATCCGCGTCTGCGTCAACGAACGCGGATGACGACAGCAACGCTTCGGCTCAGGTTGCGGCGCAGGCTGCCGCTCAGGCGGATGCATCGACCACGGCTTCGGCTGCGGCGGATGCCTCGGCTCAGGCTGCGGCGCAGGCTGCTGCTACCGCAACGGCTTCGGCGGATGCGTCCACGGATGCAACGGTGGACGCGAACGCGTCGGCTGCGGTTGCTGCTCAGGCTTCGGCTCAGGCAGACAACTCGTCGAACTCGAACGCTGCTTCCACCGCAACGGCGAACGCGAATGCTTCGGCATCTGCGAGCGCAGCGTCCACGGCGACGGCATCTGCGGACGCTTCGTCTGACGCGGCGGCGTCGGCTTCGGCCAGTGCTTCGTCGAACGCGAGTGGTAGTAGCTCGGCCTCTGGTTCAAGCGATGCGGACGCTAACGCGAACGAACTCGGGATCACCGTCAAGGTGCCTGTGCTCGAGCGTGGCGACAAGCAGACTGCAATCGGTACCGGCTTCAAGGCAGGCGAGGTCGTCACCGGTGTGATGAACTCCGCCCCGCTGGCACTCGGCACCCAGGTGGCGAATGCGGAAGGTACCGTGACGTTCACTTGGACGATCCCGGCAGGCACCGATCTCGGCAACCACTCGGTGACTCTCACCGGTGCGGAATCCGGTTCGGTTTCTGGCACGTTCAAGGTCGTCGCAGATGGACTGGCGGCAACCGGTGGCGAGCCCGCGATGGGATGGGTTGCGCTCGGTGCGCTGCTCGTCATGCTGGGGATCGGCACCGCGCTGATCGCTCGCAACCGTCGCACCCGGATGCACGCAGAGTAAAGCAATGACACTGTAGAGGTCGGGGCCGCCTTGGTGGTGGTCCCGACCTCTCGGTGATGATAGGGAACGGTCGCGCATGACGACGAAACGAAATGAAGACCCTGTCGATATGACGGAGGACGCCACACCATCTGCATCCGCCGCCGTGCGACCGTACCCGAAACCGACGTGGGTGGTGCGCCTGATCGCGCTCATCGCCTGTTTGTTCTGTCTATGGCACGTGGCAGCGTCGTTCCTGTGGATCGCACCCCCGTCAGCACTGCGCGAGATCCCTACGCAGAAGGTGCTGTCTGCCTACATGCTTCCGATGTTCGGCCAATCATGGAGCGTCTTCGCGCCCGAGCCGATCAACGGCGACTACCACTTCAACGTACGTGCCGTCATCGACGTAGACGGTGAAGACGTCACCACCGGATGGGTGAGCGCCACAGATGTGGAGCTCTCAATGATCCGGTACAACCTGTTTCCTCCCCGCGCCGGAATCCAATCGACCGAGGTAGCGAGCGGACTGGCAGGCGCCTACAACAAGCTCAACGCAGAGCAGCAGGCTGTCGTCGCACTCGATTTCGCCAAGGACGGCTGGGAAGACTGGATGGTGGGATCCTTCGACAAGCTCGAAGACGGCCCCTCCACCGTGACGTATATGGAGCAGGAACACCTGTCCACGGCATATGCCACACAGATCGCCTATGCGATCTGGGGAAGTGACGTGCTTCAGGTGCAGTACCGTGTCAGCCGGCAGAATGTCGTACCGTTCGCCGAGCGCAACGACGCTGCAGCGCAACGCCCAGAACCGAGTATGTCGACCACGGGTTGGCGAGCTCCGGTGGAAGAGCCCGGCCAGAGTCGTGACAATTTTGGTGACGTGTTCCGCGCGCAGTTCGAGAGGACCCAGGGATGAGCCAGACGAAGGCGGATCGCCCCAAGACGGTCGAGAACAAGCCCGAGACACCTGCCGCAGAACCTGATCCACAGGCACCTGCGGAACAGGTCGTCCCCGTGAGCACACGGGTGCTCACCTTTGCCGGCAGTATGATCGCGGGCCTCTGGGCAATGGTGGTCTCAGCGATCGCGCAGATCAGCGGATTCATCGAACGATTCCTCTACGACGGAAAGAAAGCGCTCTACGGACTCGCGGTGACCCGCATCCTGTTCGGCGTCACGGCGCTCGGCCTACTGGCCGCGAACTTTGGCACCCGGCTGTACACATTCGGCTCCGGCTCGGCATGGAACGGCGAACTCGCCGAGCCCGTCAGCGACTTCCCGAAGATCTGGATCTTCAGTACGTTCCATGCGGCGATGGGCAACGACGTCCTTTACACGATGCTCTACCTGCTGCTCGGCGTGCTCGCGGTGCTCTTTGTCGTCGGCTGGCGCTTCCGCATCGTGCATCCGATCTTCTTCTGTATGTGGGTCGGTTTCATCGAGGCCAACGACATGGTCGGCGACCAGGGTGACAACATGTTCCGGATCGCACTCCTATTGCTGTTCTTCGCCGATCCCGCCGCCCGCTGGTCTCTGGACGCGCGCCGTCGCGCCAAAAAGGGGGAGTGGTTCGCTCCCGGAAGCCAGCCTGCGCAGATCGGGACGGTGTTTCACAACCTCGCCCTGGTGGCGCTCACCGCGCAGGTCTGCTTCGTGTATGCATCCGGTGCGCTGTTCAAGGCCGGTGGAACGCCGTGGTCGGAGGGGTACGCGGTTTACAACCCGCTGCACACTGCTCGCTTCGGCACCTGGCCGGTGCTCAGTGATCTGGTGACCGCGTGGGGGCCGATGGTCGTCGCGTTCAGCTGGGGGTCGATCCTCCTGCAGGTCGCGTTCCCGCTGATGCTGCTCACCCGACCGACACGGCTCATCGGGCTGATCGGGATCCTGTCGTTCCACATTGGCATCGGCGTTCTCATGGGACTGCCGTGGTTCTCGCTCACGATGATCGCTATTGACTCGATCTTCATCCGCGATCGCAGTTGGGAGCGGCTCAGCGCCGGCACCGTGGCCCGGTGGAAGAATTCGAATCGATTGCCGGCATCCACGCTCGTGACGTGACCGTACAGCCACGTCGGCGCAGGGGAACCAGAGCGACCCCGCTCGCTAGAGTGGGGGGATGAATATGGCGCAACGCGTGACGGGAATCGTCGCCACGATCGTTGTACTCATCGTCGCGATCGGGACGATCCTTATCGTCTCGCCCCCAGGCACCCCACTGCGTAGCGAGGTCCGCGCCGTCGCGCTGCCGTACTTCGGCCAGACGTGGAAGATTTTCGCACCGAGCGTCATGAAAGCGAACCGTTCCCTCGAGTTTCGAGCCAGCTGGCGAGACGACGACGGGGATCTGGTCAAATCCGGATGGGTGAGCATCACTCAGATCGAGCAGCGCACAGTAGAAGGAAATCCATTCCCTTCACGTATCCAGAAGCCCGCGTGGAACGCTGCGGGGACCTTTCTTGAGCGTTACAACAAGCTGGATGCCGATCAGCGGACGCGCGTGCGTGACACCTTTATTGAGGTGGATGGCGACGACTTCCGACCGATCCCCACCGAAACTCTGGTCGAAGAGCTCGGGAAGGATGACGGCGATGTCATCCGCTACCTTCGCATGGACTACATGATGATGCGGATGGCGACTCTGTTTGGGACCGCAGGGTTCAACGAGAAGATCGAGCGAGTCCAGTGGCGCATAGTCAGCGAGCGTCCCAATGACTTCACGCATCGCTTTGATGAAGAAGCGCAGTTCACGCCGTCCATCACTACGTTCGGATGGCGTGAGTCCAACGTCGTGACTGCCCCTGATGTTGTGGCTGACTACCGTGCGCTCATCGAGCGCACCGGCGCGACATTCGAGTTCAAGGAGGCCATCCGTGAAGCTGAGTGAGCGCTTCGACAGCTGGCTTGGGTGGCTTACCTCCGCATCGCACAACCTGCGCAGCTTTGCAGTACTGCGCGTCCTCTACGGGTTGGGGCTGCTGATCACGCTCGTCCCCAGCATTCCCGAGCGCTCCCTGCTGTGGGGCGCCGCATCTTTTTGGGTTGACCCTGAAGCGAAGCGTCGGGGCTTTTTCACCTTTGACACGTTGTTCCCTAAGGACAACCCGCTGGTGTTCGACATCGTATTTTTCCTGTTGATCGTGCTCGTGGTCCTGTTTACGATCGGCTACCGCACGCGACTAGTCACCGTGTTGGTCCTGGTGCTCGTATTTGCTCTGCAAGCAAATAACCCGTACGTCCTCAACGGCGGCGACACCATTTACCGCATCACCTTGTTGTTCCTTATCTTCGCGAACCTCGGCGCGCACTACTCGGTTGATGCGTGGCTGGCCATGCGTCGTGCATCACGCCGTGGAATTCGCAGGCGGCTTGTACCCGCGTATCTCGCAAATGCAGCTCACAACGCGGCTCTGGTCCTGTGCTGTTTCCAGATCATCATCATCTACGTCGTTTCGGGTATCTGGAAGCTTTCCGGCGATGAATGGTTGGGCGGGACGGCGCTCTTTTACTCGCTGCGCATCGACGCCTTCATGCTCTACCCCGCATTCAACGAACTGCTGTGGCAGTCGTCCCTGGTCATCTACATTGCGACCTTCGTGGCGCTGTGGGTGCAGACGCTGTTCCCGATCGCGCTGCTCTGGCGTCCTAGCCGAATCTTCGTGCTTGTCTCGCTCGTGCTCATGCACGCGGGGATCGGCATTCTGCTCGGCCTCTGGCCGTTCTCCCTCGTGATGATCGCTCTTGACATGCTCTTCATCCGCGACTCCACCTGGGTGAGCGTCACGGGTTGGCTCCGCTCGACGAAACTGGGCGCACTCATCGAAGAGAAGGTCGCAGAACGTGCACCCGCCCCGGAGGTCAACTGACCGAGTAAGCCTCCGTGTGCACGCGCACGTCCGCTGACCCAGCCAACAACTTGGACACCGGGCACCGGGCATGCGCGGCGGCGAGAACATCCTCAGCCTCCGAGACTGACGCGCCTTCCACGGACAGATAGCCGTCGACGTGAAACTCGAGGCCGGGCCCCGGGTCGGCGTCATGGAGCTCGACCTCGACGCGCACGGCGCTCCGAGTACCCCGAGCGACGATGACCTGCGCTGTCGCGTTCAGGCACGTGGCCCAAGCGAGTGCCAGCAACTGCTCTGGATTCGTGCCGTCCGCATCACGATGAGGGTTCAGCGGCGAGGCCACCTTCACCGACAACCCATCGGGAACCTGCGCGATCCCATCGCCGCCATCGCGGTTGATCGCTTCAGTCCGGTACCTCATGCTCATACCTCAACTATAGTTGGACGCAGTACATGAACTTCGGGCGATGGCGGCCGTGGGCGAGGGAAACGGCACGCATCGATGGAAACCACTGGCACGACGATCGTCGAGTTCGACGACGTCACCAAGCGGTATGACGACCGCCCTGGTCAGCCACCGGCGCTCGATGCCATCAGCCTGACCATCGAACGCGGCGAGATCTTCGGCGTCATTGGCGAGAGTGGCGCGGGCAAATCCACGCTGCTTGCGCTGATCAACGGCCTGGCCTCACCCGAGTCTGGCGTGGTGACCGTCGACGGCGAGCCGGTCGCCGGACGAAGCCGAAAGGCCCTGCGGATGCTGCGCCGAAACATCGGCGTCGTGTTCCAAGGGACCCACCTGCTCAGCAGCCGCACCGTGCGTCAGAATGTCGCGCTTCCGCTGCAGATCGCTCGACGCGGCGCAGCCGGACGATCCCGCGCCGCAGAGCGCGCCGCGGTCGACGAGATGCTCGACTTTGTCGGCCTCACTCATCGCGCTGACCATCATCCTGCCGAACTCAGTGGGGGAGAACAGCAGCGAGTGGGTCTCGCGCGAGCCCTGATCACACGTCCGCCTGTGCTGCTGTGTGATGAGCCGACATCCTCTCTGGATGCCAGCACCACGGCAGAAATCCTGCGAGTGCTGCTGAACGCACGTGAGACCTTCGGCACTACGATCATCGTGATCTCGCACGACCTCGACGTCGTCAAGGCGATCTGTGATCGCGCGGCTCTGCTCGAGAAGGGGCGGCTGCGCGAGCTGTTCCACGTGGCGAAAGCTGACCTCAACGCGATGCCCAGCTACTACGAGCAGGTCAAGCGGGAGCTGATGTGATGACCTGGCTCACCGAACTTCTCGACGAGTATGGCGAAGACATCGTCGAAGCACTCGCAGAGACCGGATACATGATGGTGGTCTCGCTGGCCGCGGCCGTGCTGATCGGTCTCCCGCTCGGAATGATCGTGTTCCTCACGCAGCGCGGAGGCATCGCCGAGAATCGGCCGATCTGGTCGACCTCGAACCTGTACATCAACATTGTCCGCTCGTTCCCGTTCCTCTTGCTTGTGGTGTTCCTCATCCCGTTCACCCGATCGGTGGTCGGCACGAGCTTCGGCACGCAAGCCTCGACCCTGCCGCTGAGCTTCGTCGCGGTGGCCATCTACGCGCGTCTGGTTGAGCAGATCCTCCGCGAGATACCGCCCGGCATCTCGCGCGTTGCCGTCGCGATGGGTACGACGTTGCCGCAGGCGGTGTTCCGAGTGCTGTTGCCTGAAGCGCGCTCCGGGCTCGTCTACGCACTGACCTCGGCAGCGATCAGCCTGCTGTCGTACTCGACCGTCCTCGGCGTCGTAGGTGGCGGCGGCATCGGCGACTTCGCGATGCGATACGGCTACCAGGAGTACAACGACGGGCTCATGTACATCACCATCGCGATCATCGTCGTCTGCGTGCTCCTGATTCAGACCGTCGGACACCGCACCTCCGAGCGCCTCGACCACCGATAGACCCCCAAACCACAGCTGAACACAGAAAGAAGGACCCCATGAGTTTCCCTCGCATCGGCATCCTCGCCGCCACTATCGGAGCAGCCCTGGTGCTGGCCGGATGCGCAGCGTCCGCAGAGCCGGCCGCCGAATCGGATGCCGGAGCATCCACTGAACCCGTGGTGCTCAAGATCGCTGCTGTCACCGCGCCGATGACGGACGTCGTCGAGGCCGCAGGCGACGCGATCGAGGATGGCTACGAGATTGAGCTCGTCGAGGTCTCTGACTATGTCACCGCCAACACCATCGTGAACGATGGCGACGTCTACGCGAACTTCTCCCAGCACGTGCCCTACATGGAACAGTTCAACGCTGGGAACGACGGCACCCTCGTCGCCGTGCAGCCGGTGTACAACTTCGTGATCGCGTTCTACTCGAAGACGCTCGACGACATCGCAGATCTGCCGGACGGCGCCACCGTTGCCGTTCCGAACGACGCATCGAATCTCGGTCGCGCGCTCAAGCTGCTTGACGCAGAGGGCGTCATCACGCTCGCGCCAGAAGTCGACCCCTACGCCGCGACGGTGGACGACATTGCCGAGAACCCGAAGAACATCGAGTTCCTCGAGGTGCCGATCGCATCGCTGAATGCCGCATATGAAGAGGCCGACCTCGTCTTCCAGTGGCCGTCGCACATCGCAGCTCTCGGCCTCAACCCTGACGACGATGGGCTCATCACCGAACTCGACGACCGCTTCTCGCTGTACGTCGCCGTCCGTGAAGAGGATGCTGACAGTGCGGCGACCGAGGCGCTCAAGGTCGCCTTCTCCAGCGACGAGGTGCGCGAGGTCATCGAGTCGAACGGCACGATTGACGTCGCCTTCTGAGCGACAGCCGAACGGCACTGAATGACAGAGACTGTGGCCTCGTGACAACTGCACGGGGCCACAGTCGCCCACGCAGTTAGAGGAACCGCACACTTCGCTTTGTGGGGCGTTGGAGGAGTCCTACGGTTGAAGCATCCTTACTTCTCTCTGAGAGGAACACTCATGGTCGACGCCGCAGTCCACACCTCGACGCCATCCGCAGCTGACGACGCTCCCCGCATCGATGTCGCGCGCGTCAATGATCTTCTGCTTGGCACCTGGGCTGACACCCGCCGGGCGTCGCGTGAGTTGATCAAGGACTCCGCCTTTTGGCGCAAGGACGATCTCGGCAAGGACGAGCACCGCGAGCGCGTGCTCAGCCAGATGCACCTGCTCGTCGAGAACAAGACCGTGCACCGCGCGTTCCCGAAGGAATTCGGCGGCGAAGAGAACAACGGCGCGAACATCTCCGGATTCGAGGAGCTCATCGTCGCCGACCCGAGTCTGCAGATCAAGGCCGGCGTGCAGTGGGGGTTGTTCGGCTCGGCCATCCACCAGCTCGGCACCGCGGAGCACCACAAGAAGTGGCTCCCCGGAGTCATGGATCTTTCGATCCCTGGCGCGTTCGCGATGACCGAGATCGGTCACGGGTCTGATGTCGCTGCCGCAGGCACGACGGCCACCTACGACCCGCAGGCCGAAGAATTCGTCATTCACACTCCGTTCCGGGCGGCGACGAAGGAGTTCCTCGGCAACGCCGCACTGCACGGGATCGCGGCCACCGTGTTCGCGCAGCTGATCACCAACGGCGTGAGCCACGGCGTGCACTGTTTCTATGTGCCGCTGCGTGGTGAGGATGGCGTGGACCTTCCCGGCATCACCCGCGAGGACGACGGGCTCAAGGGTGGTCTCAACGGCATCGACAACGGACGCCTCTCGTTCGATCACGTGCGCATCCCGCGCACGAACCTGCTGAACAAGTACGGCGATGTCGCCGTAGACGGCACCTACACGAGCACGATCGACAGCCCCGGACGCCGTTTCTTCACGATGCTCGGCACGCTGGTGCAGGGGCGTGTGTCGCTCGATGGGGCAGCGTCCTGGGCATCCGCTCTCGCTTTGCACATCGCGATCACCTACGCGACCCAGCGTCGTCAATTCGACGGTGCGGACGGGCAAGAGGTCGTACTACTCGACTACGGCAAGCACCAGCGCAGGCTGCTTCCGCGACTGGCGACCACCTACGCGCAGATCTTCGCGCACGACGAGTTCCTGCAGAAGTTCGATGGTGTCTTCTCCGGTCGCACCGATACTCCCGACGATCGTGAAGATCTTGAGACGCTGGCAGCGGCGCTCAAGCCGCTGTCGACGTGGCACGCACTCGACACTCTGCAGGAGGCCCGCGAGGCATGCGGCGGCGCCGGGTACATGTTCGAGAACCGCCTGGTCGGACTCCGTCAGGACCTCGACATCTACGTCACCTTCGAGGGTGACAACAACATCCTGCTCCAGTTGGCCGGCAAGCGTCTGCTCACCGATTTCGCCAGGCAATTCAAGGACAAGGATGCTGCGGCCCTGGCCAAATACGCGGTCGGACAGACCGCCGGCAAAGTGTTCCACGGCGCAGGACTACGCCGCTTCGGCCAGACCGTGGCCGACTTCGGCTCGACCGCGCGGTCGGTGGAGAACGGCCTGCGTGCGGATCAACAGCACGAGTTGCTCGCTGACCGCGTGCAGCAGATGGTCGCCGACATCGCCGGAAACCTGCGCCCCGCGGGCAAGGACAAGGTGCTCGGCGAGAAGCTCTTCAACGAAAACCAGGCCAATCTCATCGAGGCCGCCCGCGCTCATGGCGAACTGCTGCAGTGGGAGGCGTTCACCGATGCCGTGAACAGCATCCCGGACGAGGGCACCAAGCAGGTGCTCACGTGGCTGCGTGACCTGTTCGGTCTGCAACTTGTCGAGAAGCACCTGGCGTGGCACATCATCAACGGTCGCCTGTCGACGCAGCGCGCAGCGGCGGTGTCGAGTTACATCGACCGTCTGTGCCTGCGGTTGCGTCCGCACGCGCTCGACCTGGTCGGGGCCTTCGGCTACGAGCCGGAGCATGTGCGTGCGCCCATCGCCAGCGGAATCGAGCAGCAGCGTCAGGATGAGGCCCGCGCGTACTACGCAGACCTCGCCGCTTCCGGCAAGGCGCCGAAATCGGAAAAGGCGATGAAGAAGGCAGCCAAGAAGTAGCACCGCTTCGCGACGTCGGCACCTCTGTCTACGCTGAACCTATGACTTCCCTCATCACCGGTTCGGATGGCGTCGTACGTTGTGCGTGGGTCGGAGCGGATGCCGAATATCAGCGCTACCACGACGAGGAGTGGGGCATGCCGCTGCACGGCGACCGCGCACTCTTCGAGAAGATGGCGCTGGAGGGGTTTCAGGCAGGCCTCAGCTGGATTACGATCCTGCGCAAGCGCCCACGATTTCGCGAGGTGTTCGTGGGGTTCGAGCCCGGAACCGTCGCATCTTTCGGTGACGACGACGTCGAGCGCCTGATGATGGATGCCGGGATCATCCGCAACCGTGCCAAGATTCTCGCGACGATCGGCAATGCGCGACTCGTCGTGGATATGGCGGAGGGCGAGCTGGACGAGCTGATGTGGTCGTTCGCGCCGGTGCCGGGCATCCGACCACGTTCATTCGATGATGTGCCGGCGGTGACGGACGAGTCGACCGCGATGAGCAAGTCGCTGCGTAAGCGGGGGTTCCGTTTCGTGGGGCCGACCACGATGTATGCGCTCATGCAGTCCTCCGGAATGGTCGATGATCACGTTGAGGGGTGTTGGCGCGTCGGGTGACGCGCTGGGTATCTCTCCCCATTGGCGGCGTCCTTCGCAACGGATAGTCTGTCCACGCACCGCGTTCTGGTTCGACTGGGGCCTGGATGTGACCAGTTGACCCAGGGGGACGATCGTGCAGGCGCTGTCATGGATGCGGGCAAAACCGCGCTCGTTGGCGTCCGCCGCGTTCGTCACAGCAGGCGCGATCGCGATCGTGACGCTGGCCTTTACCCATGACGGTAACCCCACCACGAAGGTCACCCTGAACGACGGCGGCGTGTGGCTCACGAAGTCGTCGACGCTCATGCTCGGGCACTTCAACAACGAATCCACGGTTCTCGACGGCGGACTTGTGATGACGAGCGGTGACTTCGACATCCTGCAGGATGCGTCGACGGTGCTCGTCGTGAACGACGCTGACTCCACGCTGACGACGGTGGATCCGGCGCGTGTGTCCTTGACGGACAGCACGACCATTCCGAGCGGGGCAGAAGTCGCGCTGGGGGCTGAGACCGCCGCGATCCTCGATCCGGCGTCGGGAGACCTGTGGGTGTTGCCAGCGGCGGGCATCTCCGGATTCGAACTTCAGGGCACGAAGCCTCTCGTCGAGCTCGGCGAGAACTCGGATGTCGCCGTCGCGCAGGATGGCACGGTGTACGCGCTCTCCGCGCAGAGCGCCGAGGTCATCACGATCCCCGTCGATGCCGAGGGCAACCCGCTCGAACCGCAGACTTCGTCACTGGGAGAGCTGAATCTCGACGCCGTCCCGTCGATCACCGCGGTCGGACGCACGGCGGTGGTCTTGTCGCCCGCAGACGGCGAAGTGATCACTGTCGACGGTGTGCGCACTCCGATATCGGATGCCGAGACGGCCGTCCTGCAGCAGGTGTCTGCGGACACGGAGGCGGTGACGGTGGCGACGTCGTCGCATCTCGTCCGCGTCCCGTTGGATGGAAGCGCGCCGCAGGAGACCAGCTCCGGCGGGCAGGGGGTACCCGCGGCTCCCGTGTGGCTGCGTGGTTGCACCTACGCGGCGTGGGCGGAATCGGGGAAGTTCGTCAGAGAATGCCCCGGCGAGACGAACGATGTCGTCAAGGATATTCCGGGTGTTACCGAGTCCGCGCAGCTGACTTTTCGAGTGAACCGCGACGTGATCGTGCTCAACGATGTCGTCAGTGGCGCCGCCTGGCGCCCGGATGAACGCCTCGAGCAGGTGGATGACTGGAACCAGATCACCGCGCCGGAGGGGGAGACTGACAAAGAGGAGCTCGACACCGACGAGACGGTGGAGACCACGCTTCCGGAGCGCAGCGCAGCGAACACCCCGCCGGTCGCAGAGGACGATTCCTATGGTGTGCGCGCCGGTCAATCAACGCTGATCCCATTGCTCGAGAACGACAATGACTCGGACGGCGACGTGCTGGTCGCGAAGGTGGCAGGCCAGCAGCCATCGATCGGGACCGTGCAGCCGGTGTACGACGGTGAATCGCTGCAGATCGCCGTCGATCCGAAAGCCTCGGGCGCGGCATCCTTCTCCTACGAGATCGACGACGGACGCGGCGGCACCGATCAGGCGACCGTGTCCCTGTCGGTGTATGGCGAGGACCCCAACTCTGCACCGACGTCCAAGCGCACGGCGACGCTCACCGTGGAAGTCGGCGGCACGATTTCATACAACCTGCTTCCCGATTGGATCGATCCTGAAGGCGATGACCTCTACCTGAAGGAGGCGCTCGCGGCGCCCGGAGATAAGGTCGAGTTCAGCGCGGACGGGCAGATGACCTATCACGCAGTCGCGAGCACTCCCGGGTACCAGGAGATTCAGGTCACGGTCGCCGACAGTCGGGACGAGACGGCGTCTGGGGTGATCAGACTGGACGTGCGGCCAGCCGGTTCCACGTCGCCGAAGACGAATGCCGACCATGTCGTCACGGCGGTCGGGCAGCAGGTGACTGTGGCGCCGTTGACCAACGACACCAGTTCCGGCAGTGAACCGTTGCGGTTGACCCGCGTGGAACAGGAGGGTGGATCTGATGCGATGATCACGCCCGATTTTGCCAATGGCACGTTCACGTTCAGTATCGATCGGCTCGGTGTCCACTACATCAAGTATTTGGTCGCCGCCGGACCCAACGCCGTGCCAGGACTCGCCCGCATCGACGTCCGGGAATCTGTGGTGTCGGACCTTGCCCCTGTCGCAGTTCGCGACGTGGCGCTGCTCCCGTCAGGTGGCGAGATCCTGCTCGGGGTGCTCAACAACGACACCGATCCTTCCGGCGGCATCCTGGTGGTCCAGTCCGTCACAGTTGAATCAGACAGCGGCATCTCCGTCTCGGTGCTGAACCACGAGACACTTCGGATCGGCGATCAGGGAACTCTGGCGGATCCGGTGCGGATCACTTACCGGATATCGAACGGATCCCGCTCCGCCGAGGGCGATGTGATCGTCATTCCCATTCCCGCACCGAAGAAGATCCTGCCCCCGGTGGCGAATGAGGATCACGCGGTGGTGCGCGCAGGCGACGTTGTGACGATTCCGGTTCTCGCGAACGACACCCACCCCAATGAGGATGTGCTTCATCTCTCGCCCGAGCTCATCGAGCCGTTGATCGACCCGCTGGACGGCGAAATTTTCGTATCGCAGAACACGGTGCGCTTCAAGGCGGGAGACGTGGCGAAGACGGTCTATGCGACGTATGAGGCTGTCGACACGCACGGGCAGAAGGCCGCGGGATACATCACGATCGAGATCCTGGCCGTGGATACGCAGACCAATATTGCGCCGCGCCCGCGTGACCTCACTGCGCGAACGCTGAGCGGATCGACGGTAAACATCGCTGTGCCGCTGGACGGGATCGATGCGGACGGCGACTCGGTGGAGCTTGTAGGCATCGATTCCAGCCCGAAAAAGGGCCGGATCATCGAGGTTGCCTCGGACTACATCACGTATGAGGCATACGCAGATGCCGGAGGGGTCGACACCTTCACCTACCGGGTGCGCGACCGGCTCGGGATGGAAGGGACTGCGAGCATCAGCGTCGGCGTCGCCGCGGGGGAGGATCTCAACCAGGCACCGTACGCGGTGAAGGATGCTGTGGCGGTGCGTCCAGGGCGCGAAGTCGCGGTGTCGGTGATGGCCAACGATTCCGACCCCGAGGGCGAACTGGTCTCGCTGGTGGAAGACGGACTGACCGTCCCCGACCTCGACGGCCTCTCTGCACGGGTGTCCGGAGATCGGGTACTCGTGCAGGCGCCGGAGAGACCGGTCGAGACGTCGCTGCGCTACACGATCGGTGACGAGCGCGGGGCGACTTCGACAGCCGCGTTGCAGGTCACCGTCGATGACGATGTGCCGTTGCTCGCACCGATTGCGCGGGATGATCGCATCCGCTCGGCGGATGTTGATGCGGGAAGCCTCATCGTCGACGTGATCGCGCTGGACAATGATGAGGATCCGGACGGAACCAGCGACGCCCTTGATATAGAGGTTGGCGAGGGCGGCACGCTTCTTGACAATCGTGCGATCCGGGTGACGATTGGTGAGCAGATGCAGCTCATCCGATACACGATCACAGATCAGGACGAGCTATCGACGTCGGCATTCATCTTCGTGCCTGCCCTGTCGGATCTCCGGCCGACTCTGACATCGGCAGAACCCATCGTGGTCGTCAGCGGCGAGACGAGAGTGCTCCCGCTCGCGGAACACGTGACGGTGGCCGGCGGCGGCCCCGTCGTCATCACCGAAAAGAGCAAGATCACAGCCGCGCACTCCGATGGCGCGGACCTGCTCCAGGACGCGAGCACGCTGGTCTACACCTCCGCGCCGGGGTACTTCGGAGGAGACTCGTTGACCTTCGAAGTCACCGATGGCACCGGTCCCGACGACCCGAACGGCCGCAAGGCGACACTCACGATGTTGATCACTGTGCTGCCGCCGGCGAACCAGCAGCCGATCTTCACCCGAGGCGAGATGGACGTCGCGCCCGGCGAATCGGCGGCGCCACTGGATCTGCAGGCACTCACGACAGACCCCGATCCCGGAGACACCGCGCACGACTTCCAGTTGGTCGGTGACGCGGGCGAGGGGTTGACGGCCAGGATCGACGAGGGACTGCTCTCGGTACAAGCCGCCTCGAACGTCCGAAAGGGCACGACAGCCACACTCACGATCCGAGTCTCGGACGGCGAGACCGAACCGGTTGACGGGGAGGTCACGGTCCAAGTGAACGCGTCGACGCGTGATCTCGCGACGGCGAACACCGACACGATCGATAACGCGGTCGCGGGAGAGACGATCTCGATTCCGGTGCTCGCGAACGACGTGAACCCTTTCCCTGAGACGCCGTTGAAGATCGTCGCGGTCGGAACCGAGACCGGCGATGGCGTGGCGACGATCGACGGTGAGAACATCCTCGTCACACCGGGCGCGCGCTTCATGGGCACGTTGATTGTTCGCTATACGATTCAGGACGCGACCCAGGATGCCGAGCGCCAGGCGGACGGACAGATTGTTCTGACCGTCCAAGGCGCGCCGGATGCGCCGGGCCGGCCGGCCGTGACGAGCGTGCGGGACCGAACCGTGGTCGTGTCGTTCACGCCGCCACCGAACAACGGTTCGCCGATTCTGAATTATACGGTTTCAGCGGTGCAGGGCGGCGACTACTCGACGCAGTGCGAGTCGACGACCTGCACGTTGGCGGGGCTCACGAACAACTCGGAATACGCGTTCGCCGTGACGGCGACGAACGACGTCGGCGAGTCGGAAGCATCGGAGGCCAGTGAGGTCGTTCGCCCCGATGCGCGACCCGATACGCCCACCCCGCCGTCGCTGAAATTCGGGGACAGCTCGCTGTCGGTGGCGTGGAAGACGCCGTCCACGCCGGGCTCACCGGTCGAATCGTTCACGCTGGAGATCTCACCTGCCCCACCATCGGGGATCACGCAGAAGACCGCGTTGGCGGGGAACACGACTGTCTGGGAAGGGCTGGAGAACGGCACCGATTACCAGGTGCGTGTGAAGGCGCACAACAGAGCTTCGGAACCTTCCAGCTGGAGTTCGTGGTCAGTGTCCAAGATCCCGGCGGGTGCGCCGGGCGCACCGGAGGCTCCCGCGACCGCTCCCCTCGACCAGGTTGGTGCTCAGGCGCAGATGCGGGTGAGCTGGAATCGGCCGGCCGCGAACGGCGATCCCGTTTCCGCCTACCAGCTACGCATCCTCCGTGGGGGCAACGTGGTGGAAACCCTCGCCGCGAGCACCACCTCGCAAGCGGTCACCGTATCGACCTCAGAATCCACCTACACGTTCCAGATCCGCGCGCTGAACAAGGCTGGCTGGGGCGGGTGGAGCGGCGTATCTGCAGAACGTCGAGGCGTGGTCGCCCCCGGTGCGCCGACCGCAGTCGCAGCGACGGCCGGCGACAACACCGTGACGGTGACGTATGCCGCTGGCCCTCGTAACGGCGCACGCGCCGACGAGGTCAACTACCAGTACCGGGTGGGCAGCGGTGCGTGGCGCGGTGACTGGGACGGTGCACTCATCGGCAACGGCCACGTGAACAACAACGGCACCTATAGCATCCAGGTGCGCGCCGTCGCGACCGTCGACGGCTCCACGTACGTGGGCGCGGCGAGTCAGCCATCCGGTGCAGTCGCGCCGTCGGGGCCGCCGGGCGAGCCGATAGTGACGGGAACCAACGAGGGAAAAACCATCGTCTGGCGGTGGACATTGCCGAATCGGAACGGGAGCGACCTCCGCGTCCGTTGGGCCGAGTACAACGCTATCGACGGCGGGAGACCCGACGAGAGCGCCTGGAGCGCCTGGAGCAACTGGAATCCGGGTGCAGGAAGCTACACGGGCAATTACGGGTTCAACCAGTTCGCGGGTTTCTTCGTCCAGGTTCAAGATCGCGAGGGACGTACGTCGGAGACGTTTGAGCGAGGTATGAGCAACATGCCGCAGATCCAATTCGGCTCGGTGACAAAAGGCAGCAAATACACCGGGGCCGATTGCACTACTGTGTGCAACTTCGTCCGTCTGAACACGTGGGAAGGCTTCCCTGCGGGGGAATACACCGTCGAGTGTCTTGTTGACGGCGTCCGATTCCCGGCTCCGCACGTGCCGAGCGTGCACTACATTGCCGCGGGATCGTCGATAGAACCCGGATGCTGGCGCGGCGATGAGCGGGGAGAGGTGACCGTAAAACTGTGGGGATTCAACGAGCCGGTGTCGCCGATCGACTGGTAGTGCTGCCTCACCGCATGGGTATTTCTCCCCGTCCACGCCGCCAGACACGGCGGTTAGGATACCCGAGTGTGTCGTTTCGCTCTGCGAAGCGAATCGGAGGATGAATAGGTCTCTTGCAGGCCGCCCAGGGGGGAACCGGGTATGAAGGCGCTGACGTGGGTGCGTGCGCGGCCGAAGGCGTTGGCGTCGGCCGCCGGTGTGACGGCCGGCGTGATCGCGATCGCCACGCTGGCGTTCACCTACGAGGGCAACCCGACGACGAAGGTCGACCTGAACGACGGCGGTGTCTGGATCACCAAGTCCTCAGCGCTCATGGTCGGCCATTTCAATAACGAGTCGACGCTGTTGGATGGCGGCCTACGTACGACCGGTGAGAATTTCGACATCCTCCAAGACGCGTCCACGATCCTGGTCGTTAATAGCGGAGAGTCCTCCGTGACGGCAGTGGATCCCGCGAGAGTGTCACTGGCAGACAGCACGACAATCCCGGCCTCGGCGAAAGTCTCGCTCGGCGCACAGACGGCGGCGATTCTGGACACCTCCTCCGGTGACCTGTGGGTAGTGCCAGTCAAGGGGCTTTCTGGGTTTGAGGTGCAGGGAACGGACCCGCTGCTCGAGCTGGGCAAGAACTCCGACGTCGCCGTCGGTCACGACGGAACTGTCTACGCGCTGTCCGCCGGAGACGCCGAAGTCATCACGATCCGGGTGGACAACGAGGGCGAGCCACTAGAGCCGAGGACGGCATCGCTCGGCGAGATCGACGATTCGATCGCACCGAGCATCACGGCCGTCGGGCAGATTCCCGTCGTGCTGTCTCCCGCCGACAGTGCGGTGATGACTCCTGGAGGGCTGCGCACGAAGATCACCGAAGCCGACACCGCCGTTTTACAGCAGGCCTCAGCCGAGACGGATGCCGTCGCAGTGGCGACCGGTTCGCAGCTCCTCAGAGTGCCACTTGACGGCAGCGAGGTGCAGGAGACCGCCGCGGGTGGTCAGGGTCTTCCGGCGACGCCGGTCTCGTTGCGCGGGTGCAGTTACGGGGCATGGGCTGGGTCGGGCAGGTTTGTGCGGGAGTGCCCGGCGGACGCTGACGATGTCGCCGCGGACATCCCCGAGGTTGAGGCTTCTGCGGTGCTGACGTTCCGCGTCAACCGTGACGTGATCATCCTCAACGACACCGTGAGCGGCGCGGCCTGGCTGGCAGATGAGAGTCTCCGGAAGGTCGATAACTGGAGTGATCTCACTCCCCCTGAGGGCGAGACAGAGGACGAGCAGGACACCACCGAGGAGACGATCGAGACGACGCTCCCCGAGCGTAGCGACGTGAACACTCCGCCGATCGCCGAGGACGATTCTTTCGGCGTGCGCCCGGGCGAGTCGACGTCACTGCCTGTGCTCGACAACGACAACGACCCCGACGGCGATGTGCTCGTCGCAACGGTCCAGGACGATCAGCCCTCGATTGGTACGGTCCAGCCGATCTATGACGGTGGCTCGCTCCAGATTGCCGTCGACGAGGATGCTTCTGGTTCGTCGACCTTCACATATGAAGCCGATGACGGACGGGGCGGAAGAGACACCGCGACCGTGACGCTCACCGTCAAGGATCCTGAGACCAACACCGCTCCGAGGCCGAAGCGCGCGACTGCTCTCGCGATCGAGAGCGGTGGGACAGTCTCCTACAACGTGTTGCCGGACTGGCTCGATCCTGAGGGCGATGACGTCTACCTGAAGAGTGTCATCGCGGCGCCGGGCGACGAAGTTGAGTTCAGCACCGACGGGCAGATCACGTACCGCGCAACAGCGAGCCTCCAAGGGCGCAAGGAGATCCCGATCGTCATCGCGGACGCGTTTGGTGAAGCTGCCAACGGCATGCTTATCCTCGACGTGCGTCCCGCCGGCTCCACGCTGCCGAAGACGAACGCCGATCATGTGATGACACGCGTCGGCGAGCAGGTCACCGTCGCTCCGCTCACGAACGACACCAGTTCTGGTCGGGAGCCGTTGCGACTCACTCGAGTGAACGGCGACGAGACCCCAGGCGCCACGATCGTCCCGGACTATCCGAACAAGACCTTCACCTTCAGCGCTCCGAACGTTGGCGTCTATTACGTGCAGTATGAGGTCGCAGCCGGGCCCAACGGTGTGCCGGGTCTTGTCCGAATTGATGTCGCGGATGCTGCGGAGCAAGATCTGCCCCCGATCGCGGTGCGCGATGTGGCGCTGCTGCCGACCGGCGGAGAAGTGCTCCTGGGCGTGTTGAATAACGACACTGATCCCTCCGGCGGCATCCTTGTGGTCCAATCGGTGAGCGTGGAACCAGGCAGTGGGCTGTCTGTCTCTGTCCTCAACCACGAGACGCTGCGGATCGGGGACCAGGGCGCACTCGAAGAGCAGGTGCGCATCACTTACCGGATCTCGAACGGCTCGAAATCCGCCGAGGGCGAAGTCGTCGTCATCCCGATCCCGGCCCCCGAGAAGTTGCTGGCACCGGTAGCGAATCCGGATACTGCGGTGGTGCGCGCAGGAGACGTTGTGACCATTCCCGTGCTCGACAATGACACGCATCCGAACGGCGATGCGTTGCACGTAGAGCCGAAACTCATCGAACCCTTCGTCGACTCTGATGCCGGCGAGATCTTCGTGTCGCAGGACGTCGTGCGCTTCAAAGCCGGGGACGAGGCCAAGACGGTCTACGCCACCTATGAGGTATCTGACACTCGTGGACAAAAGGTCGGCGGATACATCACGATTCAGATTCTGGCTGTAGATGCGGAGAACAACGCTGCCCCTCGCCCGCGGGACCTCACCTCGCGGGTACTCAGCGGCAAGAGCAGTAACATCGCCGTGCCTCTTGACGGGATCGACGCCGATGGTGACTCCGTCGAACTGATGGGCCTCGCATCCAACCCCACGAAGGGTCGAGTCACCGTCGAGCAGAACTACATCACATACGAGTCGTTCGCCGGCTCGTCGGGCGTCGATACGTTCACCTACCGGGTGCGGGATCGCCTAGGCAAGGAGGGGACAGCGACGATCCGAGTCGGTATTGCACCTGCCCAGGACACCAATCAGGCGCCGTATGCCGTTAAGGATTCCATTGTGGTGCGCCCTGGCCGGGAGGTCGCGGTTCCGGTGCTGGAGAACGACTCTGATCCGGAAGGTGATGAGATCGCCCTGGTGACCGACGGACTTGTGCTCCCAGACCTCGACGGTCTCTCCGCGCGTGTGTCTGGTGACCGCGTGCTGGTGCAGGCACCAGATCGTCCCGTCGAGACATCGCTGCAGTACGCGATCAGCGATGCGCGCGGCGCGATGGCGGATGCCGTGTTGCAGATCACCGTTGATGAGGATGTGCCGTTGCTTGCGCCGGTCGCGCGCGATGATCGGGTGCGCGCAGAGGACCTCGAGAACGGCGAGCTGACGGCAGACGTCGATATCCTCGCGAACGATGAGGACCCAGACGGTACGACTGAGGCGCTGAAGGTCGAAGTCGGCGCGGGCGGAACGCCATTGGAAAACGGCAATGTGCAGGTCACCATCGGTGACGAGACGCAGTTGATTCGCTACAGCCTTACCGATGTGGATGGCTTGTCGACGTCAGCGTTCATCTTCGTGCCTGCCGCACCGGATCTTCGTCCATGGTCCATCACGACGACTCCTGTGGAGGTGGTCAGTGGCGAGACGAAGGTGCTGCCGCTCGCCGAATACGTCCAAGCGGCCGGAGGCGTGTCCGTCGTCATCACTGAGCAGGCCAAGGTGAGTGCTGCGCATGCGGATGGCGCCAATCTTGTTCAGGATGCACGCACGCTGGTCTACACGTCCGCCTCGAGGTATTTCGGCGATGACGCGATCACGTTCGAGGTGACCGATGGCACTGGTCCTGATGACCCGAACGGGCGTAAGTCGACGTTGAGCATCCCGATCAAGGTGTTGCCTCCGGCGAATCAGCAGCCGAAATTCACCCGCGCCGAGGTCGACGTCGCACCAGGTGAGGATGCGTCGACACTCGACCTGGCAGCGCTCACGAGCGATCCGGATCCGGAGGATGGACACGAGTTCCGTCTTGTGGGAAGCCCCGGCGACGGGCTCAGCGCACGTGTCGAGGGTTCGACGCTCCTGGTCGAGGCGGCCTCGAACGCGAAGAAGGGAACCACTACGACCCTGACAATTCGCGTGTCTGACGGCGAGACAGACCCGATTGAGGGGACGGTGATCGTGCGCGTCAGCGCATCCACGCGGTCGCTCGCAACCGCGAACACCGACACGATCGATGAGGCCCATCAAGGCGAAACCATCACGGTGCCGGTATTGGCGAACGACTTCAATCCGTTCCCTGAGACCCCGCTGACACTCGTATCGGCCGCGCCGGAGACGGGCAACGGAGTGGCCAAGATCGACGGTGACGAGGTCACCGTGACTCCTAGCGCGAAGTTCGTCGGATCGCTCGTCATCCGGTACACGGTTCGGGATGCCACGGAAGACGTGGATCGCCAGGTCGAAGGTCGCATCGTGCTCACCGTGCAGGGCGTCCCCGATGCCCCTGGGCGTCCACGGGTGACCAGCGTGCAGGATCGCACGGTCGTGGTGACGTTCTCGGCGCCGTCGAATAACGGTGCGGAGATCACCGGCTACACGGTCTCGAGCGTGACGGGAAGCAACTACAGCAAGCAGTGCGAATCGACCACTTGCACACTAGACGGACTGACGAACAACGTCGAGTACACGTTCGAGGTCGTCGCGACAAACCGGGTGGGAGATTCGGAGGCCTCAGGGCCGTCGGAACTTGCGCGCCCGGACGCCCGGCCGGATGCGCCGAACGCGCCCACGCTCGCCTTCGGCGACAAGTCGCTGGTCGTGGCCTGGGCCACTCCGACGACGCCGGGGTCCCCCGTGGAGTCGTACACGCTGCAAATATCACCCGCACCGCCTTCCGGTATCACTCAGAAGACTGGGGTGACCGGAAACTCCATGGTGTGGGAGGGGTTGGAGAACGGCACTTCGTACCAGGTGCAGGTGCAGGCACACAACCGAGCGCCAGAGCCGTCCACGTGGAGCGGCTGGTCACTCTCGCAGATCCCCGCAGGACCGCCGATGCAACCAGGAGCGCCGACCACGGCCGAGCTGTCTCCGGTCGGATCGCAGGCACAGATGAACGTGAGCTGGGCGGCGCCGAACAACAACGGCGCCGCGATCTCTGGCTATCAGATGCAGGTGATCCGCGGTGGAGAGGTGACGCGAACGCTCAGCATCGCTGCTGGCCAGACCAGCCAGGCAGTGACGGTCAGCACCTCTGAGACGGGGTACACCTACAAGGTCCGCGCGCAGAACAAGGCAGGCGGGGGTGCGTGGAGCGATGCATCCCCCGAGCGTCGCGCAGTCATCGCACCTTCTCCGCCCACAGGAGTGTCCGCCGAGCCACATGACCGAAACATTACTGTCGCGTACACGCCCGGTGCTCGCAACGGCGCCCGCGAGGGCGAGGTCAGCTACCAGTACATGCTCAACGGCAACGGCAGCTGGAATACCCTCAGCGGTACGACGATCAGCGGTCTCACTAACGGCACGAGCTACGCGGTCCAGATACGTGGCGTCGCGACCGTATCAGGGACGACATACGCGGGCGATCCATCTGCAGCGTCGGCCGCAGTGATTCCCTACGGCCCGGTAAACACGCCGACGGCGACAGCCAGCAACAACGGCACCAGTGTCACGCTCGGGTGGAGTGCCCCCGCCACGAACGGTCGCCCCATCAACGTGATGCAGATCAACGTGAATGGGGCGGGTTGGGAGAACGTCGGCCCATCGGGGTCACGGATCGCCGGAAACGGGTACCAACAGACCCACACCATCCAGGTGCGCGCCTATGACTCAGAGGGCCAGCTGTCGAGTGAGGCCGCTGCTTCCGCGAGGACGAATGATCCGCCTCCGCCCCGCGCGTGGGTGACGAGCGGTGACGCCGTCGAGGAGCCCGGTTGCCCCACCTGCGCGAGGTTCGTGATCAACACCAAAGATTTCGTTGCCGGGAACTACGAGGTCGGCTGTTATTCCGATCACCCGTCATTTGCGGCCGATGGTGGGTACTTCACCGGCGGCAAGAACTGGGACATTCCCGCGAATGACAGTGTGCAGATCAGTTGCTTCCTCGGTTCCCGCGGCGAGGGCTATCAGGTGTGGGTGACCATCGATGGTGTCGCGTATGAGCGACGCAGCTGGGACTAACTGCCTGCCTCGCCCCGTGCGCGGATGGGTATTTCTCCCCGTGGCTGCTCAGGGCACGTGCGGTTACGATTGTCCGGTGTGTCGTTTCGCTCTGCGAAGCGGATCGGAGAATGAAGGGTCCTCTTTGAGGCACTTCGAGGGGAATCAAGTATGAAGGCATTCTCGTGGATGCGCGCGAAGCCGAAGGCCATCGCGTCCGTCGCGGCGCTGACGGCCGTCACGCTCGCTATCACCGGGTTCGCCCTCGCCTACGATGGCAATCCCACCACCAAGGTCGATCTGAACGACGGCGGCGTGTGGATCACGAAGTCCTCAGCCCTGATGGTCGGGCATTTCAACAACGAGTCGACGCTGCTCGACGGTGGGTTGCGCACGACCGGCGAGTCCTTCGACATCCTGCAAGACACCTCTACGATCCTGGTTGTCGATTCCGGTGAATCATCTTTGACGGCGATCGACCCAGCACGCGTCTCGCTCACTGACACCGCACCGATCCCCGGCTCCGCGAAGGTCGCGCTCGGCGCACAGACCGCCGCAATCCTCGACACCGTGACGGGCAAGCTCTGGGTGATCCCGGTCAAGGGCATCGCGGGCTTCGAGTTCCAGGGCGCGGACCCGCTGGTCGAGCTCGGCGAGAACTCTGATGTCACGGTTGGTCAGGACGGCACGGTGTACGCGGTCTCCGGCGAGAACGCAGACGTGATCACCATTCCGGTCGACAACGAGGGCTCCCCCCTCGAGGAGACGACGACCGCGTCGCTGGGCGACATCGACACGTCAATCGCCCCCACCATCACGGCGGTCGGACAGACCCCGACGGTCCTCGTTCCCTCAGACGGCGTGATCATGACGCCATCCGGGCTCCGCACGGAGATCCCGGAGGCGGATAGCGCCGTGCTGCAGCACGCCTCCGCAGCGGCGGACTCCATCACGGTCGCCACTGCCTCGCAGCTCATCCAGGTGCCGCTGGACGGCAGCGAACCGCAGCAGACCGATGCGAAGGGACAGGGGACGCCGGCCATCCCCGTCTCGCTGCTCGGCTGCTCCTACGGCGCATGGTCCGGTGCCGGCACCTTCGTGCGAGAGTGCCCAGGAGATTCGAACGACGTCGGGGCTGCGATCCCCGATGTTGAGGACTCGGCAGCGCTCCAGTTTCGTGTGAACCGCAACGTCATCATCCTCAACGACACGGTGAGCGGAGCCGCATGGCTCGCCGACGAGAGCCTGCAGCAGGTCGACAACTGGAGCGATCTGACGCCTCCGGACGGCGAGACCGAGGACGAAGAGGAGACCACTGAGGAGACCCCGGAGACCACACTCCCCGAACGCGGGGCGATCAACACCCCACCGGTCGCCGAGGACGACGAGTTCGGTGTGCGGCCAGGCCAGACGACGAACCTCCCCGTCCTTGACAACGACAACGACGCCGACGGCGATGTGCTGGTAGCGACGGTCAAGGGTGACCAGCCCTCGGCAGGCGCCGTGCAGCCGATCTATGACGGTGGTTCCCTGCAGATTGCCGTCGATGAAGACGCCTCGGGGTCTGCGACCTTTGAGTACGAAGCCGATGACGGCCGCGGCGGCAAGGACAATGCGACGGTCACACTTCGCGTCAAAGACTGGGACACGAACACCGCGCCGAAGTCGAAGCGCACGACCACTCTCGCCATCGAGACCGGTGGCACCGTCTCCTACAACGTGCTGCCGGACTGGATCGATCCTGAGGGCGATGACATCTATCTCAGGAATGTCGAGCCTGCGCCGGGTGACGAAGTCGACTTCACCACCGACGGCCAGATTACGTACCGGGCCACAGCCAGCCTGCAGGGCCGCAAGGAAGTCGCGGTGTCGGTCGCGGATGCGCAGGGTGAGATCGCCACGACGATGATGATCCTGGATGTCCGCCCGTCCGGCTCCACGGATCCGAAGACCAACGCCGACCACGTCCTGACCCGCGTGGGCGAGCAGGTCACCGTGGCGCCGCTCACGAACGACACCAGTTCGGGGCGGGAGCAGCTGCGCCTCACCCGCGTCAACGGCGACGAGACACCGGGGGCGACGATCGTCCCCGACTACCCCAACAAGACGTTCACCTTCAGCGCACCGACGGCCGGCGTCTACTACGTGCAGTACGAGGTTGCCGCCGGCCCCAACGGCGTGGCGGGCCTCGTTCGCATCGACGTCGCGGATGCCACGGAACAGGATCTGCCGCCGATCGCGGTGCGTGACGTCGCGCTGCTGCCGACCGGTGGCGAGGTGCTGCTGGGCGTGCTGAACAATGACACCGATCCCTCCGGGGGTATCCTCGTGGTCCAGTCGGTGAGCGTGGAACCCGGCAGCGGCATCTCGGTCTCGGTACTCAACCACGAGACGCTGCGCATCGGAGATCAGGGCGCGTTGGACGCGCAGGTGCGCGTCACCTACCGGATCTCGAACGGGTCGAAGACCGCTGAAGGCGAGGTCATCGTCATCCCGATCCCGGCGCCGGATGATGTGCAGCCGCCGGTCTCGAACCCCGACACGGCTGTTGTGCGCGTCGGCGACGTAGTGACCATACCGGTCCTCGACAATGACACGCATCCGAACGGCGACGCGCTGCACGTGGAGCCGGAGATGGTCAAGCCGTTCGTGGATCCGGCGGACGGTGAGATCTTCGTCTCGCAGGACGAGGTGCGATTCAAAGCCGGCAATGAGCCGAAGACCGTCTATGCGACCTACGAAGTATCGGACTCGCGACAGGCAGTCGGTGGCTACATCACCATCCAGATCCTCGGTGTCGACGAGGAGAACAATGCTGCTCCTCGTCCGCGTGATCTCACTGCGCGTGTGCTCAGCGGCAAGACGACGAACATCGCGGTTCCTCTGGACGGACTCGATGCGGACGGCGATTCTGTCGAACTCATCGGCCTGGCATCGAACCCCACCAAGGGACGCGCCACCGTCGCTCAGAACTATTTCACCTACGAGGCGTACGCAGACTCATCCGGCGTCGATACGTTCACGTACCGTGTGCGGGACCGCCTCGGCAAGGAGGGACTCGCGACGATCAGGGTCGGCATCGCTCCCGCAGAGAACGTCAACCAGGCCCCGTACGCAGTGAAAGATTCCATTGTCGTCCGCCCCGGCCGCGAGGTCGCCGTTCCCGTCATGGTCAATGATTCCGACCCGGAGGGCGGAACCGTCCGCCTGGTCGAGGATGCGCTGGTCGTGCCGGATCAGGACGGACTGACCGCGCGCGTCTCGGGCGATCGGGTTCTGGTGGAGGCGCCGGATCACGCCCTCGAGACGTCGATCCAGTACACGATCGTTGACGAGGCCGGCGCTACCGCGGATGCCGTGCTGCAGATCACCGTGGATGAGGATGTCCCGCTGCTCGCTCCGATCGCCCGTGACGACTGGGTGCGGATGGAGGACATGGAGCCCGGTGAGCTGACCACCACTATCGACATCCTTGCCAATGATGAGGACCCGGACGGCACGACCGAGGCGCTGGACGTCGATCTCGGAGCGGGCGCGACGCCGATGCCCGACGGTACGGTGCAGGTGACGGTCGGCGACGAGATGCAGCTGATCCGCTACGGGCTCACCGACGTCGACGGGCTGACCACTTCGGCGTTCATCTTCGTTCCTGCCGTGGCGGATCTGCGCCCGGTGCCCGTCCTCGCAGCTGCCGTCGAGGTCGTCAGTGGCGAGACGAAGGTGCTCGAGCTCGCCGACTACGTGACCGCGGCAGACGGCCGCGGCGTCATCATCACCGAGCACGCCAAGGTGAGCGCGTCCCATGCGAACGGGGCGGATCTCATACGCGACGCCAGCACGCTGGTGTACACGTCGGCGGAGGGGTACTTCGGCGAGGACGGCATCACGCTCGAGGTGACCGACGGCACTGGACCCGACGATCCGGACGGTCGCAAGGCAACGCTGACCATCCCCATCACGGTGCTGCCGCCGGCGAACCAGCAGCCGACCTTCACTCAGGGCCAGATCGAGGTCGCGCCCGGTGAGGCCTCATCGACGCTCGATCTGGCGGCCCTCACGACCGATCCGGATGACGCTGATGAGCACGAATACGTACTCGTGGGCAGCCCCGGCGACGGGCTCACCGCTCGCGTCGAGGGCGGCACACTCAGTGTCGAGGCGGCGTCCAACGCGAAGAAGGGGACGACGGCGACTCTGAGCGTGCGCGTCTCTGACGGCGAGACCGATCCGATCGAGGGTACGGTCCTCGTTCATGTGACCGCGTCGACTCGGCCGCTCGCCACTGCGAACACAGACCGGATGCCACAGGCGGACCAGGGTGAACCCGTCACCCTCTCGGTGCTGGAGAACGACTCGAACCCCTTCCCAGACGTGCCGTTGAAGGTCTTGTCCGCGCAGCGGGAGTCCGGTCAAGGCTCGGTGAAGGTGGACGGCGATCAGGTGACCGTCACGCCGGCGGATGACTTTGTGGGCACCATGGTGGTGCGTTATCGGATCCAGGATGCGACTGAGGATGCCGACCGCGAGGTCGACGGAAAGATCGTCCTCACTGTGCAGGGTGTTCCGGATGCGCCAGGACGTCCGACGGTGACGAGCGTGCAGGATCGCGTCGTGGTCGTGTCGTACGCCGCGCCGTCCAATAACGGGGCCGAGATCACGAAGTACACGGTCACGAGCGTGGCAGGCAAGCCGTACTCGAAGACGTGCACGTCGACCACATGCACACTGGACGGCCTGACGAACAACGTCGAGTACACGTTCCAGGTGACGGCGACCAACCGCGTGGGCGAATCCGAGGCGTCTCAGGCGTCCGAGATCGCCCGCCCCGATGCCCGTCCGGACACGCCGGTGGCACCGACGCTGAAATTCGGTGACAAGTCGCTGGCCGTGGCGTGGACGACGCCGACGACGCCCGGCTCGCCCGTCGACTCCTTCACGCTGCAGATTTCGCCGGCGCCTCCGTCGGGCATCACCGAGAAAAAGGTCACCGGCAACTCGATCGTCTGGGAGGGGCTAGAGAACGGCACCGACTATCAGGTGCGCGTGCAGGCACACAACAAAGCGCCTGAGGCGTCGAGCTGGAGCGGCTGGTCGTCATCCGAGATCCCCGCTGGTCCTCCCGCGGCACCGGCGGCGCCGACCACGACCGAGCTCTCACCGGTGGGATCGCAGGCGCAGATGCAGGTTTCCTGGGTCACGCCCTCGAACAACGGCGCGGCGATCTCCGGCTACCAGCTTCAGATCCGCAACGGATCGACTGTCGTGGACACTCTGGACATCTCCGCCGGTCAGACCAGCCAGGCGGTGACGGTCAACACGTCGGAGACCGGATACACCTACATCGTGCACGCGATCAACAAGGCGGGCTGGGGCGAGTGGAGCCCACCGTCAGCGGAACGCAGAGGCGTCATTGCGCCCTCGGCGCCGACGAATGTCGCCGGCAGTCCGGGTGACAATGTGATCAGCCCGGTCACGTATACGCCTGGGGCCAGAAACGGTGCCAGGGCCAATGAGGTCACATATCAGTACAGCGTGAACAACGGCAGTTGGCGCTCGGACTGGGACGGCGCGACGATCGGCAACGGCCAGGTCGACAACAACGGCAGCTATGCGATCCGCGTTCGAGCAGTCGCGACCGTGGACGGAACGGTCTACGCCGGAGCGCCGTCCGCGCCGTCCGCTACCGTGCAGCCCTACGGGGCTGTCGGCCAGCCAGGGGCCGACGGTGCCGTCACCGGCACCACGATCAAGTGGTCCTGGACAGCCCCTGCCCGCAACGGCCGGGACATCGTGCTGGAAGTTCGCTTCGACGGTGGTGCGTGGGGGCCAGCCAACGGGACCGGAACCACCGGTACCTACGGGTACAGCCAGACGGTGAAGATGGATGTACGCGTGACAGACGCCGCAGGCCAGACGAAGACCACCTCGATTTCGCGCACCACGGTGGCTGCGCCACCCCCACCGCCACCACCGCCGGAACCACGCGCATGGGTCACCCGGGGCGACTCCGTTTACGTGAACGATGAGACCGGGGTGTGCACCACAGAGGCCTGTGCGTTCTTCTTGCTGAACACCAAGGACTTCCAAGGCGACCGATACAACGTGCAATGCATGTCGGCCCACGGGGCACTCGGCGGCAACCACCCCGTCGACGTGCCCTCCAACGGGACGAAGCAGCTTTCGTGCTACTACGGTTACCCGGGCGAAAACGTGTGGGTGGAAATCAACGGCAAAGCCTATGAGAAGCGCGCATGGTAGCCGTGACCGCACCCTCTGAGAGAAATAAGGAATCGCACGCATGACAATGACACCCGAGCAGGCCGCCTGGTTCCAGGGCACCTTCAACCGCCTCGTCGACAACGTCGACAAGGCGCTGCAGGGCAAGCGTGAGATCGTCAGCCTCGTGCTGGCGTCGATGCTCGCCGAGGGGCACGTGCTCCTCGAAGACGCCCCCGGCACCGGAAAGACCAGCCTCGCGAAGGCGCTCGCCGCGACGGTGCAGGGCAGCAGCTCCCGCATCCAGTTCACGCCTGACCTGCTGCCGTCCGACGTGACCGGCGTGACGATCTATGACCAGCAGGCGCACAAGTTCGAGTTCCACAAGGGGCCGATCTTCGCATCGATCGTGCTGGCGGATGAGATCAACCGTGCCTCTCCGAAGACACAGTCCGCGCTGCTTGAGGTCATGGAGGAGTCACGCGTCACGGTTGACGGTGTCACGCACGAGGCCGGTCGCCCGTTCCTCGTCATCGCAACGCAGAACCCCGTCGAGCAGGCTGGAACTTACAAGCTCCCCGAGGCGCAGCTCGACCGCTTCCTCATCAAGACCTCGATCGGCTATCCCGATCTCGCGGTGACCGAGAGCATCCTTGCTGGCGCGTCCGATCGCAACCCCTCCGCGCGACTCTCCGCGATCATCACCACCAGCGCGGTCGCCGACATGGCAGACCTCGGCGCGAGTGCCCATGTCGACCCCGCGGTACTGCGCTACGTGGCAGAGCTCGCCGAGGCGACCCGTGAGGACAGCGGGGTGCGCCTGGGAGTGTCCGTGCGTGGCGCGATCGCGATCATCCGTCTGGCCAAGGTCTGGGCAGCGGCCCACGGCAGGCACTACGTGCTGCCGGACGACATCAAGATGCTGGTCCGTCCGGCGTGGCAGCATCGTCTGCTGCTCGACGCTGAAGCCGAGTTCGCTGGTACGACGCCGGATGTCGTTATCGACCGTGTGCTCGACCGCGTTGCGGCTCCTCAGGCGCGATCGGCGGCCTGATGACCGCAGATACGGTGTCCGACGCGCCGGAGATCGAACGCGACGCCGGCTGGCGTGACGTCGCGGCGGTCCTCGGGGCGCGCGTCGGCGCGCGTCTGCTGAAGATCACGAGTGTGATCAGACCGCTCGCCTGGGTGCTGATGGCGCTGGCGATCGTCTTGTGGGTTCTCGGCCAACGTTTCGGCTGGATCGAACCGACGATCGCCGCCGTCGTCATCACAATCACGCTGATACTGTGCGCCCTGTTCCTGATCGGACGCACCGAGTACGACGTCGCCCTCGATTTGGCGCGCACCCGCGTGGTCGTCGGCGAGAGGGCCGTCGGTGCGCTGACGCTCGCTAACCCGAGCAGTCGGGCGATCCTGCCCTCGCGGGTTGTGCTTCCGGTCGGAGCCGGGCGCGGTGAGTTCGGCATCCACCGGCTCGCGCCGGGGGAGACGTCGGAGGAGCTGTTCGCGATCCCTACCCAGAAACGTGGAGTGGTCAAGGTCGGTCCCGTCAGCGTGGTGCGCGGCGACCCGCTGGGGCTGTTCGAGCGCGCACATCGGCGCGACGATCCCGTCGACCTCTATGTGCACCCGAAAACCACGATGTTCGGTGGCCAGTCGCTGGGGTTCCTGCGCGATCTCGAGGGACTTCCCGCCGCAGACCTCTCTCGGGACGACGTCTCGTTCCATGCGCTCAACGAGTACCAACCCGGCGACGACCTTCGTCACGTGCACTGGCGCTCGACCGCTCGCACAGGTGTGATGATGGTGCGCCAGTACGAGGAGACCCGGCGATCACACTTCGTCATCGGCCTCTCGCGCTCGAGCGGCGACTACATGACGGAGGCCGAGTTCGAACTCGGCATCTCGGTGGCCGGTTCCGTCGGCCTGCGCGCACTGCGCGACTCGCAGCGCGTTGACGCGCGTGTGCAGGGGCGCGAACTGCGGGCGGGCAGCGGCAAGCAGTTGCTCGACTCGCTCGCGGCTGTGGAGAGCAGTAGACCGCGTGACGGCGGCATCTCCGATCTCAGTGGCCTGATCGCAGCCACCATGCCGCTGGCGAGTGTCGTGGTGCTCGTCTGCGGCTCGAAGGTCTCGAACGAAGACCTCCGCCTCGCCTGCTCGCGTCTCCCGTTCGGCGCACGCGTGATGGCTGTCGTGGCCGACACGACGGTCGAACGGCCTTCGCTGCGACGGATCGCTGACGCGGATGTCGTCAGCCTCGGCGCGCTTGAGCAGATCCCCCTCGCACTCCAGAAGGTCCTCGCATGAGCACGCCCGCTGCCCCGCCGATCTCCGTGCGCCGTTGGATAACCGACCTCGTGGCCGTGGCAGTGCTGCTCGGCGTCTCCGTTGTGGGGTTCTGGCCGAGCTTCGCCGGTCCGAGCTACCTCGTCGCCGCGCTCGGAGGAATGGCGCTCGGCATTGGTATCGCTGCCGTCTCGACCTGGCGCAAGTGGGGCATGCTCATCGTTGCCGGGCTCACCGTGCTCGTCTACTTCGTCTTCGGTGGCGCGCTCGCGCTGCCGCACACGGCGATGGCTGGCGTCATCCCGACGCTCGACACACTGCAGCAGTTGGCGGTCGGCGTGATCACGTCGTGGAAGCGCATGCTCACCACCGTTGCGCCAGTGGCCGCGCCCGATGGGCACCTGCTCGTGCCGTTCCTGCTGATGCTGGTCGCCGCCGTGCTCACCGCATCCCTCGCGCTGCGGCTCACCCGACCTGCCTGGGCGCTGATCCCCGCCGGCGCCCTGCTCGCGCTGGTCATCGCCTTCGGTACCCCCGAGCCTGCCGTTCCCCTCATCCAGGGCACCGTTTTCGCCATCGTGAGTGTGGCCTGGCTCGCCATTCGCCAGCTCGCCTCTCCTCAGAACGCGGCCGTATCGGCAGGCCAGATCGATGTGACGCGTGCCCGTCACATGCGCACGCGTCGGCTGCTCTCGGGAGCTGCGGTGCTGGTGCTCGCCGGTGGTGCAGGCATCGCCACCAGTGCGTTCACCACCCCGTCCGAGACGCGCCACGTGCTCCGCGACGTGGTCATCCCTCCGTTCGATGTGCGCGACTACCCCAGCGCACTGCAGTCGTTCCGCGGGGACGTGCGTGACGCGGGCACGAAAACGCTTTTCACGGTGAGCGGCCTTCCGGCCGGTGCGCGCATCCGCCTCGCGTCCATGGACGAGTTCGACGGGCAGGTCATCAACGTCGTCGATGGAGGCCCCGGCTCTTCCAGCACGTTCTCGCCGATCCGCTCCAACATGTCGCCGGAGGCCGAAGGAGTGCCGGCGACGCTGGAGTTCGAGATCGGCGATTACGACGGAGTCTGGGTGCCCAATGCCGGCGCCGTGTCGGAGTTCTCCTTCGACGGCGACGACGCAGACGAACTGCGACGGAACACCTACTACAGCACAGGTACCGGCACCGCGGTCACGACGACCGGGATCGCGGAGGGCGATGCCTACTCGGTGCAGACGACGATCCCCGCGCAGTATGCCGAGGAGCAGCTCGTGGATGCCGAGTTCGGCACCGTGCGCGTGCCCAAGCACGAGAACGTGCCGGAGGACCTCACCGCGCTGGCGGCGGAAACCGTTGCGGACGCGGAGACGCCGATCGAGAAGGTACGAGCGCTGGAGTCTTTCCTTTCGGAGGACGGCTTCTTCAGCCACGGGTTGGAGGGCGAGGTGATCTCTCGCGCTGGGCACACCTCGGAGCGCATCTCGACGCTCATCGGCGGCGCACAGATGGTCGGAGACGACGAGCAGTATGCGGTCACGATGACCCTGCTCGCCAGCGAGCTCGGCATTCCGGCGCGCGTGGTGATGGGCTTCTACCCTGACGAAGACCAGCAGAAGGATGCCGTGTTCACCGCGACTGGTGAGAACGTGCACGCCTGGGTCGAGGTCAACTTCGACGGCTTCGGATGGGTGTCGTTCGATCCGACGCCTCCCGAAGACCAGGTGCCGAACGATCAGAACACCAAGCCCCGTGCCGACCCGAAGCCGCAGGTGCTGCAGCCGCCGCCTCCGCCGCAGGAGCCGGTTGATCTCCCGCCGACACTTCCGGACGATCGCGAGTCCGAGGACGAGAAGTCAGACATCGGCGGCATCATCGCTGTGATCCTGGCGATCGGCGGCATCTCGCTCGGCGTGATCGCCCTGCTGGCCTCGCCGTTTATCATCATCGGCGCGTGGAAGGCGTCGCGGCGCCGGTCACGACGCGCCGCCGAGCGCACGGCCGATCGCATCAGCGGAGGGTGGGATGAGCTCACCGACCGCGCAGTCGACTACGGCGCGCGCCTCGTGCCGGGGGCCACGCGCGGTGAGGAAGCAGTAGGGGTCGCTGAGTCACTGTCGGCCCCCGCCATCACGGTGCTCGCCGATCGGGCGGACGCCGAGGTCTTCGGACCGAACGAACCGACCCCCGAAGACGTTGAGGCGTTCTGGAAGCAGGTCGATGAGATCGTTGTCGGCCTCGGTAGCGAAGTTGGCTTCTGGAAGCGGATCAAGGCACGTCTCAATATGCGCTCGCTGCTGGGAGGATCACATCTCTCCGCAGGCGTGCAGAGTCTGAAGGATGCCGCGAACGCGCGCGTTCGACGAGAACCTGGCACGATCAAGAACAGCACTTCCGATGTATCCGAGAGCGAGACACCATGACACAACCGGCGTTCGGCACGGTCGCCCAGACGTCGCGGCGCGCCGTGGCATACATCATCGACGCTGCGATCGCGGCCGGAATCGGCATCGTGCTCGGCATCATTCTCGCGGTGGTCGCCGTCTCGGCAGGCCTTGAGGGGATGCTCGGGGTGCTGGCCATCGGTGGCCCGCTGATCTCGGTGGTGATGCTCGGATGGTTCATCGTCTACACGCTGATGCAGAGCGGTCGCGGGTCGATCGGCATGCGCGCGCAGGGCATCCGCCTCGTGCGCGAGGTCGACGGCGCGCCGCTCGGATTCGGTATGACGCTGGTGCGCAACATCATCTTCGGCCTCGCAGCGTCCATCGTCGTCGGCTACTTCACGCCGTTGTTCGACGGCTCGGGGCGATTCCAAGGCTGGCACGACAAGGTCGCGAAGTCCCTCATGTTGGAATCACGCACGCTGCCGACCGCAGGCAGCGCAGCGGCTCCTCCGACCCAAGCGATGCAGGTGCCGCCGCGCCCGCCGCTTCCTTCAGTGCAGCCCGGAGCACCCACACTCGCAGCGGCTCCACGCCCGACTGTGCCGCAGATGCCGATGGTTCCGCAGATGCCAGTGGTTCCTCGGATGCCTGCCGTTCCGGCGATGCCGAGCGTCGCGCCGGTTGCGCCGGATGCGCCGGTACCACCAGCACCCGTCGCGGCCGCTCCGCGGCCGCCCGCACCGGTTGCCGAGGATGCACTGATCGCGTTCGTTCCAGGTGTGACGCAGGACGCCCCGCCGCAGCGGCCCGAGCAGATTGACGACGTGACCGTTTCGCTGCCCGATCCCGAGCGCACTACCGTGCCTGATCTCGTTCCCGTCTCATACGAAGCCGAGTCGGAGGACATCGAGGACACCCGGATCAGTATCCCCGGCCACCGGCTGGTGTTCACTTGGGATGACGGAACCCGCGTTCCGGTATCCGGGCGCACCATTTTCGGACGCAATCCTCAGCCCGAGCAGGGCGCAACCATCGTGTCCGTGCGCGACGAGACGCTGTCGCTGTCCAAGACACACTTCGAAGCAGGCGGTGACGTCAGTGGCGGATGGGTGATGGATCGCCACTCCACCAACGGGGTGACGATCGTACGCGACGGCGAGCGGATCACCTGCGCACCCGGTGAGCAGGTAGGCATCCGCCTCGGCGATGCCATCGAGATCGGCGATCGCATCGTCACGATTGGCGGCTACGTATGAGTGCATCCCTGATCGTGACGTCCGGCTCGGCCACGCATGTGGGCAGCCGCCGCACTCTGAATGAAGACTCGCTGCTGGCGAGCGCTCCCGTCTTCCTCGTCGCGGACGGCATGGGTGGTCATGAGGCGGGGGAGCGCGCGAGTGCCGCGGCGCTCGCCGAGTTTGAGCGGTATTCCGGTCGTGAGTCACTCGTCCTCGATGACGTGCGTGCCGCCGTGAGCAGCGCACGTTTCGCCGTCGACGACATCTCCGTTTCCACCACCGGGCGCGCAGGAACGACCCTGAGTGGCGTGGTGTTGGCTTCGGTCGACGGCACCGGATACTGGCTCGTCCTGAATATCGGAGACTCCCGCACCTATCGGCTGTCGGACGGTGAGCTGGAGCAGATCAGTGTGGATCACTCGGTCGTTCAGGAGCTGGTGGAGTCGGGTGAGCTGACAGCGGCCGAAGCCGCCACAGACCATCGTCGCAACATCATTACCCGTGCGATCGGCGGTGGAAGCACTGGTGAGGCCGACTACTGGATGTTCCCCGCCGACCTGGGTGACCGAATCCTGATCTGCTCGGACGGGCTCTGCTCCGAACTGTCCGACGGCCACATCCGTGACGTCCTTTCCCTTGAGACCGATCCGCAGAGCGCCGCCAACGTCCTTGTCGCCGACGCTGTGAGTGCCGGTGGCCGCGACAACGTGACTGCTGTGATCGTCGACGCAATCTCCGTCGCGTCCCATCCTGGGCGCCCCGTGGAGACAGATGTTCCTGACATCGCGGATACGCGTCCGCGCGAAGCCGCAGGAGGAGTGCGCCCGTGAACGTCACCTATCGCCCTGGACAGTGGAACGCGCTTGTCAACGTGGACACTGTCATCGTTCTGCCTCCGCGGGCCGACGCGACATTCGTCGCCGAGATCTGGGACGGCATGCGTGACGCGCATGAACTCGGCGCGCTGGTGGATCTGCTCACCCTCGGCTCCGGAGGAACGCTTGCGGGGCTCCCCGACTTCGTGGCGATCGCCACCACGGACGGTGCGAACGTTCGTGTCGCTGTACGGGGTGTGCCCGAGGTGACGGTCGACTCCACAGAGGGCGAGACGCGCGTCAGCGGACGCGACGTCACCACCTGGAGTGAGCGTCTGATCCGCTCGGCCAGCCGGATCCGCATCGCGATCGCAGACGAACCGGACATCTCCTTCCCCATCATCGGCGGCGTCGTGCGCGCTGCTGCGCTGACCGTGGAACTGGTGGCGTCGGAGCATCCGATCGTTCCCGTGGCTCCGCCCGTTTTGATCGCCCCGTCTGTCCCGATCGCCTCGCCCGTTTTGACCGCCCCGCCTGTTTCGAAGGCCCCGCCGATTCCTGAGGAGACCCTCGTCACAGAGGAGATCCCTGTCGCAGAGGAATCCCCTGTCGCAGACGAGGATCCTGACACGGGTGACACGGACGACACGCTGATGCCGGAGCAAGCCGACTCCACCGCAGAGGTTGATGACTTCGATCTGTTGTTTGGAGACACCGTCCACGTGATCCCGGCAGGAAGTCCCATACCCGATCACGCGCCAGGCGACCACGACGGTGCAACCATTTCCCTCGCGCAGGCCCGCGCGCTCCGAGATCCAGCCGCAGCGTCATCGTCGGAAGCTCCGACTGTTGCGATTCCGGTGGCATCCGTCGGCCGCATCCGGCTCTCCACGGGGCAGAGCGCATCCCTTGACCGCCCGGTGATCATCGGCCGGCGGCCGCGATCGACCCGGGCCAGTGGTGCCAATCTGCCGCACCTCATCGCGGTGGACAGCCCCCAGCAGGACATCTCCCGCAATCACCTCGAGGTGCGCCCCGAGGGCGACACCGTGGTCGTGATCGACCTGCACACCACGAACGGATCGACTCTGCTGCGGCCGGGTGCGGATCCCATGCGCTTGCACCCCGGTGAGCAGGTCCTGGTGCTGAGCGGCGACGCGGTCGACCTCGGGGACGGCGTCATCGTCACCTTCGAGGATCTTCCGTGAGCAGGCCACCCTCCCCACCACCCGATCTCCCTGGCTTCACATACGTCGAACCACTGGGCACGGGTGGCTTTGCCGATGTCTTCCTGTACGAGCAGCAGATGCCGAAGAGGCGGGTCGCCGTCAAGGTGCTGCTGGCTGATCGCATCTCGAGCGGATCCGCGCAGGAGTTCGCCGATGAGGCGAATGTCATGGCAATGCTGTCGACGCACCCGGCGATCGTCACGATCTATCAGGCCGCGGTCGCCGGCGACGGACGCCCGTACATCGTGATGGAGTACTGCCCTCGCCCGAACCTGCAGCTGCGCGCCCGCAAGGAGCCGTTCTCGGTCGCGGAGGCGCTGCGCGTCGGCATCCAGGTCGCCGGCGCAGTGGAGACCGCGCATCGTGCCGGCGTCCTGCACCGCGACATCAAGCCGGCAAACATCCTCGTCACGGAGTACAACCGACCGGCGCTGACCGACTTCGGCATCGCTTCGACGACCGCGGCGATCTCCGAGGCAACCGGTATGTCGATTCCGTGGTCGCCACCGGAATCATTCGGCGACCCCCCGCAGAGCGGCACATGGTCGGATGTGTGGGCGCTTGCTGCCACGCTGTTCACGCTGCTTGCGGGGCGTTCGCCGTTCGAACGCCCCGGTGAGCGTAACTCCAGCGCCAATCTGATCGAGCGCATCGAGCGCGCCCCGCTGCTGCCACTCGGCCGCCCGGATTCGCCAGCGAGCCTGCAGCGTGTCCTTGAGCGGGCGATGGCGAAGAACCCCGCCGACCGGTACCCCAGCGCCGTCGCCTTTGCGCGGGCGCTGCAGAAGGTACAGATCGAGCTCTCGCACTCCGTCACGCCGATCGACATCGTCGATGACCATCCCATCGAGCAGATCGATGATGATGACGACGGACTGACCAGGGTGCGTCAGGTCGTCAGCATCGCACCGGATGCGGGAGCGACCCGGCCGTCCGCGCTGACGCAGCCGTTCGCTCCGAACATCGACTCCGCACCGATCCCGCCGGCTGCCGATGACACCGTGATGCGACCGCCCACGGTCGTCATTCCCGAGCCTGTGCCACAATCCGCGGATGACCGCACCCTGCTGCGTCCGCCACGGGTTCTGGCGCCGGATGCGCCGGCCGCGCCGAGACTCGCCCCCGCTGAGGCTGAAGAATCACCTGGTCGCGGCCCTGTGGGCTGGATCATCGGCGGGATCGTGGCGGCGGTATTGCTCATCGCCGGCGGCATCGTCGGTGTGAACCTCATTGCCACAAGCCTGAACGCCCAGCAGCCCAACCCCGAGGACACCGAACAGGTCGTGCAGCCACAAGACATCGTCACGACCACTGTCCCGCGAGTGACGGACGTCACCGGTGTCCGCGACGGCGAACAGGTCACCTTCACGTGGACGAACCCGGACGAGCAAGACGGCGACTTCTACATCTGGGATCAGGTCGTTCTCTCGGGAGAGATCAGCGCCGAGCGGGTGACGACACCGACGGTCACGTTCACCCCGCAGGGATCCGGTGAGGTGTGTATTGATGTGTTCCTGATCCGTGAAGGCGGACGCTCGTCCGAACCGGTGCGGGGATGCGTGGACTGACATGATTTGGGAGATCGACGAGAAGAAGCAGACGATCGAAGGACTCGACGCCTCCGGGCGCCCGGATCCGGCGTATGCCGCCGCACTCGGCCTGTTGCGCGCGCCGTTCGGTCGCCGTGCCTTGGCCTTGACCTTGGATGTCGCGCTCTGGCTGTTGTTGCAGCTGCCGCTCTGGCTTGGTGCGATGCCGTTACTCTTCAAGCTCGCGACCGGATCGATCTCCTCCTACGGGTTCCTCAATCATCCGGGCTTCGTGCTCGGTATCGTGATGGCGGGCGTCACGGTACTCCTCACCCTGGTTTTCAGCGTCGTGCAACTGGTCCTCCACGGAACCAAGGGGCTGACGATCGGCAAGGCCATCGTCGGCATCCGAAGCGTGAATGTGCGCACGCTCGGACGTCCTGGCGTCGGCGCAGTGCTGTCGCGCTTCCTCCTCGTCGCCGTCGTGAGCCTCGTGCCGCTTTTCGGCCTCGTACTGTTCCTGATTTCTCCGACGCTTGACCCGCAGCGCCGCGGACGCGGATGGCATGACAAGGCGACGAATGTCTGGCTGGTGGACGTGCGCAAGGGGCTGCAGCCCTACGACGAGAAGCGGATGCGCGTCGCACGCAAGATGGTGAAGGCCGAGCCGGCTCCTGAGCGATCGGCGTTACCTTCCCTTGCAACACCGATGGATCCGGCGGCACAGCCCGAGTATCGGCCCGGCAACCGTGTCAGCGCCGGCGTGATTGGTATTGCGCGTCCGTACGAGGCGCGTGAGCGTCCGGTGATCGGTCTGCCGCAGCCCGTCCAGCCTGCGGAGGCCGGCCCGGGTGAGGCTGGTAAGCCGGTGCTCGGCGGATACCGGCTCGCCGGTGCTCCTGAGCCCGTGCAGGCTCCCGTGCCGCCGCCCGCGCCCGCGCCAGAACCTGCGCCAGAGCCGATGTCCGATCCAGCCCCGATACCGCAGCCCGCGCCCGCGCCAGAACCTGCGCCGCAGACCACCCCAGCCGCACGCTTCGCGCTGCGTCTCGACACGGGCGAGAGCATCCTGGTATCCGAAGCCGTGCTCCTCGGGCGTAACCCGGACCCGGCGCAGTATTTTGGCGCACGACCGATCCCGCTGGCCGATGATAGCCGGTCGCTTTCGAAGACACACCTGCTGGTGCGTCCTGTCGACGGGGGACTCGAGATCGTCGACTGCGGTTCCACAAACGGGTCGGGGCTGATCCGAGACGGTGTGGAGTACGTTGTCGCTGCGGGCACGCCGGTCATGACGACGGACAGCGACCTGATTCGGATCGGCGATCGTACGGCAGCCGTGATTCGGATATGAGCGAGGGCGAGCACAAGATGATGGTCGCTGGCGAGCTAAGCGGGACTGAGGGACACGAATGCGACTGAAACTGACCTTGCACCGGCAGTCGGGCGACCCCGTCGACATCGTGATCACGACGGATTCGACGGCTACCACCGGCGACGTGGCTCGCCATGTCGCCGAGGCCGATCCGACACGGTCGACGCCGGTCGCCGAGGGCGACGTGGTCACACTCGCCGTCGCGCCTCCCGCCGGTGAACGACTGGTCCCGCTGCAGCCGGATGTACCGATTGGCGAAGCGCCGATCGGCTCCGGTTTCGCAGCATCCATCGTCAATTACGGCCCCAACTATGCAGCCAGTGGCCAGGGCGAGATCGTCGGCGTGCTGCGCGCGACGGCGGGAGCGTTGGAGGGCCAAGAATTCCCCATCGCCGCCGGGCACGTGTTCCTGGGCAGGGACTCGGACAACGACGTTGTCCTCGTCGATCCTTTGGTTTCGAAGCGTCACGCGCGCCTCGAGGTCGGGGCGCACATCGAGGTCGTCGACCTGAACTCCGCAAATGGCGTGCTCGTAGACGGTGTCGCGGTACAGCGGGTCAGGGTCGAAGAGGGTGAGCCGTTCGTGATCGGCGGCACCACGCTCATCCTGCGCCTCGCCCGGTCCTTCGATGGCTCGGCGGCAGAGGAGCCGATCATCGAACGAGGTGGGGGCCTGCTGTTCAATCGAAGCCCCCGTGTCGAGGTGCGCTACCCGGGCACACGGTTCAAGGCTCCGCGTCTGCCCACCGAGAAGATCGGCAAGATGTTCCCGTGGCCGATCCTGGTCACGCCGATCCTGATGGGTATGGCGCTCTACGCGCTGAATGAGAATCCGCGGTCGCTCCTCATGATCGTGATGACGCCGCTGATGGCGCTCGGCAACATCATCAATCAGGCGGTACAGAGCAAGAAGAGCTCCAACCACGAGTACCTCCTCTTCGAGCGACAGTACGAGCAGCTGGAAGAGGACTTCTTCCGAGGTAAGCCGGAGGAGGAGCGCGCCCGCAGTGCGGAGGCTCCGCCCGTCGCGGAAATCTTCGATCACGCCATGCGCCTCGGCCCGATGCTGTGGACGAGGCGGCCGGAGCACTGGAACTTCCTCGGTCTGCGGTTGGGCAGCTGCCAGCTCCCCGCACGCAACATGATCGACGATGCCGACGAGCCGGACGGCCTTCCCGAGTTCATCGAACGCATCGACCGACTGCGCGAACGCTACGAACTCGTCGACGACGTGCCGGTGTTCGACACGCTGGCCGACGCCGGGTCGATCGGAATCGCGGGTCCACAGGGGCCGGTGGCCGACACGATGCGCGGCCTTGCCGTCCAGCTGTTCGGTCTGCACGCCCCCAACGATGTCGTCACCGTTGCCTTCGCCGACTCCGCGTGGACGCCAGAGTTGGACTGGCTCAAGTGGATGCCGCACACATCCAGCGAGAAGAGCCCGTTCCGGAACATGGCGCTCGCCGATTCCGCACCGACCGGTGCCGCACTGCTGAGCATGCTCGAGGAGTACGTGCTACGCGCCGGGGCAGAAGGCGTCGGCGGAGAGCCGCGCGGTCCGTTCAAGGAAGACTGGAACCCGCTGCTGTACGGCACGGATGTCGCTCGCGCGGCGACGGATCACAAGAGCACTCCACCGCTGTCAGTGATCGTCTTCGTGACCAGTGACGCACCGGTCGACCGCGGTCGACTCACGGATGTGTTGGAGCGCGGCGCGGATCGCGGCGTGCACGCGGTGTTCATCTCGCCCACGGTCGAGTCTCTCCCGGCCGTGTGCCGCAGCTACATCGACGTCACAACGGGTCTCGAAGATGCCCAGGTCGGCCTGGTCCGCACCGGCGAGCACTTCGAGCATGTGCGAGTGGAAGGCGTCTCCAACGCGTACCTGCACATGCTCGCTCGACGTCTCGCACCGGTGGTGGATGCGAGCACAGTGGTGCACGACGCGTCTGACATTCCTAATTCGGTGATGTTCTTGCAGCTCGTCGACCCGGCGATCGCGGAGGATCCGCAGGTCGTGATCGAGCGCTGGCGACAGAACAACACCATCGTGGACCGGTCGCCGGGGCCTCGGCCTCGGTTGAAGAAGTCTGGCACGCTGCGTGCGATCATCGGCCAGGGGGCGAGCGACGCGATGGCACTCGATCTGCGCACGCAGGGTCCGCACGCCCTCGTCGGCGGTACGACCGGCGCGGGAAAATCCGAGTTCCTGCAGGCGTGGGTTCTGGGTATGGCTGCGGCGCACAGCCCGGATCGCGTCACGTTCCTGTTCGTCGACTACAAGGGCGGATCCGCCTTCGCCGATTGTGTGGAGCTGCCGCACTGCGTGGGGCTCGTGACCGATCTGAGTCCACACCTGGTACGCCGAGCGCTGACCAGCCTTCGTGCTGAGTTGCAGCATCGGGAGCATCTGCTCAATCGCAAGAAGGCGAAGGATCTTCTCGAGCTTGAGAAGCGCCAGGATCCGGAGTGCCCTCCGGCCCTCGTCCTTGTGATCGATGAGTTCGCCGCACTCGCGTCGGAGATGCCGGAGTTCGTCGATGGCGTGGTGGATATCGCGCAGCGCGGACGCTCGCTCGGCATCCACCTGATCATGGCGACCCAGCGACCAGCGGGCGTCATCAAGGACAACCTGCGCGCGAACACCAACCTGCGCATCGCCCTGCGCATGGCGGACGAGGCCGACTCGCGCGACGTCGTCGACGACGGCATCGCGTCGACCTTCTCGGCAGCGATCCCCGGCCGGGCGATCGCCAAGACCGGCCCTGGCAGGCTGGTACCGTTCCAGTCGGCGTACGCGGGCGGATGGACCACCGACGATGATGCGGCCGTGGCGGAGGTGCGCGTCGCCGAGCTGCGCTTCGGCTCCAGCGCCGAGTGGGAATCCGATCGTCCCGCCGAGTCGGACTCCCATGAGGAGGATCTCGGCCCGAACGATCAGAAGCGCATCGTGTCGACCTTGATTCGCGCCAGCGAGGTCGGAGGGCTCATCCGGCCCCGCCGTCCCTGGCTCGATGACCTGTCGCCACTCGTGGATCTGCATGATCTGCCCAACGAGGGCGACACACGCATCCCGCTCGCGCTGGTGGATGTGCCAGAGAATCAGCTGCAGCAGCCAGCGGTGTTCTCACCCGACCGTGATGGTTCGCTGGTGATCTACGGCACATCTGGTTCAGGTAAATCGACCCTGCTCAAGACGATCGCCACAGCCGCCGGCATGAGACCAGATCGTGGTCGCGTGCAGGTCTACTGCCTCGATTTCGCCTCGGGTGCGCTGGGCGCGCTTGCCGCACTTCCCCATGTCGGCTCAGTCGTCGACAGTGCAGATGTCGAGCGCATCCAACGTCTGCTGCGGACGCTCGATCGGGAGATGGATCGTCGTTCGGCGTCGTTCTCGGCCGCCAGCGCGGCATCCGTGCAGGAATACCGAGAACTCGTCGACCCGAAAATGCCGCGCATTCTGCTGCTGATCGACAACTTCCCCGAGTTCAAGAAAGACTGGGAGTTCGCGCCGGGCCGTGCGCCGTTCTACCGCACCTTCATGCGCATCCTCGGCGAAGGACGCACACTGGGCGTGCACACCGTGATCACCGCCGACCGTGGCAACGCCGTGCCGAGCGCGGTGGCGGCGAACATCTCACGTCGCGTCGTGCTGCGGATGGGAGATCCCAGCCAGTACATGCTGTTGAACGCGCCACGGGACATCCTTGACGAGCAATCCGCGCCGGGGCGTGCGGTCATTGACGGGCATGAAGCGCAGATCGCAGTACTGGGTGGCACCATGAACGTGGTCGAGCAGACCAAAGCGCTCGGCGTGCTCGGTGATCGCCTCCGCGAAGAGGGCGTGCTCGATCTACCCGAGATCGGTGCGCTTCCCACCATGGTTCCCGTGTCCGAGATGCCAGCACAGGTGGGTGGGATGCCGGTGTTCGGCGTTGCCGACGACACGCTCGCACCTCACGGCTTCGAGCCGATCGGCTCGTTCGTGATCTCGGGTCCTCCTGCATCGGGCAGGACGAACACGTTGAAGGCGCTCATCATCGCCATGGAACGCTTCAACCCGAACGTGCGCATGTATCACTTCGGCAGTCGCCGATCGGAGCTCAAGGACTTCCGTCCGTGGGTGCGCAGCGCTACGCGCGCCGAGGACGAGAAGGACCTCGCCACAGAGCTCGCAGAACTGGTCGTGAGCGATTCGCCCGATGGTCGCATCATGATCGTCATCGAGGACATGCCTCACCTTGCCGACGGTGCGGCTGACCGCCCGATGCGGGCACTGCTGCAGGCGATGAACAACAGCGACCATCTGCTGATCGGCGAGGCCGAGATCAGTCGTGCCAGCGGCAGCATCGGCGTGATGGGGGAATGGAAGACCGGAAGACAGGGCATCGTGCTCAAACCCGACACCTACGACGGAGAATCGATCTTCAAATCTCCGTTCGGTCGCGTCAAACGTTCGGACTTCCCGGTCGGCCGCGGCATCTTCGTACAGGCAGGTAAGGCGGTCACGATGCAGATCCCGTTCGTGCCCGATGCGCCGGCTCATGGGTAGAGGTACATGGGTACCGCTCCCCGTATGCCAGATCGAGATCGTTGGCTAACCTCGTTGTAAGAGGCCGAGCGGCCTGACGAAGACAAACTTGGAGGCGGCTCTCATGGCAGCAGATTTTGGTGCAACATACAGCGAGATGGAAAGCGCGGCACAGCGCCTTCGTGACGGACGTACCACCGTCACCGACACGCTGAAGGAGCTCCAGGGCGTCATCGAGGACCTCGTCCAGGACGGCTTCAAGACCGAGAACGCTTCGGTGGCGTACAACACGTCGTACGGTGAGCTCACGAGCTCCCTGGACGATGCAGCGGAGGCCGTGAACGACATGGCGCAGGCACTCGACCAGATGGCGGACCAGATCCGTGACACTGACGCGAGCATGGCCGGCGGCGCCTGAACCATCGCACTTTTAGAGGTCGTGGCGTCGGGGGAACTGACGCCACGACCTCTGTCTTTGCCTGAGATGCACAGCGCGCGGCGAATAGAATTGGAAACATGAGCGGAACGCAGAGCTACTGGTACAACCTGTCGACCCAGTCGGTCCAGCGTGCGGATGAGCGCCCTTCCGAGGACACGATCGGACCGTTCGCCACTGCTGAAGAGGCGCAGGATTCGCCGGCGGTGCTATTGGAGCACGCACGTGCGTGGCTGGAGAGCGAAGAGAGCGAGCGTTTTCGCGAGATGGCCGAAGGCGACGACAGCGCCGACTTCGTGTGACGCGGCTCCCATGAGGGCTCGTCGCCTTGCTGCACCACTTGCTGTCCTCCTCGCGGTAGGCCTGACAGCATGCACACCGGCGATGCCGGAATCGGTCGTGCCGGGCTCTGCCATCACCGTCGGGTGGACGGGTGAGTTCACATCGACCAACGCAGCCGCATCCCCCACGTCAGGCAACGTCGACATTGCCGCGACGATCCGAGGCGACTTCGGAGACGTGATCGACGGTGAGTTCGTCGCCGACGAAGGCTTCGGAGCGGTCACGATCGTCAGTGACGACCCTTTCACGGTGCGGTACGACCTCACCGAGCCGTCCTGGTCGGACGGTATCCCGCTTGACGCCGCGGATCTGCTGTTGGGCTGGGCGGGAGCGTCCGGATACTTTGACGTCGGTGACGAAAGCGAGACAGCGGATGCCGAGCCGGATGCCGAGCTCGCGGTCCCTGTCCTCGATGAGTTCGCGCGCGCGATTCAGGTGACGTTTCCGCAGCCGGTGATTGATTGGCAGCAGGCGGTCACGGTGCCGGTGCCTGCGCACATCGTCGGTCGTCTTGCCTTCGCCATGGACGACGACATGGAGGCGAAGCAGGCGGTCATCGGGGCGATCCAAGAGCACGATTCGGCCGCGCTCGAGGCGCTCGCCACGGTCTGGAACGAAGGCTTCGAGCTCTCCGACCAGGCCGAGCTTCCCGCGGATCTGATGCTTTCCAGCGGGCCATTCCTGGTCGACGGGGTCGATCGTAGCGATGCGGGGCAGAGCGTGACGCTGGTGCCGAACCCCTCGTACAGCGGGCTCGTGACTCCCCAGGTCGCCCGCATCGACATGGTGCCACCCGGTGTCGACCCGATCGCCACGATCGGTGACCAGTTGGATGCCGCGCAAGTGGCTCCGATCGCGGTCAATCGGGCACCGATCATCGAGCTTGAGCGCAAGGACTTCACGGTCGACACAACGCATGACGGAACTGTCTGGGCGATGCTGTTGAATCCTGCAGGCGTCTTCACCCAGCAGCAGGCGCGGACTGCGTTTATCCACGCGGTGCCGGCGCGTTCGATGGTGGAGCGCGGTGCCGGCGACTGGGCAACTGCGTACGCCGGCACCACATCGATGGTGTCGGCGCCGGGGTCTCGCGCCTACGACATCGTGAACGCCGATTCCGGTTTCGCCGAGACGCTCGGCGAAGCGGGAGATGACCCGGCGCTGGAGCGGGAAGCTGCTGGCCTCGCTGCAAGAACACACGTCTGCGTGCTGTATGACCGGCGGAGCGAGTTCGCGGTCGGTGCGTTCGCTGCTCTTCGGGACGCGGCAGGTGAATTCGGCTGGAGCGTGGTCGACTGCGGCAGCGATGACTTCGACACCGCGCTCGTGCAGCGCGGTTGGGATGCGGTGATCGCCCGCGTGCCGATCCCGCAGACGCCCGGGCAGATCGCTGCGCAGTGGGGCAGTCAGGGTGACGCATCCATCACTCGCCATGCGGATCCGGAGCGTGACGCTCTGATCGCGCAGCTTGCCCAGACGACGGATATCTACGAGGCGCGAGATATTCGTGCGCAGATTGAGGCGACGATCGTCCGTGCCGCCGTGGCACTTCCGATCGCCGCGAACCCGCGGGTGACAATCAGCGATCGTGACGTGACCGGCGTCGCATCACGCAACGGCGCGACGGCTCCGTTGACGTCTGGCGCCGTGCAGTGGGCGGCCCTGCCGTGAGCCCGGTGCTGTGGGTTGTTCTCCCCATCGCGAGGCAGCGTTCGCGACCCGTAGAGTCTCCTCTGGAGGTTGTGCTGTGGGAATGATGTTGCCGAATGAGCTGATCTGGGTAATGGAGAAGCTGGGTTTTGAGTGGCCGGATATTGACGAGGACGAGTTGCGCCGGGGCGGCGACATGGTTCGCGTGTTCCACGGTGAGCTGGAGTCGAAGATTCAGGTGATGGATCGCAAGGTCAACGGGGATCTTGCGATGGCAATGCGTGGGCAGGCGGGGCCCGCATATGTGAGCGCGTGGAATACGAACCGTTCGCAGAATCTGCAGAAACTGTTGGATGTGCTCGGTCCTGTGCCGACGGGTGTCGACATCGCGGCTGATGTGGTCTTCGGTTTGAAGATGAAGGTCATCGTTGACGTGACGACGACGATGATCACCTTGGTGGCGATGCTGACGAACCCGGTCACGGCGTTGGGCGCGGGGCCGATGATGCTGATCAAGAAGAAGCTGTTGAATGCGGCGGTCGATATCGCGGTGGAGCAGGCGATGAATCAGGTTCTCCCGATGGTGATCGAGCCGTTGGCCGAGCACCTTCCTGCGGCGATTATGGCGGCGTTGGATTCGCCGATCGTTGAGGCGGTCGCGGGGGATTCGGAGGAGTTCTACGCGGATCTGCAGGCGTTGGAACACGCGGAGGGTGAGATGGAAATGCATGCGTCTGACGTCGAGACTTTGACGGAGCGGTTGATGGCAGATCTCGCCACGCTCAACATCGGGGGAGACTGATTATGGGTAAGGGACCAGGCTCCGAGATCGCCGACGCCATCAAGCATTCGCTTGATGGCGTGCCGATCCATGTGCGCCAGCTCGCGGAGATGTTCCGCAAGCACGGCCGCAAGCAAGACCGCAACACGAGTGACGTTCAAAATCTCGACTCCGCGGACGTCACGCACCCGCTGCAGAACGCGTGGAGGCCGGACAGCAAGTGGGAGCCGAACGACGTCGTCGACGTCGGTCATGGGAACCGGCCGCATCCTTCGGAGTATCTGGATCAGTCCTACATCGATCAGCATCTCGACCGGTTCCAGGATGGTGCGAGCCGGATCTATATTTCCAGCAATCTGGCTGAGTATGGTCCAGGAAACAATGGCACCACATTCGTCTTCCCCACATCCGAGCTGAAGACGATCATCGACGAGACTGGCGGTGACGCACGCCAGCTGGCCATCCGTCTCGGCATGGACCCGGACTACTATCTCGGCGCCGATGGCCTTCCCGTCGCCGTGGAGATCCGCAACTTCGCTCCTTCGGAGCTCAGTAACCTTGATATCCCCCGCGGCAATGAAGGTGGAGCCAACCCGCAGTGGATCCCTGGAGGATACCTTCCGACAGGCGATCCGGAAGCAGTGATCAGCATTCCAAAGAGTGAACCAGGCCATTGGCCGGGCACGACCCAAGATTTGACGCTGCATTGATGGCCATCCACGCTGAGCCGTCAGATGCTCCGACGCCTTTCGGCCCTGTGTCGCTCCGTTCCGGCGCAGTCATCACGTTCAGTGGAGAGCAGCTCGTGGTCACCGCCGACCGGATCGTCGATGCCATCGAGTCCACGTTGGTGGGTGCCTCGTCGGCGGGTGATGGTCGCGATCAGTGGTTGCTGTCCGACGTTCCCGCCCTGTCGCGGGATGTCGCTTGGATCATCCCACTCTCATGGGAGCCGCCGTCATCCGACGGAGATCCGATGCGGGACCGCGCGACCCAGCTGTGGAGCGAGATTCGAGGGGCGTGCGAGCACCGACACGGCCTCCAGATCGGCATCGACCTCTCGCCCGATCGTGAGTTTGGGGGCTCCTACGCCGCAGAGCTCGCGCGGACCGGTGCGCGACGCGCAGACTGGTGGGCCTTCGGCGATCGGGCGGTAGTACTTGTGGTTTACGGTCCCCCTCTTCCCGGGCTGAAGACACTGATGGCGCTGCACGTCGTGCCCCGGAACTGGGTCTGGGATGATTCAACGCGTGACAAGGCGACTGCGATGAACCTCCGAACCGGCGACCTGAGCTGGTCATGGGCGGATGTCGTCAGGCTTGGAAGCCAGAAGGCGCAGGGGCTGGCAGATAACCTGACAGAGGCAGACGAAGAGGGGCAGGACTCATGACAGGTGCATTTGGGAACGTGGACGTGAAGATGGTTCCACGCATCTACGGTGCGAGTGAACTTGGAGTTCTGTCCATCACTGCTCCGGGGGACGCTCATCCGCGGGTGGAGTATGTCGGCGGCGAGCTCTTCGTTGGGCTGGACGCAGTCGGCAGCGGTGCCGCGATCACGCAGGGCCAGGCGGAGGGGTGGTCCCGCCCGTTCACCGACGCGGTGACCTCGGTGGCTTCGACCGCACAGGTACCCGAGCCTGTCGAGGGCGTGATCGTCGTTGATGATGAGGTGCTGGCGGCATCCGTGCTCGTCGACTCGGCGAGGCTGGCGGTGGTTTCACTCGCGGGTGCTCCGGTGGTGTTCGCGCTGTCACGGGACCGGCTGGTGATCGTTGGTGCGGATGATGAAGCCGGCATCGCACGCGTCTTGGACTTGGCTGAGGAACTGTATGACGCGGGCGGATCGCTCGTCAGCGCACACCCGATTGTTCTCGTTGCCGGCGCCTGGGCTCCATTCCCCTGGCGCGAGCGCTTCCCCTCGCTGGAGATGCGGTTTGAGCGGGTGCTGCGCCTGTTCAGCGTGCGTGCATACGAGGCTCAGACCGTCGCGCTGCAGCGTCCGGATGTTCACCTTGCTGATCCCAAGATTCAGATCCTCAATACCGGTGTGACGACCACGTTCGCAACCTGGCCGAAGGGCACTGCGACTCTGCTGCCAGTGGTTGACAACGTGATCATTGCGGATCCGTCTGGTTCGATCAGTGTGGCGACGATGAACGAGTTCCTCGACGCGGCAGGCGATGCCGTCATCCGCACCGGGCTGTCGCCGTTGCGCTACTTTGTGCCAGGAGCACCGCCGCGCTGACCGGGGAAGTCAGGCGGCGATGCCGAAGCGTGCGCGCCCGCCGAGACGTGGTGTGCGTGCGGGGTCGACGTAGGCGGGTGGGATAAACCAGACCCGTGCGGTGATGCCCGAACCGTCGATCCGGATTTCCCAGCCGTTGTCGTGGATGCGGTGGTGGCAGGTTTCGCACAGGAGGATCCCGTTGGAGAGGTCCGTCCGTCCGTGATCGCGTTTCCACCATCGCAGGTGGTGGGCTTTGGTCATCTCCGGCGGGAGGTTGCACATGGCGCATCCATCGTCGCGTTCGACGAGGGCGAGGCGTTGTGCCCGGGTGAAAAGTCGTTTCTTGCGGCCCCAGTCGAGGATTTCGCTGTCACCACCAAGGACACAGGGGATCACCCCGGCGCCTGCGGCCATCCGCCGAGCGGCGCCTGCACTGACGGGCTGGTCGATGCCATCGATCGTTGCTGTCCCGGTCCCGCCTACGAGGTCTTTGTAGTCGATGCGAACGATGACTGTCGCCCCGGCAACCGGGGTGCGTTCCTTGCAGCCGAGCACGTGGGAGCAGAACAGGGCGAGCGCATCGGCCTGCAACATGGCGACGGTGCGGTGGTCAGTATCCGGGGCATCCGGATCGGGGGCGTTTTTGCGTGCGGCGAACGCAGCGGACACGTAACCTCGGAGCGCGGCCACGATCGGCGCACCGGTCTCGACGTCGAAGTCCCCGTCGAAGTGCAACCGGCCGCCACGCTCGTAGAACGTCAGCGAGCGCTTGCGGCGCTGCTCATCCTCGTGCGGCTCCACACCGTCTGGATTCAGCCATGCCTCTACGCGCACCACGAGCCGGCGCACCTCGTCGAGCGCGAGCCCCGGCGCAGCGTCGACCAGCAGTCGTTCGCCCTCTGCGATCCGCTCTAGCCCGGCCGCGATACGGCACCGCTCGAGCACCGCGATGATCAACGCGGCCGCCTGCGCACTGAGCGCCCCGGCCTCCATCGCCTCCCGCACGAGTGGGTACTTCGCCGGCAACCGCGAGCCCAGCAGGTCCGTGCGGATCGCGGTTGCCTCGCCTACCTTGATTAGACGCGACGCGTCCCCCGTCGACACGCCAGTCGCCGCAGCGATCAGCTTCGCCGCCGAACGGAAACCCTGCTGCTTCGCCAGCGAGTCGGCGACGAGCTCAGGGTGTGACTCGCTCGCGATCCCCGCCGCCACATCGACATGCACAGCATCCAGCCGACGCTGCAACAAACCGACCGCGTTCGTGGCCGAAATGAGCTGTTCCCTCGAAAGGTCATTTGCATCGCTGGCGCCCGCCCACACTTCATCGAGGCGAGAGATCGCCTCGTGCAGACCGGTCAGCTTTGACATGCCTTCAGCCTATCGCAGAATCGTGCCCAAGTCGAAGCTTTGTTCGAATTGATTGCAGAAATATCCCGACATTAAAGGGTCGGCCTGGCAAAGCGGGATTTACCGCTCTAGAATCTTTCAACGAAGTACAAGGGAAGTAGAGCAGCGTGGTGGGCTGATCTCCCCATCGCCTTCTGCCCCCGCCGCTCGGTAGCGTCATAGCCGGAGGTGGTTGCCGTGGGAATGATGCTGCCGAACGAGCTCATCTGGGTGATGGACAAGATGGGGCTCGAATGGCCCGACATCGATGAAGATGAGGTGTGGAAGGCCGCTGGCCTCGTGCGCGCATATCGCGATGACATGGAGACGCTGGTGCAGGCGGCCGATCGGCGCATCAACGGCGACCTCGCTGTCGCAATGGTCGGACAGACCGGCACCGCGCATGTGACCGGGTGGAATCGGAACCGATCCGAGAATGTTCAGCAGCTGCTTGATATTCTCGGGCCCGCAGCCACCGGCATCGACCTCGCCGCGGATATCGTGCTCGCGTTGAAGATCAAGGTGATCATCGACGTCACGATCACTCTCGCCCAGTTGATCCCGTTGCTGGCAGCCGGGCCGTTCGGGCTGGGTGGCGCCGCTGTGCTGATCCTGGCACGCAAGAAGCTCTTCGCGATGGCGATGGAGGCGACTCTCGAGCAGGTCATCAACCAGGTGCTGCCGCTGGCGATCGAACCTCTCGCTGAGCAGGTGCCGGTGCTGGCGATGGCGATGCTGGACGCTCCCGTCGTGGAGGGCGCAATTGGTGATGTGGACGAGTTCTACGCGGATCTCGTCGCTCTCGACCAGGCAGCCGAGGACATGGATGCGCACGCCGTCGATGTCGAGGATCTGACGGATCGACTGCTTGCAGACCTCGCTAACCTACAGATCTCAGGGGAGTGAACGATGTCGTCGATGAAGAAGCTGATGCGGGACCTCGTGGATGCCGTGGATGGCGCAGGGCGCGAGTTCAAACAGGGTTTCGCGGGTGCGTTCCGCAAGCGCGGTGGAAAACATCGAGCGGATGCCGACCTCATCCGCGGCGTGGACCGGAGCAAGCGGGACTATGAGCCACGGCACCGGGGAGACGGCAAGAGCCCCGCATCGCACGCGAAAGATTACGACATCCGCGAGGATGTCCGGCTTGGTGTCGAATCCATTGGGAACACACCGCGACACCGTGACCCGGACTACAACTCCTCTCGCGACCTCGGTCTGTCGCTGGGCAAGGACGTTCGCGCGCTCCCAGGCGACGTCATCGACGAGATCAAGGACGTTCCGAAGACCGTGCCGAAGCAACTCGTCGAAGAGCTGTACGAGGATGCGATCGGGCAGGACAACCCCGATGAATACGGTGTGGGCCCGGGTGACATGAGGTTCCTTGCGCCCGCCAGTGAGGCAGGTGATCTGAGTGCCCTGAGCGCCGCCGAGCTCGAGGTCCGTTTCGGTTTGGAGCCGGGTTCGCTCCGCGGCGCGACGGTCAAGTTCGAGACGATCCCCGGCTCACGGTTCGTCAGCGTCAAGATCGATGCTCCTGACGACTGAAACGGATTGCTGGGACGTCACGTGGGAAGTGCTACCCATGGTCAGCGCCGGGCCGGAAACGTACAGTCGAGCCTGGAGGTGCTGACGTGGGAATGATGTTGCCGAATGAGCTTGTCTGGGTGTTGGAGAAGCTGGGTTTTGAGTGGCCGGATATTGATGAGGATGAGGTGCGTCAGGGCGCGGTTTTGGTGCGCACCTTTGGCTCGGATTTGGAGACGGTGATTCAGTCTGTGGATCGCAAGGTCAATGGTGATCTTGGTGGTGCGATGAAGGGTCAGACGGGTCCCGCGACGATGAGCGCGTGGAATGCGAATCGTTCGCAGAATCTGCAGAAGCTGATCGACATTATGCCGCCTGCGGCGACGGCGATGGATATCGGTGCGGATGCGATTTTCGCGTTGAAGATGAAGGTCATTGTTGATGTGACGACGACGTTGGTCACGTTGGTGGCGATGTTGACGAATCCGATTACCGCGTTGGGTGCGGGTCCGATGTTGTTGATCAAGAAGAAGCTTCTGAATGCGGCGGTGGATATCGCGGTGGAGCAGTTGTTGAATCAGCTTTTGCCGATGGCGATTGAGCCGATGGCGGAGCAGTTGCCTGCGGTGCTTGACGCAATTTTGGATGCGCCGATGGTGGAGGGGTCTGTGGGGGATTCGGATGAGTTTTATGCGGATCTGCAGGCGTTGGAGGATGCGCAGTCGGAGATGAAGGTGCATGGTGCGGATATTCAGACGTTGACGTCGACGTTCTTTGCGGAATTCTCCGCACTTGATTTCGGAGGGGACGCCTGATGAGTGCGGCAGCGAAGTCGGCTTTCCGGGAGCTGCGGCAGGCGGTTCTCAACGGGTTCGGTCATGCGAAGGACAAGCTGCCTCAGCTTGCGGACAACATGAATGACCACCTCGACACCGTCATCAAGCGGGTGCGCGACAAGGACAACTACGACGGCAAACCGGACACCCCAAACAGCACCAATCCGCACCGCCCCGGCGACGGAAATAACGGCGGTGGAAACAACGGCAATGGAAACCCCGGCGGCGGGAACAACGTCGATGGAAACAACGGCGGCGGAAACCCCGGCAGCGGACGCAACGACGGCCGCGACGAACGCGGTCGCTTCGTAGGGGACGGCAACAGACCCTGGGTCGACCGTGAAAAAATCGGGCTGGACAACGTCGCCGACGACCTGGGGGTCGATATCATCCGCGACCAGGTGGCGTCGAGACACCCCAGCACGGGCGAACAGGTTCGTTTCTTCGATGGCCTGTTCGAGAACCCCGACGGGACGTACACCGGTGTCGAGATCAAGAGTGGTTCGGCTGGTCGCAGCCCGGCACAGAATCTGTTTGACGGAGCCGTTAGTGTAGAGACGCCCGCTATCGCGCATCTGCCGGATGTCGGGCAGATCGACATCATCAAAGTCATTCTGAGGAACGTGCCATGACCCGAGATACCCATGTGGTGGAGTCCAACGGATTCAGTCGGGGTCCGCTCGTAGACATCATCCGACCGTACCCAGATCAGCTCCGTTTCGCACTGAACCGGATGAACGGCACTTCTTTATGGGCCTACAGCCTGTGGCGTGCCCCTGAGGATGCGAATCTGCTCGAGGACATCCCTCTCTCCGACGAGTATCTGCAGAGCGCCGGCACGGCAGAGGCGATGACGATTGAGATGCGCGCCTTTGACGCCGACGGCGTTGCCCATCAGTACACCGTTGGCAAGGCCGGCGACGAACCGGCGGCGGCACCGACCGAAGTGATCAGGTGGGACGAGGGCCGTCACAGCACGACCGTGTACCCGAACGAAGTGTTCACCGCTGACGAGGCCGCGGACGTCTTCTACGCGTACTTCCTGACTAACACGGTTGCCGAGCCGTATATTCTCCGCGAACTCGACCTGTCCTGACATGACCTGGCCACAGCCCGGCGCGGCCGACTGACAGCGCCCCGATCCCGCGGAGCGGTCTCCCACGTGGCAGGATGTTTCCGAGGGGGGCATTACGTGACTGATCTGAATCCTGCTTCGGAGCCTGACGAGGTCGCCAAGGTGATGGATGCGAAGCATGTCGCGCCACTTCGCCTCGAGTTCGCCGGCGAATGGCACGACCTGCCCATCGAGAAACCGTTCATCATCGGCCGCGAGGGTGACCTCGAGATCGACGACAATCCGTACCTTCACCGACACTTCCTGGAGTTGCAGCACCGTGACGGCCTATGGTGGCTGGCCAACATCGGCGTGCGTATCGCGGCCACGATCTCCAGTGCCGGCGGGGCGGTTCAATCGTGGCTATCGCCGGGGGCGCGGATGCCGCTCGTCTTCGAGCGCAGCGTGATCGTGTTCACCGCTGGCCCCGTCACCTATGAGCTGAGCCTGCACACCGAGCAGGCCCCATATGAGGTGTCCCGACAGGTCGAGGCGTCGATGAGCGGCGAAGAGACGGTCATGCCGGCCAGTTTCACACCGTTGCAGAAACAGCTCATGGTCGCCCTCGCCGAGCCGATGCTGCGCCGTGAGGGCGTGAGTATTAACGAGCTGCCGTCGTCGAGCGTCGCTGCCGAGCGGCTCGGATGGACGATGAGCAAGTTCAACCGCAAACTCGACAACGTCTGCGACAAGCTTGACCGCATGGGAGTGCAAGGCCTTCGCGGTGGCCCGGGCAAGCTGGCGACCAACCGTCGTGCGCGCCTGGTCGAGTACGCGGTGACTACACAGGTGGTCACCCGCGCGGACCTTCCGCTGCTCGACGATGAAGCACTGCGGAATCAGATCGATTCCGACGTCGGCTGAGCAGCCTGCTCAGCGCATCGCGTCGGCGAGGTGGCGTGAGTCGGTGCTGAGCACCTTCACCATGATCCCGCGCTGACGCAGATCCGTGATCGTACGGGTCTCTTCATCGCGGTCGCGGCCCAGCGCGTGCACGTTCGTGACGACGAGCACGTCACCCTTCTTCATCGTCGGGATGAATCGCGCGAGCCGGTCGCTCCAACTCTCCATGATCTCGGGCGCCGGATGCCGGAACCCCTCGATCGGAACCCCGAAGCGGGTCAGATCGTCGCGCTGCTGCACGACCGACGGCATCCCCTCGCGAGAAACCACCAGCCCGACCAGGCGCGAATCTGCGGGCCGTGCGTGCCACCAGTCATGGTCGTGCTGAAGCTCCGTGAAGCATTTCGAGCACTGAGTTGCCGCGTGCGGCAGATGCAGCGGGCTTGTCAACGGCTCGTCGTGCACGGACCCGGTCGTCACATCAGTTGAATCACTCATCGTCGCACCTCCTGCACCCATTCTGCCTTGAAAGGGGGCGACGGGATGGTCGCGGTTAAAGTTGCTGAAGCCGCCGCTGTGGTCCTTCCAATCGAGCCACCGCGATCTTCACGTCGACGAGCTCGCTTTCATGTCGATCCAGACGGGCATCTATCCGATCGAATCGAGTGTCAATTCGATCGAACCGTACATCGAGGATCCTTGTCAGCCGTGCGAGCATGACAGCGACTCCGCCGAGCACCGTGACGGTGAATGCGAAGAGTGCGATGATCATTCCGATCACGTCTGGTGACACGAACATGCTCCTATTCTGCGCCTGCAGTCGACGAACTTCTAGAGAACCCCGAGCGCCCGCACGGCCTCGCGCTCTTCCACGAGTTCGGCGACAGAGGCATCCACTCGCGCTCGCGCCCATGCATTCAATTCGAGGCCTTCGACGATCTGCCACTCGCCGTCGATCGAGCGCACGGGGAACGATGACATCAGCCCCTCCGGCACGCCGTACTCGCCGTGTGAGACGACTCCGGCACTGGTCCAGTCATCCGTCCCCTGCACCCAGTCGCGGGTGTGCTCGATTGCCGCGTTCGCGGCGGACGCCACAGACGACGAACCACGCACCTCGATAATTTCGGCGCCGCGCTTCGCGACCCGCGGGATGAAGGTCTTCTCCAGCCACGTCGAGACATCGCCGACACGCTCCGCAAGTGCCTCGAGAACCGGCCGCCCGTCGACTGTCGCGTGCGAGACATCCGGGAACTGCGTCGCCGAATGATTTCCCCAGATGGGCAGGCGGCGGATGCTCGAGACCGGTGCATCCAGTGCCAGGGCGAGCTGCGCGCGGGCGCGGTTCTCGTCAAGTCTGGTCAGCGCAGTGAAGCGCGCGGCGGGTAGTCCGTCAGCGGATGCCGCGGCAATCAGCGCATTCGTATTCGCGGGGTTGCCGACCACAGTGACACGCACATCGGCTGCAGCATTCTCGGCGATCGCCTTGCCCTGCGGCCCGAAGATTCCGGCGTTGGCAGCCAGCAGATCGGCGCGCTCCATGCCGGGACCGCGCGGCCGGGCGCCGACCAGTAGTGCGATGTTGCATCCGTCGAAGCCTGCGGCAGCGTCGTCGGTCACCTCGACGTGTTCGAGCAGGTCGAACGCGCCATCCTGCAGCTCCAAGGCCGCACCCTCTGCGGCCTTGAGCCCCTGGGGGATCTCGAGCAGCCGCAGCCGCACCTTCTCGTCGGGACCGAGCAACGCTCCTGCGGCGATGCGAAACAGCAGCGCATACCCGATCTGCCCGCCCGCACCTGTGATTGTGATTGTGGTCGACATGGCTCGAGCCTACGACTGGTGCTCACGCACGCACAGAGTGCGCGGTAATCTCGTCGCATGACGTTCAATCCTGATGCCGATATCTCGGGCCACAAGACCCGGCGCCCCGGGCGCACGGCCGCGGTCGCCGGCGGCGGTATCGGACTGCTCGCTCTCATCGCGCTGGTCGCCGGTCCTTTGCTCGGCATCGACCTGTCGGGTCTCGTCGGCGGCGGCACGCAGGGCGGCGAATCGAGTTCAGAGGAGAGCACTGTGCTCGCCTGCGAGAGCGGCGAGGATGCCAACACACAGGACGACTGCCGCATGGCGGGCGCCCAGCTGATGCTCGACGAGTACTGGACGAAGCATGTCGAGGGCTACACGCCGCCGCAGCTCTACGTCTTCCATGGTCAGACGTCGACGCAGTGCGGCACGGCATCCAACTCGGTCGGTCCGTTCTACTGCCCGCCGGAGCAGGGTGTGTACATCGACCCCGACTTCTTCCAGATCATGCGCGAGCAATTTGACGCATCCGCTGGCAACTTCGCACAGCTCTACATCGTGGGCCACGAGTGGGGCCACCACATCCAGAACATCATCGGCACGATGGACGCCTACCCGAACAACGGCAGCGGGCCCGACAGCAACAGCGTGCGCACCGAGTTGCAGGCCGACTGCTACGCCGGCGCCTGGCTGGCTGATGCGGCAGAACAGACTGACCCCGAGGGCCGTCCGTACCTCGAGACACCGACCGAGGCTCAGCGTGAGGACGCGCTGAACGCGGCGTTTACCGTCGGCGACGACCACATCCAGGAGCAGTCCGGCTTCAACAACCCCGAGTCCTGGACGCACGGCTCGAGCGACCAGCGTCAGGGCTGGTTCGCGAGTGGCTACGCGAACGGGCTCGACAGCTGCGACACGTTCGCAGTGAGCGCTGATCAGCTCGGATAGCGGCTCTCCTCCCGCAGTCGGCGGGCACTGCGCGGTACGGTGAAGAGGCTGCCAAAAGGCGGGGTTTCATTCATCGGGGGTTGAATATGAATCTTGACGCGCTGTATCCAGCGATCGAGCCGTACGACAGCGGGATGCTGCTCGTCGGCGACGGACAGCGCATCGCGTGGGAAGTCAGCGGCAACCCGGAGGGGAAGCCGGTCGTATTCCTGCACGGCGGCCCTGGTGGAGGAACCGCACCGTGGCATCGGCAGTTCTTCGATCCGCAGAAGTACCGGATCGTGCTGTTCGACCAGCGCGGTTGCGGCAAGAGCCAGCCTCATGCGAGCGATCCAGGCGCCGATCTGCGCTTCAACACCACGGCGCACTTGATCGCCGATCTCGAACTGCTGCGTAAGAACCTCGGCGTCGAAAAGTGGCAGGTCTTCGGCGGCTCGTGGGGGAGCGCGCTCGCGCTCGCCTATGCGCAGGCGCATCCGGATTCCGTGACCGAGCTGATCCTGCGCGGCATCTTCACTCTCCGCCGTATGGAGCTGGAATGGTTCTACGAGGGCGGAGCGGGGGCGCTCTTCCCCGACCTGTGGGAAGACTTCATCGCGCCGATTCCGATTCTCGAGCGCAATCACATGATCGAGGCCTATCACCGCCTCCTGTTCGATCCGAATCCTGCCGTGCACGTACCTGCCGCGAAGGCGTGGTCGACGTGGGAAGGCTCCACGATCACGCTGCGACCGGATACGGACAAGGTCACGGAGATGACTGAGGATGCCACGGCGGTCGCGTTCGCCCGCATCGAGAGCCACTTCTTCGTGAACCGTGGCTGGTGGACCGAAGGTCAGCTGCTGGCCGGGATGGACGCGATCCGGCACATTCCCGCCGTGATCGTGCAGGGCCGATACGACGTCTGCACGCCGATGATGACCGCGTGGGACCTGCACCGCGCCTGGCCGGAGGCGGAGTTCGTCGTCGTCGATGACGCAGGTCACGCGGCATCCGAACCCGGCATCCAGAGCGCGCTGCGCGACGCGACCGATCTCTTCGCCGACGACTGACGCTCAGGCGCGAAGCGCCTGGAACAGCGTCTTCGCCAAGCCCAGGATCCCGCCCGTTGCGCGGAAGCGGGTCAGCCCCTCGCTCACGACCGCGCCGGTGCGCGCGGTGACAAACCACGGGGGCTTCGGCAAGATCGTAAAGCGTCCGCCGCCGTTCGCCATAGGCAGCGATCGCGGGAATGGGCGGAACGGGCCGCGAACCACCGACCGCTCGACGTTGTCCAGCAGCAGGGCGTTGTGCACCACGCTGAGCCCGCTGCCAACCTCGTCGATCGTGTTTCCGGGGAATGCGCCCCACGTCAGTGTCGGCGTGATGAAGCCGAAGGCGGTCCAGGCGTTGATCGCGATCGACCCGTAGTGCAGCTCAGCGATCGCTCGCCCGAACCCCGTGCCGAGCGATTCCTGCGTTGCCGGATCGATCAGAAGGTTCGCCCCGAGCGTGCCCTGAAGCTCGTCGTTCGCGTAGGCGATAGCGGCATCCAAGAACGTCTGGCCGGCGCCGGCGACCTCGACAACCCCGAGCACCGGAGCGAAGTACTCGGTGCTCTGCAGCGCTGTCGCGTCGTCACCGTCACTGATCTCGACGAGCAGCCGGTCGCCCAGCACGAGGGCGTCGGGGTAGTCGTCACTTGCCTGCTGCATGCGGTCGCCTGACCCTGGGTACCAGATCGGACGCTCCGGAGCCTTCGCATAGGCGCGGCGCAACGCCACACGGAACGCATCGCGCTGAGCCCAATCGGACGACATGATCACGACCTGGCCCGCGATGCAGTTGTGTCCGCAGTTCTGCAGTCGCATCGTCGCGATGTGCTCTGCGTGGAAAGTGAGATCGGCATCCGTCCACTCGCCGGGAACCACGATGATGGGCGAAACGCCGCCGAGCTCGGCCGTGATCGGCTTCTTCAACTGCGGCCGGTTCTCCCGGCGACGGCGCTTGCCTGCGGCGCCTGTGCCCCACACGATCGTGTCGAAGGTCGCCGCCGATCCCGTGATGTGCACGTGGACCAGCTTCTTGTGGGCCGTGAGGAAGGCGCCGGTTTCACCGCTGCCACGCACGATTCGCAGAAAGCCTGGCTCGATCAGTGCCGCCAGGGCGTGTTCGAAGATCGGCACCAGAGCATCCTGCGTCGGGTTCACTTTGAGTAATGCGACGCGGTTGTGCGCGAGCAGTTCGTACAGCACATCGAGCACGGGGATCGAGGTGACGTTGCCCGCGCCGAGTACCAGGCCGACTCCGCCGGATTCTGTAGGAGTGCGCTGGGCCAGGCCCGCGCCCGCACGGGCCGACCGCGGCGTCGTGCCCGGTGTGAGCCACACCTCGCCGGTGAAGCCGGAGAGCAGCACCTTGTCGATGCCGGTCAGCGGGAATGCGTGCACGGTTGTGCGGCCGCCCGGCGCGCGTCCGAGCTGGAGTCCCTCCAGGGGATTGCGGCCCTCAGCCAGGCGCGACAGCGTCTCGATGTACGCATCGAGTGCACCCAGGACGCTGTATGGCCCTGCAAGCCACTCCTCGCCGCGGAGCGGGTGGCTGCCGTTCAGTCCCTTGGACATCGCGGCCGTGTGCGCCCACTCCTCTGCAGAGGCGGCGACCGCCGTGCGCACGGCACGCAACAGTGTCGCGCGCTGGCCGACGCCGAGAGCAGACCAGGTGCGCGAGCCCGTCTCGAGCTCGTCGATCGCGGTGTCGAGACTCGCGCGTTCAGCGTCAGTCAGACCAGGCGTGGCAGCGGTCGCTGACGTCATCGGAATCTCCTTCGGGGCGGTTGTTCCAGCTTATGCGGGCTGAGCGGTTGAGGCCTCGACATCGCTTCGGCGCAGGGGGTATCGCCGGAGGGGGATGAGGCTCAGCAGCATCAGGACGGCTGGCAGGATGCTGAAGCTGAGCACGATGCCGGTGACCGCGGCATCCGGCTGCACAGTATCGACACTGGCGACGCGGGAGACGTAACCCGTTGCGGCGAGCATGAGTGCGACGGCGGTGGCACCCAGCGCGAAACCGACGGTCTCGCCGGCGGTCCAGATGCCGGTGAACGTGCCGGCTTGGCCCGGGCCGCTTGTGCGCTCGTCATGCGAAATCACATCCGGCAGCATGGCCATGGGCAAGGACTGCAGGCCGGCATAGGAGACCCCGGCGACGGCCACTGAGGCGTAGATCCACGGACCCGGTGCCCACACCGCGATGGTGATGGTCGCGGAGGCGACCAGGAAAAGGATGCTGGCGCCGAAGAATGCCCGCTCCTTGCCGATCCGATTCGCGACTGCCGTCCAGCCTGGCGTCGCGAGCAGCGCAGGACCGACTAGCGCGACGAAAAGCAGCTCGACGGCGGCCTCATCGCGAAGTACCCAGGTCGCGACGTACTGTGCACCGGCGAGCATGGTGCCGGTGGCGAGGGCCTGCAGCAGAAAGGTGCCGAGCAGTGCTCGGAACGCGATACTGCGGCGCAGCGCCCGGAACCCGGAGAGATACTGATCTCGAAGGCTGGATGCTTCCGCAGGCTCCAGGGGTGAAGCGGCAGTCGGCGGAGCAGCCGTCGCCGCAGCATCCGTCGCGGTGCGACTGGCGACAAGCATCCCGATCCCGATCGCGGCACCGGCGACGATGCCCATCAGTAGGTAGCCGGTGACCGGATCGCCGGTGGCGCGGCGGAGCATGGGGCCGCCCGCGCCGAACAGTAGAATCGCGGCGGTGAGCACGACTACGCGCCAGCCGAGCAGTCGGGTGCGTTCGTCATAGCTGCGGGTGAGCTCGGCCGGCAGCGCGACGTATGGCACCTGGAACAGGCTGAACGCTGTCGCGGTACCAAGGAACGCCAGCAGCACGCAGGTCGCGCTCGCGACCGGTCCCCAGGATGGCGGTACGGCGAACGTCAGCGCGAAGAAGACCGGCAGCGTGAGCGCGCCGGTCACCATGAATCCGCGTCGAGATCCCGTGCGGGCGAGCTGGCGATCGGATGCCGCGCCGATCAGGGGATCGATGATGACGTCCCACACCTTCGCGGAGGTGACGATGAGCCCCGCGGCGAGGGCGGCGACACCGAGGTTGTCGGTGAGGAAATAGGTCAGCACGAGCCCGGGCAGGGTCGCGTAACCGCCGGTGCCGAGCGATCCGATCGCATAGTTCACGATCGTGCGCGGGGACAGGCGGGCGGAAGCTCGTTCGGGTCGAGCGCCAGTGCTCATCGCGCCAGTGTAGCGCCGGAGCTGTGTCAGATCAGGGAGAGCTCGCGAAGCTTTGACTCGACATCGTCGTTCGAGGGCTCGACGTGGTGCGAAGCATCCGGGTACACGACGACCGGGATGTTCATGCGCCCGGAGATTTCCTTGGCGACGTCAGCGGCGGCCGGCTCAGCGACGAGGTCTACGTAGGTGTACTCGACACCGAGCCCATCGAGCTGCTTCTTGGTGCGGATGCAATCGCGGCACCAGTCGGCGCCGAACACGGTGATGGTGTCAGAAGCAGGAGAAGTCATACCCCAAGGATAAAGGGCTTTAGAGGGGTGAGGACGCGACGAAGTGCCCCGGCGCGACTTCAACAAGCGGGCCGTCGGAAGCGGATGCTTCGGCAGCCGGCCGACTCGCCACATGAGCGAGTCGCTCGCGCGCACTCTCCGGATCGGGAACCAGCACCGCTTCGAGCAGGCGTCGGGTGTACGGATGCTGCGGAGCGTCGAACAGCTCTGCCGTCGGTGCGAGCTCGACGATGCGTCCGCGGCGCATGACGGCGGTGCGCGTTGCGATCTCTCGCACGACGGAGAGATCGTGCGAGATGAACAGGTACGTGAGGTCGAACTCGCGCTGCAGCTTCTGCAGGAGGTCGGTCACCTGCGCCTGGATCGACATGTCCAGCGCCGAAACCGGTTCATCGCACACGATGAAGGCCGGTCGTGGTGCGATCGCCCGTGCGATGGCGATGCGCTGACGCTGTCCGCCGCTGAACGCGCGCGGTCGCTTGTGCACGGCATCCTGATCGATCCCGACGGCCGTCAGCGCTTCACGCGCGATGGTGGCTGCGGCATCTGCCGGGGTGCCCCGAGCCGTCAACGGTTCCATCACGCTGGCGAGCGCTGAGCGATGCGGGTTCAGCGCCGAGTAGGGGTCCTGGTGGATGACCTGCATCTCACCGCGCCGGGCGTAGCGCTCGCGCCGCGACATCGTCGACAGATCGCGTCCGTCGTAGATGACTGAGCCGGCGGTCGGCTGCTCCATCTGCAGGATCAACCGCCCCAGCGTCGACTTTCCGCTTCCGGACTCGCCGACGATGCCCAGGGTCTCGCCGGCGCTGATCGTCAGGTCGACCCCGTCCACAGCATCCAGAGTGCCGGTCCGTCGACCCCAGGCATTGCGCACCTGGTAGGTCTTGCGCAGGCTCTCGACGCGGATGAGCTCGCTCATAGGTCGCTCCCGTCACCGATCGTCGACAGCAGCGACTGCGTGTACGGATGCTGCGGAGCGCGGAACAGATCGTCGACGCCGGCGCGTTCGACGATCTCACCGGCCTTCATCACCGCGACCGTGTCGCACAGGGCCGCGACGACGCCGAGATCGTGCGTGACGATCACGACCGTAAGGTCGCGCTCCGCCTGCAGTTGCCGGATCAGCGCGAGGATCTCGGCCTGCACGGTGGCATCCAGAGCAGTGGTCGGTTCGTCGAGCAGCAGCAACCGGGGGCGGGCGAGCAGCGCCATCGCGATCATGGCTCGCTGGCGCAGCCCACCGGACAGCTCGTGCGGAAAGCGTGCGAATACGCGTTCCGGATCGGGAATGCGAGCGGCGCCGAGCGCCTCGATCGACAGCTGTCGCGCGTCTCGTCGTGACACTCCCCGGCGCCGGCGAGCCACTTCGACCAGGTGCGCGCCGATGCGTACCAGCGGATTGAACGAGGTCAGCGGGTCTTGGAAGACCATGGAGATCGGCAGCCGGGAGTGGTCGTAGCGATCGGTGACATCTGCACCGTCGAACTCGATGCACGACCAGGTGCGCTGGGCGCCCTCGGGCAGGATGTCCATGATCGCTCGCAGCAGCATGGTCTTGCCGGATCCGGATTCTCCGACGATGCCGAGAATGCCGCCGGCGGGCACGTCGAGCGTCTGCTCTTCGATGACACGGAACGGGCCGCTGCCGGTGGGCAGGTCGATCGTGAGGCCGGCAATATGCAGCAGATTCATCGGGGGCCCTCCTTGCTGACTCTGCGGCGCAGCGCGTCACCGAGCACGTTGAACGACAACACCGTCAGCATGATCAGGAGCCCCGGCACGATCGCGAGCAGCGGGCTGCGCGCGAGGCTGCCCTGAGCCGATTCGAGCAGGCTTCCCCAAGACGCCATCGGCGGTTGGATGCCGAGACCGAGGAAGCTCAGTGCGGCCTCGGTGAGCATGGCGGCGGAGATCGTCGCAGTTGCGGCAACGATGATCGTGGGAGTGGCATCGGGCAGCACATGACGCCACACGACCGTGGGCGGACGGACGCCGGTGAAACGGGCATAGCCGACGAAGGTGCGCTCGCGCAGCGACAGCGTCTCCGCCCGGACGAGCCGTGCCGTCGGCATCCAACTGAATGCGCCGATCACGACGATGATCGTCCACAGGCCTGGACGCAGGAAGACGCTCGCGACGATCACGAGCACCATCCACGGGATCGACGAGAGGAAGTCGACGAAGCGCATCAGCACCTCGTCGACCCAGCCGCGCGCGTACCCGGCCGTGAGGCCGACGATGACGCCGATTGCTGTCGAGGCGAGCATGGCCAGCACGCCCACCATGAGCGAGATGCGTCCGCCGTAGATCACGCGGGAGAGATAGTCGCGGCCGACGTCGTCGGTGCCCAACCAGTGCGCAGCACTCGGACCCTGCGAGCGGATCGCAAGGTTCGTGCTGTCGGGGTCAAGGGGGAGCAGGGGCGTGATCAGGCTCACGACGACCAGAAGAATGAGGAACACCGCCGCGGCGATCTCGGAGGCCGAGCGCAGTGGACGCCTGCGGCGCATCGGGTGCGGGATGATGACGGGAGTGGTCATGCGCCTGCACCTCCGAGTCGGATGCGCGGATCGATCAGGACGTAGAGGATGTCGGCGATGAGATTGCCTACGATCACCAGCAGGGCGGACAGCAGCAGGATCGCGAGGATCACCGGATAGTCGAGGCTCTTCGTCGCGGCGAGGAAGTACGGCCCGATTCCCGGCCAGGCGAACACGGACTCGGTGATGATCGCGCCGGTGATGAGCATCGGCAGCGCGAGCCCCAACTGGGTGACGATCGGCAGCAGCACGTTGCGGCTGACGTGCACGCCGAGGATGCGCCGAGGCGGCGAACCATATGCACGCTGGACGAGCACGTAGTCCTCAGAGAGCTGGCTGATGGTCGCAGATCGCACGTACCGCGACAGCTCAGGGAAGAATGCGAACACCAGCACGGTGAAGGGCAGCACGTAGTGCGCGAGGAAGTCGAGCGGATCGCCCTGTTTGCCCACCGTGTGCATGCCGATGATCGGGAACCAGCGCAGCAGGTATCCGAAGACGTAGATCATCAGCAGCGCGAACCAGAACGACGGTGTCGCGATACCGATACCAGCGACCGAGTCGATGATCCGATCCGCCCAGCGGCCTTTGCGGGAACCAGCAATGAGCCCCAGCACGATCGCGATGACCAGGGCGGCCAGGTACGCCGGGGCGATGAGCAGGATCGTGTTCGGGATGCGGGCCGCCAGCTCAGAGCTGATCGACTGACGGCTGGTGAGCGAGTAGCCGAAGTCACCCTGGATCACGTTGCCGAGCCAGAGCAGATACTGCGTGATCACGGGCTGGTCGAGTCCGAACTTCGCTCGCATCGCGGCGACTGTCTCGTCGGACATGTTGGGGGTGGTGATCGAGTCGACGACGTCATACGGCGCGAGTTGGATCAGCAAGAAGACCACGAAGGAGAGCAGGAGCAGCATCGGGACGACCTGTATGAGTCGCCGGATGATGAACCTGGTCACGGGGATGCTCCTTCTGTCGGATTACTGCTCCGACGGGCAGACGGATGCCGTGAGTCGGCGCTGTGCGCGACCCACGGCATCCGGAGGGATTACTTCTCGGTCAGCAGACCGAAGTTCTCCAGCGTGTAGATCGGAACGAGACCAGCCTCTTCCACCCCGCCGATGCGGGGGTTCACGGCGAGGATCTTGAGGTTGTCGGTGATCGGGTAGATCACGGCATCCTCGGCGATCTGTGCCTGAAGATCATCGTAGATCGCGCCGCGTGCGTCGGCATCCAGTTCTGCCATACCGGCATCGAACAACGCGTCCGTCTCGGGGTTGGCGTAGTGGAAGAAGTTCGACGAAGCGCCTGAACGGAACAGCGCGCTGTACGCGTCCGGGTCAGCACCCATGATGTAGCCGCCGAGGAAGGCGTCGTACTTGGCGTCTGCGCCCTTCTCGATCTCGGTGTAGATCGATGCGGCCTCGACGCCGGCGAGCTCGACCGTGACGCCGGCCTGCTTCAGCTGCTGCTGGATGAGTGTCGCCTGGGTGGTCTGCGCCGGGTCGGAACCGGAGTACGCGAGCGTGATGGTGAGACCGTCAGCAGCGGCTGCAGCATCCAGATCCTGCTCGTACTTCTCGACATCTTCCGTGGCGAACGCGTTGCTCGGCGGGAGGATCGTGTATGCGTTCTCGTAGTACTCGTCAGACAGGTAGGCCGCGTCGTTGAGCTCGTTGCGGTCCAGTGCGAACATGAGTGCCTGGCGCACATCCTGGTCGGTGAGCTTCGCGAGGTTCAGGCCGAGGTAGGCGACGCGACCCTCCGAGTAGGGGTAGATGTCCAGACCCGCGGCGGAGAGTTCGTCGATCTGGTCGGGGGTTGCGAACGAGGCATCCGCTTCACCGGTCTGCAGAGCGGTCTTGACTGTGTCGGCGTTCGGGACGATCTGCAATGTGACGTTCTTGATGTTCGGCGCCTCGCCGTAGTAGTTCTCGTTCGGCTCGAACGTCAGGTACTGCCCGCGCTCGTAGGCGGTGAGCACGTACGGACCGGAGCCGACGGCGATCGGATCGAGCTCGGCACCGGAGAAGTCAGTGACCTCGCCGTAGATGTGCTCGGGGATGATGTAGGTCTCGGTGGCGATGTTGCTGAGAGCTGCGGCACTCACCGAGGGGAGGTGGAAGACGACGGTGCGCTCGTCGGTGGCCTCGGCGGTGACGGCCTGGTCGCCGACCCAGAGCAGGTCAGCGGCGCCGTTTTCGCGGATCGCCTTGTTCGTGTACGTGAACACGACATCGTCCGCGGTGAGCGGCTCGCCGTCGGACCAGAGCAGGCCCTCCTTGAGGGTGACCGTGACGGAGCGGCCGTCGGCTGCGGGCTCGATGGTCTCGGCGAGTTCGTTGACCACGGTGCCATCGCCCTCGACGTGTGCCAGCGGCGAGTAGACGAGATTCGTGGTGGTCAGACCCCACCGGTCGCCGACGTTGATCGGGTTCAGTGACGTTGGATCGCCGCCGATCACATAGGTCAGAGAGCCGGTGGCGGCAGAAGAATCGCTGCCGGTGTCGGAGTCGGTGCCCGTCCCGGCCGCGCAGGCCGTGAGGGCAAGGGCTGCGGCTGCGATGAGCGCGGTGAGACCGATACGTGTCTTCGTCATGGATGTCCTCAGCTGTGTATACGCGCGAATGCGCACTACAAGGCTAAGCGCGTGCGGGCGTGGGATATTCCATGGTGTCGCTCTGTGACGCGGTGGGGCTTCGACGGGTGCGTTCTCAGCGGGCGGACGCCATCGCCGGCTGGTAGCCGGCGGAGATGGCATCCAGCGCTCGCCGGAGTGACGTACTCGAGGTGTGCGCGGTGTAGGGGAAGTACACGACCTCGACGCCGACCTCGGCGAACTCGCGTTCGAGGCGCAAGCCTTTATCGGTGCCGCGCCAGTCATCGCCCTTGAAGAAGTGCGTGAAATGCACGTCGCGCCAGGCATCCATCTTCTGCGGTGCTGTCTCGACGTAGACGTCGTCGACGAACGAGATGTGGCGCACGATCTCGGCGCGCTCAGCGGTCGGAATGACAGCTTCGATGCCCTTCACCTGCCGCAGCATCTCGTCGCTCACGACGCCAGCGATCAGCACATCGCACTGCTGCTTTGCGTGGCGTAGAAGATTCAGATGCCCGACGTGAAACAAGTCGAAAGCTCCCGCGGCATAGCCGATACGCGTCCCCATGATCTCCCCAGACCATTCATTCCCCAGAAAGTGGCCCCCACGGCCACGCACGACCCCCAGAGTCGTACTCGGTTAGCTTAGCGCTTGCGGCGGCTGCTGTCACCGTCGGATCGCAAGCCGTGAAACGATGGATGCTGGTAATGCGAGCGCCGGGGAGGAGGGGCACGTGAGAACTTCAGTCACAGTCATCGTGCCGACCTTCAACGAGCGCGATAACGTCGCCGAACTCGTCGCGCGCATCGGTGCGGCGTTGAGTGGTCGCGAAGCGGAGATCCTCTTCGTCGATGACAGCTCGGATGGCACGGCCGCAGAAGTCACGCGGGTTGCTGCTTCAGCTGACCTGCCGGTGCGGGTCATTCATCGTGAAGTGAATACCGGGGGGCTGGGCGGCGCGGTCGTACTCGGTCTTTCAGAGGCTGCCGGCGACATCTGCATGGTGATGGACGGTGACCTGCAGCATCCGCCCGAGTTGCTGCCGATCATGCTGGAGCGGTTCGAGCAGGGTGACGCTGATGTGGTCGCGGCATCCCGCTATGTCGGCGGCGGCGATTCTCGCGGACTGGGCACCGCGTTGCGATTCGGCGTCTCGAGGGCGGCGACTTGGCTGGCAAAGGCGATGTTCCCGCGGCGGTTGATGCGCAGCACCGATCCGATGACTGGCTTTTTCCTCGTCGATCGGCGCCGCCTCGATGTATCGAATCTGCGCCCGCAGGGCTTCAAGATCCTGCTCGAGATCCTCGCGCGGTCTGACGTGCGCATCGCCGAAGTTCCTATGGAGTTCGCCGAGCGTCGCAATGGCACGTCGAAGGCGACGCTGCGCCAGGGCGCTACTTTCGCCCTGCACCTGACCCGGTTGCGGTTCGGCAAGATGTCGCTGTTCGCGATGATCGGTGTCATCGGCGCAGTCGCGAACCTCGGCATCATGTGGATTCTCACGACGATGGGCATGCCCTACATCTGGGCGGCGATCATCGGAGCCGGCGCGACGATCATCGGCAACTTCCTGTTGCAGGAGCGGTTCGTCTTCGCTGATATGCGTCAGGATGCCCGCGGCGCCTGGGCACGCTTCGGCGCTTCGTTCAGCTTCAACGCCATCGAAGCGGCGTTGCGCATTCCGATCATGGCGCTGATGGTCGAGACCTGGCATATTTCCAGCGTGCTGGCCACCGCGCTCTCGCTGATCGTCGCGTTCTTCGCGAGGTTCCTGTTCCACTCGCTGGTTGTTTACGCGCCGCGGCGCGGGCGCTTGTCGCGAGCGGATGCTGCGGTGGATGCCACGGCGGTTTCCGAGGCGCAGCCGGACACCGCGGCGCAGCGGATCATTCGGGCTATTGATGCTGAGGCGATGCGACCCGGAGAGCTCTAGGCGAGAAGCTCGCCCTACGATGGAGGGGATCGGCATCGCGCCGGAGCTTGTGGGGAGCTGTGAAGAGAGCGGTATTCCGGGCGAAGGTCCACCTGCTGATGCGTCAAGATCTGCGGGCGTTCCAAGACATGCGCCGACATGAGGCCATGTCGGAGACGGAGCTTTCCCGCCTCATCGACGAATCGAGTGTGCGAATCGCGCTGCACGCGTTCGACAACTCGCCGTTCTATCGGGAGCTGTACTCCGAGGCAGGCTTCTCACGCGCTGACATCGCCGTCGCCGACAACTTCACCCGACTTCCGGTCGTGACCAAAGAGCGACTGCGAGCAGCCGGGGATACGGTCCTTGCGCAGAACATCGCGCCACACCGTGCGTTGCTCTCCCAAACCGGCGGCAGCACGGGCTCGCCTCTGCGAGTGCGCAACGATGCCGCAGCACCGACGGCACCGATGTGGTGGCGCATCTACCGCTGGTGGGGCATTGATCCTGCGGATGACACCGCGTTCGTCTATCGGCGACTCCGCCAGGGCAAGGACGCCTGGTTGTACGCCGCGCAGTGGTGGCCGAGTCGTCACCTGCTGCTTGACGCCCGTGCGATTACCGAGCCTTCGGTCGAAGAGTTCATCGAGCAGTGGATCCGCGTGAAACCACGGCTTCTCGTGGCGTACGTCGAGGGTGCGACCGCCGTGGCCGCCCACCTTGAGCGCACGGGGAGAAAGCTGTCGACCACTGCTGTTTCCGTCACGGCGGCGATGCTGCAGTCGGGGCAGCGCGAACTCCTGGAGCGAGCCTTCGGTGCACCGGTGTTCGACACCTACCGGTCGGCCGAGATCCCCTGGATCGCCGCCGAATGCGCTGCACATGACGGACTGCACGTCGCAGCAGACCAGCGACGCATCGACATCATCGATGAGGATGGGAATCCGGTCGATGCCGGCGTTGACGGATCCATCGTCGCGACGGACTTCAGCAATGAAGTATTTCCGCTGGTGCGCTACGAGATGGGGGATCGGTCCAGAACGCTGCCTGGGCGATGCGCCTGCGGACGTGCGTTCCCGCGAATCGCCCCAGTCCAAGGGCGGATCGCCGATGCCATCTGCACGCCCTCTGGGAAACGGGTCACCGGCGGTCTCAGCGGACTCTTTCTGAGTTCCCCCGGCGCGATCAGGCAGATGCAGATCGTGCAGCACGCCGACTTTTCGATCACTCTGCGTTACGTCGCGGCCGCTCCAGACCTCGCTGATGCGGCGGTGATGCTCGCAGTTCGCACGTTGGAGGACCTGCTCGACGGTGAAGTTCGCGTCACGCCACTCGCGGTCGACGCCATCGAGAGCACGGCCGGAAAAGCGCGACTGGTCGTCTCCGAGGTTGAGGGCTGATCCGGCCGCAGACAGGGGACTCCCTGCGGGCTGTCGAGCGCGGATTGTAAGATGACGGAGATCCGCGTCCGACACTGATGTTCGGGGGCGGTAGCGACTGGGGGAGACGCGTGGAATCACATTGGACACTGGAAGATCTCTATCGCGGGATCATGCAGTCCTGGCTTGTGCTGGTCGGCACCATCGTGGTGTTCGCGCTCGCCGGGGTGGGAATCTTCGCGATCTACCCGCAGAAGTACACCGCCGTGGCACAGCACACGGTGGAGCCGATCAGCGTGCTCTCGTCAGGATCGAGCTTCAACACCGTCAATATGGAGACGGAGCGGGTCGTCGCGACGTCCACCGCCGTGCTCACTCGAGCGACCGACGGACTGGATGACACCTCGGTGGAAGCGCTCCGCGCGAACACGACGATCGAAGTACCACGTAACTCGCAGGTGCTGATCTTTCAGGTGACTGCGAACAGCCCGCAGCTCGCCGCCGACCGTGCGAACGCTGTCGCCACTGCTTATGGCGAGGAGCGCACCGACAACGCGCGCGAGGTCGTCGAGAGGACGACCGAAGAGCTTGGCAACTCCATCGCCCAGCTGCAGACCCTTCTGGATTCTCAGGCTGAGGGCAGCAACCAGCGTGCGGCGACACAGCTTCAGGTTCAGGCGCTCCTCGATCAGCAGGCGCGCATCACGGCGACACCGTTCTACTCCGGAACGCTCGTCACCCCCGCCGATCCTCCGCAAAAGTCCAACCGGCCTTCAATTCTCGTCTTCGTCGCCGCGGGTATGTTCCTTGGAATTCTCTTCGGTGCGATAGCAGCGCTGGTCGTCTCACGCGTTCGTAATGGTCCTGGCAGCTCTTACAAGCGCGCCAAAGCCGCAGAGCACGACGATGACGATCTCGTCTTGGACTCGGATGTTGAGGATCCAGATGACGTCGACCTTGATGAGGACGACAGTCTGATCGAACCATCGCGTGACGATGCCCTGACGCCACGACCGTTGCACGCCGCATACAGCAAGAAGCGCCGCTGACCCGAAAGTCTGCGGCGCTTCCTGCGAGGAGCGCGTTGGATCAGTCCCCGTTGTACTTCCACATGCGCACGTAGTCGACCTGATAGTCGAGGTTCTGCGTCGCCGAGCGGTTGTTCGGGTCAGGCAAGCCCCAGTACGCTTCAGACGGGCCGACATGCAGATTCAGGCGCATGTGCAGCGGGGAGCCGAAGTAGGCCGGATCCCATAGATCCGGATAGCTAGCCGGTGTGACGCGCATTACCTCGATGCCGTCGACGAAAGTCGCAGCATACGTCGGGGTCAGCTCGAACGCGTAGGTGTGGAATCCGTCCCATGGGACGGTCTTCGCTCCCTGCTCATTGTGGCGCCAGATGGCTTTTCGGCCGGTCCCATCGGTCTTGGTGTGGATGGTGGTCGCCGCGGTGTCCTTCACCCACTTGTCGTACTCAGCGGGCATGGCGCCACCATGACCCCACGCCTCCATGATGTCGATCTCGCCGGACTGCGAGTTGCGCAGCCAGAACGCAGCCAACGCGCCTCGGGTGTTGTCACCAGTCGGAGTCTTCGCTCGGATCTCCCAGCGCCCGTACTGCTGGCTCATCGACACGTCATCCGACTCGAGCTTGCGCTGATCGAGGTAGCCGGTCGTGTGCCACAGGTTGGTCGGACCGCTCTGGGTCGATGGCCGTTTCGCCGCCTGATCGAGCCAGTCTGCGCGGATGTGCAGCACGCCGGCGTCGTCCACGCTCACCTGCTCGCGCTCGACCACAGCCGCATCGAAGAGCAGTCCGAGGTCGTCGCGTCCGCGGACGTTCCACTTGGCCGGATCCACGTTGGGCTTGCCTGTCGACGCATCGACGTAAGTAAATTCGTCGCGCCATGTTGGTGCACCCCAGCCGGCAACGTCGCCGCCTGTCGGCGGGGTCACTTCGGGAACGACCGGGGTCGTCGGCGGTGCAGGCTCAACCGGAGTGACAGGAGCCGTCGGGGTGGTGGGCTTCGTCGGAGTGGTGGGCTTCGCCGGAGTCGTGGGGGCGCTGATGCGATCCTCCCGGACGAGGTGCGCGTCAAAGCTGATGTTCGGTGTGCGGCGCCAGCTGAAGAGCACCTGCACGGCGATCGTGTTCTCGCCGGGTTTGAGGAGGGATGCGGGCACTGAGAATGTCACCGGATCGCGTCGAGCCGCGGCGGATGACGGTGCGATCGTCGAGTAGCTGTTGGCCTTGATCGCACCTTTCGGTGCGTTCTTGCGACCGACCTCGACGCCGTTGACCCAGACGACGATTCCGTCGTCAGCCCAGGTGTTGAGCCAGGCCCACTCCGGAAGATCCGATGTGAGAGTGAAGGTCTTATGGAAGTAGGCCGAAAGTGGCCGTGCGTCCTGCGGGGTCGGAATCGTCGTGTTGACTCTGCCGAGGTCCCGGCCCTTGCCGAACGGCGCATTGCCGCTCGACCAGGTCGATGCGGCGGTCTGCCAGCCTGACCTCGGAGCAGTAGTGCCGTGATAGTACGACCACGGAGACTGCCGGGGAATGATCGAGGTGACCGACGAGGTGGAAGGCGTTGCCGCGTGTGCCGGCTGGGCAGCGACGAACGACGTGGCGAGCACGGCGATGGTCGCGAATGAGGCAATCAGGAATCGGATAGGAACGTGGGTACGGGCTGTCTTCTTCATATCGAGGGGGAGAAGAGGGCGTACTGCTTTCGCAGCGGACTCTCTCCAGGTCTCCTGGGGAGTTGCGGATGCCTGCCGAGCCCCCTCGATGCATCCTGATTGGTCGGGTTTCAGGCCCTAGTGTAGATGTCCCTTCCCCAAAGTTCCCTGACAATGCCTGTGGTGCTTGCTATAGATGCGCGGGACGAAGCGCCAAACACGATCGCCTCGACGTTCGCGTGATCGTGGATCCACTGCAACGCCGGCTGTGGCGCGATCGCCCCTGATGCGAAGACGGACATCGCTACAGGCCGGAACGAACGCTCCTGCAACGCCTTCTCGTACCCCTCGATGCCCCCGGACATCCGGAAGCCCAATTCGTTGATGTTCGCGCACACGATCGGATTGACGACACCCACTCTGTCGAGAGCGTCGAGCAGCATCGGCAGATTCATCGTGATGAACCCAGGCTCGGCACCGTAGCGCTCCCTGACGTGCCGGTCGAAGATCGCGAACGCCTCATCGAAGCCGAGTCCGAGCATCAGATCAACGACGACGTTCTGCAAGAAGATGACCGGAGTCTTCAGCCCCTGGAACATCTTCATCTCAGCATCCACCAGGAGTGTGATGATGCCCTCAATGTCCTTCTTCACGAACGATTTGCCACCCCGCAGGGCCGCATTGAGGAGTCCTTCCTCAGGGAGAAACTGCCGAATCGCTCCCAGCATGCCGTTGTCGGTGATCGCGTTCGCGTATTTGTGCGCGTAGGGCATGCAGGGGTAGAACCGGTAGTCGGCATAGCGTTCCGGGTGTGCCCGTACGTGATCGCAGACCTCAGCGATACGGTCGTGCGTCGTGCACATCAGGGTGCGGATGCCGTTGTCCAGGGCGATGTCGATGACATCGATGATCGCCTGCGTGTCCTGGAAGCGGATCGCCTGCGCACGCGCCTTCTCCTCTGACATGTGATTGATGCCAAAGAATTGGTTGTCGCCGAGGAGGAGCAGATCCATCGCGGTGGTGGTCGTCGTACTCATGCGCTCTTCCTCCGGCCGAACAGGCTGCGTTTCTGTGGAGCGGTAGGCAACGCTGTCAGCGTGCCGGTCTCGGACTTGTCGGCGGAGTCCTCAAGGATCCACTCGATCACCCGGTCGGTCTGCGCGGCACTGGCGAAGCTGTTCTGTCGTGCCTCGATCTCACCCGCGAGCACTGCGGCGATGAACGTCTCTAGTTGTGCGCTGTATTCTTCGCCGCGGAGATAGAACGAGACCTGCTCGGTGAGTTCGGTCGTGTACTTGATGTTCCATCCGGCCCGGTAACCATCGGGGATGTCCGCGCCCTCGCGTAGGTACACGCGGATCTCCTGCCGGTCGGCGATGATGCGGCCCTGCGAGCCAGACATCGTCACGGAGGTAGACATCTTTCGGTACGACTCGTCCGACCAGTTGACCGAGAGCTGCACGCTCAGTCCGTCCGCGTAGTCGAGCGTGGAGTAGACCTCGTCGTCGGTATCGGCGGAGAAGATGCTGTTCAGCACCGACCCGCGCACACGATCCGGTGCGCCGAGGTACCAGTGCATCAGGTCAAGAGGATGTGCGGCGTAGTCGTACAGGCATCCGCCCCCGCTAGTGCGCTTGCTGCGCCACGTCGATCCCTTCGCCTTGAGGACAACAGGACCATAAGCCTCAGCCAGTACGTGCGTGACACGACCGATTGCGTTCTGATCCAGCAGGCGCTTGACCTCCTGGAAGGTCGCGATGAAGCGGTTGTGATACCCGACCTGTGCGACGAGTTCCTTCTCAGCGGCGAGTGCCACGAGCTCAGCAGACTCCGTCGCGGAGAGCGTGAGCGGCTTCTCGCAGAAGACATGCACACCCCGCTCGAGCGCGCTGCGTACAAGCGACGCGTGCGAACCAGTTGGTGTGGCGATGATGATCGCCTCAGGCTGAGCCTCTGTGAGCATCTTCTCCAGAGTGGAGAACGTGCTGGCTCCCGTGTACTTGTTCAGGACATCGAGTAGATAGTCGGTGGAGTCCACGACTCCGACCAGCTCGACATCATGCAATGCGCGGACGATCGCAAGATGAGAGAGCCCCATCTTTCCGACTCCGACGACTCCGACGCGAACGCGTCTCTTAACAGCTCCGTCTGGCACGACGAATCCCCTCCCCAGAAAGTTCCCCAGTTGAGTGCCCCTTCCCAAGGGAGCACTGTTCGATATACTAGCGCCCAAGCTGGCTTTCGTGTCAGCGATTTTCTGCTGGGGTGGGACTCGCAGAGAATCTGGGGATTCCGAACGCGCGGGGGCGCGGATATCGGATGCGTATCTAAGGGGAAGTGCGCGTGCTGTGTGAAGTGTCTGTCGTCGTGCCGACGCATAAACGTCCGGAGCTGATGAAGCTCGCCGTCGAGAGCATCCTGAATCAAGGAGCCGCTCGCACGGGGGAGGTCATCATCGTCTTCGATGCCTGTCCGATTGAGGTGCCAGATGTCGAGGTACCCGACGGCTGGTCTGTGAGAGGAATCGCGAACACTCGCGTGCGGGGCCTTGCCGGCGCCCGTAACTCAGGCATCCTCGACTCCAAGGGTGACCTCGTCGCCTTCCTTGATGACGACGATGAGTGGCTGCCCGGAAAGCTCGAAGCGCAGCTAAAGCGGATGGACGAGCGTCCTGACGCCATCGCCATTGCGACGGCAATGGTGCTGGATGACGGGGTGAACAATATTGTCCGATTGGTCGAAAAGGACGACTTGACACACCAGGATTTCCTCCGTGATCGCCACCCTGGCATCCCCTCGGGCGGACTACTTTTTCGCCGGGATGTGCTTCTCGGGCCGGTGGGCCTGATCGACGAGGACCTTCCTCGAGCCTACGGCGAGGACTACGACCTGTTGCTGCGCGCCTCCGAACATGGCATCGTCACCGTGGTGAACGAGCCTCTGGTGAAGGTCAGGTGGCAGGGCCAGTCCTATTACTTCGGCCAGTGGGCCGTCTACGCTGAGGCATTGCAGTATCTGCTGCGCAAGCACTCGGACATCGCGACGATTCCTTCCGCACTGGGCCGCATTGAAGCGCAGATCGCGTTCGCTCTCGTCGCGAACGATCAGCGCAGCGAAGGTCGAAAGTGGGCGTGGCGTGCACTTCGCCACAACCCGAAGCAGATCAAGGCAGCGCTCGCCATCGCCATCTCCTGGCGGCTGGTCAGCGCTGACGCGGTGATCCGTTTCGTACGGAGTCGCGGTCGAGGCATCTGACGATGAAGATCCTCATCGCCTGCTCGTCGGGAGGACACCTCACCCAGGCGCTTGCCCTGCGCGATTGGTGGGGCGAGCACGAGCGCTCTTGGGCGACGTTCCCTGTCGAGGACGCGCGATCTCGGCTCGCGTCAGAGAAGGTCCACGAGATCCATTATCCGACGGTGCGTAACGTCCCGAACCTGCTGCGCAATTTCGGTCTCGCACGACGAGTTCTCGCCGAGGAGCGTCCCGACATCGTCTTCTCGACTGGCGCGGCCATCGCCCTTCCGTTCTTCACACAGGCGAGGTTCTTCGGAGCACGCACCGTGTATCTTGAGCCGGTCGACCGCATTTCGTCGCCGGGACTGAGTGGACGGCTCGTGTATCCGTTCGCCGACGAGTTCCTCGTGCAGTGGGAGCGTATGCGGGAGTTCTATCCGGGCTCTCGAAATGTGGGTGTGGTGCTGTGAGCGCGCCACTCGTCGTGGTTTCGGCGGGCACCTACCACCTCCCGTTCGACCGCCTGTCTGAGTGGGTGCAGAGTTGGTTGCAGCGCACGGAGGGCGTGCGACTGGTCATGCAGCATGGGCCTTCGGTCGCCGTCGTCGGCGCGGAGAACATCGAGATCCTCCCGTACACGGAACTGCTCGACCTTTGCGGTCAGGCGACCGCCGTCGTTCTGCAGGGAGGGGCGGGTGGCGTGATGGACATGCGGGCGCTCGGGATCATCCCCATTGTCGTTCCGCGAGTGCCGGGCGACGGTGAGGTCGTCGATGACCATCAGCTCGTCTTCTCGGCGGAGATGGAGTCGCTGGGCATTATCCGACGTGCACTCACATCGGAGGATCTGGCCGCGCTTCTCGATCGCGCACTTGCATCTGCCGACACGGACGAGAAGCCCTCTGAGATCTCGACGCCGGGCGCCGACGTTGTTCGCGCATTGCTCGAGCAGCCCATCCGGCCCGCACGCTGGTACGCCTTCGTCCCGCGCCTCGTTCGCAGCGGGTCGGCGATCGTGGCGTCCAAGCTGCGGCGTTGAGCATCCCTCAGCGAGTCATGCGAATCGGCCGATGACGGGGATCTTCCGCCACAGCGAGTCGATGTGCAACCGGCGACGAAACACCCAGAGCACGGCGGCATAGATCAGGCAGAGCACGATCCCGCCAAGGATCAGGATGCCAAAACTCGTGCCGCCCCACCAGCCGAAGAACGCGCCGCCACCGCCGAACACGATGACCGGCGCGATCATCGCAGGGATCAGTTTCGCCGGTTGCAGATTCACGTGCATGCCGCGGTGCACCTGGACCGCCGCGATCAGATTGTCGACCACGACAACGATGACCCAGGTCACCGCAGCGCCCCAGATGCCCCACAGGGGCACGAGCGCGAGGTTGCCGCCGATACTGAGCGTGAGCGCAACCGCCTTGTTGTACATCTGCCATGTGCTCTTGCCGCCCTGCAACAGGATGCTCTGCAGCATGCCGCAGGCGGTCTGGAACATCATGGCGGCAGCGAGCAGCGTCATCGGTCCCCACCCGACGATGAACTCCTCGCCGAAGATCGCCAGCACGGCCGAGCCCATCGAGATCAGGAGTAGGTAGAACGGCCAGTTCATGAGGATCATCGCGCGCACGACCTTGGTGTGGAGCCTGGTCGAGTCCTCGAAGCGGTCGCGTGCGAGAAGAGCGGAGATCGTAGGAGACACCGCGACGCGCATGGCCTTGTCGACGACGCCGCCGGCTCGGGTGGCGCGTGTGACCACCGCATAGACGCCCGCGACGGCGGGCGAGGCGACAGCGGCGATGATGAGGACGTCAGCCCACTCCAGCGCCGTTTCCAATCCGGAGCTGACGGAACGAGGCGCGTTGAAGCGCCAGAACGAACCGAAACTGGGGCGGGTTTCCGGACTGCTCTCCGATCGACGCCGGATATCGCGCATCAGGGGACCAACGACGACCGCTGCGGTGATGAGTACCCACACTGGCAGCGGCCACAGCCACGCTTCGAAGGCGCCCCAGGCGGCGACACCCGCGATGGATACCGCGAACAGGACGGTGAGGAGTCTGCTCGCTGGGAGCAGCACGCTCTGCAGCAGGGTGAACGAGGTGACACCGCGGAGCATCCGTGCGGAGATCTGCAGCACACCGATCAATGCTCCGAGGATGACGAACGGTGCCATCGCTCGGAGGAGGTTCGCGAGGCCCTCCGCATCGGCCGGAGCAGCCAACCACGCAGCCAGGGCGTCGGCGAGGAACCACACCGCGACGGAAGCTGCGCCGGAGACGATGGCGACCGGAATCACCGCGTATCCGATGATGCGCCATTCCGCGCCCGCGCGTTCGAATGCGCGCTGTTCGGCGATGAAACGCACGACGCCGCTGTTCGTGCCCAACCGCAGCACCTGCGTGAGGATTGTGAAGATGCCCATCGCCTGGAAGAAGAGCCCGGTGCCGCTCGCGCCGAGAGTATTTCCGACGATCGCCGTGAGCACGAGCGCGGCGACTGCTGCGAACGCCGACCCAAACAGACTGATCAGTCCGCTGCGCGCGAGACCCTCACTCTTCATTCTTGGCTCGGGCGAAGGGGACCGGATGTGTGATCCAGTACGACGATCTGCCAAGATATTTCTCCCGCAGCAGCACGGCGAGGGCGATGCCAACGAAGACGAGCTGACGGTCCAGCCCGTAGAAGACGGATAGGAAAACCGTGACGACCACGCTGGCGTGGATCCACACGGCGGAGAGGTTGGGAGCGTCGAAGGTGCGCACGGCGCCCAGAACGATCATGCCGAGGAAAAGAACGAGCCCGACGAGCCCGAAGCAGAACATCGCGTTCCAGATGGCGCCCTGTGTCCCCACGTGGATCTCGCTCATCAGGCTGGGGCGAGGTGCACCGAAGCCGATGATCGGCGATTCCAAGGTCCGCTCCCAGGTCTCCAGATAGAGATCACCTCGACCCTCCGTGGTATCGACGGTCTCCTGGCGGGCGATGATCCCATCCAGGAATCCGGACAGCAGCAGGATGATCGTTCCAGCGATGCCCAGCATGGTGACCCAGAAGAATGCGAGGAGCCGTCCCCGAATCAACAGGCAGAACAGCACGTAGATCACGGCGCCGGCGAGGCCGAGGAAGAGACCCCGGTTTGTCGTGGCGACGGCAGGCGGAATCGCGGCGACCAGAGCGATGACAAGCATCCACATCGCGCGCGCGGTGCGATGCCCGATGGCGGTGCCGATTGCGATCGGCGTCAGGACCGCCATCGCGGCACCCCAGCCGTTCGTGTACGAGAACGGCGCGGACGGACGGACGAACGGCTCTTCCGCGCCCCACGGTGTCTGAATCTCCGCCAGCGTGGGGAATACGAGCTCGGCGACGTAGTCGTTGCTCGTGAGCGCATCGGGCAGCAGCCGTCCGATCGTCATCGTCAGCTGCACTTCGGGAAACAGCATCCCCAGATAACCACCGACGATGATGAAGATCCAAATGAATGTCAGCCCGTTGAAAACGCGCTTCGGCGAGAGCGATGTGCGCGCATTGACGATGTAGATCATGATGATCGCGAGCGCCAGGAACTGACTGAACCGCACGCCGAGGCCGACTCCCCGACCCAGCTGGTCGATCATCAGTGCGGATGGGATCATCCACAGGACGAAGCCGATCCAGGGCATGATGCCGGGTACGAAGAGGATACGGCGCCGCATGACCAGCAACGCCACCATCGGGACCGCCATGATCACTGACACGAAGGGCAGCAGCCCGAGCAGCCAGAAGATCGGGTATCCCCACAACACGGTGAGCACGGGCCAGGCCGGGAGCACGCGCGGTTCGACCTCACGGCTCGCGTCCTGGCCGGTCGCGGCGATGAGCGATCGGCTTGGCGAGGAGATGAGTGTGGCCATGTTGATTTCAGAGAGCTGCGAGTTGAACGTATTTGCGACGCATCGATGCTGCGGACATCAGCACGTGCCACGCGAAGAGGGCTGTGTAGATCACGGCGAATGCGATGGGAAGCCCAAGAAATAGCAACGTCAGGTAGGTCGTTGAGGTGTCGTGCGGCTGCTTGACGAACGAGTTCATCACTCCTGCGGACGAATCGTCGGCAGCGCGAGGAACCTTCGGCAATAGTTTTTCGGCGAGTAGCTGCGACAGGAACCATGCCGAAACCAGCGCCGAGAACAGCCCGGCGATCAGTACCAGCCAGAACGGGGAGTCCGTCCGTAGGAGGTGAATGGCGATGGCAATATGCACCAGCGGTGCGCGTACACCGTCGACGACATGATCCAACCATTCGCCTGCGGGACCGCCACGCCCCTGGATACGCGCGAGTTGGCCGTCGGCGGAGTCCAAGATGTATCCGAGGAGCAGGAGCACCGCGGCGATTGGCCCTGCCCACCAGGTGGGGACACCTGCGAGGACGCCGATGCCGACCGCTCCCAGCGCGGCGCTGAGCGCGGTGACGCCGTTCGGACTCCAGCCCCACGTCGCGGCGATGACCGCGGCCTGCCCGCCCAATGGCCGGTTCACCCAGCGCAGGTACGCAGGAACGCCCGCCCCTGACTTTTGTGCAGAAGCGAGCGCTCGCCGGGCCTGGACCGTTGTAAGCCTGCTCATCCGCGAAGCATACTCAATGAGAGCTCGAATGTGAGATCGGGTGTTGCTCGCCAGCTCGCGTGCGTCGACGCCGCGATCACGTTCTCACCTTCCTGAAGGAGGGCAGCCGGCACGGAGAATGTGACCGGCGCGGCTGCTGCCGTCGAATGCCGCGGCGCGACGGTGGTGTAAGTATTCTGCGTCAATGGGCCTTCGGGCAGGTTTGCTCTGCCCAGTTCGACCCCGTTGAGATAGAGCACAACGCCATCGTTTGCGATCGCTGTGACCGTGCCGTCGGCAACTGTGCCGGCATCGAGCACCGTGAACGTGTGGCGGAACTGGGCGCTTAGCGGGTTGCTCGGAATGTCGACAGGCTCGATGTCGGTCGTGACTTCGGCGACACCGCGGCCGAACAGTCCGGTTCCGGTCGCCCAGGCGGAGTCGTCGAAGACGAGTGCGTTCCAGTCCGCTGGCAGAGCATCATTTGAATACCGCCAGCTCCATACCGAAGCGCCGTCGACACTGACCGGCAACTCGTTCTCAGCCGGTGGGGCCGTGGTGCTCACCTCCACCGTGGCGGGCGGAGAGATCAGGCTTCCCAGACCCGTCGCAGTGACCGCGTATGTGTACGCAGTGCTGGCAGTCAGTCCGTCTTCGGAGAAGGTCGTCGTAGCCGCGTCCACCGAGCCGACGTTCTCGCCCCCTCGAGTGATCACGTAGCCAGTCGGCGCTGAGCCCTCGGCCGGGGCAGCCCAGGTGAGTGTCACGGAGGTTTCGGCGCTTGTGGCGCTGAGGTCGGTTACCGCGTTCGGCGCAGAGGCCATCTCGCCGCGTTCAGCCGTATACGAAAGCTGGAAGCTCAGGTCGGTGGTCGCCCGCCAGCCGGCATGCGTTGACGCTGCGATGACGTTCTCCCCGTTGAACAGGAGGCTCGCGGGGACAGCGAAGGTCACCGGGTTGGCGATCGCTGTCGAGTGCCGTGGGGCGGACTGCGCGTAGGAGTTCTGCGACAGTGCGCCTTCGGGCAGGTTCGAGCGGCCGAGTTCGGTCCCGTTGAGGTAGACCACAACACCGTCGTCGGCGATCACGGTAACGGTGCCGTCGGTCAGGCTGGCTGCCTGAATCACGTCGAACGTGTGTCGGAACTGAGCACTCAGCGGGTTGCTGGGAATGTCGACGGGTTCGATGTCGGTCGTTGCTCCGCTGACACCCCGCGCGAACAGACCGGTTCCGATCTCCCATGCCGCATCATCGAATGCGACCGTGTTCCAATCCGACGGGAGTGCGTCGTTTGAGTAGCGCCAGGACCAGACCGATTCGGCATCGACGGCGACGGGCAGCTCATTGGCATCCGGTGGCGGCGTGGTGGTGACCACAGCTGTTGCCGCGGGCGAGACCAGGCTACCCAGCCCGTTCGCAACTACGTCATAGGAGTACTCCGTCTCGGACGACAGACCGGTGTCCGTGAAGGTCATCGTCTCAGCATCAGTGGTGCCGATCTTCTCGCCATCACGGCTGATCGTGTATCCGGTGGGTGCGGTGCCTTCTGCCGGTGCGGTCCACGTGAGTGTGACCGCGTCCGCCGTGCTCGTGCCGACAAGTGCGGTCACGGCATCCGGTGCTGCGGGCATTTCACCACGATCCGCGGTGAACGAGAGCTGGAAGCTGAGATCGAGACTCGCCCGCCAGCCCGCGTGTGTCGATGCGGCGATGACGTTGTCACCGTTTACCAGCGCCCCTGCGGGCACCGCGAATGTGATCGGGTTGGCGACCGCAGTCGAGTACCTCGGTGCACTGGTTGCATAGGAGTTCTGCGTCAGCGTGCCTTCCGGCAGATTCGCTCGGCCAAGCTCAACCCCGTTGAGATACACCACCACGCCGTCGTCGGCAATCACGGTGACCGTGCCATCGACGATGCTCGCAGCTTCTGTCGCCTCGAACACGCGGCGGAACTGCGCGCTCAGCGGATTGCTGGGGATGTCGACCGGTTCGATGTCAGTGGTCGCTGAGCTGACGCCACGGCCGAACAGGCCGTTGCCCGTCGCCCACGCCGAGTCATCGAATCCGACGATGTTCCAGTCAGCCGGCAACGCATCGTTCGAATAGCGCCAGGTCCATTCGGACTCAGCATCGGCGAATGTCAGTGCGGATTCCGGCAACGGCGCGACCACGAATGCGGGCGTGGATGCAGACCGGTTACCGGCCGCATCGCGCGCACGAACGAAGTAGTTCGTTGGCTCTTCGGAGACCGGCACGGTGTATGTCGCGGTCGTGGTCGAGGCGATGACATGGTTCTCGCGGAGCACCTCATATGTCACACCGCCTGGATCGGAGGACCCACCCCAGGTCAAACTCATCTCAGCGGTACTTGCGGGCACCGCGGAGATCTCTCCTGGTGTGGTCGGCGCGGCCGTATCCATCGGGGCGAAGCGGATGTACCCGCCAGACCACTGGTTGACCTCGCCGGCACGCACCGAGCGGCTGAAGTCACCACCGACCCAGAGCACGCCTGTCGAGTCGTAGAACGTGCCCCATGCGCCGTAGCCGGCACGCGCCTGCAGAGTGGGCGACCAGGCATGGATGTAGTCGCCGGTGGCCGCATCCCACGCACCGACGAGGTTCATCTTGTCGGCTTGCTCCCATGCGGTGCCAGGATCCCTCCACGTATAGGCGTCCTGGTAGACCCAGTTGCCGCAGTGGCAGCCCGCGATAACGAGGGCGCCGTTCGTCTCCACCGTCTGGAAATCGCCACCGTCGTTGGTAATCGATCCGCGCAACAGCTCGAAGGTGTCGCGACTATAGGCGAACAGGGAATGCTCCGAGCCGCCGAGCCACACCTTGTCGCCTGCTTCTTGGACGCCCAGCTGCCAGACGTTTCCGGTGATATTGCCCGATCCGTCGGTGCCGGACTTCGAGAACCGCGGAACCCAGAGCGGGCTGACCAGCGGCGCCCCAGATGCGGTCTGGATCGCAGCCGCACTCGGAGTCGAGGTGCTCTGCTTCATCTTGAAGTATCCGGAGAAGTACGTCCGATCGCCTTGATCTGAGGCATCGACGGAGACGGAGGTGCCGTTCAGGAAAGCGTTCCAGTTGATGTCTGGTGCTCCGGTGGCGAGGTCGATACGACCGCCGTTCCACGTGCTGGCGCTCGTTGTAGAGCCGACCGCTGTGAGGTGGGTGAAGGACCCTGCGACATAGAGGTGGCCGCCCTGAACGTCCAAGCCTCGGATGTACGGAACGCCACCGGTCGAGCGGTGTTCGGCCGCTACCTGCCAACCGGAGAGTTCCCCTGTGTTGGGGTCGAGGAATGCGAGTCCAGCTTGGGCGACGCCATTGACCATCGAGAACTGTCCGCCGATCGCGAGACGCCCGTCAGGGAGAGTCGCGATGGCTTTCACTTGGCCGTTCATCGTCGGTCGGAACGTGGAGTTCCACTGTCCAGTGCTGACGTCGAAGGCAGCGAGGTTCGACTGCTGAACCTGGTCGCCGCCAGCCTGCGTGCGCTGCACGAACTTGAAGTTGCCGCCGACGAAGACGTTGCCCGCGGCCTCGCCGAAGACTGCGACCTCTGTGTTGAGCTCGCCACTACTGCCGTTGGCGAATCCGGAGACGCCCCAGGAAGTCGTGATCGCATCGCTCTCGGGGATGGCGGCCACCGTGCTCGCGGGAGTTCCCTCCGCCGGAACGGTGCCGAAGTCGAGCGCTGCGAGCGTCAGTTTCGGTCGCAGGAACATCTGAGTGAACGGTCGGGCATAGCCTTGCCCGCTCGGGCTCCACACGTAGGAGTCGGCTGCAGTACTTCCGCCGATATTGGAGCCGAATGCCCAGCCATTGACGTAGCCGTGCGAGGACTGTTCGCTGAACACCACACGGTTCGTCTGGTTGTTGCTGCCGAAGTTGTTGGTCTGTCCGCCGGAGCCGGTGCTGCCATTGAACGAGTAGCTCGCGACGCGGTGCGTCGCACCAAACGTCCACACCCAGCGATCGCGTTGCGTGAGCTTGAATCGCACCTCTTGCCACTGCGTTCCGCCCGTGTTCGTCGCACGACGCAGACGGATGCCGTCGGCCAGGGTATCCACGCGCTCGCCGTTGAGCAACGCGTCTACTGTGGCCGACGGCAGTTGTGCAGGCAGGAACGCACCCGTGCCCGTGACGGTGTTGCGCAGCTGAGCCGGCGTGCGCAGACCGTTGTAGCCTTCCTTCCAGGCTTGGCGGCCGCGGCCGATCAGCACCCAACCGCCACCATCGGTGGTCTGGTCGCAGTAGAACTGCTCGGGCGCCACCAACTCGGGCGTCACCAGCCAGTAGATGCCGTCGGTGGATGCTGGGTGGCTTTGCTTGATCTCCCAGCACGAGGCCGCGGCGGACGCCTCCGTCAAGCCGTCCGGGAGAAGTGCTTCGGCAGCTGGTGCTGCCGTCGGCATCAGCAGGGTGCCGATCATTGCTGCGATGGCGACGGCTGCGCCGGTCGCGATGCGCGCGGTCTTTGACTGGCGCGGGATAGAGATGGTGTTCATCATCGTCTTCCGTAAACGGTTGTGGGGGCGGTCAGGCTGCGGGGCAGTCCTGCACGTCCGGAATTTCGTGAGTGGAGATCTTCCAGGTGTCGTCCTCGAAGATTGCGCCATAGACATGAGCCACCGGGTGGCCCGGGTTGTACAGCGCAGCCTTGAGCGAATTGCCGGCGGCGTCAGTCACATCGATGTCAGACACATCGATGCAGACCTTCAGCGTCATCGTCGCCGGATCGGCGGCCAGATCCACAGCGGTCGTGGTGATGCTGGTCACAACTGCTTCACCGGTCTGCTGGTAGCCGAGGTCGTACTGTTCCCTGGCCTTGGACTGCAGCTCTCCGAGAACCCAGCCTGTGGCAACCGATTCGATGCCGACCGCAGAGCCATCGCCGCGCTGGGCGATTTCGTCTGTGGCCGCCACGATCAGATCGACGGCGACGTTGACTCGTTCGATCTCGACTTGCTCGTCCGAGGTCAGCGGTGCTGTTGTTGGCACTGCCACGGTCGCGAGAGGATCCTCGGAAATATCTTCGTCATCGCCAGTGTCGCCTTCTTCGAGAATCACGTCCGGTTCTGACGCTGACGGTGGTGCTGTCAACGTCGGTACCAGTACGGCGATTCCGATGCCGACTGCGGCCACGGCGACAAGGCCTGCGATCGCCTGTGGCAGCCAGCGCCGTGGCTTCGAATCCGGTTCTATTTGAGTGTTCATCAGTACGCCCCCTTCGGCTGTACCATCGCCCGTCCGGTCCGCCACATGATCTGCAGATCGTTCATCACGGACCAGTTCTCGACGTAGCGCAGGTCCAGGCGCACGCTCTCGTCCCATGAGAGATCGCTGCGTCCGGAGACCTGCCAGAGTCCGGTGATGCCGGGCTTGATGTAGAGGCGGCGAAGCACCGTCCCGTCGTACGCGGTGACCTCGCTGGGCAGCGGCGGCCGTGGGCCGACGACACTCATGTCACCGATCAGCACATTCCAGAACTGCGGCAGCTCGTCGAGCGACAGCTTGCGCAGCAGCTTGCCGACGCGCGTGACCCGCGGGTCGTCTTTCATCTTGAACAGCAGGCCTGCACCCTGGTTCTGCTCCTTGAGCGCGGCGAGCTGCTGTTCGGCGTCCGTCTTCATCGAGCGGAACTTCACAATCCGGAACGTGCGGCCATCGCGGCCGACGCGCTCCTGGAGGAAGAAGACCGGTCCTGGCGAATCCAACTTGATCAGCAGTGCGAGCACAGGCGTGACCAGGCCGATCGGGATGAGCGCGAGCCCAGAGACCGCGACGTCGAGGGCACGCTTGAGTAGGTGCAGCCCGCCCTCGTACGTCGGGATCTTCACCTGGATCAATGGCAACCCATCGACCTGACGCAGAGAGATGCGCGGACCTGCGACATCCGTCAGACGACTGGAGAGCACGAGCTCGGCGGCAGTTCCCTCGAGCTGCCAGCTCAGGTGCTTCACGAAATCGGTGTCCCCATCGGGCCGGCTGGCCACGATGATCGTATCTGCACCGATCCGCGCGGCTGCCGCTGCCACAGTTGTCACGTTGCCCACCACCGGGTACCGACTTTCGCCGACCGTGACTTCGCTCGCATTGCGATCCAGCAACGTCGTCCCCACGACGTGGTAGCCGTTCTCGCCACTGGTCTGCAGCGAGCTGATCACATACTCGACATCCGTGGTGGCGCCGACGACGAGCGTGCGCGAAACATACGCACCGCCCCGTCGTCGACGCTGCAGCCAACGCCGCCAGCTCCACCGCGCGACCAGGAGCCCCAGCATCCCGGTCGGCAGAGCAATGACGAGCAGTGGCCGCAGACCATCCCACTCCAGGAGGATGCCGATGATCGCGACGATCCCGAACGCGAGCCCACCGGCGTGCGCAACCCGACGGTACTCGGTGGCACCCGAGCCGAAGATCGCAGCCGAGCGCGTGTTCAACGCGGCCAGCATCACGTAGAGGGTCGCGATCGACAGGATCGCACCGCGAAGTACGACGGTGAGCGGTGTACCAAGAAGGAACACCTGAATCGCTGCGGTAAGCGCGGCGACTGCCACGATGACCGCGGCGTCAGACAGGCGCAGCCGCATGCGATAACGGCGCTCCCACTGCTGGCGTCGCTCGAGCGTTGCCGACATGCGTGGCGCTGCCACGTGGTTCGGCAGCGTCCTGGCGGCGCGCGGCGCCCCGGCAGGCATGAACTTCGACCCGGTACGCGTGAGACTCAGCGCGTCCTCGACGGACGTCATGCTGACGCTCCCCGAACTGCGAATGAACGCAGCATTCCCCAATGCGACATGTGTTCCCCAGTGTTCCCCAGCCCGCGAACAACCGCTCGCGGTGAACGTCCGCATTCCCGACCCCTCGGGTCCTGTTGCTTCACTGTGATCCCATATCACAGGAGGTAAACGCCATTCCCACATGGAGTTCGTCGCAACAGGTACTGCAGACGCTGGTCACTCTATCGGAAGTCGGGCGCGAGCGGAAGATATGTCCTGTGAATGGATGAAATACGCACTGTCGTCGGCGAAAAGGACGGAAATGTGAACGCGCCGGCGGTTCTGCGGTAGAGTAATAGCGCAACGTGAAGGTTTCGCCGTGATTCGGCGCATCACGTAGCCACTGATCAGGGCCGTAAAGGACCGCTCGCACCGACGCGCGCGGCATCCGCTTCTGATCTCAAGATCCTGAGATGCGCCTGCGCGCGCGTCCGCACCAAGCAATGAGTATTGAGCATCACCATGAGTAGTACATCCACCCATTCACCCCTGCCCCTGAACTGGAAACAGGCAGACGACAACGTCTATGTTGCGACTCGCGAAGGCGAGTTCGCCGGTTTCGTCGAACGCGAAGGTGCCACACACCTCGTTCACGACAACCACGGAACCGACCTTGGGTCGTTCTCCACCCTCGCCGACGCCCGGTCGGCCCTCGAGTGCCCACCACGTCGCCGCACGCGTTCGATCCGGCAGACGCTGCGCCGTCACCTGACCAGGGCTCGTTCCTGAAGATTGCTTCCGAAGGCCGAACGTATACGCGGCGGCGTATACGGGGCACGTTAGCCTGGAGTGAAGCGAACGGCGTCCGCCCTTGGCTTCACAGCTCAAGGGCTCCGATCGACAGGAGAACATTATCTCCACCTCTACGGTCGCCGAAACGACCAGTAACATCCTCGGACCAGTACGCCAGACGTACGCAGGCAATGCCGACTTCCCCCCGATGGCGAAGGCGTATCGAAGCGTGTCGCAGGTCGTCCGTGAGACCGGACTTCTGAATCGCACCATCTGGTTCTACAGCCTCGTCGCGGCGGGCATCGCACTCGCACTCGGCGGAGCCATCACCGGGTTCATCCTGCTCGGCGACAGCTGGTTCCAGCTGCTCATCGCCGGAGCTCTCGGCATCATCTTCACGCAGATCGGCTTTCTCGGCCACGAGGCGGCACACCGGCAGATCCTTGCTTCTGGCCCGGCGAACTTCCGCCTCGCCCGCATTCTTATCGGTCTCGTCGGGATGAGCTACTCCTGGTGGGACAACAAACACACCAAGCACCACGGCAACCCCAACCAGGTCGGTAAAGACCCCGACATCGAGATCGACACGATTTCATTCCTCGAGGAGGATGCGGCGAAGTCGCGGGGGCTGATCCGACTGATCACCCGCAAGCAGGGGTGGCTGTTCTTCCCGCTGCTCACGCTGTTGGGCCTGAACTTGCACTTGCAGGGGCTCAAGTACCTTTTCACGAAGAAGAAGGTTAAGGGCCGGTGGCTCGAGATCGGCCTCATCGTGGGGCGTCTTGCGGCCGTGTTGGTGCCGGTGTTCATCATGCTCCCGCTGGGGATGGCATTCGCATTCGCAGGCATCCAGTTTGCCGTCTTCGGCGTCTACATGGGCATTGCGTTCGCCCCGAACCACAAGGGCATGCCGATCATCGAGCCTGGCGCTCGACTCGATTTCTTCACCAAGCAGGTGCGCACTTCGCGCAATATTTCCGGCGGCTGGTGGGTCACCGCGTTCATGGGCGGCCTCAACTACCAAGTTGAGCACCACCTGTTCCCGAGCATGTCGCGCCCGCACTTGGCTAAGGCGCGTGCGATCGTGCGCGACTACTGCCTGGCCAATGATGTGCCTTACACCGAGACCACCATCCTCCGCTCGTATGCGATTGTCATCGAATACTTGAACCGGGTGGGACTCGCTGCGAGCGATCCGTTCGATTGCCCTGCGGCGTCGCAGTTCAGCAAGGCATCCGCTTAGCCCACTGCAACTCAGCGGAACATCGCAACTTCTGCGGCCACATCCTTCGGGAGTGGCCGCAGAAGTTCGTTATGGCCGCAAAACCTGACGGCTACAGTAGCCCGAGTTCCAGCGCGAGCGTGACGGCGCGGGTGCGGTCGGAAACGCCGAGCTTCTCGAACACGTGCAGCAGATGTGTCTTGACCGTCGCTTCGCCGATGAACAGCGCCCTCGCGATTGCGGGGTTGCTGCCTCCCGCCGCAACGAGCCGCAAAACGTCGAGTTCGCGCGGGCTCAACTGCGGACGCTCCTCGCGGGCCGCACGCATGCGAGTGACCAGGGTCGCAGCGATCGATGGCGCGAGCACCGTGTGTCCGTCAGCGACCGACCGGATGCCGGCCACGATCTCCTCCTGCGGGGCAGCCTTCAGAAGGTAGCCGCTCGCGCCCGCCTCGATCGCGCCGAGGATGTCGTCGTCGCTCTCGTAAGTGGTCAGTACGAGCACTCGGATGTCGGGCAGTTCTGCGGCGAGGCGGGCGGTGGCCTCCGCGCCGGTGAGTCGCGGCATCCGCAAATCCATCAATATGACGTCTGGGTGCAGCGCATGCGCGAGCTCGATGGCCTCGACACCATCGGATGCTTCTCCGACAACTTCGAGCCCGTCGTCCAGCGAGAGTAGGCCGACGATGCCGGAGCGCACGATGGGGTGATCGTCGGCGACGATGACGCGGATCATTCGGGAACCTCCGCTGTGGTCAGCTCCGCCTCAGTTTTCAGGGGGATGCGCACGGTCAAAGCGGTGCCGCTCGGCGCGGCATCCGTCACGTCCAGCGTTCCGCCGACGAGGGCGATGCGATCACGCATGCCCGCCAGCCCGAAACCGTGCCCGGCGTCGATGGTGGCGTCTCGAAGCCCGCGGCCGTCGTCGCGCACCGTGAGGCTGGCGTCCGCGCCAACCTTCAGCGCGATGGATGCGGCGCTCGCCGCGGCATGTTTGCGGACGTTCGCGAGTCCCTCCTGTGCGCAGCGCAGCAGGACGACCTGGATGTCACGGGGCACGGTGCACTCGGATGCTTCGACGTGCACGCTCACCCCGGTCTCGCGCTCGAACCGTTCGCCGAGCCGGTGCAATGCCTGCGCGAGAGATCCGGACGGCGTGGACGCCGGCGATTCCAAGACCACGAGCGTGCGCGCTTCTTGCAGGGCATCGCGCGCGGACTCCTCGATCAGGGCGATGGTGTCGGCCGACCCGTCGCGTCGAGCGCGTTCGGCGAGCATGACGATGCTGGTCAGCGTCTGCGCGATCGTGTCATGCACTTCTCGGGCGAGACGCGAGCGCTCGGCGGTGGCACCGGCCTCGCGACTTGCCGACTCCAGGCTCGTCTGCGCCTCAGTCAGCTCTGCGAGCAGTCGCTGTCGCTCGGTGCCCCATTCGGCGATGCGGCTGATCCACAGTCCGAGGGCAATGCTGAACGCCGCTGAGAGGAACGAGGTGAGGAACCCCGCGATCACCGTCGCCTGTTCGAATCCGCCCCACACGGAGTAGGCGAGTCCCAGCACGACCGCGTTCGCGAGGGTGACGAGTATGGACTGGCGGACGGAGCGCGACGTCATCCAAATCAGCGGCAGCACGATCGTCTGCAGCAGGAGCATGTTCGGGGCGAGCGAGGTTCCGACCGCGAGGAGCGCGATCAGTGCGATCTGGATGACGGCCGACGCCAGTGCTGACGGCAGCGGGGCTTCGCGGATGCTGACGTACCGCCGCGCCCCGAACACGTAGACGGCCAGGATGCCAGCCGCAATCGCGACCAGCATCCACGATGTCCCGGCGAAGCGCGGCGCGTCCGCGAACGCGATGACCGAGGTCACAACGAACAGCGCAACGCTGGCGATGTCCCACCCCAGTTGTTCACCGCGGATCCTACTCATGCGTCCCACTCTTCCACTTCGATGCGGACCCTGCGCACCACTCATCCGTTCCGATGGATCCAGCGAAACGTCAGCCTGCTGATGATGAGTCCGACCACGAGCCAACCGACGAGCACGAGCGCGATGAGCCCGAGATCCCATGATCCGCTGACCTCGGCGACCTGGAACGAATCGGGCAGGAACACTGAGCGCATGCCCTGTGCGATCCACTTCACCGGCAGCACGCCGGCGGCGTTCTGTAGCCACTCCGGCAGCATCGAGAAGGCGATGTAGACGCCGGAGATGAACTGGATGAGCAGCACGATCGGGATGACAACCGCTGCCGCCGACTTGCCCGTGCGTGGCACGGCAGAAAGTGCGATGCCGAGCAGGGTGCAGGTGATGAGCCCCAGCACGAAGACCCAGGCGAAGCGGCCCCATGCAGCGGCATCCGTTGGCAGTTCCACTCCGTAGAGCACCACGGCGACGACGATCAGTAGCGCGATCTGCAGGATGGCGGTCACGAAGACCTGGCCGAGTTTTCCAATGAAATACGTCACGGGAGAGATCGGGGTACCGCCAAGGCGCTTGAGCGTGCCGTCGTCTTTCTCCATCGCGATCTCGAGTGCGGGGCCCTGCACGCCGGAGAGCAGGATGCCACCGGCGATGAGTCCTGGCAGATAGTAGGTCGCCATGCTGATGGCGTCGGGGCCCTCACCGATGTCGCCGGTGAAGATCGTGGCGAAGATGAGGTACATCAGCGTCGGGAAGAGGAAGGTGAAGAACACCTGGTCTCCGGCGCGGAAATACTGGCGCAACTCGAACCCGATGCGGCGGAGGCCGAGGCGGAAAGTGCGGACGAGGCCGAAGTTCGTGGTCGTCGCGGGCAGTGTGGTGGCGTTCATGCGAGTTCCTTCACCGTTTCCATGGTGTCGGCGGCCGCATGCTCGCGGATCAGGCCGAGATAGATGTCTTCGAGCGTGGGGCGGACGACTTCGAGTCCGCGCGGCTCGCCGCCGTCGCGGAACAGCCCAGCAACGACCGCGCCAGGCTGATTAGTGTGCTCCTCACGCGTCGTGCCGTCCGCGTCGGTCCAGCGAACACGTGGGGTGCGGGCATCCGCCCCGCCGATCTCATCGATGCGCCCGATCGCGCTGATCTGACCGCCCGTGATGACTGCGGCGCGATCTCCGAGCTTGGCGGCTTCGTCGAGGTAGTGAGTGGTGAGCAGGATGCTCGTGCCCTCTGCCTTCAGGGAGTTGATCAGATCCCAGAACTGGAGCCGCGCCTCGGGATCAAAGCCGGTGGTCGGCTCGTCCAGGAAGAGCATCTCGGGGCGACCGATGATCCCGAGGGCGACGTCCATGCGTCGCTGCTGTCCGCCGGACAGCTTGCCGACGCGCGTCTTCTGCTTCTGCTCGAGTCCGACGGCGGCGATCACCTCATCGATGTCTCGCGGGCGAGGGTAGTAGCCGGCGAACTCGGTGAGCAGTTCGCGCACCGTGACGTTGCCGGCCTCTCCTGTGGACTGCAGCACGATGCCGAGCCGTGCCTTCCACTCGAGTCCACCGCGCTGTGGATCCACGCCGAGTACCCGCACGTCACCGGAGGTGCGGTGGCGGTATCCCTCGAGGATCTCGATGGTCGTGGATTTACCCGCACCGTTCGGCCCCAGCAGTGCGAAGGTCTCGCCACGGTGGATGTCGAAGCTGATGCCGTCGACGGCAGTGAAGGCCCCGTACGACTTGCGGAGGTCGCGAACCTCGATCACGTTTTCGGTCATGGTTCCATCGTGGCCTGTTCCGGGGGCCTGTCGGTAGCGGCCGGGCGGCTGATTGTGGGGTCCACCGATCGGTGGATGCCCTTTCGGCGGTCGCGGCAATTCGCTAGCTTGTGGGCATGAACAACGACTACTCAGGACTGGCAGCAGGACTCGGAATAGGCGCAATTATTTTCGGGCTGGTGATCTATCTCGGCACGCTCGCGCTCACACTGTGGATCGGTTATCTCATCATGCGTACTGCCGTTAAGAACGGCATTCTGCGCGCCGATGCGGAGCGGGTGGGGCAGCGGCCAGGTGGCCCGTACCCCATGCCGCCGACCACGCAGCATCCCGGTATGCCGCCGCGCCAGTGAAATGACGCGGCGGCCGCACGCAGTCAACGTCGCCCGTAGGCTCGAGCCATGGCTGAGCTGCACGACCTGACCGCGATCGAACAGCTGGCGGCGCTCCGAGCGCGTGAGATCAGCCCTGTCGACCTCGTCGCGCACTACCTCGACCGGATCGACCGGCTCGATGGCGGACTCGGCGCTTTCGTCGAAGTGACGGCGGATGCTGCGCGCTCCCGGGCTGCGACGCTCGGTGAGCCTGAGGGTGCGCTCTGGGGTCTGCCATTCGGCGACAAAGACCTCGTCCCGCGCGCCGGGGTGCCGACGCGGTTCGGCTCCAGACTGCACAAGGATTTCGTACCGGATGCCACGGCAGATCAGGCCGCGGTGCTCGATGAAGCGGGCGGCATCAGTCTCGGCAAGACGAACACTCCGGAGTTCGGGCTCACCGGATACACCGAGACGCAGATCGCTCCACCTGCCCGCGACCCGTGGAATCCGGCGAACGGTGCAGGTGGCTCAAGCGGAGGCGCGGCGACCGCCGTCGCCGCCGGGCTGCTGCCGCTGGCCCCGGCATCCGATGGTGGCGGGTCGATTCGCATTCCGGCGGCGACGGCCGGCGTGGTGGGGATCAAGCCCTCCCGAGGTCGCATCCCATTCGCTTCCGGTCTCGACAGTCCTGGCGGACTGCCTGTGGCGGGTCCCATCGCTCGCACGGTCGCGGACGCCGCACTGCTGCTCGACGTACAGGTCGCGGGACGAGCGTATTCGTACGCCACGGCGGCTCCCGGCGGAGGGTCGTTCCTCGACGCAGCGACGGAGAATCTGGCATCCGCTCGCGTCGGCGTGACGACAGTCTCGCCGTGGGACGATGACGACGACATTCGTCTCGACCCGGATGCTGCGCGGGCGGTGTTGGTGGCGGCAAAGCTGCTGACGGATGCCCGACACGGTGTCGACGAGTTCGACTGGCGTCCGCGAGGCTATGCCGAGATGTTCACGACGATCTGGCGCACGAGCGCGGCGCGCATGAATCTCTCTGATGCCGAGCTCGAACTGGTCGAGCCGATCACCGCGTGGCTGGTGCGCGAGGGACTCGGTCTCACCGGCGCCGAGGTTCTGGAGGCGCTCGCCGCGGCAACGGCGTTCGAGCGCGCCACGATCTCGTCGTTCGCGCCGTTCGATGCGGTGCTGACCCCGGCGCTCGCGCTGCCACCGCAGCCGGTCGGATGGTTTCACCCGACCGACGCCGCGGAGAACTTCTCGCAGCAGGTGCGCTACGCGCCGTACTCGAGTTTCGTGAACGTCGCAGGTCTTCCGGCCGTGGTGGTTCCGGTAACACTGGATGCGTCGGGGCATCCGGTGAGCGTGCAACTGATTGGACGCCCGGGTGGAGAAGCTACGATCATCGCGCTCGCCGCGGAGCTGGAGCGTCGCGTTGGCGGGATGCCGCGGCCTGCCGTGTGGAGTTCGCTTCGCACGTGAATCACGACTCACCACCCATTGCACGCCCCTTGACCTGCGACGTTGCGAGTGCTCAAATATCACACGGAATCGAACTAGAGGGGGCAGCATGTGGAGTCGTATCAGAGCGAGCAGTGACGGTGGAACGCTCGGCAACAGCAGCCATCTGAACCGGATCGAACCGTTCACATTCGGGCTCGTCGGGGCGCTGGGAGTGCTCGTCGCACTTCTGATCGGCGCGATCGTCGGCCAGCTTGCGACGGTCTTGATTTATATCGGGGTGGCGTTGTTCCTTGCCCTCGGCCTCGACCCCGTCGTGGTGTTCCTGGAGAAGCGGATGCCGCGGGCTGCTGCCGTGAGCGTAGTGGTCGCCGGAGTACTGGTGATCTTCGCCGGCATCCTGCTCGCGATCGTCCCCATACTTGTGCGCCAGATCGCCAATCTCATCGAAGACGCCCCGAAGATGATCGAGGACGTGATGAGTAGCGACTGGTTCACGCAGGTGACCGGCCAATATGGTGCGGAGATTGAGAACGCTGCCAACGGTGCGCTGGAATTCTTCCAGGACCCCGACAATCTCGGCCAGATCGGCGGCGGGCTGATCGCTGTCGGGTCGGGGATCGCGAGCGGAGTCACCGGGGTGATCATCGTGCTCATCCTGACCCTGTACTTCATGGCGTCGCTGCGGAGCATGAAGCGGACCGCAGCGCGGTTCGTTCCTGCATATCGGCGGCCGGGCTTCAGCGAGCTGCTCGAAGACGTGTCAACGGCGGTGGGGCGCTACGTGATCGGTCAGGTCAGCCTGGCATCGATCAACGCGGTGCTGACGATCATCTTGATGAGCATCATCGGGGCGCCTGTGCCGGCGCTGCTCGCGCTGCTCGCATTCATCGGTTCGCTCATCCCGCTCGTCGGAACGCTCAGCGCATCGATCATCATTTCGTTGATCTGTCTGTTCGACGCACCGATCACCGCGCTGATCGCGGCCGTCTACTACCTCATCTACATGCAGATCGAGGCGTACGTGCTGAGTCCGCGCATCATGAGTCGCGCGGTTTCAGTGCCCGGTGCGATCGTCGTGATCGCCGCGGTAGGTGGCGGTGCACTCGGAGGAATCCTCGGCGCCCTGGTGGCGATCCCGGTGACGGCAAGCATCATCATCATCGTGCAGAAGGTGCTGTTTCCCGCACAGGATCGAAAAATTACTCCGCCTGATGCAGAGGTGGGCGTCATCGCGTAGTGAGGCGAAGGTGACAGTCCGCCTCAGCTGAACGAACGCGCGGTGTGCCCCAGCCTCTCAGACAGGGCAATGATCTCATCGACGTTGGCGGTCGGGACGGCGACCAACGGGTAGGCATCAGTGTCCTCATCGAGGTAGACGAGGCGTAAGCCGTGCGGGTTGAGAAGTTCGTCGGCGCGGACCACAGCCGCGGACAGATCACCGTCGACGTCACCGACCTCATCGACGTCAACCCCGGTGCGGAAGATTCGGGGGAGCGCGGGCAGAGCATCAGCAAGTTCGATGCCGGTGTCTTTCTCATCGAGGTACGCAAGCGCGCCCGCCTCATCGAGCCCGTCGATCAGCACCTGCCAAGCGTCGGTCTCGTCGGTGACCGCCTGGCGCACGGCCGGTTCCAGCTCGGGGTCGTCGTCCAGTAAAGCGCAGAGACGGGCCCAATCTTCGATGGTCGTGTCGCTCATTTTGCGTCTCCGTTCGCCTGCTCCGGGCTGCCGCCGGCGTCAAGGTCGAGGGGCTGTTCATCCGAAGCATCCGCCACGATGATCGGCAGCGACGAGGTTTCGAAAATTTCGGTGAACGCCTCGTCCGCCGGCTCATCGATCCATGGGTGGTCGTCCTGGGAATGGTCGTACTCGCTCGGAACGAGCGCGAAGTCATCTCCGTACTCTTCCAGCCCTGTGCGCACACTGTGCCGGAGCGCCTGTCGTGCGTACTTGTCACGCAGGATCAATGGGTCGCGACCGAGGTCCTTCATCAGCGCGACCATCATGAACACCAGGATGACGGCGAATGGCAACGCCGCAATGATCGTCACGTTCTGCAACGCGCGTAGACCACTTCCCTCGACACCCGTGGCGAGCAGCACCGCAGCGATCACGCCGATGAGCGTGCCCCACGTGATCGTGACCCATCGCTTGGGCGTCGGGTCTCCCTGCTGTGACATCGTGCCCATGACGAGTGACGCAGAGTCAGCTCCGGTGATGAAGAAGATCGCGATGAGGAGCATCAGCAAGATGTTCGTGATGCCGGTGAGCGGAAGGTTCTCGAGCACGCCGAAGAGCACATTTTCCGGCGGTGCCGTCGCTAGCTCTGCTCCGTTCAGCTGCTGATCGATCGCGGTTGTCCCGAAGATCGCGAACCAGACCATAGAGATCAGTGACGGTACGGCGATCACGACCAGCACGAACTGCCGGATGGTGCGGCCGCGCGAGATCTTGGCGATGAACATACCGACGAACGGCGACCACGAGATCCACCACGCCCAGTAGAAGATCGTCCAGGAGGCGAGGAACTGCTGCGTCGCCTCGCCCTGTGCGCTGGAGCGTCCCATCATCTGGGGGAGATCATTGATGAACTCGAACGCGATCGCCGGGATGATATTCAGGATCAGCAGGCTGGGGCCGACGAAGAAGACGAACAACGACAGAACGATGGCTGCGACCGAGTTGATGTTCGATAGTGCCTGGATGCCTTTGGATACACCGGATGCCGCTGAAGCGATGAAGCAGGCAGTGAGCACGGCGATCACAGCGATGAGCACGCCGTTGCCGATCTCTCCGATGCCGGAGACGATCTCGACGCCGTGGCCGATCTGCAAGGCGCCGAGACCCAGAGACGCCGCCGTGCCGAAGAGAGTCACGAGGATGGAGAAGATGTCGATCGTCTTTCCCAGCGGACCTGTCGTCTTGTGCTCTCCCAACAGGGGCGCGAAGACCGATGAGATGAGCGGCGTGCGCCCGCGGCGGAACGATCCGTATGCGATCGCGACACCCACCAGGGCGTAGAAGGCCCAGGCCTGCGGGCCCCAGTGGTACAGCACCTGTGCCTGTGCGGTCTGCATCGCCTCGAGTGTTCCGCCCTCGACGGTTCCTGGGGGCGGCGTCTCGAAGAAGGTCAGCGGCTCCGCGGCTCCCCAGAACACCAGGCCGATGCCCATGCCCGCGGCGAAAAGCATCGAGATCCAGGAGAACATCGAGAACTCTGGCGCTTCGTCGTCACGCCCGAGTCGGATGCGACCGTACTTGCTGACTCCGAGGAAGATCATGAAGAGCAGGATCGCTGTCGCCACCGAGGTGAAGAAGACTCCGGTGTACTCGATGACCCAGTTCAGCGTGGATTGTGCAGTGGTGGCGAGGCTGTCGCCGCCGAGGACGCCCCAGCCGATGAATGCGACGACGAAGGCCGCGGCGACACCGAAAACCAGCCAGTCGGTGCGATACACCCGGCCGGTCTGTTCCACTCCGACTCCGGGGATCAGCGCCGGGTGTACACCTTTCGGTGGCAGATTCGTCAGACTGCGCGCGATGTTCCGTGCCACTTCTGCGGCGCGTGTGGCCGAACGCGTCGCAGACGATGCATCTTTGGTGTTCTTGCCCGTTCCGTCATCACTGTTCACGAGACCCATACTTGCAGTGACTGGGCTATACGGCCGGTAGTGTGAGTAGAAACGGAGGGATGCCGCAGTGATCACTCGGTTCGAAGAACTTGACTGGCAGCCCACACCGATCGGCGACCTCATGTTGCGGCGGCGCACGGAGCCGTCGGTGGGGCAGGAGATCTACGAGGTCAAACTCGGCGACGAGTACCTCATGTCGAGCCTATTCACGGTGGCAGAGGAAGAGCTTGCGAACCTCGGTCTCGCCGCTGTCGAGGGTGACGACCTTACGGTCCTCGTCGGAGGCCTCGGGCTCGGGTACACGGCTGTCGCCGCATTGCGAGATGAGCGAGTACGCGCCCTTACGGTGATCGATCGGCTTGGCGCCGTCATCGGCTGGCATGAGCGGATGCTGCTGCCGGTGTCGACCGAGCTCGTCAGCGATGCGCGAACGACCCTGGTCGAAGACGACTTCTTCGCCATTATCCGCGCGGAACCTGTCGAAGGTGTTGGCGGTTACTCGGTGATCCTGCTCGACGTGGATCACTCGCCGCGTCACCAGCTCGACCCGACGCATGCTGATCTTTACGACGCGGCCGGTCTGCGTGCGCTTGACCGACACCTCGCGCCGCGCGGTGTCTTCGCGCTGTGGTCGGATGATCCGCCCGACGATGTCTTCATGGTCGAACTGAACGCAGTGTTCAACGACGCCGTCGCGCACGTCGTCAACTTCGACAACCCCGTCACCGAGGGAGTGTCATCCAACACCGTGTACGTCGCTCGCAGCCGCGGCTGACATCACGCCCGACCGGCATCACGCAGGTGGCGCTCAGCGTCTGACGCGGGCACGCGATTTCGCGACGCTGGCGAGGGTTTCGCGTATCGGCGTGCCCAGGTAGAGCCCCAATGACGCGCCGGCGGCGAGGCCGACGCCAATTGTTCCGGCGAGTACGAGCGGGCTGATGCCGACGAGCATCCCTTCGGCAGTGCCGTCGGAGTCGACGATCCCGAGCAGTCCCCGAAAGACTGTCAGGCCCGGTACCAGCGGAACGATCGCTGCGGTCGTGACGGCGACCGACGGGACATGCAGATTGCGGGCGATCAGGATGCCGACGAAGCTGGCCAGAAGTGCGCCGACGGCGCTTGCCGCGCCGACGTGGATGTCGAGCAGGAGCGTGAAGGTGTAACCGAGGATCGCGATCACGCTCAGCACTGCGCTGACGAGAATGATTCGCATCCCCGCGCCGTTGAACAACGCAACCGCCACTGCGATGATCGCCGCGCCTGCGATCTGAGAGGGGAGCGACCCGAATGGCAGTGCATCATTGGGCAGTGCCACGCTGAATCCGAACAGGCGGGCGACTTCGAGGCCGATGAGGATGCCCAGCACGACGCCGACGGTCTGCATGGTGAGATCAAGGATGCGTCCGACGGCGGTGAGCGCAAACCCGTCGATGGCATCTTGTGCGGCGCTGACGACGGTGAGACCGGACAGCATCAGGACGATGCCCGAGGCCACGATGATCGAGGGCTGCACATCGGTGAAGGGTTCGATGCCGGCGGCGCCGAGAGCCGAGACGACGGTCGCGAAGGCGGTGATGACGAATGCGCCCGCAATCTGGCTGAAGAATGATGGAACCTGCAGGCGAGCGAGCCCGGCCTGGGTGAACGCCGCGCAGAGAGCTGAGATGAACGTCAGCAGGATGATGAGAGGCGATGCGCCGAACAGGATCGCGGCGCCGACGGTGAGCAGCGCGCGGGCGACGATCACGACGATGGGGCGATACAGGAATGGCGTGCGTCGGATGATTCGGAAGGCTATCCGCGCTTGACTGAGCTCCATTCCGTCGGTGATGTCGACGACCAAGGCCTGCAGTCGCTGCAGCTTCGCGTGATCCGGTGACGCGGCGCGCACCACACGGAGCAGCGTGGTCGGCCAGTCCTCTTCGCCACGATGATACGAGACGCTGATGGCGTTGAACGTGACCTCGACCTGCACTCCGGTGAGGCCGTACACCTGGGAGATGCGAGTGATGGCGAAGGTGGCATCGTGCGCGGATGCACCGACGGCGAACATCGACTCGCCCACGCGCAGCGCGAGGTCGAGGATCTTCACGACGACGGTCTCATTAAGGACGGGATACGCCTCGGTGAGCGCGACCTGTGAGGGGTCGGTTCGGATGGCACGGCGTACCGAAGTCAGCAACCGCCACTCGCGTTCGGGAGACATACTCCTATTGTGTCTCCGAACGAGGGTCTTAGTCGGTATCGATCCCGAGTCTGCCGCGGAGGAAAGGCAACATCGGCGCCCGGTACTTGATCGCCGGCGCATGGCGGGGCTCGAGCGCGAACTCCGCCTGGCCGAAACGCCATAACCGGTTGAAGAGAAACACACCCAGCTTCACGGTTTGGTCGGATGGAACCTGCCAGGTGCCGAGACCCCACTGGACAGGCTGGCCTCGGCCCTCGATGACGAGTGTCGGCCTGACTCCGGCGTACAGAGCGAACCAGGGCTTGTGCAGTGTCAGTTCGATGCGGCGGGTGGCGTTGTCGTCGGAGCTCATCGTGCGATCAGCTTATCCGCGGCAGCGTGATCCCTGCTCCGTACACGTCGTCTCTTCGCCTCCATGAGTAGGCTCCGAGGCATGGATCTGTTGCGGCTCGCGGGCGCGCCCGGCGTCGGAAAATCCACGACGGCGTGGGCGATTGCACAGCAGATTGCGTCAGACGGCGTCGCGGCTGCATACGTGGACATCGATCAACTGGGGATGTGCTACCCCGCGCCGGACAATGACCGAGATCGTTGGGCGCTCAAAGAGCGCGCACTTGCTGGTATCGCCGAAGTGTTCCAAGTCGCTGGTGTGAGCCGATTGATCGTCTCCGGGGTTGCATGGCCCGATGATCCGCCGCCGCAGATCGGCGGAATCTCCATAGGATCGATTTGGCTGGATGCCTCGGAGCAAGTTCGACGTGGACGCCTCGAGGTGCGAGCGCTCAGCGACGGACAGCTCAGTCAGGCGCTCGTCGCTGGCACCGCTGAAGCCGAGCGGCTGCATCCCGCGTGGGATCGGGTCGATACGAACGGCAGCTCGGAGGCGGAGACAGTCCAGGATGTGCTCGCGAGATGGCAGCCGGCTTCGGCTCAGGCGACCGCGGTCAACGCCGCCCGATCCGTCTTGAGCGTCGATCGGTCAACAGATCGAGTGCTGTGGATCACCGGTGCGCGCGTGGCGGGCGCGTCGCGAATCGGCTGGGAGGTCGTGAACCGGGAATGGGGTGTGGGGCGACGTGCTGGCTTCATCGATTTCGCGCAGCTGTCTTTCGCCTGGAACATCGACGGGGCGGTCGGGCCCGCGAACCTGGAGCGCTTACACGGAGCGTTCCGTGAAGTGGGCGCCGACAGGCTCGTTGTGGTGGCCCCACTCGAGGTCGATCCGGTGGTGGTGCGCGCGGCGCTTCCGACCGCGCAGGTCTCGTTTGTTCGCCTCACTGCATCCGCCGCGGATCGGTGGGCACACGCCCGCCACCGCCAGCGCGGGGGAGGCCCGACGCTTGCCGGAGACGACATCGTCGGCGCGTCGGATGCTGCGATCGACCGCATCATCCGAATCAGCAGCACGCAGGCGTCGTTGCCTCTCCGTGCACACGAGCTGAATGTCGACACACGAGCTCTCTCGCCTGAGGACGTCGCGACGGTGGTGCGGCACGCGGCTGGCTGGTAGACGGCGTGCCTCAACTATCTTTCGTTGCCCACGCCTCGAACTCTGACTGGACCCGATCAAAGAACTCCGTTTTGGCCAGGGTGTAGTCGTCGTAATCGGCTTTGCCGATCTGCTGCGCGCTCAGCGTTCGTTTCACCGTCTCGTATCGCTGGCACGCGTCGGTGTTCGCGCGAAGCCAGTTGCGGAACCAGACGGTGTACAGACCCCATGGTGAGTCCGCACGACGGACGTGAAGTATCGCCTGGGCGTCTTCATGCCAGAACAGCAGCTTTTCCCAGACGCGGGGATCAGCCTCGATCGACCCTCGGGGTATATCGCGATCGACGCCTGGGGAATCGGGGCGCGAACCACGTGCACGCACGTAACCGAGCGGCGTGAGCCGGGCGACGAGGTCGGTCTCCGAGGGGAGCGGAGAGATGCGCAACTGCAGGTCTACGAACGGCTTCGCTGCGAGGCCTGGCACGGAGGTCGAGCCGATGTGATCAAGCGTTGCAGCCTCGGCGCCGTCGAGTCCGTCGACGGCATCCAGTACTTCCGCAAGCAGCCGCGATGCGCGCTGTACCCACTCCGCCTGATGCTCGACCAGTGCTGCCGGGTTTTCCTCGTCGCTCACAGCTCACTCCAGACGCGTCGGAGCGAATGAACTGCCTCGCGGGCGGCGGTCGGAGACAGAAGAATTGGGCCGTCGGAGATATGCGCATCGGTGCACATTTCACACTTCACCGGATCGGTGAGCGCCGCCCATTCCTCCTCCGACCACCACATCACGCCATCGTAGCTACTGGTCGGAGTTGTGCGGGGTACGGGAGGCGCTTGTCTCGCTCGATTAACGGGCGGCTTGGAGGACGGACCGGGGGCTTCCCCTGAAGCGGCCGGTAGTCACTACCAGGCGTAGACGTTCTCGGAGACTTGCGTTGCTCCATCTGGTGCCATCAAGCCGTCGGGTAGAACTTCGAATGTGCCAGCAACGCCCTTCGAGCCGATGGGCGCGGCGCCGCACGACACGGTCCAGTCGTCCCCGGCGTCTGCAACAAGACATACGGTTGACCCTTCAAGCCCCCGAGCGAGCCAGAGTGAGGTGCCGTCGTGTTCCCCAACGAACCGACTGGACGGAACGTCAACCGCGTCGTACGCATAATCTTCCAACTGCGGTAGTTCATCGCGAGTCTCGCGATCGCCTTGAAGGTCCGCGAACGGCTCCTGAGCGCTGCAACCGGCGAGAAGAACGACGGATACCGCTGTCAGAGCAAACGCGAAAACATGGCGTTGGTGGGACATGGCTTCATCTTGGACCACCCTGGTCACGAGCGCCACAGGGTGTGCGGTATAAGCCACTTCCTCTTGTGTGCGGTATAAGTCACATGTATCGTTGTGCGTTATAAGTCACTTGTGAGGTCGACATGGAAGTACGCGCTGCATCGGACTTCGGCGCACTCGTTGCTGAGCGCCGCGAAGTTTTGAGCCTGTCTCAAGCCGAGCTCGCGCGCCGCGCCGGGGTCACGCGCGAGTGGGTCGTGCGGCTGGAGAACGGTTCCACCGCCGTCACACTCTTTCGGCTCATGCGCGTTCTCCGTGAACTCGGCCTCGTCGTCGACGTTAGCGAGGTTGATGATGTCGAGTGAACTGTTCGCGTATCTTGATGGCGAAGCGATCGGCGTAGTCGAGCAGTCGGCAGGCGGTGCATTGTCGTTTACCTATGACGATGACTTCCGACGCCGGCGCGATGCAACCCCGCTTTCGCTCTCCATGCCGCTTGTACGTGCCGGGCATAAGAACAAACCTGTGCGCGCTTTCCTACAGGGGTTGCTTCCGGACAGCCCTGGCCGACTCGCGGAGCTTGGACGCGAGTATCGCGTCAGCGCCAATAATCCCTTCGCTCTGCTTTCGCACATAGGTCGTGATGCGGCCGGTGCCGTGCAGTTGCTTCCTCCTGGCGAGGCGAGCGCTGATGCAGCCGAACGTCAAGGCGATGTGCGTGAACTCTCCGACACTGACTTCGCGGAGCTCGTGGCAGATCTTGTTCGCAATGGTGACACGTGGGGAAGGCACGCAGATGACGCGCGCTGGAGCCTTCCCGGAGCGCAGCCCAAGGTCGCTCTGTTCCGTACCGAGAAGGGGCGATGGGCGGTGCCGCAGGATTCTACGCCGACCACGCACATTCTGAAGCCCGCGGTCGCGCCGTATCCGGACCATCACATCAATGAGTTCATGACGATGGCCGCCGCGCGTGCGCTGCGGCTTCACGTTGCTGACGACTTCTTGGTGTCTACCGAGCGTGGCGATGCGGTGTTCGTTTCCACGCGCTACGACCGACGGATCGAGGAAGGGCGTTGGCATCGGCTCCACCAGGAAGACTTCTGTCAGGCGCTGAGCGTGCCACCAGACATGAAGTATCAGTCCGAGGGCGGACCGGGTATCGCCGCGATTGCCCGCCTCATCAACTCTCTGCCTGACGCCGAAGATCGTCGAGGCAACGCAAAACAGTTCTACGAGGCCCTCGTGTTCTCGGTGGCGTCGCTCGGCACTGATGCACACGCGAAGAACTATTCGCTACTGCTGCAGCGTGATCGTGCCAGGCTCGCCCCGCTTTATGACCTCGGCAGCTACGCTCCGTACCTCGCCGCCGGCGGGGGGAACCCGAAGATCGCCATGTCGATCGATGGGGAGTGCAACGTCGGACGGATCAGCCTCGATGCGCTGGTCGGGGCGGCGGCACGGCTCGGCATCGACCGCGACTGGGCCGAGATGCGTGCCCATGACATTACGGACGGCATCGTGACCGCCTACGCCGCGGCGGCAGATGCTGCGCGAGAGCAGCTCGGCGACGACCCGTTCGTCGGGCGGGTGCTCGACAGCATCCATGAGCACGCGTCTTCGCGAAGCTGGAACGCGTGACTCAACCAGACCAGTACTAAAAGAAAAGTCCCCCACGAGTAGAAGCCTCGTGAGGGACAGCAACTCCGACGGGCGTCGATCCCGTGACCTCACGATTCTCGGTTGGATTCGGTGGGGTAGCGGGTGCTTGCTGGTCGCCGTTTGCCGCGTGATTCCGCGGAAGTTGTCACGGTTGGTTGCGGCTGGTCTGGGGTGGTGTCAGCGGGGCTACCGGCACAGAACCGGCACACGATCAAGTCATGGGACTATGTCACTATGCGGAGCATCGATAAGGCTGAGTTCGAAACGCTATACAGCGCTCGTCACTCGCATCTCTTGGGGGGTGACGCGGCCGATTTCAGTTTCTCGCTAGAGGAGATCCGCGTCCACGGCGGCGGCGTCATTAGACCGCAGCGTGCTGGGGTCACCGCGATCGTCGGCGCGAACAACGCGGGAAAGTCGACTCTACTTCGAGAAGCGCATTCGTATATCGGTGTTCATTCAGGACAGATGCAGCCGCCGCATATCCTCGTCGAGGCGGTGTCGATTGCGGGATCTGACAGCCCTGCTGACCTCATCGCATGGATGCTTGAGAATTCAACACCAGTCGTAGACGGAACGAACACATATTTTGTCCGCTCGCATGCGTCGCAAGAGAACGCGGAATCCTTCGAGTACTACTGGAACAACCGAACTATCGAGCGTGGTGGTACCGGAGGGGTAGGAGGGCTTAGCGCTTTTTTGACCTTCTACGGAGACGCGTCAGGCCGGCTTAGCCTCGGTGCATCGGCTGAGCTGCGGGACTCGGTATTGATGCCGCCGACGCACCCTGTCCACTACCTCGAGGATTCGGTCGAGCTGCGCCAGCGTCTGAGCGACATAAGCCAGCGAGTTTTCGACCGCCCTCTCACCCTGGACACGTTGTCACGTACTGTTCGACTTCGCGTCGGAGAGCTTCCGGGCGAGGCTCCGCGATACAACGATGTGTCGCGTGAGTATCGCGAGGCTATGGGTGCTTTGCCCGCCCTTGATGAGCAAGGAGACGGCATGCGGAGCTTCTTCGGACAGCTCCTGCCCGTTGTAACTGCAACCTATCCATTGATTCTCCTGGATGAGCCGGAGGCGTTCCTGCACCCTCCGCAGGCGCATGCGCTTGGCGTCGAGCTGGGGAAGATCGCCACTGAGCGTGGCACGCAAATCATCGTTGCGACACATGATCGTCATCTGTTGACGGGGTTGCTCGACTCCGGTGGTGACGTCTCTGTGGTTCGTGTGAGCCGAAGCGGCACCAATTCAGCCGTCCGTCAACTCGACGCGGCGCAGCTGAGGAACATATGGACGGATCCGGTCCTGAAGTACTCGAATGTTCTCGATGGGCTGTTTCATCAGGTCGTGGTGCTGGCCGAAGCCGAGGGTGACTGTGCGTACTTGGCCGCGGCCGCTGGAGTCCTCAACGAAAGTGCAGGGGCTTCGCCAAGTGGCGAGGCGCTCTTCGTTGCGAGCGCTGGTAAGCAAGGCATGTGGAAGCTTGCTCAAGCGCTACGTGCTGTCGATGTCCCAGTCGTTGCCGCTCCAGACATGGACCTTATTTCAGACGAGGCCGAGACGAAGCGTCTGTTTACCGCCCTTGGGGGCCACTGGGACGACGAGCTTTCGACGCTATGGTCTACGGCGACGGCCGCTCAACGCGCGCCACGGGAGCCAGTGAAAATCGCTCACGTACTCGACGCGGTTGCAGGTTCGTTGACGCCTCGGCGCGATGAGGTCTATACGCCGGCCGTCCGCGACGAGGTGCTCTCCCAATTGCGTTCGCGCGAGTCTTCTTGGGTAGAAGTCAAGAAGCACGGTATCGCTGCCTTCGTCGGCCAGGCGCGGGCGGCGCTACTTCAGCTGATGGAGCGACTCGAGACAGTTGGGCTGGTGCTCGTACGCGCAGGGGAACTGGAGAGGCTCGCCCCGGATGTCATCGCGCGAAAAGGGCCGGCTTGGCTTGAGGAAGCGTTCCGTAGCGAGCAGCACCGCAATGCGACTACGCAGGAACACATCGTCCGCGTGACAGAGGTGGGGCGGCGACTGGCTGGCAACCGTGTGGCGAGCAGTGAGCTAGACGATGCGTGAGCGGGGTTCGTTCGTTGACAAGCCGCTCGGGTGCGCCGCTGAGGAGCGCCCGGACCGCAGCGGAGCGAGGACCGGACGCACCGCAGGTGGCGTAGCCGGCCGCTAGGCCGGCCTTGAACAAGTAAAGAAAGTTCCCACAGCTGGACCCGCAGCCAAGTCAAAATGCGATGATTGCGTATGCTCTTCACCGCACTCCACCGGCTGCTTGGGTGTGCCGCAGGCCCAATCACCGATGAATTGATCGATGCCGCCGTCGAGCAACACATCGCGGAAACTGATGACCTTGACTGGAAGCGGGATTTGCCGCCTACGAAGGGTCTGTCGGCCACTGATTTTCCGAAGGATGTGGCCGCCATGGCTAACAGCGGTGGCGGTGTCATCGTTTACGGAGTATACGAAGAACAGAAGCGTGCGATCGGTCGACACGACGTGGGGGAGCTCACGGAGCATCACGAACGGACGCTTCGTGCTGCAGCTTACGGAGCGATTACGCCGCCGGTATTTGTCGCTATCCATGCTTTCGGAGTGGCCGGCAATCGGGGACTCGCGATCGTCGTGCCGCCTTCTGCTGATGGGCCTCACTTGATCTTCAAGGAAAAGTTCTTCGGCGCTCCTCTTCGCAACGACGCAGATACCGAGTGGATGAACGAACGGCAGCTTGAGGCGGCGTATCGGGCCCGCCTGGACGAGCGACGCCGCTCCGCTACTGCTCTAGCGCAGCTCTATGATGACGCCGCAGCCAATTGGAGCGACAGCCAGCGCGCCGTCCTGATCGCTATCGCACGACCGCGCCTGTCTGTCGCCGGATCAGCACGTGTTGAACGTACGGAAGCACGTTCGGTATTCGCGAGAGCTGAGAAGTTGGGCCGAGTGCTTGCGGGCCCGACTGGTGTTCACCCCCTTGACAGCGTTGTCAATAACCCGCGACCGGGTCTACGTCGGTGGGTAGCTGTGAACGCGCAAACAACGGACAAGTCTCGTTGGCGCGCGGCCGGAGCGTCGATCCACGACGACGGTTCGGTCAGTATGGTTGCGACGGTTGGTGGCCATCCGAAGCCCTATGGCGGCGAAATGCGAGACAGTCAAGTGGACTCGGCGGCCATTGAATGTGCTGTGGCTGACTTTCTGGCGCTCGTCCGCAAATGGAGTGAGTCGCGCGGGACAGGGGAGCATGACGTCAAGGTTGGTATCGAATGGTCCAACTCGAACCCGCTGCTTATTCAGACAGTTGACCAGAGCGGACATCCGTATGACGGCACCTCTGTGCCGTTGAGGCGTTATCTTCCGGTCGAAGCGACTATCGATGCCGATGTGGCGGATGCTGAGTTCCTGTCGCGCGTCTACGAGATTGCCGAGGACTGTGTCAATCAGGGTGGGATTACTAACGTCAGGATGATCAGGCGTCCCGAACCCGAAGAATAGGTCAGTTGCGCGCTCGAGCCTTGCGAATTGGGTTCTACTCGGCATCGACGTCACCCCCAAACCGCTCGATGATGATCTCAGTTTTTAAGAGGCCCAGCCGGTGAGGCTTACAACGACCGATCCGGGGTCGATCGCATCCTCTTTTGTACGTCTTCGCGTTGGAAAGCGTCTACACCGTTGAGCTCCAGACACTCGGGGCAGTCGGTCCGTGAGACCTCGGGATCTGGTTTCCGCTCGAAGCAAACGGGGCTGAGGCCGCAGAGCGCATACGGGTGGCGCTGGTCGACTTCTGCGAGAACCTCGGCGAGCATATCGGCCGCATCCTCGTCATCACTGACGATGTGCAGGTAGCGGTCCCGCCAGTCGACGTCGTCCCAGGCGTGGGTCTTCGGCTCCGCGATTGTCTGCATGCTCGCTCCGATTCTCTTGGAAATCTCGCTGTAGAGTCCAGGATCGCGTAGGCCACAGACACCGCACTCTATCGACAGCATTTGTGGCCGAAAACAGGTACAAATGCTGCTGTTAGCGCAGGACTTGCCCGCTGTTCTCCAAGGTCAGTGTGAGGGTCTCAGTAAGTCGGACTATGGCTGGCAGGATCGGCTCCGGTTCAAAACGTCTTCCGGTGCGATGGCACATGAGCCTCTCGAAGTAGCTGCGCAGAAGCCAGTCCCTCCGCCAAAGTGCATCGTCGAGAGACATTGGGCGTCCAGGGATGAACGAGCGTTCCCCGGTGCGGGAGGTGCTCACTATGGAGTACCCGTGTGGTTCACCAGCGGGCGCTCGGTGCGCTCGCACTTCCCGGTAGCTCGGGGGCATGTCTGAATACATGGAGGAGATCGGGCCGGACGATGGCAGGGGTAGCGCGAAGACGCCAACGATGACGCTTCCAGGGTGGTGCTGCCGTGCCGCTTCTGCTGCGTCCGCTGCCGTCGCCGCAGCTGTCTTCATCTCGGCTAGTCGTTGTCCTGATCGAAGGCAAACATTCCAGAGCTGTTCGACGGGATCCGCGGTGGGGGGCGTAGGTGAGGACACACAGGACAGCGTAGAGCTTACGGGGGCGGCAGCTTAGGGCGCTGTTCTTGCTCCCTCCCGGCACGTTCCCGGCACAAAGACCTGGAGTGCCGCGGAACGTTCTTGCAGGATGCGCAGTAACTGGACAATTCGCAAGCGCATCGATCGGGAGAAAACGCAACGTGACCAAGGAGAAAACTCGACCTGACCAGGGCAAAGCAAAACCCCCGCCATGTTAGAAGCTAGGCGGGGGTTTCTAGGATGACTGTAATGATCACCCGTGTGGCTCCGACGGGCGTCGATCCCGTGACCTCACGATTTTCAGTCGTGCGCTCTACCAACTGAGCTACAGAGCCATGCGGCACATCATAAATCTGCCGCAACCTAGACGAAAGGCCCTTTTCGAAAAAAGGGCCCGTCGCTTAGAGCGACCCTGACGGGACTTGAACCCGCGACCTCCGCCGTGACAGGGCGGCACGCTAACCAACTGCGCTACAGGGCCATGCTATTAAATTGTATCGGATTGAGTGACCCCAACGGGATTCGAACCCGTGCTACCGCCGTGAAAGGGCGGCGTCCTAGGCCGCTAAACGATGGGGCCGAGGCTGTCCCGGGGGACTTCCTTGCCGACGCTCAAGCATAAGCGATGTTTTGAGCAAAACGCGAATCGAGGGCGCGCCGTCTTCCCGCCCGGGCGTTTCGGGAGGACGATGGGGTGTCGTCTGCCGCGTCTGCACACTATCGCTCGCTGTTGCGGATGTTAAAGATGTTGCTACTGTGGCATGAGTGAAACCGCTGGAAGGGGCCGTGTGAACGACGAGCAGTCCATGATGGACGCTGCGCTTGACGCGGGGGACTCCTGCGGGTGCGCGCCCAGCGTCGATGAGCAACGCACCTTCTGGCAGAAGAGTGCTCTCACGCGCCGCAACGCCCTCGGGCTCGGCGCGCTCAGTGTTGTCGCACTCAGTGCCTTCGGTATCGGCTCCGGCGTGAACGCCGCCTACGCCGCCACGTACCCGAGCTGGGACGACGTGCAGCGCGCCAAGAACAATGAAGCGGCGAAAGCTTCTGAAATTACCCGCATCGAGGGATTGATTCAAGCCCTCACGCAACGGGTCGCTGAGACCCAGGCGGCTGCCGAAGCAGCGGGCAATGAGTACTTCGAGGCACAGCAGGCGTTCTTCGAGGCCATCGCCGAAGCGGAAGCGCTGCAGACGCAGGCTGATGCGCAGGCAGAGATGGCCGATGAATCCGCGCGTAAGGCCGGCCAAGTAGCTGCGCAGCTCTACCGCAATGGCGGCGACGACACCGCCCTCGAACTCTTCTTCGCCGGCTCTGCCGCGAACGCTGACCAGCTGCTTTCGCGGCTTGGCACGATGGACAAGCTCCTGCAGTACAACCAGTCGGTCTACGATGACGCGGTTGCTGCCCGCAACTCCGCCCAGTCGCTCAGCGATCAAGCGGTCGTTGCTCGCACCGAGCGTGACCGCCTGCAGAAGATCGCTGAAGAGAAGATGATCGCCGCGCAGCAGGCTGCGGCGGCGGCCGAAGCCGCGCTCGCTGAGCAGGCGCAGTACCTCACCACACTCGAAGCGCAGCTGGAAATGCTGCGGAGCGAAACCGCGAAGACGGTCGCCGACTACGAAGCGGGCGTCGCAGAAGCGAAGCGCATCGCCGAAGAAAAGCGCAAGGCCGAGGAAGCGGCACGACGTGCTGCGGAAGACGAAGCTCGCCGGAGAGCCGAGGAAGAAGCTCGCCGGAGAGCCGAGGAAGAAGCAAACGGCGGCGGAGGCGGAGGCGGAGGCGGAGGCGGCGGCGCTCCCGCTGGTAATGGCGGCGGCGATGGTGGCGGTGCAGTCGGCAACGGAGGCTGGGTCAGGCCGCAAGGTGGCCACCGCTCCTCGGGCTATGGCCCGCGCATGGTGCAATGCGGCACCGGATACTGCTCCAGCGGATACCACTACGGCGTCGACCTCGCCAACGGCTGCGGAGCGCCGATCTTCGCCGCGCAGTCAGGAACAGTCGACTACGCAGGCTGGAACGGTGGCTACGGAAACTACATCCGCATTCAGCACGGCGGCGGCGTCGGCACCGGTTACGCACACATCAACACCATCGCCGTGGGCTGGGGCCAGTGGGTCAATGCCGGCCAGATCATCGCCTACGCGGGCAACACCGGAAACTCTTTCGGATGCCACCTCCACTTCGAGGTGTACATCAACGGCGGTTACACCAACCCGATCGACTTCATGGGGGCGCGCGGAGTCTGGGTCTGACGTCGCGAGCGCACGAAGAAGCCCTCGGCCGCTGGACAGCGGAACCGAGGGCTTCTGACGTTGGTGAGGGTCAGTGGTCCTGTTCGCCTGCGCGGACGATTGCCTCGTCGAGGATGCGCTGCGCCTCGGCAGCGTTACCCCACTCATCGACCTTGACCCATTTGTTGGGCTCGAGATCCTTGTAGTGCTCGAAGAAGTGCGCGATCTCTTTCTTCGTGTACTCGGCGATGTCGTCGATGTCCTGGATGTGCGCCCAGCGCGGATCCTTGGCGAGCACAGCGACAAGCTTGTCATCGCCGCCGGCCTCATCGCTCATCTTCAACACGGCGACAGGACGCACCTCGACGACGACGCCGGGAAACAGGGCGTGGTCGAGGAGCACGAGCACGTCCAGCGGATCGCCGTCTTCGCCGAGCGTGTTGTCGAAGTAGCCGTAGTCGGCCGGGTAGCCGAACGTCGTGTACAGGATGCGGTCGAGGTGTACTCGCCCGGTCTCGTGGTCGACTTCGTACTTCACGCGGCTGCCGCGTGGGATTTCGATGACGGCGTCGTGTGCGCCCATGCGTGTACTCCTCAGGAAAAACGGTCGGATGCCGGGAACCACCCTACCCGCGCATCCGCAAGAGCAGTTTCTCCAGTGGACCGGAGAGCGCCACAAGGAGTAGTGCGAAGTAGCCGATCACATGCACCCACGCGGCGATAGGATCGGGCTCCATCTGACCAAGCATCGCCGTCGGCACGGGCAGCCACACGATCGTGAACATCCACGCGAAGTTGATCCACAGCAGAGGCGGGGAGATGCGGCGCACGCGTTCGTACTGCCGATGGTGCTCCATCCAGAATGTCGCGATCAGCACGAAACTGAGACCGAAGCTGATGATCTGACCGCGGTGCTGGTCGAGGAACGGGCCAGTGCCAATCCCTGAGCTCGCAGCATCCGAGACAGCTTCCAACAGCGGCAGGATCAAAAGCGTCATCGCGATCGCGACGACAGCATCGACGAACGCCTTCAGTCGCTCCGGTGCGAACGTCGTCGGTTTCGTCACGCGCCCAGAATACGACTGAGACGGATGCCGCGGTAGGCATTCTCCGGTGCCGTACCGTTGAGGCGTGCCTTCGCTTGCCCCTGCCATCGCTGAAATCCGCCTCGCTGTGCGCACAGCGCTCGCCGACCTGCCCGACGGCTCGACCGTCTTGGTCGCTCTCTCCGGAGGTGCGGATTCGCTCGCCCTTGCCGCTGCGACAGCATTCGAGGCGCGCTCGCGCGGGATGAAGGTGGTCACCGTCACGATCGATCACGGCCTGCAGGAGGGGTCGGCGGATGTTGCGGCTGAGGCCGCGGCGAAGGCCGAGAGTCTCGGAATCCGTGCGCTGATCGAGCGGGTGGACGTGCCGGGCTCGTCGAATGGCGTGAGCAATGGTGGTCCGGAGGCTGCCGCGCGCGACGCGCGCTATGCAGCACTGCGCCGGATCGCAGCATCCGAGAATACGGTGGCCGTGCTGCTCGGGCACACCCTCGACGACCAGGCTGAGACCGTGCTGCTCGGTCTCGCTCGCGGCTCGGGCGCCGCAAGTCTTCAGGGCATGGCCCCGCGCCGAGAAGACGAGGACGGCACCGTCTGGCTGCGACCGATACTCGGCGTGCGTCGCGAGACGACCCGCGCGTTCTGTGCAGCATCCGATCTCATGCCCTGGGACGATCCGCACAATCTCGAAGCGCGCTTCGCACGTGTCCGTGTGCGGGAACGTGTCTTGCCCGTGCTGGAAACTGAACTCGGCCCCGGTATCGCGGAGGCCCTGGCGCGCACCGCCGAACAGCTTCGTGAGGATGCCGAGGCGTTCGACGAGATGATCCACGAGACCATCGAAGACATCGTCGAGCACGCCGAGGCGGGCATCTCGGTCAGCGTCGCCGCCCTCGCGGCGAACCCGGCAGCACTGCGCAACCGCATCATCCGCCTCGTCGCGCACAGCGAGTTCGGCGCAAGCCTCACCCGCACGCAGACCGTGGAAGTGGCACGCCTTGTCACGGACTGGTCAGGGCAGGGCCCCATTGATCTACCAGGGTGCGCCGCGGCGCGCGTCGGAGGACAGGTGGTGTTCACCGCGCGGTGAACACCACCACCAACTACTTCTTGCCGCCGAACAGTCCGCCGAGCAGATCGCCGATCCCGCCACCACCGGACGAACCGCCGCCGAGGATGCCGCCCAGCAGATCGCCGATGCCGCCACCACCGGAACTGTTGCCGCCGAGGAGTCCTCCGATGAGGTCGCCGATGCCGCCGCCGGACTCTGCGCCGTCGGCGGAGTCAGACGTGCTCTTGTTCTTGTTCGCGATCAGGCCCATGATGATCGGCGCGAGAATCGGCAGCAGCTTGCCGAAGTCGATGCCTGCGGTCTTGTCCGACGCGTTCAGCTTCGCGGTGACGTCCTGCTCCTGCGCGCCCAGCACATGCTTGAGAATCTTTCCGCCATCCGCCTGGTCGACGTCATCGACCGCGGAGACGCTCTTCGCGCCCTCGTGCTTCTTGAGGGCGTTCTTGATTGCCGCAGAGCCCTCTTCGCTCTCGGCATTCTTGGCCAGTCCGGTCAGCAGAACTGCGCCGCCCTGCTCTACTGCCGCCTTGGCGACGTCAGTGGAGACACCGAGCTTTGCGGCGATGTCTTCGATCGGAACCTGCGTGAGGATGTCGTCAAGAGCCATGGGGGATCCTTCCTTCGGCGGGCGGGCGCCCGGTCATTCCTCACAGTATTGCGGAACCCACAGGAACCGTCGCCTAAAATCAATCTATGCGCGCGGCTGACATCCAAGATGACCTTGCACAGATCCTCGTCACTGAGGAGGAGATCAAAGCCAAGCTCGAAGAGCTCGCAGTTCAAGTTGCGAAGGACTACGAGGGCAAGGACCTGCTGCTGGTCGGCGTTCTCAAGGGAGCGGTCATGGTGATGGCCGACTTTGCCAGGGCTCTGCCGGTCCACGCACCGATGGACTGGATGGCGGTTTCCAGCTACGGCTCGAGCACGAAGTCCAGCGGTGTCGTGCAGATCCGCAAGGATCTCGACACCGACCTGCATGGCAAGCACGTGCTCATCGTCGAAGACATCATCGACTCCGGCCTGACCCTCAGCTGGTTGCTGGAGAACTTCGAGTCGCGCGGTCCGGAGTCGCTCGAGGTGCTGGCGCTGCTGCGCAAGCCCGAGGCTGCCAAGGTTGAGATCGACTGCAAATATGTCGGCTTCGACATTCCCACCGACTTCGTCGTCGGCTACGGCCTCGACTACGACGAGCGTTACCGCAACCTCCGCGACGTCGCCGTCCTCGCTCCGCACGTCTACAGCTGAGGGCGGGACGTACGCCGTGGGCGAATCACAGGGGACCATTAACTGCGGCGCGATACGCTGAACGAATCATGGACGTGAAGAAGATCACCCGCAATCCGCTGCTCTATGTAGTGCTGATTGGTGTTTTGTTGTTCGGCGGGTTCCTGCTGATCTCGAATCTCAACGCCCCAGCGACGATCACCACCCAGGAGGGGCTCGATCTCCTCGCGGGGGAGACCGTCACCGAGGTCACCAATACCGACGGTGATCAGCGCGTCGACATGACCCTGTCGAAGGCCTTCGAGGACTCGAAGCAGGTGCAGTTCTACTATGTGGATGCGCGTGCATCCGAGGTCGTCGACGCAGTCACCGCAGCCGACCCGAAGGACGGCTTCAACGACGTCGTCCCGCGTGCCACCTGGTTCGATGGGTTCCTCTCGCTTCTTCTTCCGCTCGTGCTGCTGGGCCTGCTGTTCTGGTGGCTGCTCTCCTCGATGCAGGGCGGCGGCGGAAAGGTCATGCAATTCGGCAAGTCCAAGGCGAAGCTCGTCAACAAAGAGACTCCGACGGTCACCTTCGCGGACGTCGCGGGGGCCGATGAGGCCATCGAGGAACTCGAGGAGATCAAGGAGTTCCTGCAGAACCCCGCGAAGTTCCAGGCGATTGGTGCCCGCATCCCGAAGGGCGTGCTGTTGTACGGCCCTCCAGGAACCGGAAAGACTCTGCTCGCTCGCGCCGTCGCCGGCGAGGCGGGCGCCCCGTTCTACTCGATCTCAGGATCGGACTTCGTCGAGATGTTCGTCGGTGTCGGTGCCTCGCGCGTTCGTGATCTGTTCAACCAGGCCAAGGAACACGCGCCGGCCATCATCTTCATCGACGAGATCGATGCCGTCGGCCGTCACCGTGGCGCAGGTATGGGCGGCGGCAACGACGAGCGCGAACAGACGCTGAACCAGATGCTCGTCGAGATGGACGGCTTCGACCCGAACGCGAACGTCATCGTGATCGCGGCGACCAACCGTCCAGACATCCTCGACCCTGCACTGCTGCGCCCGGGCCGTTTCGACCGCCAGATCGGCGTGGATGCTCCTGATCTCAAGGGACGCCTGCACATCCTGCAGGTGCACGCCAAGGGCAAGCCGTTCGCCAAGACCGTCGACCTCGAAGTCGTCGCTCGCAAGACGCCAGGCTTCACCGGTGCTGACCTCGCGAACGTGCTGAACGAGGCGGCGCTCCTCACCGCTCGCTCGAACGCGCAGCTGGTCGACAACCGTGCACTGGACGAGGCCATCGACCGTGTGATCGCCGGCCCGCAGCGTCGCACCCGCGTCATGAAGGACCGCGAGAGACTCATCACCGCTTACCACGAGGGTGGTCACGCACTCGCTGCCGCGGCGATGAACTACACCGATCCGGTGACCAAGATCACGATCCTCCCGCGCGGCAAGGCACTCGGCTACACGATGGTGATGCCGCTGGATGACAAGTACTCCATCACCCGCAATGAGCTGCAGGATCAGCTGACCTATGCGATGGGCGGTCGTGTCGCCGAGGAGCTCGTCTTCCACGACCCCACCACTGGCGCCTCGAACGACATCGAGAAGGCGACCAGCATCGCCCGCAAGATGGTCATCGAGTACGGCATGACGACCGACCTCGGCCCGGTCAAGCTCGGCACCGAGGGTGGCGAGCCGTTCGCGGGTCGCGACATGGGCCGCGGGCGAGAGTACTCGGAGAGCGTCGCCGAGCGCGTCGACACCCAGGTGCGCCGGCTCATCGAGCAGGCCCATGACGAGGCTTACCAGGTGATCAGCGATAACCGTGATCTTCTCGATCGCCTCGCTCTTGCGCTGATCGAGGAGGAGACGCTCGACCACAACCGGATCGCCGAGATCTTCACCGACATTCGCAAGCTGCCAGAACGCCCGCTGTGGCTTTCCAGCAGTGAGCGACCGGTGTCGACTCGCCCTCCGATCGAGGTGCCCAAGCGCGTCATCCCGGTGGATGCTGTGGCCGCTGTCGAAGGGTCGGTGGATGCTGCGGCAGCCCACGGTGCGACCGACGGTACGCCCGCATCCGGGCAGGCACGTCCGGCGACGGCCTGACTGTGGCCGTAGACAGAGATCGTGTCCAGCGGCTGACTCGCGAGCTTCTCGAAGCGATCGGTGAAGACCCCGAGCGTCCGGGGCTCAAGCAGACTCCGGCGCGCATGGCCGACCTCTATGCGGAGTTCTTCTCCGGTGTCGGCGAGGACGCTGCGGCGCCCCTGGCTCGCACGATCAGCGTTGCGCGTGGGCCCGCGCCAGAGACCCTGCCGTCCGGCGCGGTGCTCCTGCGTGACATCCGCTTCCGCTCGGTCTGCGAACACCACCTGCTGCCCTTTGCCGGACGCGCGCATATCGCCTACCTGCCAGGCGAGCAGGTCGTCGGGCTCGGCGCACTGGTACGTGTCGTGGAGATCCTCGCCGCCCGCCCACAGGTGCAGGAGCGGCTCGGTGAGCAGATCGCTGACACGATTGCGGAGCACCTCGACACGCGTGGGGTGCTCGTCATTCTGGATGCCACGCATGGCTGCGTGACGATGCGCGGTGGACGCCAACCCGAAGCCTCGACGCTCACGATCGCCGCACGTGGCGAATACACGGAGCCGGTCGCTCGACAGGAACTGATCACGCTGATCGGCGCTCCTGTGGGCTCAGGGATCGGCGGCGCGCAATGACCGAAATTTGGGGCATCGTCAACGTCACGACCGACTCTTTCAGCGACGGCGGGCGCTTCATCGAGCCCGAGCAGGCCATCGCCCACGGGCTGGCGCTGCGAAACGCCGGCGCTGCGGTGCTCGACATCGGCGGAGAATCCACCCGCCCTGGCTCCAAGCGCGTCGACCCCGCCGTCGAGGCGCAGCGAGTACTTCCGGTGATTCAGGAGCTCTCATCACGAGGCATCCCCGTGAGTATCGACACTCTGAACGCGTCGACGGCTGTCGCTGCCGTCCGCGCGGGCGCGCGCATCGTGAACGACGTTTCCGGTGGCCTTTCCGACCCAGGCATGCTCAGCGCCGTCGCGGCGTCTGGCGCCGATTTTGCGATCGGTCATTGGCGTGGGCCCTCCGACGACATGTATGCGCGCGCCGAGTACCGGCGTGCCTCACGTGAGGTCGCCGGCGAGTTGCGTGAGCGGTGCGGTGCCGCGGCGGCTGCGGGTATCGCCCCTGCACGGCTCATCGTCGACCCCGGCATCGGATTCGCCAAGACGGGGGAACAGAACTGGGACGTACTGCGTGGCCTCACCGATGTCACGGCGCTCGGCCATCGGGTACTGATTGGCACCTCGCGCAAACAGTTTCTGGTCGACACTGTCAGCCAGGCTTCGCCAGCGGAGGCTGAAATCGACGAGTCGCGACGCGATCTCGCCACAGCAGTCACGAGCGCCCTGGCTGTACGCCACGGCGTATGGGCTGTGCGTGTGCACAACGTCGCAGCGACCCGCGATGCTCTCGCAATCGCACACGCTTGGGAGGGCTGATATGCAGATCCTGGACGAGATCCAACTCACCGGTCTCACTGTGTTCGGCCGTCACGGTGTCTTCGAGCACGAACGTGAGAACGGTCAAGAGTTCTTGATCGATCTGCGTCTGCAGGTCGATCTGGCGGTTGCCGCGGCATCCGACGACGTCGTCGACACTGTGCACTACGGCGAGCTCGCCGAGAAGGTCGCAGCCGTCGTCGCAGGCGAACCGGTCAATCTCATCGAGACGCTCGCTCAGCGCATCGCCGATGTCGTGCTCGCGGACAAGCGGGTAACACAGGTCGCCGTCACCGTGCACAAGCCCCACGCGCCCATCCCGCTGACGTTCTCGGATGTCTCGGTCACCATCGTTCGCGTCACGACGGGCGCACAGTGATGACTCGCATGCCGCCGCTGACAGTGCCAGATCCGCGTCCCGGCCGCGACAACGTGCGCGCGGTGATTGCGATCGGCGCGAACCTCGGCGACCGCCGCGAGACGATCCGGCGAGCGATCGAGAGGATCTCCCGACTGCCGCTCGTAGAAGACGTGCAGCTGTCGGAGCTGTACGAGACGGTCGCGGTGCGACTGGATGGCCCGGACCCGGATGCGCCGACCTACGTCAACGCGGTCGCGCTGGTCAGTACCCGCCTCGCGCCGCAGGTGCTGCTGGGATTGCTGCACGCAATCGAAGATGAACACGGCCGCGAACGACATGAGCGCTGGGGTGATCGCACGCTCGACCTCGACCTGATCGCCTACGGCGATCTGCTCTCTGACGACCCGCACCTGCAATTGCCGCATCCTCGGGCCGCTGAGCGAATGTTCGTGCTCGAACCGTGGCTGAGCCTTGACCCAGACGCGGAGATCCCCGGGCAGGGACGGATCGCCTCGCTGATTGAGCGATTGCGTGCGGATGCCGCGGACACCGGTGCGGAGCACGAATGAAGCGCACATCCGCCGTGCTGCTGATTCTCCTTGCCCTCTTCGGCGCGGGTATCGGCTACCTGGTCGATCATGTGCTGACGGTGTCGGGGCGTGCCACCTTTGCACCTTCTGGCTTCCTGCCACTTCTTCTGCTCCTCGTTGCCGCTGCTGTGCTCGCGCTCGCCTGGCCGGTACGGCGCAGCGTGCGTGGACGCACGCCAGGTCGTATCGACCCGTTCCGTGCGATGCGTGCCGCGACCCTCGCACGGGCATCGAGCCTGCTCGGTGCGATGATGGCCGGGTTCGGCGCAGGACTGGGAGTGTTCCTCCTGTCACGACCGGTGGGTCCCCCGGTAGGGTCGATTGTGGCGATGGCTGCGCTCGTCGTGAGTTCGATCGTGCTCGTAGCTGCCGCTCTCATCGCCGAACAATTCTGTACTCTTCCGAAGGATCTTGATGACCGACAGCCAGATGACCCCGCCACCGGAGCCGACGCCGGGCGCTGATCGATCTCAGCCGGTCATCCCGCCCGTCCCTCCGGTACCGCCCGTCCCATCCGTGCTGGATGTCCCTCCGGTGCAGCCGGTTCAGCCTGTGCAGCCCGTCCCATCCGTGCTGGACGAGGGGACGTACACGCAGATTCGTGAACCTCGCGGCGCCGCACGCCTCGCCCTCGACGGGCACTGGCACCAGATCTCGCCGCGCTATGTCACGTCACAGCTGCTGCAGAATGCGGTCGTGTTCGTGCTCATCGTGATCGCGGCGCTCGTGCTGAGCCTCGCGTTCGACCAGACCTGGGTGTGGATTCCGGCCGGAATCCTGCTCGTGATCGAACTCATCACGCTCGTGATCCTGCCCCGACAGGCGAAGGCGATCGGATACATGCTGCGCGCCGATGACATCGTCTTCCGCAAGGGCATCCTGTGGCAGCGGATCATCGCCGTACCCTACGGGCGCATGCAGCTCGTCGACATCACGCAGGGACCGCTGGATCGTGCGTTCGGAGTGTCACAGCTGAAGATGGTCACCGCGGCCGCCACTACTGGCGTGCAGATTCCCGGGCTGACACAGGCTGCGGCCGAAGCGTTGCGTGACACACTCATCGACGTCGCCGAGACCCGCCGGACCGGCCTGTGAGCACGCCTCAGCAGCTCTCGAGCGATTCACTTGCAGACGGAGAATGGCACCGTCTGCACCCGCTGACCCCGCTGTTCAAGGGCGGCCTGGTGCTCATCATCGTGGCGGGCATTGTGCTCAACAACTTCCGCGACCGGATCATTTTCTGGGGCATCAACCTCTTCGCTCCTGACGGGATGCACGCCGACGACTACTCCGGCGGAGACCCGGTGGACTGGGTTCTGGCGAACAACCTGGTCATCGTCGCACTGCTCGTCGTACTGGGCGTTTTGATCGTGCTCATCGTCGGATTCTGGTTGGTGTGGCGGTTTCAGCAATTCCGTATCTCCGATGAGCACGTGGAGATCCGCAAGGGCATCATCTTCCGCTCGCACCGGCGCGCGCCGCTTGATCGGGTGCAGGGCGTCAACCTCACGCGTCCCTTCCCTGCGCGGCTGATCGGCATGGCAAAACTCGAGGTCGTCGGTGCCGGCACCGACGCGAACGTTCCGCTCGAGTACCTCTCCACGCAGAAGGCCGAAGCCGTGCGCTCGGACATCCTTCGGCTCGCCTCCGGTGCCCGTCAGTCACGTGAAACGCGTCGTACCGGACAGCCAGCGCCCGAGCAGCCAGCCGCTTCTGCCGGGTTGCGCTCCCAGCTTGTCGGATCAATGAACGAGGGCGTCAACGACCTCATCGGAGGCGTCGACCTCGCCGATGTCGCTCCGGAGAGCGTCGTGAAGATCCCGACCGGACGACTCGTCGGATCGATGCTGCTCGCCGGCGTGCTCTGGTTCGGGTTCTTCCTGGTGATCTTCGGCGTCGCGATGGGATTCACGATCCCGGCGATCCTCGCAGATGGTGATCCTGACGCTTGGATCGGCATTGTGGCGATCGTCCTCGGTATGGGCATCCCCTTCATCATCGCTACGGTCGCCATCACCTGGGGACAGATCTCCAAGTCACTGCGTTACGCGATCGCTCCGACGCCGGATGGAGTGCGCATCACCTACGGCCTGTTCACGACGGTGACCGAAACGATCCCTCCAGGGCGTATCTTCGCAGTCGAGATGTCGCAGTCGCTGCTGTGGCGTCCGTTCGGTTGGTGGACGATCAAGATCAACCGCATGTCGGGCAAGAGCGCGTCTCAGCAGCAGTCCGGATCTGCGCAGCAGTTCAACGTGGTGCTTCCGGTCGGAACACGCGCCGACGTCGAGCGGGTGCTCGCCCTCATCCTTCCTGACCTGCCGGCAGAGGATCTCCCATTGGTCTGGGAACACGGCATCTTCGGCCCCCAGCAGGACGACCCATACGTCTCTCTTCAGCCGCGTGCCTGGTGGCGCAGGCCGGTGTCGTGGAAACGACACGGGCTCATCGTCACCGACTTCGCACTGTTGATGCGTCGCGGACAGTTCTGGCGCAAGCTCGCAGTGGTTCCGCTCGCGAGGCTCCAGGGTGTCTCGGTGTCGCAGGGGCCGGTTGATCGACTGCAGCGCGTCGCTTGGATGAAGGCGCACAGCATCGCGGGCCCCATCCTCGGCGAGGTCGTCGGCATCGAGAGCTCCACCATGATGACGACGATGGACGACATCACCCGCAAGGCCTTCGCAGCCACGGGCCGCGATCACAGCCACCGTTGGGCGCAGTACGCAGAAGAGACGGCGGCTGTGGCCCCTGTCCCCGGCGACTTCACCCAGCAGGATCTCGCGCCGCCTCCTCCCACCTTCCATCCGCCACAGGCGCCGCATGAATCGTGACGGCAGGCTCGGCGTCGGCATCATCGGCGCCGGGCACGTCGGCCCGGTGATCGGCGCTGCTCTCGCCGGGGCGGGGCATGCGATCACGGGGATCACAAGCGGTTCAGATGACGACCGCGCGTCTGGGGTCCTTCCAGGCGTGCCGGTGCTCGACGCGACCGAGGTGCTGCGACGTAGTGAGCTGGTGATACTGGCGGTGCCGCATGACGTCCTTCCCGGATTGGTCGCTGGACTTGCCGAGGTCGGCGCGTGGCAGAGCGGCCAGCTCGTGTTGCACACCGACCCCGCGTATGGCATCGGTGTGCTTGAGCCAGCGCAGCGTTCCGGCGCCATACCGCTCGCGGTGCACCCGGCGATCACGTTCACCGGCACCTCGATCGACCTGCGTCAGTTGCGGGCGAGCTTCGCTGCGGTGACCGCCCCCGCCCCCGTACTCCCGATCGCACAGGCACTCGCCGTTGAGCTCGGGTGTGAACCGATCGTCATCAGCGAAGACGATCGGGTCGTCTACGCGGAGGCGATCGCCACGGCATCCGCGTTTTCGCGCGCGATCATCGGGCAATCCACCGCGCTGCTTCGAGGCATCGGGGTGGAGAACCCTGGCGGTTACCTCTCGGCACTCGTGCAGTCCGCCGTCGAGCGGGCTTTGCGCGAAGCATCCGACCCGCCTTTCGGGATCTGACCCGCGCTCAGCGACCGCCGGAGAACCCTCCGCCGCCGCCTCCGCCGGAGAATCCTCCGCCTGATGACCCGCCGGAGCTCGATGAGCCGCTGCTGGGTGCCGTATACGTTGACGACGAGTTGGTGGCCGATGAGAAGATCAGCATTCGGGTGACGAGGCCGTAGCTTGAGCCGTTGATCCACCCCGGGTCTTGCTCTGCCACACCATAGGCGACTTCGAGCACCTCACCCCACTCGCGCTCCTGGCCGAACAGGATCGCGTACGGCAGCAGTTTTTCGTACACATGGATCACGTCGACGCTGCCATCGCTGCGACGCTCGGCGCCGGCGTATGACTGCAGCATCCGCAGCCGGTCGGCTTCGGCGACGCGGATGAACTCGCGCACGCCCTCCAAATACTCCAGCTGCAGCGCACCATCCTTGGTGAGAACCGTGTGCTTCTTGAAGGCCACGACACTGGAGATCAGCAGGAAGATGCCGCACATCAGTGTGACGAAGAAGACCGGACCGGCCGAGGCGCGTCCGGTGAACAGGCCCCAGCCCAGCAGAAACATCATGCCGGCGAACACGACGAGAGCGAGGCTCTGAACGACGCGCGCGAGCGTGCTGTGTGCCTTTGTCGTGAGCCCTCGCTTTTCCGCTTCGATCGGACCGGACTTGAGCAGCTTCTGAACCCTCGCCGCGAACGCCGAACTGTTCTTCGGCATCTTCATGACGATGTCCAGATCGGTGCTGCCGAACAACGCCTTCAACGATCGCTCGTCGAGCGGATCTGGAATCGGAGCATCGAGGCGGCGCAGGCGTGGTCGACGCTTCTTCTGGCCCTCCTCCGGGAGCTCTTCCAATCGCAGCATTCCGTGCACGGCGAGGTGGATGATCTGGGCGCTGAGCGTGTTCTTCGCCTTCGGGACGACCGCGCTCGCCAGCAACGGCGGCATGGAAGCGGGCACGTCATACTGCGCGACGATGATTCCCGTGCCTCGACGACGTGAGCGGATCATGGATCGAGTGGCGAACCAGCCGCCGATCGACAGCAGGATTGCGCCCCCACCGACGGCATACGGCAGTACGTCCGTGGCCGCATTGGGCTGGCGAGCGGATGGCTGAGTGACAGTGCCCGGTTCGAGGGCGATGGCGATGGTGACGCCTTCGCCCGCAGGGATATCACGCGCGGCAACGCGGAAGGTGGCGCCGTCGACGGCGAGATCGCACGTAGCGGTGGAGTTCTGCTGTCCCTGATAGCAGGAGGAGGCGCCGGTCAGATTCGTCGCCAGATCATCATCGAAGATGATCTCGGCGTCGAACGCTGTGATGTCCTGAGTACTGTCCAGAGGAAGAAAGTTCCAGTAGAACTCATCGACCTTGGTCTTGGTCGCGGCGATGATCACATCGCGCATCTCATACTCGATGACATATGTCGTCGGGCCGTGCACATAGTCGTTGTTTCCGGTGAGCACATACACGAAGCCGTCGTCGTTTTCGGTCTCGTAGGCAACGGCGTCGCCGTTCTCATCGCGCACGGAGATGATCCTCGTGTCGATCCCGGCACCCTCATAGGTCTCGGGGTAGCCCGCCACGATGCCGCGGTTCTGATCGAAGTCGGGAAACTCGGCGACGCGGGTCTCCTCGACATGCATCGTGGCGCGTCCGTCATCATCGATGCCGATCTCGTAGGTTGCGTTCCACGTGGAGAAGTCGAAATCGTCGACATCGGCGCGTGGTTCCGCTGCGGATGCGGCGGACGCCGTGCCGGCCAGCAGCGTGGCTGCCGTCACCGCGATGAGGGCCAGAGAACGTGGAAGAAAGCGCCGGAACATGCTTCGAGGGTATCGAGCCTCAAACGGGGAAGCTGGTGAAGTGTCCCGGAAGCGGGGTTCCGCGCCCCGCCCGGTAAACTGGGGGAGACTTCCAAGGAGCCTCTATGACCACCGCGCCTGCCGCGCCCGCATCCACCCCTGACGACGCTGACGGCGAGGACGTTCACGAGCAAAAAGCCGTACGTCTCGCCAAGCGCGAGCGACTCATCGAGCAGCGTGCGAATGCCGCCGGTGGAGCATTCCCGGTCAGCGTGCCGGTGACGCATGCGATCCCGGCGCTGCGCGCTGAATACGGCGAGCTGGAGGCGGGCGCCGAGACCGGCGTCGTTGTTGGCGTTGCGGGCCGTGTGGTGTTCAGCCGCAATACCGGCAAGCTCTGCTTCGCGACGTTGCAGACCGGCGATGGCTCGCGCATCCAGGCCATGATCTCGCTCGCCGAGGTGGGCGAGGAATCGCTGGCGCGGTGGAAGGAGTTCGTCGACCTGGGCGACCACGTATTCGTGCGCGGCCAGGTGATCTCCAGCCGCCGTGGCGAGCTGTCGATCATGGCCACCGAGTGGGCGATCGCTTCGAAGGCGATCCTGCCGCTGCCGAATGCGTACGGCGACCTCAGCGAGGAGAGCCGGGTGCGCAGTCGCTACCTCGACCTCATCCTCCGCGAGCAGGCGCGCCACACAGTACGTGCCCGTGCTGCGGTGAACGCCAGCCTGCGTGCGACTTTCTCATCGCACGAGTACCTCGAAGTCGAGACGCCCATGCTGCAGGTGCAGCATGGTGGAGCATCCGCTCGTCCGTTCGTCACGCACTCCAACGCCTTCGACACCGAGCTGTATCTGCGCATCGCGCCGGAGCTGTACCTGAAGCGCGCCGTCGTCGGCGGCATCGAGCGGGTGTACGAGATCAACCGCAACTTCCGTAACGAGGGGGCCGACTCCACGCACAGCCCGGAGTTCGCGATGCTTGAGGCGTACCAGGCCTATGGCGATTACAACCAGATGGCCGAGCTCACGCAGGAGCTCGTGCAGCAGGCTGCGATCGCCGTCACCGGTTCAACTACGGTGACGTGGGCCGACGGCACTGAATACGACCTCGGCGGCGAGTGGGATCGCGTCTCGATGTATGAGTCGCTGTCGGCAGCTGCCGGACGCACCTTCACGACAGAAGACTCGGTCGAAGACCTCACTGCTTTCGCCGAGCAGAATGGTGTCGGCATCCCGGCACAGGCCACGCACGGCAAGCTCATCGAAGAACTGTGGGAGCACTTCGTCAAGGGTGACTTGACGCGCCCCACGTTCGTGATGGACTTCCCGGTCGATACTTCACCGCTGGTGCGCGAACACCGCTCGATCGACGGTGTCGTGGAGAAGTGGGACCTGTACATCCGCGGATTCGAGCTGGCCACCGGATACTCCGAGCTCGTCGACCCCGTCATCCAGCGTGAACGCTTCGTGGAGCAGGCGAAGCTCGCAGCCCGAGGTGATGTCGAGGCGATGCCCGTCGATGAAGAGTTCCTGCGTGCTCTCGAGCACGGCATGCCGCCGTCGGGTGGCATGGGCATGGGAATCGACCGTCTGCTCATGGCGATCACCGGTCTCGGTATCCGCGAGACGATTCTCTTCCCGCTGGTGAAGTAGCGCGCCACATTTGACGCTCATCCGTCGACGTTGTCACCGCGACGAAACGTCCACTCCGGCAGTATGGCCGCGTCGATCATGCTGCTGATCAAGGATGCGAGAGAGTAGCAGGGGTCGATCTCGGCGACCATTCGCAGGTAGTGCGCGGCGTGCGTGGAACGGCCAAGCGCCCAGGACAGCCAGGCCGCCGCGGTCAGCGGCGCGGGTCTGGATGCACGGGGTGCGCGCACGGCGACGTTGCGCGCGATCGTCAAGGCGACGGCGAGTCGGTCGGCGTCCGGACTCGGTCCACGCCCGAGGAACACCTGGCCCACATCGTCTGACACGCCTGCGCCATATTCGGCGTAGGCGAGTTGTGCGTTCAGTGCGCGTACACCGGTCGGCAGGTCTGTCGCCCACTGCAGGAGCGCGACGTCGCGGTAGCGCGGGCGGTCCAGACACCAGAGCAGCGCTGCGGTCTCGAACGGCGGCATGTTCTCCGGAGACTCCAGCAGGTCTTCGAAGAACAGCGGCAGGTCGTCGAGCAGCATCGAGGCGGCGATGGCCTGAGGGTTCTCGCGTGCGCCGGTGAGGCCGAGGTGCTCGTGCGCCAGCACGTCTGACAGGTCGCGCAGTGCGCGACCCACGCGCTCTTTCTCGGCAAGACCGACGACGGGCAGCGCCGCGCCGGCATCCTGATCACCCGAGACATCGCCGATTTCCGGAACCGTCGGGGGAACGGGAATCTCTGCAGACGGGCGCAGGACTGGGTCGTCATGCAGATAGCTCGACCATCCCTCCGGGGTGACGCAGAGCGCGTCGACCACGTGGAGCCCGAGGTCGACGGCCAGATCGAGCAGGTCATCGACGACGATGGTCGACGGCAACACGATGCCGTCCGGGGTGTGTAACGGATGCTCGTCGGTGTACACCACCACGGCGACAGCATCCGTTCCGGTGACTCGCGAGACCAAGCCGATCGCCGTGTCGACGTACTCGTCGAGGTCGACGTCATCTCGAGGAAGATCGATGCGCATCGCACCGTGGGCGCGCGAGCGTTGAAAGGGCAGCAGCACGATGCTCTGCCTCGGTGTGAACCCGGCGAGGCTCGGGACGATGCCGAGAAACTCGGCGGAATCAGTAGCACGAAGGACTGTGTTCATGACGCGAGTGTGGCGGAAAAGCCAGGCCGGAAACGGGTACTCACAGGGTGGGCTGTCCACATCCATCGGTGCAGAACGAGTCGGCTGTTCCAGAGGAATGACCGCGTACGATAGACACATGGACAACTTCTGGGTCGCCGCGGTATGGGCACTTCTGCCGACCCTCGGAGTCAGCTTCGTTTTCTTCTTTGTGCTGCGCGGCATCATTCACTCCGATCGCACTGAGCGCAAGGCTCACGCACAGATCGAAGCGGAAGAACGCCTCGCACGCGGCCTCCCGCCCCGCGTCTGACGACCTGCGCCTGACCGCACTGTCCGCGCTACCGACTACTCTGAAGCCAGACGCCGATTTCGGCGAGTTCTGCTTGGTGCTTGCCGGGGGTGATGCGCGTGTGGCAATGGTCATGGCCATGGTGGGTTCTTGCGGTCGCCGCCGTCATTGACATCACCATCCGTGTGATGGCGATCATCGTGATCCCGCGCAACCGGCGCCCGACCGCAGCGATGGCCTGGTTGCTCGCGGTGTTTTTCATCCCCTACGTGGGCGTGATCCTCTTCCTGGTCATCGGCAATCCACGACTGCCGCGTGCGCGCCGTCGTAAGCAAGATCAGATCAACGCGTACATCGCCGAGACCAGCCATCAACTGCACTTCGGGACACTGCGCCCGAACGCACCGGAGTGGTTCGCCCCCCTGGTGACGATGAACCAGGCTCTCGGAGCGCTGCCGATCTCCGGCGACAACGGGGCGCACCTGATCAGCGACTATCAGGAGTCGTTGGACGCGATGGCGGAATCGATCCGCACCGCAAACGACTACGTGCATGTGGAGTTCTACATCCTGCAGTCGGATGACGCGACCGACAACTTCTTCTGTGCGCTTGAAGAGGTGGCCGCTCGCGGCGTTGAAGTGCGCGTGCTTCTTGATCACTGGGCCAACCGTTGGAAACCGCGATATCGCAAGACGATCAAGCGACTGACCGCGATGGGCGCAGACTGGCATCTGATGCTGCCCATGCAGCCGTTGAAGGGTCGGATGCAGCGGCCAGACCTGCGAAACCACCGCAAGCTTCTCGTCGTTGACGGCAACGTCGGATATCTCGGATCCCAGAACGTCACCGATTCGACATACAACCTGCCCAAAAATATCAAGCGTGGACTGCACTGGGTAGATCTCATGGCCCGCGTCGACGGTCCGATCGTGCTCAGCCTCAACGCGATTTTTCTCAGCGACTGGTATAGCGAGACCGACGAGATACTCAGTGAGATCGACATCGCGCACGCCCAGACCGGCAGCGGAGATCTGGATTGTCAGATCGTCCCGTCCGGCCCCGGCTTCGAGGTCGAGAACAATCTGCGACTCTTCCTTGCGCTGCTCTATGCGGCACGCGAGAAGGTCATGATCGTGAGTCCGTACTTCGTGCCCGACGGTGCGCTGTTGCTCGCCGTCAGCGCAGCGTGCGACCGCGGTGTTGCGGTGGAACTGTTCGTCTCCGAAGAAGGCGATCAAGCCATGGTCTACCACGCGCAACGCAGCTACTACGAGGCACTCTTGCGCGCCGGCGTGCGGATCTGGATGTACCGCAAACCGTACATTCTGCACACCAAGACACTCACAATCGACGACGAGATCGCAGTGATCGGCTCGAGCAACATGGACATGCGCTCGTTCGGTCTCAACCTCGAGATCTCGATGCTCGTGCGCGGCGAGGAGTTCGTGGCGGAGATGCGCGAGATCGAAGACACGTACCGCTCACTGAGCCGCGAACTCACGCTGGAGGAATGGATGCAGCAGCCGCTGCGTTCCACCGTGCTCGACAACCTCGCTCGACTCACCTCGGCGCTGCAATAACGAATCGGCGGAACTTCGACAGGAATCCTTACGTGCATGCACGTCGAGAGATACCCTGAGCGCATGACCTCCTCGTTGCGTCTCGCTATGTCTGCGGCGGCCGTGCTCGCTACCGCTCTGCTGGTTGTCGGTTGCTCATCCTCGCCGGGATCATCGACGCCGACGAGCGACGCGACACCGGATGATTCCGGGTCGTCCACGACGCCGGTGACTGATGATGACATCGAGGCGGCCTGGCTTGACAATGGACGACTGTTCGCCATCGTGACCTGGGGATCTTCGACGTGCGTTCCGGTCGTCGACGAGGTCACCGCGAACGGGCAGACCGTCACGGTCGCTCTTGCCGACGCGCCCAGTGCAGACGGTGCGGAGACGGCGTGCACAGCAGATTTGGCACCTCGCGCCAGCATCGGTGGCGTTCCTGAGGGCGTGGATCCGACCAAGGACGTAGAGTTCGTCGTCACGGTGGATGGTGTCACCGACGACGCCGAACTTGATGGGAACGCCGCACTCACCGGAACGCCGGGAAGTGAGACGGACTACGCGCCGAGCGCCGGCTGGTTCGACGATGAGGGCGTCGTGCTGCTCACCTGGGGCTCGTCGACATGCCCTCCGATCGTGGAGAACCTCGAGGAACAGCCGGGCGGTGCGACGGTGACGTTCAAGACCGAAGACAGGCAGTGCACGATGGACATGGCGCCTCGGGCGACCATGCTCGGATTCAGCGACGACATCGATGACGACGGCGACTTCATCCTGACTCTCGTCGGCGACAACCTCGACGGCGCAGTCACAGTGATGAAGGGCTGATCCTCAGAGCGAATCGACCGGGTGCCCCTCTGGCAGCGCCAGCAGGAGAGCCCCGGGGTCGACGCGGCAACGTATGCGCACGGCGATCCCGAACGCGTCACCGTCGAGTTCGATGGGTGTCGGATCGACGGCGGCGGCCTCGATCGTCAGTCCGCGCAGATAGCGCACTGAGGCATCCTTCCCACGCCGCTGGAGCACCAGACGCCCGGCACGGAACCTGCGCAGCACGGAGTTGTCCCACCAGATTTTGCGCCACACGCCCAGCCAGCCGAGGGGACCGGTCGGCTGGATGATCGCGATGTCCAGCTCGCCGTCGGTGACGGATGCAGACGGGATGAGCGAGATTCCGGCCGGCAGTGTGCCGCAGTTCGCGAACAGCACGCTGTGCACCTTCGTGGAATGCAGTCGTGAATCGTCGAGCTGGTACACGACGCGGAACGGCTTGGCGTTCGGAAGTGAGCGCGCCGCGCCATCCACGTAGGCCACCCAGCCGACAGATTTCTTCAGATCTGGGCGAGTGTTCGCGATCATGTCGGCATCCAGCCCGATGCCGGCAAGGACGACGAACGCATGCTCGCCGGTCTCTCCGTTCGCTCGGGTGAGCTCAGCCCAGCCGATGTCGATCGGATGCCGGAACTCGCCCAGCGCCGCACGGATCATTGCTTTCGGATCCAGGAGCGGCAGTCCGAGGTTGCGGGCGAGCAGATTCCCGGTGCCGCTCGGCAGGATCGCCAGTGGTACACCGGTGCCGGCCATTGCCTCCGCGACTGCGCGTACGGTGCCGTCTCCACCAGCGACGAGCACGACATCGACTCCGCGCTCGAGCGCCTCTCGTGTGATCGACTGCCCGGCGTCCGCAACCGTCGTCGGATAAAAGGCGGGGTGGTCCCAGCCCGCTTCCTTCGATAGATCGCGCATTACCCCGCGCAGATGCTTCTCGTCGACCTTGATGGGGTTGTAAACGAGAGCGGCCTGGCGGTGGCGCGAGGTGCTCTTCCTCATGGCGATCACTCTACGGCCCGCATCCGCCCGCGTGGGTCTCGCCAACTAGACTTGGAGCATGATTGACCTCGCTCTTCTCCGCGACCAGCCTGACCTCGTTCGCCGCTCGCAGGCGGCCCGTGGCAACGACGAAGCCACCGTCGATGCCGCGATCGAGGCTGACCGATCGCGCCGTGTGGCGCTCACTGCTTTCGAAGATCTGCGCGCAGAGCAGAACGCATTCGGCAAGCAGGTCGCCAAGGCACCCAAAGACGAGAAGGCGGCCCTGGTCGCCCAGGTGAAAGAACTCGCCGAGCGTGTCAAGCAGGCGCAGCAGACGGCGAACGAGGCAGCGGATGCCGCGGCATCCGCTCTCGCACGTATCGAGAACGTCGTGATCGATGGGGTGCCGGCCGGCGGCGAGAAGAACTTCGTCGAACTGCGCCGCGTCGGCGAGGCGCCGGCCTTTGATTTCGAGCCCCGTGACCATTTGGAGATCGGCGAGATACTCGGCGCGATCGACATGGAGCGCGGAGCGAAGGTCTCGGGAGCGCGGTTCTACTTTCTGCGCGGCATCGGCGCTCGCCTTGAGATCGCACTCATGAACCTGGCGCTCGACAAGGCGCTGCAGAACGACTTCGTGCCCATGATCACCCCGACGCTGGTGCGTCCGGAGATCATGCAGGGCACCGGCTTCCTTGGCGAGCACGCTGATGAGGTCTACCACCTCGACAAAGACGATGACCTGTATCTCGTCGGCACGAGCGAGGTCGCGCTCGCCGGATACCACAAGGACGAGATCGTCGACCTCTCCGAAGGTGCGCTGCGCTATGCCGGCTGGTCCACCTGCTACCGCCGTGAGGCAGGGTCGTACGGCAAGGACACCCGAGGCATCATTCGAGTGCACCAGTTCAACAAGCTGGAAATGTTCGTCTACACGAACGCTGAGGATGCCGAGGCAGAGCACCTGCGTCTCGTCGCCCTGCAGGAGGAGATGCTGACCGCGCTCGGCCTTTCGTACCGCGTGATCGACGTCGCTGCCGGCGACCTCGGATCGAGCGCTGCTCGTAAGTACGACATTGAGGCGTGGGTGCCGACGCAGGGTGCGTTCCGCGAGTTGACGTCGACCTCGAACTGCACCACGTTCCAGGCTCGCCGACTGGACGTGCGGCATCGTCCGGAAGCGGTGGACGGGGCTCCGGCCAAGACGCAGCACGTCGCCACACTGAACGGCACGCTGGCGACCACGCGCTGGATCGTCGCTCTGCTCGAAACTCATCAGCAGGCAGATGGCTCGGTGCTCGTCCCAGAGGTGCTACGGCCTTACCTGGGCGGCCTTGCCGTGCTGGAGCCGGCCCAGCGACAGGCCCAGGGGTCGAAGATTCAGGGATCGAAGTGACCGCCCGCTGGCTCGTCGGCCTCGATGTCGACGGCACGATCATCCTGCAGGACGAGACCATGAGCCCCGGAGTGCCGGAGGCAGTCGCGCGCGTGCGGGATGCGGGGCACGTGGTGACAATCGCTACTGGACGCAGTTGGATGGCCACCGAACGCTGGGTGGATGCGCTCGAAATCACTCCGGAGTTCGTCGTCTGCTCGAACGGCGCCGTCACCATGCGACGCGTCGCGGACGGCTGGGATCGCTGGCACGTCGAGGTTTTTGACCCGCGAGTCGTGCTTTCGCTGCTCACCGATCGGCTGCCGGAAGCGCACTACATGGTGGAGCTCGAATCCGGTCAGCGGCTGTTCACCGGCGAGATGGATGATTGGACCCTTGACGGGGGCAGACAAGTGACGCTTGAGGAGCTGGGCGCTCAGCCGGTTTCTCGTGTCGTCGTGGTCTCTCCCGGTCATGACGAGGAAGACTTCCACGAACTCGTGGCGGATGCCGGACTCAATGAGGTCTCGTACGCGATCGGCTGGACTGCCTGGCTGGATATCGCACCGCAGGGTGTCGACAAGGGCACCGCGCTCGCGCGGGTTCACACCGAACTCGGCATCAACGGCGCACAGGTCTTCGTCGCGGGCGACGGACGCAACGATATTGGCATGTTCGGCTGGTCGCTCGGCATCGGTGGTCGTGCGGTGGCGATGGGGCAGGCCCCCACTGAGGTCAAGGATGCCGCGGGTGAGGTTACCGCAGACGTCGCCGAGGGTGGTCTTGCGCGTGCCCTGGATACTCTGTTGATTCACCCAGGGGCTCCTCAGGTCGAGGCTGGAGAATGAAACCGGTTAGACTCGACCACTGATCGATAGATTCGTCCGTCGATGGAGGGCTGTCCGAGCGGCCGATGGAGCTGGTCTTGAAAACCAGTGGGCAGAAATGTCTCGTGGGTTCGAATCCCACGCCCTCCGCAGAGAACTGGCTGCGGTACCCCCACAGTCAGAGTGAAAGGCATTGAGTGAGCGAGAAGATCCGTCGCCGCAAGACCGTGGCACGCCACGGTCAGTTACGGTCTCCGGGCCCGATCAGCCAGCTCTTGAAGATCTTGGGTGTGGGACTGGCGGTTGTGCTGGTCAGCGGGTTGAGTATCGGTGCCTTCGTCGTTGCCGACCTCAGCAACACCGTCAGCGCGAATGCGGTGGAGCTCGAAGGCCAGGAAGCTGCTCCGCCGAACATCAGCGAGTTTGAGGGCGGATTCGACCTTCTGCTGGTTGGCACAGATACCTGCGAGGAAGCGTACGCGGAGCTGTTCGGTGACCGCTGCTCTGGCGCGGATTCCGAGGGCAACCTCAACGACGTCAACATCCTGCTGCACGTCTCAGAAGAGCCACGACGCATCACCGCGGTGAGTTTCCCGCGCGACCTTATGCTTCCGATCCCGTCGTGCACGCGTGAGGACGGCAGCGAGACCTCAGCGATGAGCAAGCAGCCACTCAACAGTGCGTACACGTACGGCGGCCTGAACTGCGTCGCGAAGACGATCTCCAACCTCACCGGTCAGGACATCGAGTTTGCGGCATCCGTCACCTTCGGTGGTGTGATCGAGATCACCAACTCCATTGGTGGCGTTGATGTGTGCCTTGCGAGCCCGATCAAGGATTACCACACGGGTCTTGATATGCAAGCAGGCATCCACACGGTCTCTGGGCTGGAAGCGCTGCAGTTCCTGCGGACTCGGCACGGTGTCGGCGACGGCAGCGACCTTGGTCGCATCGGCAACCAGCAGCAGTACATGTCGAGCCTTGCCCGCAAGCTCATCAGCGGTGAGGTGCTCGGTAACGTTCCGACGATGCTCCGCCTGGCGAACACGGCGTTGAGCAACCTTGAAGCGAGCACGACACTGACGAACCCGATGACGATCGTGCAGGTCGCGCTCGCGGTGAAGAACGTGCCGTTTGAGGACATCGTGTTCCTGCAGTACCCGACATTCGGCGACTCGGCTGATCCGAATAAGGTGGTTGCGGACTCCGCCTCCGCGGAGCTGATGTGGGATGCCATCAACGCGAACCAGCAGCTGCAGATCACGCACGTGAACTCTGAGAATGAGGGAGTGATCGTGGAGGAGTCAGGCGTTCCGGTAGATGAGACGGCGACGCCGGATCCGACCGTCTTCGCACTCCCTGACAGCATCAAGGGCAACTCCGCGGCTCAGGAGACCTGCTCCAACGGTAACGTTCGCTAGGTAGCTCAGCCGGTCGTCGACCGGCGAATGACGAGTTCCGGCGGAAACACGGTCTGGCGAGGAATGCTCGCAGGATCGTCGGCCTCCTCCAAGAGGATTCGCAACGCCGTGCGGCCGATCATCCGGCTGGGCTGACGAATAGACGACAGCGGCACCGCAGCGGCCGCTGCGAACGGAATGTCGTCGAAGCCGATGATCGCGATCTCGTTCGGCACCAGGAGTTGGCCTCCAGAGACGAGCGATTGCAGCAGCCCGAGAGCGAGCAGGTCGTTCGCGGCGAACAGGGCATCCGGCCATTCCCGGCGAGGGCGGGCGAGGATGCGGGCGCCGGCGGCGACACCCTCCTCCACGGTCATCGCCGATGTGGCGATGACCTCCAGGTCGACCCGTACGGAGGCGTTTTCTGCGGCGGCCCTTGCTCCGGCGAGGCGGTCATTGACCTGTCGGATGTCGAAGGGCCCACCCACGAATGCGACGCGGCGCCGGCCGACATTGATGAGATGTTCTACAGCCAGGCGGCCGCCGGCGACGCTGTCGACAGAGACCGAGGAGAAGTTCCCGTCGCCGCTGAAACGATCGACGAGGACGGTGGCGATGCCGCTGGCGCGAAACCGGCGCAGTCGCGTCATGACGTCGCCGTATGGCGCAATCAGGAGCCCCCGCACCTGCTGCTCCTGGAACAGGTCGAGGTAGACCTTCTCGCGTGATGGGTCTTCGTCGGTGTTGCCGTAAAGGATCGCGATGCCGTGACTCGTGGCTTCATCTTCCGCACCGCGCACGACGTCGTTGTAGAACGGATTCTGGCCGTCGAGGACGACGAAGCCGACGGTCGTACTGATGCCTGCGCGCAGCTTCCTGGCGGCGTCATTGCGCACATAGCCGAGCTGTTCGATCGCCAAACTGACGCGCTGGACCGAGTCGGCCGAGACTTCTTCGGGGCGATTGAGGACGTTGGAGACCGTGCCAACGGAGACGCCGGCGCGCTGGGCGACATCACGGATACTCACCGCCACGGCCGTCACCTCTCTTCGTCGATCCGATCACGATTCGCTTACCTGGGGTTGACCTCCAGGTGGTATTTCATACACTAGCTTGAACCTACATGAATCGATTCATGTAGATTCAACCTTGGATCAATTCGATCCACCTCAACGGAGAGGACGCGCCAGTGGCCGTCGAAGACGACAATCGCAGCTCGCCGAGCGTGGCGCTGGAGCTGCATCGCGTCGTGAAGTCTTTCGGGCCGGTTGTCGCACTGCGCTCGGGCAGCCTGACGTTGCACTCGCAGTCGATCCACGCGCTCATCGGCGAAAATGGCGCCGGCAAATCGACGCTCGTGAAGATCATGGCCGGGCTGTATCGGCGTGACTCAGGGGAATTCCGACTGCACGATGAGCCGGTCGACTTCTCCAGCACGGCACAGTCCAAGGCTGCGGGTATCGCGGTCATCTACCAGGAGCCGACGCTGTTTCCTGACCTCTCGGTCACCGAGAACATCTTCATGGGGCGTCAGCCGACGAACGGCATCGGGCGTATCGATCGCAAGGCGATGCGGCAGGAGGTCGAGCAGATCTTCCAGCGACTGGGCGTAGCGCTTGACCCTGACCGGATCACCGAGGGGCTGTCGATCGCCGACCAGCAGATCATCGAGATCGCGAAGGCGATCTCGCTCGATGCCAGCGTCCTCGTCATGGACGAGCCGACCGCGGCTCTCAGTGGGGTCGAAGTCGACCGGCTCTTCGCCGTCGCGCGAAGCCTGCGGGACGAGGGTCGCGCCGTACTGTTCATCTCGCACCGCTTCGATGAGGTGTTCGCGCTCTGCGACACCGTCACCGTCATGCGCGACGGCGCGTACATCAGCACGACGCCAATCGCGGACACCACGGTGGATGAGCTGGTGCGTCAGATGGTCGGCCGCGACGTCACGGAACTCTTCCCCAAACAAACTGTCCCGATCGGCGAACCGCTGCTCGAGGTGGCGGGCCTCACGAGTCCAGGCGTCTTTCACGACATCTCGTTCGTCGTGCGTGCAGGCGAGATCGTCGCCCTCGCCGGGCTTGTCGGCGCCGGACGCAGTGAGGTCGTCCGCGCGATCTTCGGCGTCGACCCATATCGGGAGGGCGAAGTGCGGATGCTGGGCACAGCGGTGCCGCGACGGAGCCCGACCGATGCCATGCGTGCCGGTCTCGCGCTGGTCCCCGAGGACCGGCGTAAGCAGGGGCTCGTGATCGAATCCAGCGTGGGCAGCAACATCACCATGGCGATCCGCAGCCAGCTCGCAAAGTTCGGGCTGATCACCACCGGCATCGAGAACCGGGCTGCGAGGGAGTGGGCGAGTCGTCTTGAGGTCAAGACTCACGCGCTGGACACGATCGCTTCGACGCTCTCCGGTGGCAATCAGCAGAAGGTGGTCCTCGCGAAGTGGTTGGCCACGAATCCGCGCGTGCTCATCATCGATGAACCGACGCGTGGCATCGACGTCGGCACCAAGGCCGAGGTGCACCGCCTGCTCTCACAGCTCGCCGGAGAGGGGATGGGCATCCTCATGATCTCCTCCGAGCTCCCGGAGGTGCTGGGGATGGCCGACCGCGTGCTGGTCATGCGGGAGGGACGCATCACCGCCGAGATCGCCCGCGCCGAGGCGACCAGTGAAAACGTCATGTTCGCCGCGACACACTCAACGGAGCTGCACTCGTGACCACCACCTCGATCTCGCGCACGGGACTCGGCAAGACTCTCGGCGGTGTCGGGAGGGCGCGCGAGTTCGGCATCCTCATCGCGCTCGCCCTCGTTGTCATCGCCGCGACGGTGAAGAACCCGAACTTCCTGTTCAGTGCGGATGGATGGCGCGACCTGCTGCTCACACCGTCGATCCTCGTTCTGGTCGCGGTCGGCCAGGCGATTGTCATCATCACCCGAAACGTCGACCTGTCGGTCGGATCGGTGATGGGCCTGACCGCCTACCTCACTGGGCGCCTCTTCATCGACATCCCCGGCATCCCGATCATTCTTGTGGTGCTCGCTGCCGTCGTCTTCGGTGGGCTGCTCGGCCTCGTCAACGGAGCGCTGGTCGCCTTTGCGAAGGTCCCTGCGATGGTGATCACACTGGGCACCCTTTATGCCTATCGCGGCATAAACGTGCTCTGGGCCGGTAGCAGCCGGGTCAACGCCTCGGATATGCCCAAGGACTTTCTCGCGTTGGGCACCGCGCAGGTGATTGGTATTCCGGTGCTGGCGATCGTCGCACTGATCGTTCTGGCCGCTGCTGCCTGGTACATGCGCAACACTCGCGGTGGCCGCGAGTATTACGCGATCGGTTCGGATCCTGCTGCGGCAGAGCTGTACGGACTCAAAGTCACCCGTCGCCTGCTCTCCGCATTCGCGCTGTCTGGTGCCCTCGCAGGTCTCGCTGGAGTGTTCTACGCGGCCCGCTACGGTTCGGTGAGCTCGCAGGCTGGCGCCGGATGGGAACTGGATGCGGTGGGTGCGGCAGTCATCGGTGGAATCGCGATCATGGGCGGTGTCGGCTCTGTCTGGGGTGCGGCGATCGGAGCCATGCTGCTGATGACCATCAATCGGGCACTGCCCATCCTCGGCATCCCGGATTTCTGGCAGCGGGCCGTCGTGGGTGCGCTCATCATCGGTGCCATCGTGCTCGACCGGGTGCTCGCCGTGCGGCAGAAACAGCGGCTCATCGAGGCGAGGGACGAATCATGACCACGACATCCACCACCTCCACGCTCCGCGTCATCCAGGATCACGATCGCTCGCTCTGGCGTCGACTTCTCCTCACCCGCGAAGTCGCGATCATTGCGCTTCTCGTCCTCGTCGTCCTCGTCGCATCCACCACGGTGAAGGGGTTTGCGCAGCCGATCACGGTGAACTATCTGCTGCTCGACGTCGCACCGATCCTGCTCATCGCGCTGCCGATGGCGCTGATCATGGTGACCGGGGAGATCGACCTGTCGGTGGGCAGCATGGTTGGCCTCTCGAGCGTCGTGACCGGTGTGCTCACGCACGCCGGAGCGCCCTTCGAGGTCGCAGCTCTCGCCGCACTCACCGTCGGCGTCATCGGCGGAGCAGTCAACGGATTCCTCGTCACTGTTGTCGGCCTGCCATCGCTCGCCGTCACGATCGGCACGCTCGCGCTGTTTCGGGGGCTCGCTGTCGGTCTGCTCGGCACCACGGCCGTCACCGACTTCCCTGAGCAGTGGACAGCGCTGGCCAAGGCGAAGATCGCCGGGACCACCATCCCGTACATCACCATTCCATTCTTGATTCTGCTGGTGATTTTCGTCGTGCTGCTGCACTTCACGCCGTTCGGTCGAGGGATCTTCGCAATTGGTCTGTCGAAGGATGCCGCCCGGTTCTCCGGTATAAACGTCGAACGCACGAAGTTCATTTTGTTCGTGCTTGCCGGTATCGTCTCCGCGTTCGCCGGAATCTTCTTCACGCTTCGGTTCGGCAGCGCGCGTGGCGACAACGCCACGGGTCTGGAACTCCAGGTCATCGCGGCGGTCGTCCTCGGCGGGGTATCGGTGTTCGGCGGGCGGGGCCAGCTGCATGGCGTCGTCGCTGCGGTTCTGCTGATCGGGGTGCTTTCCAGTGCGCTGCGCCTCGCCAACGTCACCTCCGATGTCATCAACATCATCACCGGCGGCCTGCTCGTTGCCTCCGTGGTCGCAGCCAGTCTTCTCAGCTGGATGCAGCGACTGCGTGCCAAGGCGGGTCCACCGACTCGGTTCGCCGTCCCCTCGATCAGCTGAGGGTGCTTCTCGCCGCCGGCATCCGTCTGTGGCAGTCTCAACGAAAGGAAGAACAATGAAGTTTCCACGCAAGCACGTCGCTGCGTTCGCGGCTGTCGCCGTCGCCGCGGCGCTGGCTCTGACCGGCTGTGCCGACACGAGTGGCGGAACAGGCGGCGATGGCGGCGGTGGCGGGGCTGAGGGTGGCTCCGACAATCTCGCGATCACGTTCCTGCCGAAGAACCTCGGCAACCCGTACTTCGACACCTCCAGCAAGGGTGGCAAGGCTGCGGTGGAAGAGCTCGGTGGAACGTTCGCCGAGGTGGGGCCGGCGGAAGCCACCCCGGACGCACAGGTGAGTTACATCAACACCGCCACGCAGCAGGGCATCGGTGCTCTCGTTGTCTCAGCCAACGATCCGCAGGCGATCTGCGATGCGCTGAACGAGGCACGGGATTCTGGGATCAAGGTCGTGACCTTCGACTCTGACACCAACCCCGAGTGCCGTGACCTGTTCGTCAACCAGGCCGATGCCGAGGGGATCGCGAAGGTTCAGATCGATCTGATCGCCGATCAAATCGGCGGCGCCGGTGAGATCGCCGTACTGTCCGCTTCTGCAAACGCGACGAACCAGAATGCGTGGATCGAGCTGATGGAGGCGTACCTCGCCAGCGATTACCCCGACATCACGCTCGTCGAGACGGTCTACGGTGACGACGACGACCAGACCTCGTTCGACAAGACCGCGGCTCTGCTGCAGACGCACCCGGACCTGAAGGGCATCGTTTCGCCCACCACGGTCGGCATCGCGGCTGCTGCGCGTTACTTGTCCACTTCGGACTACAAGGGCGCGGTCGCGCTGACCGGTCTCGGCACACCGAACCAGATGCGCGAGTACGTCGAGGACGGCACCGTCACCGCGTTCGCGCTGTGGAATCCGGAGGAGCTCGGCTACCTGTCGGCGTTCGCCGCTGCCGCCCTCATCGAGGGGGACATCACCGGCGCCGAGGGTGACACCTTCGACGCGGGCGACCTCGGTGAGTACACCGTCGGGGCAGACGGCGTCGTGCTGCTCGGCGACCCGTACGAGTTCAACGCGGAAAACATCGCCGACTTCGACTTCTGAGTCGGCGGCTGGACGCCCCTGCTGCTTACGCGGCAGGGGCGTCTTGCTGCGTGTGGGAGATGCCCGGGTGTGGAGGTGTCAGTGGTTGCAGTCTCGACGCGGGTCGAACCGCAGCGGAGGGTGGGTGCGGGCGACAAGCGAGCGCAGGTCCTCGATTGTCGCGGAGGCCGCGCCCAGAGCACGAGCCTGCACGAGCACGTTGCCCAGCGCGGTCGCCTCGACGGGACCTGCCAGCACAGGAATTCCCGAACGATCGGCAGTGGCCTGACAGAGGAGCCGATTGAGTGAGCCACCGCCGACAAGGTGGATGCTGTCGATGATCCGTCCCGACAGTTCCGCCGCCGTCTGCACCGCATCCGCGAAAGCCTCCGCGATCGACTCCACGATCATGCGCGCGAACGCTGCCCGTTCCTCGGGGACGGGTGCTCCTTGGCCCCGCAGCACAGCGGCGATGCGAGCGGGCATGTCACCCGGGGTGCTGAGCGAGGGATCATTCGCGTCGAACAACGGGATGTCCCCGGTCACAGCGGATGCCGCAGCCAGGAGGTCCGGCAGATCGATCGCCGCGGCGTCCTCGGCTTCCCACGCGCGCACGGTCTCGCTCAAAAGCCAGAGCCCAGTGACGTTGTGCAGGAAGCGGTAGCGGCTGTCGACGCCGAGCTCGTGCGTGAAGTTGGCCTCACGTGCGGCATCCGTCAGCACCGGCTCGTGAAGTTCCACGCCGACCAGGCCCCAGGTGCCACAGGAGATGTACGCCGCGTTCGGCGACGAGAGCGGGACCGCGACGACAGCGGATGCGGTGTCGTGTGAGCCGACTGCGATTACCGGGAGTTCACGGCCGATGCGCTCCGCGATCTCGGGACGCAGCACGCCGATCACTGTGCCGGGGTCGACGAGATCGGGGAGGACCGCGGCGGGAATGCCCAGACGCTCAGCCAGCTCGGTGTCCCATTCACCGCTGCGAACACCGAGGAGCCCGGTCGTGGACGCGTTCGTCCGCTCGGCAACGCGGGCGCCGGTGAGAAGGTGCGCCAGGAGATCCGGGATGAGCAGAGCGGTGTCAGCATCCGCGAGTCGCGCATCGACGCGGTATTGGTAAAGCGTGTTGAACGGCAGGAATTGCAAGCCGTTACGGGCGTACAGCTCGTCGAACGGGACGATCTCGTGCACCTCGGCGACGCCGCGCTCGGTGCGCTCATCGCGGTAGTGGAACGGCTGAGCAAGCAGTTCGTCGTCCCGAAGCAGGCCGTAGTCGACTGCCCACGAGTCGATGCCGATGCTCTCGATTGCAGGTTCGCGGCGCACAGCTTCGGCGAGCCCTTCAAGGACGTGTTCGTAGAGCGCGTCGAAGTCCCAGTGCAGGCCATCCGGTCCCTCGACAGGGCCGTTCGGGAACCGGGAGACGAGTTCGAGCTCGAGGGTGCCAGGGCCGACGCGCCCGATCATCACTCGCCCGCTGGTCGCCCCGAGATCGACGGCCGCGACCGCGCGGATTCCTCCTGTCATCGCAGGAACGCCGCCGCGACGCCGGAGTCGACCGGAATGTGCAGGCCCGTCGTGCGAGTCAGTTCCGGGCCGGTGAGCACGTACACGGCATCCGCGACGTTCTCCGGAACGACCTCGCGCTTGAGGATGGTGCGGTTCGCGTAGTACTGGCCGAGGTCCTCTTCGGCGACGCCGTAGGTCGCGGCGCGGTTCGCGCCCCAGCCGGAGGCGAAGATGCCGGAGCCGCGGACGACGCCGTCGGGGTTGATGCCGTTGACGCGGATGCCATGCTCGCCGAGTTCGACGGCCAGCAGCCGCACCTGGTGCGCCTGGTCGGCCTTGGTCGCGGAGTACGCGATGTTATTCGGGCCGGCGAAGACGGAGTTCTTCGACGAGATGTAGATGATGTCGCCGCCGAGCTTCTGGTCGATGAGCACGCGCGCCGCGGCCTTCGAGACGAGGAACGAGCCCTTCGCCATGACGTCGTGCTGCAGGTCCCAGTCCTTCTCGGTGGTCTCCAGCAGCGGCTTCGAGAGCGAAAGGCCGGCGTTGTTTACGACGAGGTCCACGCCGCCGAAGGCGAGGACAGCATCGTTGAGAGCGGCCTGCACGGCATCGCCATCCGCGACGTTGGCGGCCACGCCGATCGCGACATCCGTGTTTCCGAGCTCGGCGGCCGCAGCCTGCGCTTTCTCCAGATCGAGATCAGCGACGACGACGCACGCGCCCTCCGCTGCGAGCCGGGTGGCGATGGCCTTGCCGATGCCGGATGCGGCGCCGGTCACGAACGCGATGCGGCCCTGGTGGGACTTCGGCTTCGGCATCCGCTGCAGCTTGGCCTCCTCCAGCGCCCAGTACTCGATGTTGAACTTCTCGGCATCCGAGATGGGGGAGTAGGTGGAGAGCGACTCGGCGCCGCGCATGACGTTGATCGCGTTGACGTAGAACTCGCCGGCAACGCGCGCGGTCTGCTTGTTCGCGCCGTAGGAGAACATGCCGACACCGGGGATCAGAACGATGAGCGGGTCAGCGCCGCGGATCGCGGGCGACTCGGCGGTCGCGTGCGCGTCGTAGTACGCCTGGTAGTCCGCACGGTACTCGGTGTGCAGCTCGTGCAGGCGAGCGAGCTGGTCTTCGACGGATGCCGTGGCCGGCAGATCGAGGATGAGCGGCTTCACCTTGGTGCGCAGGAAGTGGTCGGGGCAGCTGGTTCCGAGCGCGGCCAGCGCGGGCGCGTTCTCGGATGCCAGGAAGTCAAGCACCACGTCAGCGTCGGTGAAGTGTCCGACCATGGGCTTGTCCGTGGAGGCGATGCCGCGGATCGTGCCGGCGAGGGCAGCGGCGCGCTCGCGGCGCTCGGCCGGGGCCAGCGCCTCGAAACCGGCGCGCACACCGCCGAAGGGCTGGGCCTTTGCGTTCGCCGCGATGTAATCCGCTGCGGTGTTGATGATCCACAGCGAGTTGGCTTCGGCCTCTTCGGAGGTGTCGCCCCACGCGGTGATGCCGTGCCCGCCGAGGATGCACCCGATCGCCAGCGGGTGGGCTTCCTTGATCGCGGCGATGTCGAGGCCGAGCTGGAAACCGGGACGGCGCCACGGCACCCAGACGACCTTCTCACCGAAGATGGTCGGGGTCAGCGCCTCACCATCCGCGGCTGTCGCGATCGCGATGCCGGAGTCGGGGTGCAGGTGGTCGACGTGCGCAGCATCCACCAGGCCGTGCATCGCGGTGTCGATCGAGGGGGCAGCGCCGCCCTTGCCGTGCAGGCAGTAGTCGAACGCGGCGACCATCTCATCTTCACGTTCGATGCCCGGGTACACGTCGACGAGTGCGCGGAAGCGGTCGAGGCGCAGCACCGCGAGGCCCTGTTCCTTCAGCGTGCCGAGGTCGCCGCCGGAGCCCTTGACCCACAGCAGCTCAACCGGCTGTCCCGTCACGGGGTCGGTTTCGGTGCCCTTGGCCGAGGTGTTGCCGCCGGCATAGTTCGTGTTCTTCGGGTCTGCGCCGAGGCGGTTGCTGCGCGCGATGAGCGCGGCTGCGGTGGGGTTGGTCATGATCATGCCCCCCAGCCAGCCTGGGTGCCGCCGACGCGATCGGCGGCGATCTTCTCCTGGTAACCGGATGCCGCGTACGCGGCCATCGGGTCGCCGGCGAGGCCGCGGGACTCACGCCACTCGGCGAGGGCCGGGCGGACATCCTTGTAGAACGCGTCCATGAAGACAGCGTTCGCAGCCAGTACGTCACCGCTCTTCTGCGCGACGGCCAGCGCCGCACGGTCGACGAGCAGCGCGCGCGCCGTCATCTCCTGGACGTTGAGCACGGAGCGGATCTGGCCGGGGATCTTTTCCTCGACGTTGTGGCACTGGTCGAGCATGAAGGCCACGTCGGGGTTGTTCAGACCGCCGCCGCGAACGACCTCGAAGAGGATCCGGAACAGCTGGAACGGGTCGGCCGCGCCCACGATGAGGTCATCGTCGGCGTAGAAGCGCGAGTTGAAGTCGAACGAGCCGAGCTTGCCGAGGCGCAGCAGTTGCATGACGATGAACTCGATGTTGGTGCCGGGGGCGTGGTGGCCGGTGTCCAGGCACACGAGCGCCTTGTCGCCGAGGGCGGATACCTGCGCGTACGAGGTACCCCAGTCCGGAACGTCCATGTGGTAAAAAGCCGGCTCGAAGAATTTGTACTCCAGCACCATGCGCTGGTCGTCGCCGAGGCGTGCGTAGATCTGCTGCAGCGACTCCTGTAGGCGGTCCTGGCGTCCGCGCATGTCGGCCTGGCCGGGGTAGTTCGAGCCCTCACCGAGCCAGATCTTCAGGTCACGGCTGCCCGTGGCATCCATCACATCGATGCAGTCGAAGTGATGGTCGATCGCCTTCTGGCGGATCGCCGCATCCTCGTGCGTGAGTGCACCGAACTTGTAGTCGTCGTCCTGGAAGGTGTTCGAGTTGACCGTGCCGAGGGATACGCCGTGCTCTTCCGCGTGCGTGCGCAGGTCGCCGAAGTCGCTCATGTCCCACGGGATGTGCAGTGCCACGACGGGGGCGAGCGCGGTGTATTTGTGCACCTGTGCGGCATCCGCGATCTTCTCGAACGGGTCGCGCGGCGTGCCGGGCGTGCCATATACCTTGAACCGGGTGCCCGAGTTGCCGAACGCCCAGCTGGGCAGCTCGATCGACTGCTTTTCGAGTTCGGCGAGGATGTCAGGGGTGAGGATGCTCATGATCGATCGCTTTCTGCGGATGTGGTGACGGCGGAGAGCTGCTCCGCCAGGTTGAAGACTTCGGTGAGGGCGCTGGCGGCCTGGTCGGGACGACCCTCGAGTCCGATGAAGAACCGCGCCATCTCGGCTTCCCAGCGAGTGGCGATATCGGATGCCGAGAGATACGCCTGCGCGGCCGCGTCATCGTCGGTCTCGTAGTAGCCGATGAGAGCGCCGCCGTCGCCCAAGAAGAGCGAGTAGTTGCGGCGGCCCGCGGCCTCGATCTCGGCGAGCATCTCCGGCCGTACTGGAGAATGGCGTTCCAGATACTCGTCCAGGAGGTCGGGGCGGACCTGTAGGTGGAAGCAATGGCGCGTCATCGTGTCATGGTTCTTTCGAATAGCTCTCAAATGGCGAATGAATCGTTTCATTGTATGCCCATTCGACCTCGTTCGCAATCGGAGGTGAAAGGATGAACCATCCCGATCGGAAGGGATGCCGATGACTCACGGTCATCGCAGAGGGAAGGGACCGCAGTTGGCAGTCAGCGTACGAGACGTTGCGGCAGCCGCCTCAGTGTCGGTGGGAACTGTGTCGAACGTGCTGAATCACCCGGAGAAGGTGTCGCCGGCGACTGTCGAGCGTGTGCTGGCCGTCATCAGTGAACTCGGCTTCGTGCGCAACGACGCCGCACGGCAGCTGCGCGCCGGGCGCAGTCGAAGCATCGGCATGGTCGTGCTCGATGCCAGCAACCCATTCTTCGCCGCAGTCGCACGCGGAGCCGAGTCGCGCGCTGAGGAAGACCGGCTCTCTGTGTTGCTGGGCAACAGCGACGACGATGTCGTACGCGAAGATTCCTACCTCGAACTCTTCCGTGAGCAGCGGGTGCGAGGCGTGCTCATCACGCCCGCATCACACGCCGCCGAGAAGCTGGCACGTCTGCAAGAGGCTGGGATCCCCGTGGTTCTCGTCGACCACGAGATCAGCGAATCCGAGTTCTGCTCCGTATCCGTTGATGACGTCGAAGGTGGATACCTGGCAGCATCCCATCTCCTCGAACAGGGCCGTCGCCGTCTGTGCTTCGTCGGAGGTTCGTCGTCGATCGCCCAGGTCGCTCATCGGCTCGAGGGCGCACGGCGTGCCGTCGCGACGGTGGACGACGCAACGCTGGAGGTGATCGAGATGCCTGCGCTCACGGTTCTCAACGGCCGCGCAGCCGGCGAGGTCATTGTCGGCCGCGAGCCCGACCAGCGACCCGACGCGATCTTCGCCGCGAATGATCTGCTCGCGGTCGGTCTTCTCCAGGGGCTCACGATCTTCAGCACCCTCCGGGTGCCGCAGGACATCGCCCTGATCGGCTACGACGACATCGACTTCGCGTCGGCCACCGTCGTTCCGCTGAGCTCGATCCGCCAGCCCGCGGAGACGATCGGGCACACGGCGGTGGAGCTGCTGCTTAAATCGATCGAGGATCCGGACGGTGACTACGAGCGTCGCGTGCGGTTCCGTCCGGAACTCGTGGTGCGCCAGTCCACTGTCGGCTGAGGCGAGTGCTGGAGTGGGCTCGGTGGAGGCGGAGCCACTCACCTGCGCCGACGTTCACCTCGAGCGGAGAGGTATCCGCTCCGGTGAGGCGCAGTGGACGTGAGGTTCGATCCAGGTTCGCGAGCAGGATGATGTCGCCATCCTCGCCGCGCGCGCCGATGGCCCAGAGCAGTCCGTCCGGACTGCCGCCCCAGAGAAGCGTCCGTCCGGCCAGGGCAGCCACCTTGGTGATGGCATCCGCCACAGGACGGGGCATCCCCGAGGCATCTCGAAGTCCACGCGGACCCCAGGTCTCGAACCAGGCGAGGCTTGCCACGCCTGGAACTGCGAGGGCCGCAGCGCTTGCGATCGTCCAGGCGGCGAGTTCCCGGGCATCCTGACGTTCGTCGTCGGCGCCGGTGAATTGCGCGCCGTAGCCCTGACTCAGATCGGTCAGCGTCGGCGCCGACTGTGGCGTCGTCGCCACATTGTTGAAGCGCGGACGCAGCGTCACCGGACCGATGTGCACAGGGAGACCGGCCGCCATTTCGACCGTCTGTGTCGCGATCAGTCGTTGCATCGCCAGCGCCTCAACGAGCTGTTCGGTGTCGAGGGAGTGGAAGAGCGGTGTCGTGGTGATGGTGATGCCCTCGACGTCGTCGGGGATTCGGCGATGTTCACGGTTGAGCTCGGTGAAATGCGATCGCGCGCCGCCTCGGATCGGGATGGCCAGTCCAGCTGCGCTGAGTGCTGTGCGAAGCCCCTCGACGGCGCTGCGCTCGCTCACATGCAGGATGCTGTCGAACGCTGTGATGGCGATCACCCGGTGATCGGCGAGCGCGTGAGCGGCCTCAGCGAGAGGCGCCGGGTCTGCATCGGTGACGAGACGTACGTCCAAGGGGAGCCCGTCGGCTGCGGCTCTGGCGAGGGCAGCGCGCCACGTCGGGGTCGTCAGGTTCAACTCGACGATACGGAAGTCTCCGACCGGGCTTGATGGCTGCGGGTTCGGCCCATCCGGCGCAGTCGAAGCCTCGACACCGACCAGCGGGAACGCGCCGCCCTCGACGAGCGAGATCTCCGCACGGCGCTTTTGTGCAGCGGGTGGCAACAGTGGTGCGTCGAGCGTGATCACCTGGTGCACGCGCTCCCCGGCACGCAACGCGTAGGGGTAGGGGAGTGCAAGCGGCCGGCTGTAGGTCTTGAACGAGGCATCCGACCAGTTGCGCTGATCTTCCATCTCGAACACATCGCCATCGAATCGGAGCATCGTCGCACCGTCACCGTCACCGTCACCGTCCCCGACCTGCAACGCGCAGATGTCCATGATCGGCTGATGCGGGCTGATCGCATCTGGCAGGGCGGTGCGCTCAAGCGAGCCGTCAGAATGCGTTGCCGTGATGGCACGCCCAGCGTCTGATGGCGGATGCAGGACGACGAGCCCCACGCGGCAGGTGTCGAAGTCTCGCAGGTTCTCCGCATCCCAGTCGATGCGCAGGGCATCTCCCTGGAGATCAACGGTAAGCGTGGATATCACTGCGGCACCGAGGCCCTCGTGTCGCAGCTGGAGCACAAGGGACTCGGCACCGAGGTTGGCGTCGATGACACTCACCGGTACGGTGTTCCACCCGGCATCGCGCACGACGGCGCGCACTGCGCGGAGGATCACGACGTCGCCTCTACGGATGTCTGCGAGCTCGTCGCCACGCAGCGCGATCGTCCACCCGCCGGCCCGCCAGGTGGGCGCCGTCTCGCGCCACCAGACCGGCGCGCCGCTCCCGCTGTGGGTCACAGCGAAGTCATCCCGCCGTCCACCGCGAACAGCGCGCCGGTCGCGAACTCTCCGTCGGCGCTGGCGAGAAACACCATGATGCCTTCGACATCAGTCGGCGTTCCCGCACGACCAAGCGGGATACGCCCGACGATGGCGGCACGAGACTCAGGGTCTTCGGAGATCGTCGAGACGAGCCCGGTCTCGGTGTAGGCGGGAACCACTGTGTTCACTCGAATGCCGTCCGCGGCATATGCCGCGGCGACGGTGCGTGTGAGGCCGTGGATGCCCGCCTTCGAAGCGCTGTACGCAGTGAAGTCGGCACCTTCACCGTTGAGGCCGGTGGGGCTCCCGGTGAGGATGATCGAGCCGCCGCCCGCAGCCAGCATCGCCCGGACGGAGTGCTTCACTGTCAGGAAGGTGCCCGTCAGGTTGATGTCGATCGTGCGTCGCCACACATCGAGGTCGAGGTCGGCGATCTTGGCATCCTGGCCGAAGAGCTGCACGCCGGCATTCGCGACCACGACATCCGGGCTCCAGCCTGCAGTGACCAGATCCGCGAATGCGGCGGCGACGGAGGTCTCATCCGAGATGTCCATAACTGCCGCACGTGCAGTCTCACCGATGGATGCGGCGACTGCCGCCGCAGCATCCGCATTTCGATCGGCGATGATCACGCGTGCGCCTTCGCGGGCAAAACGGTCGGCGACTGCGCGACCGATCCCGGAGGCGGATCCGGTGATCAGTGCGGTTTTCCCGTGAAGGCGTGTCATGTCAGCGTGTGATTTCGTCGAGGTGGAGCATGCGGGCGAGGTTCTTGTCGAGTTCATCATCGCGGAAGATCTTCTTCCAGTCGTCCTTGATGATGCTCTCGCGGCCGTAGTCCATCGCGATGAGGCACGCGTCAGAGAACGGATTGTCGCCGCGCAGGCCGTTTGCGAGGGCGACCTGCGTGTGGCCGTAGAGGATGCTGCGCGCTGCGGCCTCCGGCACACCCATGGTGTTCACTGTCTCTTGCAGAGCCTCGTTGAGGAGTGCGCCGATCATGCAGGCGATGGTTTCCACGAGGGTCGGCTCGAGCTGGGCGAGCTGCTTGATGGTGACCCAGTGCACATCGATGACCGGCGCATAGATCGCGCGTACGGTCGCTTCGACGATGGCCCGCTTGGCCGGATCATCCGATTCCACTGCGGCGATGGCGTCCTGCGGGGCGGCGATGCCGCCGAATGTGTCGGCCCACTGCTCCGGGGTCTCGCGCTGCAGGAAGATCGACGGGTGGCACGGGTGGGCGACGGCCTGGATGACATCCGCTCTTGTAGTGAGGAGGCCCGCGTAGGCGGCGGCGGGGTCTAGCGTGAGCACGATTGCTCCGGCGCGCAGCTGTGGGACGATGTCTGCGGTGACGGGGCCGAGCGCAAGGTCGGGGACGGCGAGGACGACGATGTCGGCGTCGGCAACGGCTGCCGTGGCATCCGTCAGTTCGCGGCCGGCGTCGATGGTGCGCTGCCGGCCCGCGGGGGAGTTCTCGACGTACCAGACGGTGTGGTCGGTCTTCACCAGGTTGTTGGACACGCGCATGCCCATCTTGCCGCCCGCGCCGATGACGGCGATCTTGTAGTTGTCGCTCATAGTGTGCTCCTCAGGTGGTCTAGCGTGGCGCGGGTCCATTCCCGCTCGGTTCGGATGGTGGTCGCTGGGTCGTCCTGCCACGGCAACCAGTGCTCGACGATTTCGTTGATGCCGCGCTCGCGCGGACGCACAGTCGCGAGCAGGTGTGCGTAATCGTGCAGACCGGTGCCCATCTGCGCGCCGCTGTATGTGAACCCCACCCAGCCCGGCTGTCGGGCGAAGGCGAAGTCCTTCACATGCACGTTCTTGGTGAGCGCAGCCGTTTGCTCGACGCACGTGCGCGGCTGCTCGAGCTGGGCCGTGACGTTGGCAGGGTCGAGGCAGATCCCGAGTCGGTCGCTGCCCACGCGTTCGATGACGCCGATCAGATCGAGGGTGGGGACCTGTTCGTAAGTCTCGAGGGCGAGCATGACGTTGGCGGACTCGTAATCTCGGATGCTGCTGCGCAGCCACGTCTCGGCTTCGGCGAGGCTGGGGCGGGAATCCGGGCCGTAGAGCATGCTGCGCACGAGGTGCGCGTCGAAGATCTCCGCGAGCTTCAGGAAGCGGCTCAAATGTTCGGGTGCGATGGCCTTGGTGCCCAGCTCGATGGTGAGGCCGAGGTCACGGGCGGCGGATGCGGCGTTGCGCAGCTCGGCGTCGTTCATCTGCTCCAGCGGCGCGTAGTCGCAGATCTGGAACAGGTCGATGCCCTGCGTGCGGGTGTCCTCGAACGCACCGATGAGGCTTAGCGGCTGGGGCGCGCGATCGGAGTGCTGCCAGAAGTAGGCATAGGTGCCGAGACCGATCATGTTGCTATTTTGACAAACCGGTTGACCAATTGCAAGCGCGATTCTGCGCTGTCGGAGTAAGTTGGCTCTATGCCCGCATTTCCCGGTGATGGAGTCGCCGACATCACAGCCGCCCTGGGTTCGCTGCCGTCAGGGTCTCCGGTGTCCGAGGTCGCGCGACGGCTGATGGACCTTTTCACCAGCGGATCCGTCGCCTCCGGTGCGCGGTTGCCACCAGAGAGGCAGCTCGCTGCAACGCTGGGGGTGGGTCGTTCGGCGGTGCGCGAGGCGCTGGCGGCGTTGGAGATTCTTGGAATCGTGGATGTGCGCCCCGGATCCGGTACCTATCTGCGCGGTGCTGCGAGTGAACTTCTCCCACAGACGCTTCGGTGGGGGCTCCTGATCGGCGAGCGTCGCACTGCTCAGCTGCTCGAGTTGCGTGAAGGGCTGGAGATCTACGTTGCACGCCTTGCGGCGACACGTGCGGACGACGCGATTCTCGAGCGAATGGCACAGATCGTCGAGCGTATGCGCGCGACCGTGACCGAGCTGGCGGCGTTCGCGCGCGCTGATCTGGATTTTCATCATGCATTGGCGGAGGCTGCTGGCAATGAGACGCTGACCGATCAGGTCCATGTCGTCCGTTCTCTGCTTCAGGTGTACGCGGATCGCGCAGTGCATGATCGTGAGCATGCTGAGCGGGCGGTTGCTGAGCATGAGGCAGTGCTTGAGGCGGTGCGCGCGAAGGATGCCGACGGTGCAGCATCGGCGATGGCGGTGCACATGGCGACGGCGAGTGCACGTCTGCTCGCGGATGCCGAGCCAGTACTCGAGTAGCCGGTTCGCTCCGCTCTCTCTGAGCGGTTATGCTTGCTGAGTGCATCCGAGTTTTGGCCTGGATGCCTGGAGACGTCGCATAGTGGCCTAGTGCACCACCCTGCTAAGGTGGAGTCCTCTTACGGGGACCGAGGGTTCAAATCCCTCCGTCTCCGCAGAAAATACCTGGTCAGAAGCCTATTCCTGAGTTTTCTTGATTCAGATATGCTGGGTTCTGATCAGGAATCGGGGCTTTAGTGTCCGTGTAGTGTCCCGACTTTTTCTGAGCGGTCTCCGCGATCGCGAGTCGACGGACGAAGTCGCGGCGTTGTCCTTCGCCGAGAATATGCGCGTAGATCTTGAGGACCGTGCGGGGATCGGCCCCGAGGTGCTCCGCCACTTCATGTACAGGCGTTCTGAGGCGCAACCAAGTCGACGCGGCGTAGTGGCGCAACGCATGGCGGCGAAAGCCAAGAGGGAATTTGCGAACGACGCCGACCTTCAGCTGTCCACCTTGCTTGTTGGTGAACAGATATGCGTCGCCCTTCTTGTCGGACGCGTGCTTTAGGAAGTGGTGCGCGCCATCCAGGAGCCGGAGGACGCCGGTTCGGTGCCCGCATTGAGGAACAGACCAAACCGATCCTGGTGGACATGACCGAATTCGGCGAGGCGATCGGTTCAACGTCGACCAGCTGTGGGATATCGGTGTCAACATCGTCACCTGGCCGGTGTCAATCCCGTGCATTGTGGTCGACGCGACCAGACGAGCACTCGACATGCTGCGCGTTGGCCAGTACGAGCAGCCCAACGCTACGCGAACTGGAGCAGCCCAAATCTCTAATAGACATATGCCGAGTTCAAAGGTACCTTCTAATAGAGGAAATGAGATGTGAGCTTAGGTACACAATAAGATCGCGCAGTCTCACGAGTGAAGCACGTCAACGATGTCTGCATCGCAACAAAGGGGTTCTATGAACATCAAGAAGAAGAGCCTGCTCTTCATCGGCATGGTTAGTACGGTCGCGTTACTGACGAGCGGTTGCGCCGCAGGAGAGAAGACTGATCCAGGTGGGGGATCGGGCTCCGGTGGGACAATCGCCGACATGGACCCGATCGTCTTGAAGGTAGCGGAGGCGAACGCCGAGGAAGCTGCACAGGGGCAGGCCGTCGTTGCTTTTATGGATTACATCGAGCAAGCGACAGATGGCAAGGTGACATTCGAACCGTATTGGTCCTCTTCTCTTTTCCCATACCTTGATGCGCTCGGCTCGACGGGTTCGGGATTGGCTGATATCTCCGCAATCTCTGGAGCCTTCACACCAGATGACACACCTGGCTTGGCATGGCTGAGCGGACTCGGAGCAGTGCAGGGTGAGAGCTGGCCAGCCTCGTATCTGCAGGCACAGGGCGCGACCGTCGAACTGGTTCAGGAGAGCGAAGACCTGCAACAGGAGCTGATCAACCACAACGTCAGGGCTCTCTGGATCGGTAATTCCCCGCGCGCCGACTTATACTGCAAGGAGCCACTCGGGGATCCTGCAGGTAAGCGAGTCCGTGTTGTCGGTGAGTTCTGGGCGGGCGAGGTTGAGTCCCTCGGGATGATCCCAGCTTCGCTTCCACTCACCGAGGCGTATGAGGCTCTTGAGCGTGGAATCATCGACTGTATCTCCACTGCATCAGGCTTCATGACCTTCCCGCAGATGGGAATTACCGAAGTGGCGCCATATTACTATGCCATGAACATGGCGAGCCTTCCCGGCAATGGATACATCATCAACCTCGATACTTGGAACTCGTTCTCCGACGAGCTCAAGCAGATTTTCAACGAGGGTGCGGCATACTTCGCTGCTGCGATGGCAGAGAAATTCATCGAGGGATACTCGACTGTCGCCGCTGACGCGGAATCGTTTGGAATCACAATCGAGGACGCATCGAGCGCGAATGCCACGATTGATGTGTACAACGAGGAAGCCATCTCCAAGCTTGCTGCGACCGCACCAGCCTCCATCAGTGATCCTGAAGCTCTCATCGCGCGTTACCAGGACCTTATTGAGGAGTGGCACGAATCGGTAACTAACGAGCTCGGAATTCCGACTGAACCAGTGGGGAGTACCGAGGAGCAGCTCGAATCTTATCGAACCGGTGTCGATGTCTTCGATGTCGATCGTTTCGGAGACTTGCTGATTCCGCTCTTCTAACAGCCGGGGGTCGAGACGAAGCACCTTCTTGCTCACTCGGCCCCAACAGCCTGTAGGGACAGCACGATTCGTGCGGTCCCTACAGGAGCCAGCACCCGGCGGGCTTCGCCCCCAGAGTCGTGTGGCCCGACAATGCCGTCGAGCTAAACAAGGAGCCTGATGAATCATCAGTCGTATCACGTGGGACGGAAGGCATCGTGACTGCATTCACAGTTCGCACGTCTAATAGACAGGGGGCGTCATCGCATGCCTAACACGACCACTCTCATAGTCACCGGTGTCGACCTGAATACGCCTGTTCCCCGCTGGGTCCGCGCGTTCGAGCGGCTCGGTCGCTGGGGTGCGGCGATTGCCGGTGTCGTCTGCGCCATCATGGCGGTTACTATTCTCGCCGATGTCGCCGGACGTTACTTCTGGAATCATCCGATCACGGGCACCCTGGAGATGGTGACCTACTGGTGGATGCCTGCCGTGGCGCTTCTTGCGCTGGGTGCCGCAGAGATTCGCAACGAGCACATCCGCGTGACAATCCTCGGAGAGGGGGCAGCCCCGTGGCTGCGTCGAATCATCGAAATCGTCGCAAGCGGTCTCACCTTCGCCGTTATCGTCTGGATGTGCTATCTGGCAGTCCTTGAGCTGCTCCATTCACTCGAAGTCGGGGAGAAGGCGCAGATCGCACCCTGGATCATTTTGTGGCCATCGCGACTCGTCGTCGTGGTTGCTTTTGTCTTATACGCGTTCGCGATCATCGCGCGTGCGTACCGAACCGTGCGCCAACTCGAAGCAGATCCGGAGGACATCGAATGACGTCCCTACTATCCAGAGCGTCCGAAGTCACGTCCGAGCAGCAGGCTGGGCGTGGACGAACGATCACTTACGCAGTAATCCTGCTGACGGTGGTTCTGAACGTTCTCGTGATTCTGCTCGTCGACTTCACTCGTGAAACCGTAGGCGGACTCGTCATCCTTCTTATGCTTCAGATGATGGCTTTGCAGGTTCCGATCGCGATCGCCATGATCGTGGCTGCTTCTTTCGGGCTATTTGTACTCGGCAATGTGAAGATCGTCGTCGACACTGTGCAGTCGTTGATGTTCGATGCTGTCGCAAGCTGGCAGATGAGCATCATTCCACTCTTCGTGCTCATGGGCATTGCAATGTGGAAGGGGGGGCTAACGACGAAGGCGTATGCTGCGGCAAACCAGTGGATGGCGAAGCTGCCCGGCGGGCTCGCGGTGGGGACGAACTTCGCTGGCGCAGGATTGGCTGCGGCGAGCGGGTCGACTGTGGGCATCTCGTATGCGCTCGGTCGAATGGCGATTCCGGAGATGCTTCGCGCGGGCTACAGTCCTGCTCTTGCGACCGGTGCTGTTGCGTCGGCAGGAACCTTGGGACAGATCATCCCTCCCAGTTTGTTGTTGGTAATCTTCGCCGGTATCGCTCAAGTTCCGGTAGGGCCGCAGCTTCTGGCCGGAATCATCCCCGGTATCCTCATCGCGCTCGGCTACGGAATTCTGATCGTCATCTGGGCTATGGTCCGTCCACAGGACGCACCGAAACTCTCCATGGACGGAATCACCTGGGCGACTCGTTTCCGATCGCTGCTCGGGATTCTGCCGATCGCGATCGTCGTCATCATTGTGCTCGGTGGCATCTACACCGGCATCTTCACCTCGACGGAGGCTGCGGCCATCGGTGCGATCGCGGCGCTTCTGGTCAGCTGGCTGACGTTCGGCAAGGGTAACCGAGGGTTCAAACGCACCTGGGGCTTCCTGAAGTCATCCTTTACTGAGACTGCCACCTCCGTGGCAGGAATCTTCCTTTTGCTTATCGGCGTCTACGCCTTGACTCGCGTAATGACGATCAGCGGCATCGCACAGTGGCTTTCGGCCACCATCCTTGATATGGACCTCAGCAGGATCGAGATATTGCTAATTCTGATCCTCGTGTATGTCGCACTGGGCACTTTCCTCGATCCCCTCGCGATGATTCTCCTGACTCTGCCCTTCCTTCAGGCGCCGCTCGCGGCAATGGGAGTGGATATGATCTGGTTCGGTATCTTCGTCGTGGTTCTCGGAGAGATTGCGATACTGTCGCCGCCTGTGGGAATGCTCACGTTCGTCGTCCATCGTCTGGCACAAAATCCGCAGGTCAACGGAGGAGTAAAGGTGAGTCTTCCAACGGTCTTCCTTGGGGTGACGCCATTCATCGGCGTGAGTCTACTGATGGTGCTGTTGTTCATCTTCTTCCCTCAGATCGTTACCTGGCTCCCCGATATCTCCCGCGCAGGCTAGCCCTGGCACATGCAACTGAGGAGGCCCCGGAGATCCGGGGCCTCCTCAGTTGCATGTGGGCCTCAGATAAAGCGAGCGAAGTGGCTGAGCATTTTAACGAAGCGAACGATCTCCCACGTTTGAGTGGAGCGTATGCCCGGGATGCGTCGGATCTCCTTCTGAATGGAGTCGACCAGCGCAGAGCGGCTGGATGTGCCGAGGTTTACCAGGAGCTGGCCGGTTCCACTGGTTCTGACACAACCGAGCACACTAGGCATCGCCACTAGCTGAGCGACCACCTCGTCGTCTTGTGTGCCTTCGAGAACGATAGAGACAATAGCTAGAGAACGGAGTTCCTGCGCTAATACCGGGTCCACCTGCCCCCTAATACGCAGGAGACCCGACTCCTCGAGGCGACGGAGGCGAGCGCGCACGGTGCCCTCTGACGAGCCGATCTGTCGCGCGAGCATGCGGTTTGACATCTGTCCATCGCGTAGCAGAACCTGCATGATTTCCCGATCCAGATCATCCAGGTCGTAGGCAGGATTGGGAAGACTGATTTCGTGCGAATCCTGTCGAAGTAGAGCGTAGCGGTGGCTGTACTTGAGCGCCTCGTACTGAACGTCTACCACCACACGATCTACGCCGGGCACCCGCTGAAAGCGTCGAGTGAGGTCATGAATGTCGGCATACCCGCTCCCCAGTGCGTAGACAATGATGTCCACCGTGCCGAGAGTGACACCGACGACATGGACCGTTTCGGCCTCAGCGATCTCGTCGGCGACTTTGACAGGGTCGCGACCTTCGACGGTGATCCAAAAGGTTAGCCCGTACGTGTACCCGGCTGCTGCCCAGTCCACAACGGCTCCGACGCGAAACACTCCGCTTTCTCGCAGACGACGCAACCGTGCGGCGATTGTCACCTCGGTCAAGCCGACTTGAGACCCTAGCTCGCGGTTGCTTATGCGTCCGTTCTCGGTGAGGAGGCCAATGAGTTGATGATCCGCATCGTCCAGTGTTATTGCCTTAACCAAGCACGTCCCCGTCTCGTCACTATCGCGTTCGCTTTGTGTCAAGCATAGGTGTATGGGCACTTGAAGCTTGGGGGTCGTTAATTGACATTACGATTTTCCTGGGTCCAGTACTCTGCGCGAAGCACCTTCTTGTCGACCTTCCCTGCCGGGGTGAGCGGGAGTGAATCTACGAAATCCACAGACTTCGGAGCAGCCACGCCTCCCTTGAGTGCCTTGACATGTGTAATGATCTCTTCCGCCGTGGCAGTCACGCCAGGGGTACGTACGACAATGGCCTTGACCGCCTCTCCCCAGTAATCGTCCGGGACTCCGATGGCGGCGGCGGAGTGCACACCGGTGTGAGCGGTGAGGGCATCCTCCACCTCACGCGAGAACACGCTGAATCCTCCCGTCATGATCACATCTTTCATACGATCGACGATCGTGAAATACCCTTGTTCGTCCATACGCGCTATGTCTCCGGTGTGGTACCAGCCGCCTTCCATGGCTTCGGCATAGGCATCGGGCATGTTCACGTAGCCCGCGAAGAGACCGTGGCCTCGGACCCAGATCTCACCGGTCTCGCCTGTCGGCATCGGGTTGCCCTTCGGGTCCATCACGAGCATCTGCACATGAGGCATCGCGCGACCGGCCGAGGCCAGGAGGGACGGATCGCTGAGGTCGTGCTCGTCGGCATGCAGGATTGAGCCGATGCCAGCAAGCTCCATGCCGGAATAGACCTGTACGAAGATCGATCCCCATCGCTCCTGTGCCGACGCCAAACGGGTCGGAGAAATTGGCGATGCCGCGTAGAGGAAGTGCTGAAGCGAGGAGAAATCGACGTTACGTCCCTCTGCATAATCCTGGATCGCGTAGATCATGGTTGGTACACCGACCGTGGAGTTCACGCCTCGGTGTTCGATGGCGTGTACGAACGAGTCCGGCGTGAACGTTGGTTCGACGATAACGGTGCCTCCACCGAGGAGCGTCGAACCAGTGATGGGATTGCCGGCGTGCGTCATAGGCGCGCTGACCAGGGATCGAGCTCTCCGCGGCATCCCATAAACCGCCAGGGGTAGAGATGAGTTACTCAGATCCACTTCCTGGGTGATGATGACCCCTTTGGGGCGTCCAGTGGTGCCGCCTGTGTATAGAATCTTGCTCGGCGTCTTTGCCTGAACCAACGGTGAAACGACGAGCCGAGTCGATCCGACGGATTCCGCGGCAGCGAGCAAGTCTGGCCCGATTGCGTCCCCTCCTAGGCCGAATACGCGCGGCTTGCGGTTACTCAGCTGTAGGACGGAGGATGCGAGGTCATCGAGTTCGGGATCGACGACGAGAACATCGATACCCGAGTCATCGCACATATATACGAGGTCCTCCGCGGAGTTTCGCGCGCCGAGTGCGACGAACTTGCCGCCTGCCATGGAAGTGGCGATTGCGGTCATCCATGCGTCGGAGCGATTCGTCGACAGTACGCCGACCGCCGCGCCATTGAGGTCCGTCGACTGCGACAGAACTCGCATGATCCGGGCGATGCGGTCGGCCGTTGCGCCGTACGTAATCTCGCGGCCATTTTCCTCGAAGGCCACGCGCTCGGGGCGGCGATGCAGCGCACCACGAATCGCGCCGGCATGGGTGCCATGCGTAGCTCCAACTGTTTCTAGCGACACATTATTCTCCTGATTTGTAGTATAAATGAAAATTTGCGTAGTATTTGATCAACTTAATGTCACACAAGTCAGTAGTGTTGCGAACAAGCGGCGAGTGAATGATCCGGGAATCCGGGTTATTCCTGGCGTAACGAGTGGAAGGACCACCATGAGTAATATGACCTGGAGCACTGCAATCGCGCAGGTGCGTGAGGATGAGGTAATCATCCGGGGCCATCGGCTTGATGATCTCGTCGGTCGGCTTACTTATACTGAGGCAAGCTATCTGATTCTCTCGGGGCGACTGCCAGAGCCGAATGAGACCAAGATGCTCGATGCGATCATGGTTTCTCTCTCCGATCATGGAATCTCGCCGTCCACGATCGTCGCTCGGATGCTTGCCTCTACCGGAACGCCGGTGCAGGCGAGCATCGCGGGTGGCGTGCTCACCATCGCGGACTACCATGGGGGTCCTGGAGAGCAGCTTGCGCAGTTGCTTATCGGTCTCATTGAGGCGCCTGAGCTGTCTGTGGCATGCGCCGAGCTTGTCGCGAGTTGTCGAGCTCAGCATCGACAGATTCCCGGGTTCGGACATCCTCAGCACCCCGAAGGGGATCCGCGAGCATTGCGGCTTCTCTCGCTCGCAGCAGAGCTTGGTGTGGCAGGGCAACACTGCGCTGCTCTGGAAGCTCTTGGCACACGGCTGGGGGAGTCGACTGGGCGTTCGTCGCTGGGGCAACCCAATGTCACGGGTGCGCTCGCAGGAATTCTGCTTGATTTCGGCTTCCCCTGGCAGACAATTCGCGGCATTGTCATTGCTTCGCGTTCCGTGGGGCTTGCGGCGCACGTCGCCGAGGAGATGGTGCAGGGCAACCGCTGGCGCCACGCTTCCGCGGAGGATGTGACCTACACGGGGCCATTGCCTGAGGACGAGTAGCGCTGACCGGGTCACGACTAGTAGACGATCGGTTCTCGGGCAAGTATGAAGAGGCCGCGTGCATCACTGAGAACGTTGCCGTCTGCGTCGGTGAGCTCGCACGAAGTGATGAGTTTTCGACCGTCCTGCTCGAGTAACTCGGCTTCGAACAACAACTTGGTGTCGGTCGGTACTAGCCGGCGGAAGTTCACCGACAGATTCGCTGTTCGCGCCTGGCGGATGCCCGCTACCGCAAGAGTCCGTCCCATAATTTCGTCGAAAACCATTGCGATCGCACCCCCATGGGCTGCGCCGTTCCCGATGTGAAACTTGCTGAAGCTGACCCATCCGCGAGTGCGGTGGCCTCCAGCGAACTCATAATGCACGGGCGGGACCAACGCCTGTCCACGTCCGGTGATCTCCCACAGCCGTCCGGCGATCCGGTCATGCTCACCCACTTGATGTGAGGCGGTGAGGTCGATCACGTCGCGAAGTCTCAGCTCCACCGCCGACAGGACTTCCTCTGGCGGACGCGACGCGCTTACGGCGGAAAGCGCATCCCGAAGCGTGGCGATCACACCCGCAAACTTGGCTTCATGCGGCGTGACATCGGTGTGGTTCGACGTGGCATTATGCAATGAGCCCCCGTTCGGCAATGGTGACGAGCCGGTCGATGAATCAGACATCTCAATCGGCCTCGCGACGCGGTGCCGCGCTGTAGTCGCCGTAGCGTCCGTCGCGCCATGCCAAGGCTCCCTTGAGCCCGTCTGCGGAGAGGTGGTCTCGCCATTCGTAGGCGGCTTCGGTGTGCTGAGCGGTCGCATCGAGATGGGTGAGAGTCTGCATCGACGACTGTAAGCCCATATTCTCGTAGAACGTGTTGATGCCGAGCTTGAGCACACCCAGGAAATCTGCACTCAGGTTCGCGATCCGATCTGCGAACGCAATAGTGCGCTCTTCCAGTTCATCCGCCGGCCACGCGTAATTGATCAGTCCGATTTCTTCGGCAGTCTTCCCCGTGACTGCGTCGCCTGTGAAGAAGAGTTCTTTTGCCTTACGCATGTTGAGGATGTACGGCAGAATCATTCCGTTCCGAGACACCCCGATTGCGCGGTGGCCTGGATGGCCGATTACCGCGTCTTCCGAGGCCGTGACGAGATCGCCCATCATCGCCAGTTCGAGACCACCCGCGAGCGCGAAGCCGTGGATCTGAATCACCGTCGGCTTGGAAACATGAAACAGGCGGAGTTGCGCGGCGGTGCCCCGGCCGATCTTGACGCCGTGGTTGAAGGTTAGGGGGCGATCAGCATCGTCCTTAGTGCGGATGCCCTCTCCGCCAGGCGTGTAACTGCGCGTCAGATCATAGCCAGACGAGAACCCGCTACCCGCTCCACGAAGGATGATCACGCGTACGTCTTGGTCCGTTTCGAACTGATCCAGCGCTTGGATGAGCTGCTCTAGCGTCTCCGGAGCGAGGGCGTTCCTCTTGTCAGGACGGTTGATGGTGATGCGTCCGATGCGTCCGTCCGTCCCCACTCGGTCAAGGAGCAGATGGTCAAATTCGAAAGTCACTCGGTATCCTCCCGGTCGGCAAACGGCGTTAGTGCAGACGCATCGGCGATGACGGTAGATCTGCACAGAATCTTAGCCGTAATTTGCCGCCAGCCTACACGGAAATGCGCTAGAAAGAGAAAAGAATGCGAGGAGGAGTTGCCTATCATGTACGCATACTCATAGAGTGTTGCTTGTTGACTGATAGTTCCTGTTTAATACTGAACTCCCTACGGAAAGGTAGTGCATCGTGCCTGAAGCTGTCATCGTGTCAGCAGCCCGCTCGCCCATAGGGCGAGCACACAAAGGGTCGTTCGCCGGCATGCGTGCTGACGAGCTTGCTGCGCAGATGGTGAAATCGGCAATCGACGCCCTGCCGGACTTTGATCCCACATGGATCGATGATCTGATGATCGGGAATTCTGCGCCAGTGGGGGAGGTCTTTCATAACCTCGGACGTGTTGTGACGGTGTTGGCGGGACTCGATTTCGTGCCGGGCACGACTGTGAACAGGTATTGCTCCTCGAGTCTGCAGACCACTCGGATGGCCATGCACGCGATTCGGGCCGGTGAGGGATCGGTGTTCATCTCTGCGGGGGCTGAGTCGGTGAGCCGCACGGCAGCGGGAATGGTCCAGGGCGATTTTAAGAATCCACGTTTCGCGGCTGCGATGGTGCGTTCCGCATCGATGTCCGCTTCCGACTCCGCATGGCGTGATCCGCGTGAGAATGGCGAACTCCCTGATGTGTACATCGGTATGGGGCTGACCGCAGAGAACGTGGCCAAGCTGCACGATGTCAGTCGCGAAGATCAGGACGCGTTCGCCGTTCGTAGTCAAAACCGTGTCGAGGCTGCGACGCGCACAGGGTTCTGGGAGCGAGAGATCACCCCGGTCACGCTGCCTGACGGAACCGTGGTCTCAAAGGATGACTCACCGCGGGCGGGTGTGACGCTCGAAGCAGTGTCGCAGCTTTCACCTGTCTTCCTCGAAGGAGGTACGGTAACTGCAGGTAACGCATGCCCGCTCAACGACGGCGCGGCCGCACTGGTGATTATGAGTGACACTCGAGCGAAGGAGCTCGGTTACACCCCGCTGGCGCGAGTAGTCTCGACCGGAGTCAGCGCACTTTCGCCAGAGATCATGGGTCTTGGTCCAGTGGAGGCGACTCGACGCGCTCTCGCAAATGCTCGCATGAATGTCTCCGACATAGATCTGTTCGAGATTAATGAGGCGTTTGCAGCACAGGTTATTGCGTCAGCCCGCGAGTTGGAGCTCGACGAGGACAGACTGAACGTCCGCGGTGGTGCCATCGCTCTTGGGCACCCCTTCGGAATGACCGGCGCGCGCATCACTACGACGCTGATCAACGCCATGCGCGACACCGATTCGCAATTCGGCGTCGAGACGATGTGTGTCGGCGGTGGCCAGGGCATGGCCATGATTCTCGAACGACTGTCCTGACAAAAGGAGCAGCAAATATGTCTCATCAACGTGTCGCCATCGTGACCGGTGCCGCCCGCGGAATTGGTGAGGCCATCGCCCGCCGATTGAGCAGAGACGGGCTGGCCGTCGCTGTGATTGACCTCGACGAGAACAGCGCCGTCAGCGCAGCGGAGCTCATCAATGCCGAGGGAGGACGGGCAATCGGACTCGCCGCTGACGTCGCCGTCGAGGCCACGGTCGAGAAAGCCGTCGCGGAAATCGTAGAACGCGTCGGTGCGCCGACGGTGCTCGTGAACAACGCGGGAATCTTACGGGATAACCTGCTGTTCAAGATGTCCACGACCGAGTGGGACTCCGTGATTGATGTGCATCTGCGTGGCGCTTTTCTGATGACCCGTGCGGTACAAACGCACATGGTCGAAGCGAGATTTGGGCGCATCGTAAATCTTTCGAGCTCATCCGCACTCGGCAATCGCGGTCAGGCCAACTACGCGGCAGCCAAGGCCGGGTTACAGGGCTTTACCAAGACGCTTGCTCTCGAACTCGGCCCGTTTGGGATCACCGCGAACGCGATCGCCCCGGGCTTCATCGCCACTGCGATGACCGAGGCGACCGCCGAGCGCATCGGAACTACGTTCGAAGAGCTCAAAGCCAAGGGCGCAGCTAGTATTCCGGTTCGGCGAGTAGGTGAACCAGATGACGTCGCCGCTGCCGCGTCATTCTTCATCCGAGAGGAAGCATCCTTCATCTCGGGCCAGGTGCTCTATGTCGCTGGCGGACCTCTTAACTGACGGGCAGGAAACTATGCAAGAGTTCACAATTGATCAATTTCGCGACCATGTCGGTCATGAGCTGGGAACCAGCGAGTGGATCACCGTTGACCAGCAGAGCATAGACAAGTTTGCAGATGCCACGGGTGACTTTCAGTGGATCCATATCGATCCCACACGTGCGGCTGAGGGGCCATTCGGCACCACAATCGCGCACGGCTTTCTGACGCTGGCATTGCTTCCGCAAATGCTCGGAGGACTCTACCGTGTCACCGGGCTCGCGATGACGATCAACTATGGCCTGAATCGTGTGCGCTTCCCTGCCGCGGTGGCGGCAGGTTCCCGGGTGCGCACGGTTGCACATTTGCTGAGGGTGGATGTAGTTGGCGACCGGTCCCAATCGGTGGTCCGGTGCACCATCGAGTTGGAGGGATCGACCAAGCCCGCCTGCGTCGCAGAGCTCGTCGGACTTCTCTTGCACGCACGCTGACCGATGAGATCGCACATGATGCGTACTCTAGCAATGCTCTAACTATTCCTTGTGTATGCGTAGCGAGTTTTGGACTACTGCTACGCGTTTTTCACATATGTACTAGTGTAAATTTAGAAGCCAAGTTTTGGCGAGGAAGGCGAAAATATGCGGAAACCCATTTCGATGTCCGTTGAAGAGTCATATGCGTTCGCGGGTCATTCATTGATCGGGACGCTGGCCACAATCGGACCGCGAGGATTCCCTCACCAGGTGAACATGATGCACGCGTTCACTGACAACACCCTCGAATTCACAGCATTCCGGAAGTCGCAGAAGGTCGTCAACCTTCTGCGCGACCCTCGTGCCTCCTTCTTGATTGAGAAGACCATGCCCTATTCCGAAATCAAGGGTGCGCTTTTTGTGGGTGAAATCGAGGTCCTCGATGACTACAACGAGGTCGTGCGGATCGCAAACAACGTCGCGCAGCGTTTCCAGCAATTGCATCCCGAGGACTGGGATCGTAATCCCCAGGTTGATATCGAGCTGACGGCTCAGAAGCGAATGGCCCTCAAGCTGAACCTCCGCAAGATCACCAGTTGGGATCACTCGAAGCTTGGCGGCGGGTACTGAGACGAATCCGTATTCGGTTCGAGAGGGAGAACGATGGAGTTTATTCCGACCAACAATGTCGCGCTCGCAAAGTCGCTGACTGAATGGATGGAGAGCGTACGCGTTGGGGAACCCGGCGCGTCCGCGACAGTGGAACCACTGGCGGGCGGCACGCAAAATCTGCTCTTTCAAGTCACCAAAGGAAGCTTCAGGGCCGTGTTGCGAGCTGCGGCTCCGGACTCCCCGAGCAAGATGAAATCGCTGATCAGGGAACTTACCCTGCTGCCAGCGTTGGAACACTCCGAAATCCCGCATGCGCGCTTCTTGGCTGGATGTGAGGATTCCGGCGTGATCGGATCACCGTTCTATCTGATGGAGCATGTCGACGGGTGGTCGCCTGAAATCGACAGATGGCCGGACGATATCAGCGGTGATCCCGTCCGGTTGCGGGAGATCGCGTTCAGTATCGTCGACTCAGCAGCAACCATGGCGAATTTTGACTGGAGATCCGCTGGGCTTGAGGAATTCGGCCATCCTGAGGGATTTCATGATCGACAAGTCGATCGGTGGTCCGCGTATTTCGATGGCTTCAAGTTTCGAGAGCTGCCCGGATGGGATGCCGCAACCGGATGGTTGCGCATGAATAGGCCCACGACCTGGGAGCCCGGTCTTATGCATGGCGACTTCCACTTCCATAATCTGATGTACAGCGGGGACAATCCGGTCGAGGTTGTGGCCGTCCTCGACTGGGAGATGGCGACGATAGGTGACCCGTTACTTGACCTGGGGTACATGCTCATCGCCTGGCACCCCGAAGGGGATGATATGCGGGCCGGAAGGAATCTTCCGATCGATCTCATGCCGAGTCGCGCCGAGATCTTGGACAGATACTCTGAGCGGACCGGTCGGTCGACGCAGGACATCGACTACTACGTCGTCCTTGCGCGCTGGAAGATGGCGATCATCCTCGAAGGTAGTTTCGCGCGATATTCCGCGGGAGAGTGGGACGATCCGGTCGGTGCCATCTTGGGGGTTCTCTCAGCGGATTACATGCGCAAGGCCGGTTCGCTCGCCGAGCACCTCGGTCGGGGCTCATTGGCGGTGACCCCCGATGAGTAGTCCGCTCGAACCTCAAAGCCTATTCTCGTTGGAAGGGCAGGTAGTGGTCGTCACGGGGGGTAGCCGTGGCCTTGGTCGCAGGATCGCCTTCGCCGCCGCCTACGCTGGCGCGTCGGTGGTGATCGCGAGCCGCAAGTGGGAAAGCTGTGTCGCGACGAGCGAGGAGATCGCGGCGGTGGTGGGCAGACCAACGATGCCGTACGCGCTCCACGTTGGTCACTGGGAAGAACTTGAGCCCTTTGTCGCTGCTGTTTATGAGCGGTTCGGCCGGGTCGACGTACTCGTCAACAACGCTGGCGCGTCGCCAGTATATGACAAGCCGACTGATATATCCGAGAAGCTGTTCGACGCGGTTTACGCGCTCAATGCGAAGGGCCCGTTTCGGCTGACCGCTCTCGTCGGTGAGCGCATGCAAAAAGCTGGTAGCGGCTCGATCATCAACATCAGCTCCCTCGCGAGCATCCGACCGTCTCCGCGCACCCTGCCATATGCGGCAGCCAAGGCGGCATTGAACGCGACCACGGTCGGGTTCGCGCAGGCCCTTGGCCCGGCTGTACGGGTCAATACCGTGATGCCGGGAACCATGGAGACCGACATTGCAGGTGCCTGGGATCGGAAAGTCATGGACCAGATTGTGCAGAAATTCGCGCTAAAGCGCACTGCGCAGCCAGACGAGGTGGTCGGTGCGGTGATGTACCTCGCGTCTAAGGCATCGACGTATACGACCGGCGCAACTATTCGAGTAGATGGAGGAGCACCATGAGCTGGGACTTTTCAACCGATCCAAAGTTTCGCCCTGCCCTAGATTGGGCCAAAGAGTTTGTTCGAGAGCGTGTCGAGCTCGTCGATACGCTCTGGCCACACGACGTGTATAAGCCACTCGTCGGGGTGCGCCGAGAGGTCATCGCCCCGCTTATGGAGGAAGTCCGCAGGCAGGGACTATGGGCATGTCACCTTACTCCGGAGCTGGGTGGCCAAGGCTTCGGGCAGAGGGAGCTTGCCGAACTGAACGAAATTCTCGGACCGACGCTCTGGGGTCCGCGCATCTTCGGTACCCAGGCACCCGATACCGGTAATGCCGAGATTCTCGCGAAGTACGGTACTCAAGAGCAACGGGATCGATATCTTCAGCCGTTGCTCGATGGCGAGATCTTCTCTGCCTACTCCATGACCGAGGTAGAAGGCGGTTCGGATCCCGGCGTCTTCACGACCCGAGCGACGCGGGATGGAGACGGTTGGGTGCTCTCGGGTCGAAAATTCTTCACCACGAACGCCCGACATGCCGAGTTCCTTATTGTGCTGGCCGTTACTGACCCTAATGCACCGCTGGCACAGCGCATGTCTATGTTCCTCGTTCCGGCGGACGCACCCGGTGTGTCGGTTGAACGTAACTTCTCGCACTGGACCGAACCGGTAGGCGAGGAGTCTGAGGGGCTTGTCGTATACAACGATGTGCGCTTGCCCGCCGATGCTCTGCTTGGCGAGATCGGACACGGGTTCATCGTGGCTCAGACGCGTCTGGGCGGTGGCCGAGTGCATCACGCCATGCGCTCGGTTGGTATGGCACAGCGATGCCTCGACATGATGGCCGAACGGGCTCTTTCTCGTCACACCAAGGGAGAGATGCTGGGTGAGAAGCAGGCTGTGCAACGCATGCTGGCGGATTCCTACGTGGCCGTACAGCAGTTCCGCCTGCTCGTAATGTATACCGCGTGGAAGATCGACACGACCGATGATCCACGCGCAGTGCGCAAGGACATCGCCGCCGTCAAGATCCAGCTGCCACGCATGTTCCAGGCAGTGGCCCGCGATGCAATCCAACTCCATGGCGCACTCGGTGTGACTCCTGAGCTTCCCCTCACGCGATTGTTCGAGAGCAGCGTCAAGCTCGGCATCGTGGACGGGCCCACGGAGGTCCATCTCACGACGCTAGCCCGCTTGTTGCTTCGTGAGTACGAACCCATCGAGGGTGACTGGCCGTCAGAATACATCCCAGCCAAGCGGCAACGCGCAGTGGACGTGCTGCTTGGCGGGGACCGATCGCGCCTCCAGTAAGACAGAAGACGATCAGTGAGGATTATCGAGTCATGAAGCAACTGAACGGGAATCACGCCGCGTATCTCATGCGCCGTGCCGCCACTTACGGGGATCGCGTCGCGCTCGTCGACGGCGACCGATCGCTGACATACAGTCAGCTCGATCGTCGGTCTAGTCAGTTCGGACGCCTGTTGCAGTCCCAAGGCGCCAAAGCCGGCGACCGGGTCGCGGTTTTCGTCTCGAATCGGCTGGAGTTCTTCGAGGTGGTGATAGGCGCCTGGCGAGCAGGCATGATCACCGTGCTCGTGAACCACCGGCTGACGGCAAAAGAGCTCAAGTATCAGATGGCGGACACCGCGGCTGCCGCGATCGTCCACAGCCCTGATCTTGCGCAGTTCGCGCAACAGGCGAACACTTCGGGGGTGCCGATGGTGACCTTCGATGCACACTACGAATCAGTGTTGGCCGAACAACCTGACGCACCGCTGGCTGTGGAGGTGGATGCAGATCATCCGATCGTCTTGGCCTATACATCAGGCACCACCGGGAAACCGAAGGGGGCGATGCAGACACACAGCAACTGGCACTGGCAATTGGCTGCTGCGCTCCTCTCGACGAACATCACCTCCGATGATCGTATTCTCGTAGCGGGCCCGTTGCCTTACATCGGGAGGGCTCTCGCCTTCAGCGCGCTGTACCGGGGGGCTCCGATCCACATCCTGGGCAAGTTCGAACCGGTCGACGTCTTGGAAGCGATTCAACAGCATCGGATCACCGCAACCTCAATGGTTCCGACCATGATCTACATGATCGAGGAACTGATCGAGAGTGAACAATACGATCTGTCATCGCTGCGTACCGTCTGGTACGGCGGGGCCCCGATCTCTCCCGGACGCCTGTCCCGACTTCTGGAGATTTTCGGCCCGATCTTTGTGGAGTCTTATGGCCAGACTGAAGCGCCTTCGATTGCCTTCCTGGACCGCGAAGACCACGTACCGGGTAGCCCTCGCCTGAGCTCGGTGGGACGACCCGCGATCGGCATGGAGATCTCTATCCGTGATGAGAGCAACCAGGAAGTCGCACCGACGGTGATCGGTGAGCTGTGCGTGAGAGGCGGAATCGTCGGCGCGGGCTACTGGAACGATGCCGAGAAGACAGCACGAACGATCGTCGACGGATGGCTGCACACCGGGGACATCGGATACATCGATGAAGCAGGATACATCTTCATTGCGGATCGACGTATCGACATGATCCTCACCGGCGGACACAACGTATATCCGAGAGAGGTAGAAGACTGCATCAGTGCGCTGCCCGCGGTGGCTGAGGTCTCGGTTGTCGGTGTCCGGGACGAGATCTGGGGCGAACGGGTCACGGCGGTCCTGCGAGTGAAGGCCGGAGCCACCCTGACGGAACGCGATATCGATGCTTTTTGCCGCACACACCTTTCCGGCTACAAGATTCCGCGCGCCTACCATTTCACGTTGCAACCGTTGCCGAAGAGCGCGAACGGTAAGGTCCTCGCGCGCGAGGTTCGAGTGATGATGGAGGGTGTTGAGGCATGACCAAGATGCGCGCATGGCAGATTTCCAAGATCGGGGTACCGCTGGAGTCGATGGTGTCCGCCACGATCGAGCGACCAGTGCCTGGACCTGGTCAGATTCTGGTGAAAGTACGGGCAGTGAGCTTGAACTTCCCTGATGTCCTCATGGCTATGGGCCAGTATCAGATGCAGCCTTCATTGCCTTTCGTGCCGGGTGTGGAACTGTGCGGCGACGTTGTGGATGGAACAACCGATCTCCCGGCAGGCACACGTGTGATGGGCATAGCGAAAGTTCCTGATGGTGCGCTCGCGGAGTACGCGATCTGCGAAGCAGGCAAGGTTTTTCCCGCGCCTGACGTCCTCAGCGACGCCGAGGCAGCGTCGTTCACGATCGCCTTTCATACTGCTTGGCTTGCGCTGCACCACCGAGGCCGGATCGTTTCCGGTGAGACCCTGCTCGTACATGCAGCGGCCGGCGGCGTGGGAAGCGCGGCGACGATCCTAGGCAAGGCCGCGGGGGCACGGGTGATTGCTGTCGTCGGTGGTGAGCAGAAGTCGGCCATCGCACTGAAACTCGGTGCCGACGAAGTCGTTGACCGGCTTACATGCGAAGACGAGGACGCACTCATTGCTGCTCTTCGAGAGCATATTCCTGCTCCAGGTGCCGATATCGCGTTCGACCCGGTTGGTGGATCTGCTTTCCGAGCTTCAATGAAACTGCTCGCACCCGATGGGCGACTGGCGGTCATCGGCTTCGCTGGTGGGGAGATCCCGTCGATCGGTGTGAACCGTGCGCTACTCAAGAATATCGACATTATGGGCATTTACTGGGGCGGTTACATCAATACCACGCCGAGCGTGGTCGCCGAAGCTGCTGCCGACCTGTCGAGACTCATCGTCGAAAAGAACATCCGCCCATACATTTCCGAGATCGTCGGGTTCCTGGACGCCGCAGCAGCTTGCGAAAAGCTCCGACAAGGCGCATCCAGCGGGCGAATTGTCGTCTCTCTTGGGTAATCGACGACCTCTGATCTGTTAGAACCCCACAACCGAAAGGATTCCCTATGGACTTCTCACTGAGCGATGAAGAAAAGGCGATCCGCCAGGCCACCCGCGATTTCATCAACCGCGAGGTGAAGCCGTACGAACCCATCATTCTTGAACGCGAACGCCGAGGCGAAAAGGCCCTGGAGCGTTCGGAGCTGCGCGAACTTCAGCTCAAGGCGCGAGAGTTCGGTTTCTGGGGTCTCGCCACGCCGGAGAAACTCGGTGGCATGGATCTGTCTGCCGTGATGCAGTCTCTGATTTGGACCGAGATCGGTCGCTCATTCGTTCCTTTTCGCTTCGGCGGCGAGGCAGATAACATCCTCTTCTTCGCGAATGATGAGCAACGTGAAGAGTTCCTGGTTCCGACGATCGAGGGAGAACGCATTTCGTGTTTTGCGCTGACCGAACCCGACGCTGGGTCAGACGCTGCGAACATCACATTTTCTGCGCGACGTGACGGTGACGACTGGATCCTCAACGGCGAGAAGACCTTCATCACGAACGGCAATGACGCGGATTTTGCAATCGTTATTGCGGTCACTGATCGGAAGAAGGACGTCCGTGATGGCGGCAGTACCGCTTTTCTTGTCGATCGAGCGATGGGCTGGACGTCATCGCCGCTCGTACCGATGGGGCCGAATGTCCCCGCGGCACTCAGCTTCCAAGATGTGCGAGTACCGAATCGCAACATCCTCGGTGAGGTGGGTCAGGGCTTCCAGCTTGCGATGAAATGGATCGGAAAGGGTCGATACATCATTCCGTCATACGCCGTCGGCATCGCCGAAGGACTGTTGAAGATGGGCGTCGAGTATTCAAATATTCGACAGACCTTTGGGAAGCCCATCGGTGAGAATCAGGCGATCGCCTGGATGCTAGCCGACTCAGCGACCGAGATCGAGGCGGCTCGATGGCTTACCCTGAACGCCGCGTGGGTTGCCGACCAGGGTATGGATCCGCGGCATACCTCTTCGATGGCGAAGTTGAACAGCGCGTCGATGGTGAACCAGGTCGTCGATCGAGTCATGCAGATACACGGTGGTATGGGATATATGAAGGAACTGGCGATCGAACGGTGGTACCGCCAGGTTCGACTGTTCAGGATTTTCGAAGGCACCGACGAGATGCAGCGACTGATCCTCTCACGCAACCTGTTGCGAGGTTACGAAAAGGTCGAGCCGCGTTGGTTCTGACCGGATTTCGAACGAATGTCAGGCATCTGAGGGAAGAGACACTATGGAACACTGGCTGACCGAATCGATCGATGACGGTGTGCTTACGCTGACCATCAACCGGCCGGACCGTCGCAACGCGATGAACACTGAGATTCTTACTCAACTAGGAACAAGTGTGCGTCGGGCGGCCGTGGACGACGATGTCGCTGCTGTCGTCCTCCGTGGCGCCGGTTCGGATTTCAGCGTCGGTGGCGACGTAGCGGCGATGGCAGGCGGTTCGCGCAGGGAGGTATCGCCGGACCAACGGATCTCTGACCTACGGGAGATGATGGAGGTCTCGTTGCTCTTGCACGAGATGCCCAAGCCTACGATCGCTGCTGTCCGCGGCGCCGCGGCCGGTGCAGGACTCGCGCTCGCGATGGCCTGCGACTTTCGTATCGCAACGCCAGCGGTCAAGCTCACCACTGCGTTCGCAAAGGTTGCGTTGTCGGGCGATTATGGCGGAAGCTGGCTGCTCACCAGGATCGTGGGCCCGGCTCGTGCTCGTGAAATGTATCTGCTTCCCGAGGTCATCAGCGGTGAACGTGCCTTGGAACTCGGCCTGGTCACCCGGCTGGCAGAGGATGCTCAGCTGGAATCCGAAGCAGAGGCCATGGCCCGCCATTTCGCCGACGGACCTCGGTTGGCCTTCAGCCTCATCAAGGAGAACCTGAACCTGGCCGTCAGTGCAACGCTGGGGGAGAGTCTTGATCGTGAGGCGGCGAATCACATTTGCGCGTCGCTGTCCGACGATCATCGCGAGGCCGCCACCGCGTTCGTGGAGAAGCGTCCGCCTCGTTTCCGGATTCGCGGTTGACGGTCCAGACTATGGCGATGCGCGTTATGCTAATTTTAATCTGAAGAGGTTATAAAACGCGACGCATTAGATTGAGTGTTTCGCAAACTATAGAAATAACTATGCTGGCGAACGGCTTAGGAAGGAACTGAGACATGCAACTCGAACGAGCAGACCTGTACCTAGCCGGTCGGTGGCGCCCGCCCGCACAGGCGAAGTCAATCGCCCTGACCAACCCCGCTACCCAGGAATATCTCGGGTCTGTGCCCGAGGCGGGGCCGACCGACATCGATGTGGCACTCGCTGGCGCGCGGTCCGCGCTGACCGATTCACGTTGGGCCGATCTAATTCCCGCCACGCGGGCCGATCTTTTGGATCGATTCGCTGATGAGCTCGAACGACGAGCCGAGGCTACGGCGAGGATCGTCACGGCGGAGAATGGGATGCCGTCCAGCCTGGCGCTGCCGGCCGAAGGTATGTTTCCGGCCGAGGTCATCCGATATTACGCACAGCTCTGCCGGGAGACTCCGCTGGAGGAATGGCGTGCAGCCATCCATGGACGCGGCACCACGCTGGTCCGTCGTGAACCTGTCGGAGTTGTCGCCGCGATCACACCGTGGAACTACCCCCAGTCGCTGGCAGTGTTCAAGATCGCGCCAGCGCTCGCGGCGGGGTGCGTCGTAATTTTGAAGCCTGCGCCTGAGACGGCGCTGGATGCCTTTCAGCTCGCCGATGCGGCCGAAGCGGCGGGTCTGCCGGACGGCGTACTGAGCATCGTTCCCGGATACGGTGATCTCGGTGAGTATCTGGTGACGCATCCCGGTGTGGACAAGGTCGCCTTCACTGGTTCGACGACTGCGGGTCGGCATATCGCCGAGGCCTGCGGGAGGCTGCTCCGCCCGGTCACTTTGGAACTCGGAGGTAAGTCTGCCGCGATCGTCCTTGAGGATGCGGACAGTGAACGGCTGGCCCGAGGGTTGGCCTGGGCCGGGCTGCAGAATCAGGGACAGACCTGTCATCTGAGCACAAGGATCGTGGTCCCCAGAAGTCGCTATGCAGAGATTGTTGACTCGATCGCGGCGATGGCTTCGTCGCTCTCCGTGGGTGACCCTACCGATCCCAACACCCGGATCGGGCCGCTTGTCTCGGAGCGTCAGCGCACGAGTGTTGAGGGGTATCTTGCGCAAGCTCGCGAGGATGGCACAATCGTCACCGGAGGCAGGCGGCCTCCAGGGCTGGCGCGCGGGTGGTATGTGGAGCCGACGATTATCTCGGATATAGATCCGCGTTCGTCGGTAGTGACTGAGGAGATCTTCGGTCCTGTTCTCGCGGTGCTTCCGTATGACACCGTCGACGAGGCCGTGGCCATCGCGAACGACTCGAGGTACGGACTCGCGGGCACCGTCTGGACCGCTGACATCGAGCGAGGGGTTGATTTCGCTCGTCGGATCAAGACGGGAACGGTAGGGATCAACAGCTTCGACATTGACATCGGCGCGCCCTTCGGGGGCGTAAAGGACAGCGGTATGGGCCGGGAACTCGGGCCGGAAGGCTTGGCCGCGTACTTTGATCTCAAGTCGATTTATACACGTATGAAGCAAGAGCAGGGAGCCTCGAATGCTTAGCCCATCTCAGTCGGCGGAAGAGAACGTGCTTCGGCCGATTCCGCTGGCCGACGACCTTACTGAGCCGTACTGGTCTGCCGCGAGGGAAGGGCGACTCGTCATTCAGCGGTGCACCAACTGTGGAAATTACCAGCACCCTCCTCGGATCTATTGCTCAAGTTGCCAAGAGGGCGCATTGGAGTTCAGTGCGGTCAGCGGCGAGGCGACAGTCTACAGCTACTCGAAGGTTGTGGAAGCGAACACCCCGGGCCTGAAGCCGCCCTACGCGGTGATCTTCGCAGAACTCGTCGAGCAAGCTGGCCTGTGGATTCTTTCGGACTGCCCGGGTGACTTTGAGATTCGAGTGGGTGACCCGCTTGAGCTGTCCTTCCAGGAGATCCGAGAAGGTGTGGTGCTCCCGCAGTTCCGCCCGGTCGGCTATCAAACGCTTCAGTAGTCGGACGCACGTTTCCCATCAGTGTTCAAGAGGAATAGAGATCACGTGACCGTAAACAACCCAACGATCGCCATTGTCGGGACCGGGTACTCGAGGCTTGAACGACGATCCGCTCGTCCGCTCGTGCTTCTTGCGCGAGACGCTGCGATGGCGGCCATCGCGGACGCAGGGCTGAACCGCGCCGACATTGATGGCCTCAGCACTTATCCGGTGCTCGCACCATTCACTGAACCGGACAAGGAGATCATTACAGTTCCTTCGATGCAACGGGCAATGGAGCTGACTGGTCGTGTGAAGTGGTTCTCCGAGTCACAGGAGGGAATGATCGGCGCTGGAGTCGCGGCTGCCTATCACGCACTGCGTTCCGGAGCCTGTGACTACGCACTCGTGTGGCGTGCGCTCTATATGCCAAAGAACGGCCGTTATAATCAATCGCCGCCTTCCGCGGTCGGCGGGCATGCTCAGTTCACTGGTCCGTACGGAATGAGTTCGTACAACGGTCTCTTCTCAGCCCTGTACTCGCGCTACTTCGATCTGTATCAGGGAAACCGAGAGAAGCTCTCTACGATCGCTACCGCTCAGCGAAGCTGGGCGAATAAGAATCCTGATGCTCTGTTCAAGGACATCGCGCTCTCCAAGGACGAGTACATGAATGCGCGGATGCTCTCCGATGCGGTGTGTCTGTTCGACTGTGACATCCCCCTCGACGGTGCGAGCGCGATCGTGATGACAACCGCAGATCGTGCGAAGGATCTCGACTCTCCCGCGGCGTTCGTGACGGGGATCGTCCAGGGCGGACCGCAGGAAGCTGAGCTTTGGGATCTCGAAGCGGTGCAGAGTTCGATGGCTCACCTCGGAGGCAGGATCTGGTCGGAATCCGGGTTGTCGCCGGCGGACATGGATGCTGCCATGCTCTATGACGGTTTCAGTCTGTTCCCCGTGCTGTGGGCCGAAGGCCTCGGCTTCTGCGGCGCAGGTGAGGGGCTCGATTTCATTCAGGACGGACGGATCGCTCCCGGAGGTGCGTTGCCCATGAACACCGGCGGCGGCTCCCTCAGCCAGGGTAGGCTTCACGGTCTTGGACACGTTATCGAGGCCGCTCGTCAGGTCACGGGACGGGCGGGCGACCGACAGGTTCCCGGAGCCAAGCACGCGGTCGCGACGGTGGCATTCAACATCAACGGAATGGCGCTGACTGTCAGCAGTGACGCGCCCTGACGATCGATGTGCCGGACAAAGAGACAGAGGTCGACCGGCAGGCGCTTGACCGAGCTGGAGCGTGAGAATCGTGAATTGCGCCGCGCGAGTGCGGCCTAGGAGATGGAGATCTGGGCCCAGCAGCGTGCCGGTGTCGTCGGCAGCGCGTTTAGGTCGAAAGAGTGTGTAGTGGGACGCGCTTGGGCATCACGGGATCACTGGTGGTCCTCGCTGCGGGCATTTCATACTGGTGCAGATCACCTCACCGACAAGCCGACCGCCTGCCTGTCCGCGCTGTCCCTAGGCGATGGGCATGTCGAGGTTGAAACGACCTGGGGTATCCGCCAACGCGTTGTCGCCGCATGCCGGGAACCCGACAAGACCAAGGGCATGCATCTGATGCACACGGTAATCGGTTCAGTCTCAGTGGCGTCCCTGGCGCGTTGAAAGAGATCCGACGCCTGGGCGCGCACGCTCAAGCAACGTGCCGCCGACATCATCGCGTATTTCGACCGGCCGGGCACCAGCAACGGCCCCGCCGAAGCAGGTAGCGGCCGTCTCGAACACCTCCGCGGCGCAGCCCTCGGCTTCCGCAACTTCACGAACTGCATCGTCAGATTGCTCTCGAAGCGGGCGGAATCAGTCCTCAAATACACCCTGGATCGCGATGTGTCAGTAATCCCTAATTCAAGTGTGACAGGGAGAGGAAAAAGGTTCGGGGACGAGTCCATCACTGAGATCGTCCCGGAACCTCGACGGCCTCAGCGCTTCCCAGCGTCTCGCATCTTTCGGTAATCAAGAGCAGCCTGTCGCATGACAGGGTGTGGTGGGTTGCCGATGACTGACGTCGCACCGCCGTCGACAGGAAGCGTGATCCCCGAGATCCAACTCGATTCGTCGCTGGCTAGGAACAGCGCTGCGTGGGCTATATCGATCGGCTTACCCACTCGCCCGAGTGGCTGCAGGATCGCGGCGCGTTTGCCGACAAACTCGACATACTTGGCGGCTTCATCGCGCGGTACCCCGTTGGCTGCTGCATTCATCGGGCCCATCGTGACACCAGGGGAGATCACGTTGGAGCGAATCCCGTGTGGAGCGAGCTCAGCGGTCGCCGCTTTTGCGAGACCGGAAATCGCATGCTTGGCCGAGGTATAAGCGAGGGGTGCGTAGCCACCCAACAGACCGGCTGCGCTGCTGGTCGAGATGATCGACCCGCCGGTTCCTTGTTTGCGGAACTGGCGAGCCGCGTACTTGTGACCGGAGACATACGCCCCCAATAGCAGGCGCATCATCTCATCGAAGCGCTCTGCCTCAATATCGTAGAAGCCCGCTAGCTCGCCTTGAACGCCGGCGTTGTTGAAGAACACGTCGAGCCGTCCGAACTTCTCAACTGTGAAGTCGACGAGTGCTTCGATTTGCGCATCGTCGCTAATTTCGGTCTGCTTGAAGTAGAGCGCTCCCGGATGGATCTCTTCTAACGCTGTGCCAGCGGGCTTATTCCGGCCTGCAACGACGACTCGAGCTCCTTCCTTCACGAAAAGTTTGGCCGAAGCCTTGCCGATTCCGCTCGTGCCGCCTGTGATAATCGCGACCTTGCCGTCTAATCGAGCCGTCATGACAGTCCTTCCCCTTGCAATCAGTTGGTGTTGAGACAGAGCGCCCTAGTCGCCCGGTCTTCTCGTAGTAAGACTTTTGGTCGATTACGCGTCTTGTTTTGCGTCGTGTGCTGCACGGTATTCGGCGGCGGCTCGTTGCATGACTGGGTGAGGCGGATTCCCGATGACTGAGGTCGCCCCGCCGTCAACTGGGAGCGTCACGCCCGAGATCCAGGCAGACTCGTCGCTAGCGAGAAAGAGCGCTGCGTACGCAATGTCGATCGGCCAGCCTGCGCGCCCCAGCGGCTGAAGAACGGCTGCGTGTTGCGCGACAAAGTCGAGATACTCAGCGGCGTCCTCGGGGGGCACCCCATTCGATGCCGGAATGATCGGCCCTAATGTAATGCCTGGAGCAATGACATTTGAACGGATACCGTGTGGTGCGAGTTCGGCCGTCGCGGCCTTTGCGAGGCCAGAGATGGCATGCTTGGCGGATGTGTAGGACAGCGGCGCATAACCGCCCTGAATACCTGCGGCGCTGCTTGTTGAGATGATCGATCCGCCAGTGCCTTGCTTACGGAATTGGCGGGCCGCATACTTGTGGCCCGATACGTAAGCCCCCAGCAACAGGCGCATCATCTCATCGAAACGCGTGGCCTCAATGTCGAAGAAGCCGGCTGCCTCGCCTCTGATGCCAGCATTGTTGAAGAACACGTCGAGTCGTTCGAACTTCTCTACTGTGAAGTCGACGAGTGCTTCGATCTGCGTATCGTCGCTAACTTCGGTCTGCTTGAAGTAGAGAACTCCCGGATGGTCTCTCTCGAGTGCGGCCCCGGCGGCCTCGTTACGCCCTGCAATGACGACGCGTGCGCCTTCTGCAACGAACAGCTCGGCCGATGCCGCGCCGATGCCGCTTGTACCGCCTGTGATGATAGCAACCTTGCCATCGAGTCGACCTGCCATGGTTTTTCTCCTAGTGAGTATTGGTGATAGTTAGAGTGCGAACAACGCGTTGAGGGAGCTGGTCATGCACTGCGCCCACCATCAATCACGAAATCTGCACCGCTGACGAAACTGGACTCCTCAGTGGCGAGGAATAAGACAACCTGGCTGAGATCTTCTACCCTCCCGGAACGGCCGATCGGTGGGAGATTCTTTGCGTTCTCCTCTGCAGTTCGTGAGGCGCGCACAGCGAGTGCAAGTGGCGTGTCCACTCCGCCCGGTAGCACGCAGTTAACACGCACGCCGCGGGGGCCGAGATCGACCGCTGCTTGGCGGGTAAGTCCGCGGACAGCGAATTTGGCTGCTGTATAGCCGATATTTGGGGACGTTCCGTTGGCGAGAATGCCGGCGACTGACGAGATGTTGACGATCGATCCGCCGCCTGCAGCGATCATGCCGGGTGCTACAGCTCGCATTCCATAGAGGATTCCGTGCTGGTCGACGGCGACGGTCGACATATAGTCCTCGACCGACAGGGTGAGGATATCTGCGACTGGTCCTGTGCGGCCTGCATTGTTAATGAGCACATTGACGGTTCCGTACCGGGCCTCTGCAGCTCGAACGACCTCAGTCCAAGCCTGCTCATCCGTGACATCGTGCTCGATGAAGAGCGCGTTCTGCCCGAGTCGAGCCGCTAGTGCTTCCCCTTGCTTGGTTTGGAGATCAGTCAACACCACCTGTGCGCCTTCTCGAACGAAGCGCTCCGCATGCGCCTCCCCCATGCCTTGCGCGGCACCTGTGATGATTGCGATCTTGCCGTCCAGACGTCCAGACATGTGTATTCCTCTCTATCAATGCTTCCTTGCATTGTTCATTGCGGGCAGACTACCGCACGAATTTCGGAAGATGGTTGTCTTGAGCTCTAGTCTTTCTATTTTGCGAAGATGATGGTAGAAATCTAACGGATAATAGATGCGTTTGCCATCAAAAATTCATCTTTTGCGAAGTTTTCTAACCAATAGAGTGCTGGGCGAGGCGCAGATGCCAGCACCCAAAATCCACACTGACTCACTGGTGAGCAGTGCATATCGGTGGGATCGTCGAAGATCCGCGCCAAGAAAGGAACGTGAATCAACAATGATCCGCATCCAGAACGGTCAACAGCGACGACGGGTGGTTCCTGTCACGATGGCGGCAGTGCTCGTCTTGGGGGGTTGCGCAGCAGGTGGCAGCGACACGAATGACGAGGCATCTCAGCCAGTAGAAGACAGTATTAGCACGATGGAGCCCATCGTGCTGAGCTTGGCTGAGGCAAACGTTGAGCAGTCCGCGGTTGGCGCAGCGCTCACCGAGTACATGGATTACATCGAGGAGCGCACCGACGGCAAGGTCACTTTCGAACCTTACTGGGCGACTTCACTCGCGCCACTCGCGCAGACTCTGAACGCTGTGTCGACGGGGCTGGCCGATATTGGCGTCTTCGTGAATTCCTATTATCCGGATGAGATGCCGGGCGCTGCTTGGCTGAGTAACCTCGGCACCATGTCGATGAAGGGCTGGCCGCACTCTTACCTTCAGAGCCACGCCGCGACGATCGAATTCGTTGCGACGAGCGATGAGCTCCAGGCAGAGTTCACTGCGCAGAACGTGCGTCCAATCTATCTGGGCAGCTCACCGATGGCCGATATGTTCTGCACGAGGCCGATCGTTACTCTCGAGGATGCAGAGGGGAAGCGCGCTCGCGTCGGTGGACCACCTTGGAGCACGTCGGTCGAAGCCCTTGGGATGACAGCGGTCAGCTTTTCGAGTGCTGAATCGTATGAGGGTTTGCAGCGCGGCATAGCCGACTGCACGCTCTTCTCCGCAGCACCGAATGTCGCGGTGCCAATGGGGATTTCCGATGTCGCGCCCTATTATTCGTCGACGCACACTGCTGGTATCCCGGGTAATGGTCACATCATGAACCTCGACGTCTGGAACTCGCTGCCGGTGGATGTGCAGCAGATATTCACCGATGCGTCCGCTCTGCTGGCCACCAGCATGGCGACTGAAATGATTCGTGTTTACTCCGAGTTCGCTGCGTCTGCGGAGGCTGACGGCTACGTATTTGTCGACACCAGACAGCTCAATGAGGTGCTGGATGCACACAATACTGAGGTCGAGGCGGGACTCGCCGCCACCGCTCCTGCGGTGATCAGTGATCCGGAGGGGGAATTCAAACGATATCGTGAGCTGCTTGCAAAATGGGAGGCCGCGATCACTTCGGAACTCGGTCTAGAACTGGAAGAGGATCTTGCACCGGAAGCGGTGCTTGCTTCATACATCGCGGGCACGGACTTCGACGTGGATCGCTATCGAAAGTTTCTCGAGGAGGTGCTCCAGGACGGCGGGGGCTGAGCTGCGGCCGGAACTGGTTGTGGGTGGCGACTCCAAGTCGGAATCGCCACCCACAACGTAGCGGATACGCGCCGCGAACGGTGAAGTTCACATTATTGGTTCGCTGGATTGCATCAATACTGCAATGCGAGGAGCGAGCGATGACATCTTTTGGTGGTGTATCGCGAGGAAGGTACGTTCATGAAAGGTGTAATGCCGAAGGAGGCTGAACCCTCATCAAGCACAGGTGAAATCTACTCGTTCGCGCCGATGGAACGAATCCGTTGGGGGGAGCCCGCGTCACTCGCCACGCGTGATGAAGTTGAACGACTCGGTGCTAAGCGCGTGCTGATCGTATCCTCAGCGACGTTGTCGCGCGAGACTGACGTCATAGATGAGCTCAGAGCAACGCTCGGAGACCGCGTTGTCGGAGTATTCGATCGGTGCGTGGCACACACGCCACTGGAAAGCGTCGAGGAATTGCTGGCGGAGGCGCGCTCACTCGTGCCGAATCTTTTCGTCACAGTCGGTGGCGGTACGCCGATCGACACCGTGAAGCTTACACAGTTCGCGCTGGGGCGCGGGCTTCGGACGCGAGATGAGATTCTGGCCGAGCGAGGCGTCGGTTCGAGCCAACGATCATCAATTCGTCAAATCGTTGTTCCGACAACTCTGTCCGGGAGCGAGTATACGAACGTTGGGGGAGCGACGGACACAGTCAGGAAGGTCAAAGACAGCTATCCTGGTTCGGATCTGTGTGCACAGACTGTTCTCCTCGACCCACTGCTGACGGTTCACACCCCGGAGTGGTTGTGGTTGTCAACGGGCATTCGAGCGATGGATCATGCGGTGGAGAGCTATCTCTCGACATCACCGAACCCGTACGTCGATATACCCGCACTCGGATCGCTGTCGTCGCTCTCATCGGCACTGCGTCGAACCAGGAATCAGCCGGGAGATCTCGAAGCGAGACTCACCGCGCTGCAGTCGGTTGCGCTCGCAACAGCCGGGTTGGGACGGGTGCCGCTGGGCGCGAGCCATGGGATCAGTTATGTTCTCGGAGCCGTTGCCGATGTGCCGCACGGCTATACCTCGTGCGTGCTGCTTCCGGCAGTGCTCCAATGGAACGAGTCAGTCACGACATTGCGACAGCAGAATATCTCCGATGCGCTGGGGGCCCCGGACCAGTCCGCGGCCGATGCGATGCGAGGTCTCATCGCTGGTCTCGGATTGCCGACGACACTTCGCGAAATCGGTATCGAACGCACTGAGTTCAGGAAGATCGCCGAGAGATCGCTGGATAATCCGCTGGTGCAAGCGAATCCGCGTACTATCTCTGACGTTCGGGATCTCGAGACGATTCTCGAGTATGCGTACTGACTGAGCCAGCCCACGCATTCGTGATGAGGTCATCACATAACGGTCTCTGTTGCCTGCTTTATGGTGTCGACACCCATCAATGAATGGGCGGCCGTCCGCATCAGGCACTTCGCGCTTTCCCTCCATGCTGATAGCCAGGTCAGGCTCGACGCTGAGCTCGTACTGAGGCGTCGTTGGCGAGGAAATCGGTGACTACGTAATCTGTAATATGGACACCGATTAGAATGCATTTTCTTTCCGAAATATCCGTAATAGGTGATCTAAGTAACGGTTGAGTGTGCCTCAAGGAATATCTTGCAGTAATATCTCGACTCAGTCGAGTGAAGTTGGAGTTGGAGACACACCGTGAGCGCAAAGTTGACAAGTAGGTTGCCTGGTGTCCTTCGGGATCATCTGGCGGTTCCCGTGCTGGGCGCTCCGATGTTTCTCGTGTCGGGCCCGAAGCTAGTGCTCGCTCAGTGTCGCGCGGGAATTATCGGCGCCTATCCAGCACTGAACTCGCGTCCGGCAGCACAGCTGAGCCAGGATCTGAAGCACATTATTGACGGCCGCGATACGTACGATGCAGTGCATCCCGATTCTCCCTCCGCGGCTTTCGCGGTCAACCTCATCGCCCACGCCAGCAATGCTCGACTGCAGGAGGATCTGGAGACGTGCGTGGAGTTCGAAGTGCCGATCGTCATCACTTCGCTGGGTGTGCGGGCTGAGGTTAACGCTGCGGTGCAGTCATACGGAGGTGTTGTCCTTCATGATGTCACCAACAATAGGCATGCCCGAAAGGCCATCGAGCAAGGCGCAGACGGGGTGATCGCAGTGGCCGCGGGTGCCGGTGGTCACGCTGGGGCACAGTCGCCGTTCGCGCTCACCCAGGAGATCCGCGAATGGTTTGATGGGCCACTTGTTCTCGGTGGCGCCATCTCGACCGGTCGAGCGGTTGCTGCGGCACAGACGCTCGGCGCGGACCTTGCCTACGTGGGCACGCCGTTTATCGCAACGCACGAGTCGAGTGCCTCCGCAGCATACAAAGCGATGGTGGTCGATGGGAGTGCCGAGGACATCGTATACACCGACGCGTTCACGGGAGTGAACGCCAACTGGTTACGGGAGAGCATCATCGCGTCCGGCGTCGCACCACAAGAGCTCCCGCATATGGCTCGAGGAACGATCCAGGTCAATCGAGACGAAGAGCAGCGCGCGTGGCGGGACGTATGGAGTGGGGGCCAAGGGATCGGCGCTGTCGACGAGATCGTGACGGTTGCCCATCTGGTCCAGCGACTGCGCGAGCAGTATGGTCGCGCTGAAGGGCGTGATGTCAAGTAGAATACGCAAACTATCTATTCATCGGTCATCGCGCTTTGATTAAATGTGTGCTTTCGTTCCATGGGTCTTCCATGTATGGTGTGAAAGAACCGTTCGATACCATTTATCGTGAATCCACGACAGCGAGGAACTCAGCTCAATGATGACAGTCCAGGAGCAGGAAGAGGCCAACGGCGCTCATGCGACCTTCCAGGTTCTGAGCCCGGTAGATGGCTCCGTTGTCGGTGAGTTCCGTGAATCTGACGCGGCGGATGTGGATGCGGCGGTTCAGCGCGCGGCCGCGGCGTTCCCTCAATGGCGTGATTTGCCCGTCCGCGAGCGTGCGAAGCATCTTTGGCGTCTCGCCGATGTCATCGAGCGACACCATGAGGAACTCGCGCGCCTTGATACGCAGTGCATGGGCAAGGCAATTCGTGACAGCCTTGTCGAGGCTCGGCGGTGTGCCGACGATGTTCGTTTTTGGGCGGGTGCTACGGACAAGATTTTCGGCAAGGAGCTTGCCGACATCAAGGGGCGGCTGACCTACACGAAGCACGAACCGCTGGGCGTGTATGGCGTGATCATCCCCTGGAATGCGCCTACCATCTCGTTCGTGAATCGCAGCGTGCCTGCACTAGCCGCTGGCAACACGGTGGTCATTAAACCGTCCGAACTCGCGCCTCTCTCCGCGCTGAGGCTGGCCGAGCTTTTCGCTGAGGCAGAACTTCCGGCTGGCATCCTTCAAGTTGTCACTGGTTCCGGCGGCACCGGCGATCTACTCGTTCGGCACCCGGACGTTCGCGGTATCTCTTTTACTGGTTCAGTGGCGACCGGTGAAAGGATCTCGCTCGCAGCGGCCGCGACATTCAAGAAGGTCACGCTTGAACTTGGTGGCAAATCACCGATTGTCATCTTTGACGACGCAGACTTGAACGCCGCAGCCGACGCCGCCATCCTGGGTGTCGCCTTCAATGCTGGTCAAATTTGCTCCGCAGGAACGCGTCTCATCGTCCACGAGGATGCCCAAGACGCGGTCATCGAGCGGATGCTCGCAACATCCAAGAAGATTCGAGTCGGCGACCCGATGGATCCCGCAACCCACATCGGACCGATCTCGTGTCAGCGTCAATATGACAAGGTTCAAGGGTTCATCGACCGAAGTTCAGGTCAAGGTCGGATTGTCACGGGCGGTGGGCGCCCCGCACACCTTGCGGATACCCCGGGGCTATACATCGAGCCGACAATTATTGCCGACGTCGGAGTTGACGCAGAGGTGTTCCGACAGGAGATCTTCGGCCCGGTGATAACTGTGACGACCTTCCGTACCGAAGCAGAAGCGCTAACGATCGCCAACGACACCGAGTTCGGCCTCTCCTCATACGTCTGGACAAAAGACCTAGGTCGGATGTTCCGAATGATTGACGGAATCGATGCGGGCGTTGTGCAGGGCAACACTCCGCAAGTGATGAATGCCGCGTTCCCGTTTTCTGGACATAAGAACAGTGGCTTCGGCACCGCGTATGGAGTCGACGCGATCGAGGGTCTTACCCAGATCAAACGAGTGACACTTAACTTCAGTGACGAGCCCGCGCAGTTGCCGTGGGCAGACCTTGAGTAAAAGCAATACCCCAGTTGAATAAACCGACAGAAAGCAGAGTAGCGAGATGTCTGACACAGCGAGCGCGACAGTCGTGATCGACGTTCCAAGCCACGAAGAAATCCTTGAGAAGGCGCGAGCGCTGGTGCCTCTCCTTCGCGAACATGCTGCGGAGGTGGACCAGATTCGTCGCCCCGTCGACTCGGTCATCCAAGCGATCGAAGATGCTGGGCTTTTTAAGCTTGCGGTTCCTAGGCGCGTCGGCGGCTGGGAGGCTCCATTCCGAACCTGGATGGAAGTCGCTGCCATCCTCGGCGAGGGATGCGCATCGACATCGTGGGCGTTGATCCAGTCCACTCAGGCCACCGGATTCATGTTCTCCCTCAATGAACAGGGTCAGCAGGAGATCCTTTCTCGGGGCGGTGCACTCCGTGCGGCAGGCGCGAACGCGCCGACGGGCACAGTTACGCCCGTCGACGGCGGATGGACTGTGTCGGGGGAGTGGCCCTATGCATCCGGAATCGTGCACGCCGATTGGGCTCTCGTCGGATTCATGATCACGAACGAAGAAGGAAACCCTGACGCAGTGATCGGGTTTGCACCGGTCGGCGGGGGCAAGGGTGAGGCAACATGGAAAGACACATGGTTCGTCGGCGGACTCCGTGGCACTGGTAGTAACACGGTCGTACTCGACGAGGTATTCATACCGTCGTATCGCGCGCTTCGCGCCGGAGAGTTGGCCAGAGGCATCCACCGCACGCCATACGACGATGAGCTGATGTTCCGTTCGCCGTTGGGGACGCTCGGCGCGATGGTCTGCGTTCCGGCTGCGCTAGGGGCCACACGTGAGGCGTTACGTCTCGTCGCGGAGAAAGCACCCAGTCGTCGCATCACTTATTCAACGCACAAGGTTCAGGCGGAGACGCCCGGTGTTCAGATTGGGCTCGGCTCGGCGAGTGCGAAGCTTCGTGTCGCCGAATACGCTCTCTTCGGCGCAGCAGATGAGCTGTGGAACGCTCTGGAAAACAACACACCATTGACCGCGGCGGAAACGACCCGTTTTCGCGCGGTCGCGACACAGTCAGCCCAGCTCGCGCTCTCCGCGATGCAGGACATTATGTCCGCTGCCTCGTCTTCGAGCTTCGCGGACGGCAATCCGCTTCAGCGCATCTATCGCGATGTCCAGCAGGCGGCGCTACACGGCACCCTTATCCCCGGCACTGGATTTGAGTTGCACGGAAAGGCCGTCATTGGGGTTGAGTAACCCAGGGCGGACACCGAATCAGATCACCTTGAGAAGTGCTGGGAGTAGCCGATGACCACATCAGATGAATCTCTAGTTTTCCCCGTGGATGTCCCCGAAGAGTTGCTCGAACTCCAAGGATACGTCCGCAAGATCGTCACGAACGAGGTCATTCCTTACGAGAAAGAAGGGGAACTGCCTCCGGACGTTCAGGCGCGCGTTCACGACAAGCTTCGTGAGATCGGCACGTGGGGGCTCGGTGTTCCTGCTGAGCATGGCGGATCCGGGCTCAGCGCGCTCGGCTTTGTGATGGTGTGCGAGGAGTACTGCCGCACGACGCTGTGGGAACCGCTGTACAACGCGGGTAATGCGTTCCCCGGCTTCATCAATGGCTCCCAGGACCTGCTGGAACGGTACTATCTGCCGACAGTTCGAGGTGAGCTTAGTCCGCCTTCGTTCGCGCTGACTGAACCCCAAGGCGGCTCGGATCCTGGCGGGATGATGCAGACTACGGCCGTCCGAGAGGGCGACGACTGGATTCTGGACGGACGAAAAACGTTCATCTCGTATGGCGATAAAAGCGACTACGTTCTGGTTTTTGCGATCACAGACAAGAAACTTCGTCAGCGCGGTGGGATCTCACTGTTTGTCGTCGACCGTGATAACCCCGGGATGTCGGTTGTGCGGAAGATTCCGACTATGGGAAGTCACACTCCTGTTGAGCTGGACTTCACTGACTGTCGAGTCTCAGACGCAAACCGTCTGGGCGATGTCGGGCAGGGATTCGCTTTGGCGCAGAGTGCTCTCGGCAAATACAGGCTGATGTTCGGTGGCTACGCAGTCGGAGCTGCCGGTCGACTACTGGAGATGGCGCTCGATTATGCATCCGCTCGTGAAGCGTTCGGGAAAACTTTGTCCGAGCAAGGGCAGATACAGGCAATGCTCGCCGATATCGCCATCGACATCGAGACGTGCCGCTGGATGACCTATCGTGCGGCGGTTCTGCACGATCGAGGTGAAGACACTCGGATCATCGACTCGATGGTGAAGGTGTATGCATCGGAGATGATCGGCCGCGTCTCGGACAAGGTGATGCAGATTCACGGCGGCTGGGGATACTCGCAGGACTTTCCCATTGAGCGCTTCCTGCGGGATTCGCGCTTCGCGCGTATCGTCGAGGGCCCGAACGAGATGCACCGGTGGTTGATCTCGCGCGAACTCGTCAAGCGTCGCGCGGCGGGCAAGTCCGTTACTCGTCACTGAAAATCTAGGTTGCCCATGTCACCGTTATCGGTCGAGTACGCTCACCCATTGTTCGACAACGCGGTCAGCCGCGCGCTCGGAGTCGCGGTCCCTGTCGTTCAAGCGCCGATGGGCTGGGTTGCTCGCAGTGAGTTAGCTTCCGCTGTGAGAGCTGCGGGTGCCTTCGGGGTTATTGAGACCTCGTCGGGTGAGATCGTATCCATCATCGAAGCGATCCGGCGGATGGGTGAGCTGGGTACAGGGCCGTTCGGTGTAAATCTCGCGCTGAACGTGATCGCCGAGACCACTGTGGTTGAGGAAGTCATCGCGAGTGGCGTCAAATTTGTCACGACGTCTGCAGGCTCGCCGACACGCTTTACTGAAACGCTCAAGGCGGCAGGGATCACGGTGTATCACGTGGTTCCGTCCCTGGAAGGGGCCCTCAAGGCGGTCGACGCCGGAGTGGATGGGCTCATCGTCGAGGGTGGCGAGGGCGGTGGCGTGAAGTCTCCTGATCGTGTTTCCACGATGGTGTTGCTTCCGTTAGTACGTTCTCGGGTTGACGTTCCGATCATTGCTGCAGGCGGGATCGTCGACGGTGTGTCGATGGCTGCGGCATTCGCGCTGGGGGCTGAAGGCGTCCAGATGGGGACGCGGCTGCTGGCTTCCGCTGAGTCCCCGGTGCACCCCAACTGGAAGCATGCGATCGTCGCTGCCAAGGAAACCGACACGATCATCCTGAACGGGGGTCGGTCGCCGGCGCTGAGGGTGCTGCGAACGGCCCATACCGAGGAGCTACTGGGCGCGACGCACAATGTCATGGGCGACTTCACCGATCGTGCGTCGCTCATGGAACAGTACTTTGGCGGACGAATGGACGTCTCGATTCCGTTCAGCGGTCAAGTTGTCGGACGGATTGACTCGATCGATACTGTCGGCGCCATCATCAGCCAAACCATTCACGAATTCACCCACACGATCAGCCGCCTCGCTCGGTGAGGAGGAAGCGAAGATCGTATGCAAACGCCCAGAAGGAGAGCATTGTGAGTACAGCAGTTTCGCACGCAACGTTCGCGCAGCTGATCGCCCGTGCGCTGACCGGAAACACCGCCCAGACAGCACTCACCGATGAGCACGGACGGTCCTACTCTTATGGCGAAGCGTCCGACACCGTGATGCGGATGGGAACCTCGATCATTGATGAGCGGAGCGCCCAGGGTAAAGGAATCGGCATACTCGCGTACAACCGACCGGATGCATGGATGGCAATGCAGGGGTCGATCCTTCGCGGGGGCTTTGTCGGGGCTCTGCCCTACCGCAGCTCTCTTGAGGACCTGATCCAGATGAGCGCGGATGCGCAACTGGATGCACTCATCGTGGATCCGGCGCACGCCGAGATGGGGCAGCGGATGAAAGAGGCCGGAGTGGTATCCGAGGTGCTCGTTCTCGGCGACGCTGAGGTCGGCCCCAATCTCCTCGCTCGCGCTGCATCAGCCCCATCGCGGCGGCTGGCCGCGGCCAACAATGACGGCGATTCGCTCTCGCGTCTGGTTTATACCGGTGGGTCCACGGGACGTCCTAAGGCGATTACGTACACGCAGCGAGCGGAAGCAGAAGCAGCGCTCCGCCTGCTCTGGGTTGCTGAGATGCCCGTCGACATTCGTTATCTGTTGATGGCGCCGATGACCCACGGCGGATGGATGAGCATGCTGCCGGCGTTGCTCAAGAACGGATCGATCCACTTCATCGAACAATTCGATGCAGAGGTTCTGCCGGAGATGATCGAGCGTCATGCGATCACCTATATCGCTGGAGTGCCGAATCATCTATACGGGCTACTGGACGCAATGAAGACGGCCTCGGCTGACGTCTCATCCCTTAAACGGTTGCTTTATGGTGGGTCGGCGATCGCTCCCGATCGCCTCGCCGACGCCCTCGAAGTGTTCGGACCGGTCATGACGGGGATGTACGGAATGCAGGAAGCAGGAGGCGGCATTAGCGTCCTCTGGGGGTCGGATCACCGCACCGACCGTCCTGACATTCTGTCGACTTCGGGACGGTTCCTGCCCGGCGTCATTCCCCGACTTGTCACGCACGAAGGCCAGGATGTTGAGCCGGGACAAGTCGGCGAGATCATCATTAAATCACCGACTGTCTGTGCCGGATACTGGAATCAGCCGGAGCAGACAGCCGAACTTCTGATGGATGGTTGGCTACGAACTGGTGATTTGGGGCGCGTCGATGATGAGGGATATCTCACCATCGTGGGTCGTTCAAAGGACATGGTGGTCACGGGTGGATTCAATATTTTCCCGATCGAAGTGGAGAACGTTCTCGCCGGACACCCCGATGTGGGTGGCGTTGCAGTCTTCGGTGTACCGCATGAGAAGTGGGGCGAAGCCGTGCATGCAGTTGTTCAGCTCCGCCCTGGAGCCGCTGCCGACGCCGAGTCGCTGATCGCGCTGGTAAAGGACCGAAAAGGATCTATCTACGCACCGAAATCGATCGAGTTCCGCGACTCGCTTCCAGTGACCAGTGCTGGCAAAGTCGACAAAACTTTGCTTCGCGCTGCATTCTGGCCGTCTACGAACTGAGGATCCATTGATGTCAGACACGTCTTCACGAACCGGACCGCTGCGCGGCGTGCGGGTGATCGAACTCGCAGGCCTCGGCCCCACGCCGTTTGGTGCCATGTTGCTCGCCGATCTCGGAGCCGACGTCATCCGAATCGACCGGGCAAAAGGGGCTGTGAACCTCGGCAGGCTGAATCGGGAGCAAGGTAAATTCGAACTCGGTGCGGAGGTCGATGTGCGCACTGAGTTGCTTAATCGTGGCCGTCGTTCCCTTGCTGTGGATCTGAAGAATCCCGCCGGTGTGGAGCTTCTTCTAGACCTCGTCGCGTCTGCGGACGCGTTCGTCGAGGGTTTCCGTCCTGGTGTGGCCGAGCGCATAGGTATAGGGCCTGAGGTCTGCCTCGCCCGAAACCCGAGGCTCGTCTACGCGCGAATGAGCGGGTACGGGCAGACTGGTCCTTTGCGGGACGTCGTTGGTCATGATCTGAACTACATTGCACAAACTGGAGTCCTTTCGATGATCGGGCGGAAGGATCAACCTCCGACGCCGCCGCTGGCTCTGGTCGGTGATTTCGGCGGCGGAGGCATGTCGCTCGCGCTGGGTGTGGTGTCCGCGCTCTTCGAAGCACAGCGGTCCGGACACGGGCAAGTGGTGGACGCGTCGATTGCGGATGCCGCGGCCCTCATCGCCACAGCCTTCTACGGTTTTGCGCAGACTGGAGACTGGTCCGAGGAACGCGGAACCAACATCGTCGATGGTGGAGCGCCCTTCTACGACGTGTATGAGACCTCTGATGGGGGTTGGCTCGCGATTGCCGCGATCGAACCCCCATTCTTCGCCGAAGCGCTGGACGTTCTTGGTATCTCTGCCGAAGAAGTGTCAGACCAGTTCGACATCGCGGGATGGCCAGCGTTGCGGGAACGAATCGTGACTGCTGTCAAGACGCGAACGCGGATGCAATGGCATGAGGCCGCTGCGGGACGTAACGCATGCATCAACGTTGTCTTGACGCCGTCAGAGGCGCTCGTGGATGAAGACAATCGCGCCCGCGGAACCTTCGTCGACGTGGAAGGACTTGGACAACCGGGTCCCACTCCGCGATTCAGCGGGACGCCGACCAGGATTGCATCTCCGCCTCCGCGAGTGGGCGAACACTCCGATCAGGTACTCGCGGACTGGGGGATGCCTGCGCACAAGGTGCGCGATTGGAAGGAGAACGGCGCCTATGTGTGACGTGCAGTCGTTTTCGGCCATACCCGGATCAGTAATCCAGGCATTGAAGCCGCTCACCCGAACTGATCCATCAGGGTCGCGTTGAACGTGACCGAATCGAATCCGTCTGGAGGAACCTATGCACGCTCTGTCATCTAAGGCATTGAAAGAGTTTCGTGATGAAGCGCGAACCTGGTTGGAAGAGAATGTGCCCCGTGAGCCGCAGCCGAAAGACCCGGTCGCTGGTCGTGCTTTTGACTGTGCCTGGCAGGCGAAGCAGTACGAGGGTGGCTGGGCGGGTGTTGCGTGGCCCAAGGAACATGGCGGCCGAGGACTGTCGCCGGTCGAGCAGATCATCTGGTTCGAAGAGATGGCCCGCGCGAATGCTCCTCGAATGGGTGCTTTCACCATAGCTCTCGGCCACGCCGGCCCCACGATTATAGAGAACGGTACTGTCGAGCAGCAGCAGAAATACCTGGAGCCGATTCTTGCCGGACGCACGCCCTGGTGCCAGGGATTTTCAGAGCCGGATGCTGGCTCTGATCTTGCGTCGCTTCGGACTTCGGCGGTGATCGATGGCGATCACCTCGTCGTCAATGGGTCGAAGATCTGGACCAGCTTCGCGCTTATGGCGGATTATCAGGAGCTTCTCGTCAGGACGGATCCAGCGTTGCCGCGACACAAGGGCCTGTCATGGGTTGTTATGGACATGAAGACAGAAGGATTGACCGTCCGACCGATCAGATCTCTTGAGGGACATGCCCCTCTGAACCAGTGCACATATGACAACGTGCGCATTCCGCTGGAGAACGTCGTTGGCGGGCTGAATAATGGCTGGCGGGTTGCCCTCTCGACGCTCGCATATGAGCGCGGCAGTGGATATCTTGCGAGCAGGATGCTTGTACTCAATGAGATCGATGAGCTTATCGAACTGGCGAGGAAGAAAGACAGACTCGAAGGGACCGAGTTCGCGTACGAGCTTGCGACCCTGCGGGCAGAGGCGCAGGTCATCCCTGCGTTGGCATACGACGGAATCGCGGATGGACGCAACAGCGATCTGTCCGCGGCTGTGAACCAGGTCTACTACGGCGAGGTCATCACGCGGCTGTACCGAGTCGCCGTGGCTGTGCTCGAAGACGAGGGCCTGGTGGCGAACAAGTGGATGTCTGGCTATCTTGCAGCGTATGCGTTCACTATCGCCGGCGGCACGAAGGATATCCAGAAGAACATTCTCGGAGAACGCGTATTGGGGCTTCCACGATGATCGATCTCAGCCTGACCGCCACGCAACAATCTTTCGTCGATGCCTCCCGCGAGAGTGCGCGGCGATTGTTTCCTCGGACTGAGCTCACCGAGGCATCCCGCGACAACGCCCCGATCGATCTCGGTGATCAGCGGTGGGCGCAGGTCGCCGCGTCTGGGATTCTTGGCGTGGCGGCAAGCAAAGAGTTGGGTGGACTCGGCATGGGAATCGCCGAGGAAGTGCTGCTCCAGCTCGAACTAGGCGCCCAACCGTCGAGCGGGCCGATCATCGCCACCATCCTCGCTGTACACGTGGCCGAGGCGGTCGACGAGTTGGAGCTGGCATCGGATCTCATCGAGGGGCGTACGCGCGCCACGTTCGTTGTCAATGGGCGTGCACTGGATGCGCGGCAGGGGAATCTCGCACTGCATGTTGATGAGAATGGAGCGACGTTGAGTCATATTGACGCAGTTGAGCCCGACCCATCTTTCGATTCGACCGTCAGCGTCGCCACGATCTCTAGCGACGCCATCCGACCGAGCAGCCACGTCGACAACAAGGATATCCTCGGACGTGCGCGACTTCTCGTCGCCGGATATTTGGTGGGTCTTGCGGAAGCTGCGACCGAGACATCTGTCGACTATGTGAAGGTGCGCGAGCAATTTGGCAAGCCCATCGGTGCATTCCAGGCGGTGAAGCATCGCTGTGCAGAGATGGCGATTCGCGCATACGGCGCCAGGGTGGAACTCCTAGTTGCGGCCGCTCTTTCTTCGACAGGAGTTCCGCGAGCTGCAGAGTTGGAGGTCCCGTCTGCGTACCTCCTCGCCATGCGCGCAGCGAAGCAGAACGCGGATGACAACGTGCAGAACCATGGCGGAGTCGGTATGACGGCTGAGAGCATCCCCGGTGTCCTGGTCAAGCGCGCGCATCTGTACTCGCGCCTGGTGGGTAGTGAGCGGTCGCTCGTACCGCTGATCCTGAATGCACCGCGCATGATCGGTGTTTGAATCAGGAATATCTCCCTCAAGGAGGCATCTAATGCCAATTTGCGTGATAATTGCTTTGACAATTCTGCAAAGTGGCACAATAATGAGAACAGGAATTAAAGTATGCGTACACCTTAGGAGCGGTCAAAATGTCCTCATTTGAAACGGTGCTTCTCAGCGTCGACGGCCCCACCGCTACACTCACGCTGAATCGTCCGCAGGCCGCTAATGCGCTCAGCCGTCAGCTGCTGCGTGAGGCAGTCGAGGCGGTGGACGAGGTCGCGGCCAACGACGATGTCCGCGTCCTTATCGTTACGGGGGCGGGCGATCGCACATTCTGCGGGGGAGCAGATCTGCGCGACATGGCGGATATGACGCGCGGCAAAAAGTTCCACAATCATGGCCGGATTATCACCGACGTCATCGATGATTTGCCGAAGCCCGTCATCGCAGCAATTAATGGTGCTGCGCTGGGTGGGGGCTGTGAACTGTCGATCGCGGCGGACTTCCGAATCATGGCTGATACCGCGGTGATCGGTACCACAGAGATCCTTTTCGGACAGTTGCCGGGTGCGGGCGGGACAGTGCGACTTCCGCGCCTCATCGGCCCGGCTCGCGCGAAGGAAATGCTATATCTGGGCCGCAAGCTCGATGCTGAAACGGCTCTTCGATATGGGCTCGTCAATGAGGTTGTTCCCCTGGATGAGCTGATGACTCGAGCGCACGAGCTCGCGAATGAACTCGCGCTGAAGGCACCATTCGCTCTGGCGGCGGCAAAGCACTTGGTAAACGAAGGATCGCTGGTGGACAAGCACACTGCCCTGAAGATGGAAACCCGCACGGTTCGCAGCATGGCGACCCCCGAACAGCGTCAGATAGCAATTGACGAAGCTTCGGCACGCTCGGAAACCTATCGCAAGATCTTCGCAGGCATGAGTTCGTGAGGTCCTGCGAGCCGCTGAGGTGAAGGGGGAAGCACGGTATGGCCGAATCGCCTCGTCGGTTGAGGACCGACATCGCCTCGAGTACAAGCGAGCGCATAACGATCAGGGGGCTGGACTTCTCGGCTGAGATTCTCGGTCATATGGACCTCGCCAGCTTTTCATTCCTTCAGCTGACGGGTAGAAGGGCCACAGCATCGCAGGCCAAAGTCTACGAGGCGATGCTGATGACGCTGGTCGAGCATGGTATTACTCCGAGCTCTCTGGCGGCGCGGCTCACTTACGTTGGCGCGCCAGAAGCGATGCAGGGCGCCGTAGCGGCGGGTCTACTTGGGCTCGGCGGCGTTTTCGTCGGCAGCGCGGAAGGCGCGGCGCGGATACTCTCCGAAGCGGATATCTCGAGCGATGCGGTGAAAATTCGTCGGGAGGCAAAACGGATCGTGTCCCAGTTCGCCGAACGGCGCGAACCGATCCCGGGAATTGGACATCATCTCCACAAACCGGTCGACCCTCGCACCGTCCGACTGTGGGAGATCGCGCAGGAGAGCGGGCTGAGCGGACCATACGTCGCGCTGATGAAAGAGATCTCCGTGGTCGCCGAAGCGACGAAGGGCGCGCCGATGCCGGTCAATGCGACTGGCGCGGTCGGAGCGCTTGCCTGTGAACTCGGGCTGAGCTGGCACGTGGTACGTGGTATCGGAGTGATGTCGCGAGCGATCGGATTGGTCGGTCATATTTTGGAAGAGAGCGAGAGCCCCATGGCAATTGAGATCTGGCGCCGGGCCGAAGAAGAAGCAACGGCACATGTGCGCCCCCAGAGTGCGGGGCGCAGCGGGGCACAGCCATGAGCGTCATTAGGGCCGACGGCGTAGGAGCACTCCTTCAAGCGAAGTCGATTGCGATCATCGGGGCATCTGATGATCCCACTCGTATTGGTGGGCGTCCGCTGGCGTACCTTGTGCGTGCCGGATTCTCTGGTCGGATCTACCCGGTAAACCCCAACCGGACCACGATACAAGGCATGCCGGCATTTGGATCGATCAGTGAGCTCCCGGAGACGCCGGACGTCGCCATGATCGCAGTGCCAGCGTCGCTGACACTCGACGCGCTTAAAGCCTGTGCTGAACGCGGAGTTCGCGTCGCTTTCATCGCTTCGGCGGGCTTCTCTGAGACAGGTGAGGACGGACAGCGCGCTCAAGACGAACTCCTCGCTGTCGCCCGAGCAGCGGGCATGCGACTTTTGGGCCCGAACTGCTTGGGCGCCTTCAACTCGGAGACTGGATTCTTTCCGACCTTTGCGACCGCGATCAGCCGAGATCTCCCGGTTCCTGGCCCAATCGGAGTAGTCAGCCAGAGTGGAGCCTACGGTGCGCACGCGGTTTATCTGGCGCATCGGCGTGGCATCGGTGTCCGGTACATGGTCACCACTGGCAACGAAGCAGATGTCGATATCGCGGATGCGATTGCATGGATGGCGTCGCGACCAGAGGTAGAAGTGATCCTTGCTTACGCCGAAGGAATCTCGGACGGATCACGATTTATCGAGGCGTTACGGCTTGCGCAGGAGACTGGAACGAAGATCGTGCTGCTCAAGGTCGGCACGTCTGACGCCGGAGCCCGTGCAGCACAGTCCCACACCAATTCGCTTGCCGGAGCGGATGAAGTGCTTGAGGGTATCTGTGCACAGTACGGCGTCTACCGTGCTACAAGTGCGGAAGAGCAGATCGATGTCGTCTACGCGCTCGCGAAATCCCGCCCACCTCGGGGGCGTCGACTCGGCGTCGTATCCGTGAGTGGCGGGGCGGGGGTGCACATCTGCGATGCGGCCGAGCGGTTCGGGCTGGAGGTGCCGACGCTGGGGGTTGAGACTCAACGCTCGATCCTCGATCTACTTCCCTACGCGTCAGCGACAAATCCTGTCGACGTGACGGCGCAGTCGCTACAGAAAGTAGAGCTGCTCTCCCACGCGTTGCGAGGTGTGCTGGAATCCGGCGAGGTGGATATTCTTATCGCGTACTTCACGACCACGCTGTTGGCTAGAGCATTCTCCGACGTGTTGAAGGAAGCGATCCTTAGCGGTACCGCTGGCCTTCGGAATGTGCCGATGATCCTCGTGATGGTCGCCGATCCAGAGATTATCCGTGAGTTTACGGATGCAGGCTTCCTCGTGTACGAGGACAGCGAGCGCGCCGTGCGGGCGATCGCAGCGGCTCAATGGTTGTGGGAGGACCGTCCAGTCGGGCCGCAGCCTGCGACACCGGCCGAGGTCCGACTCGACGGGCCGTTCACGGAGTACACGGCGGGGCAGATCCTTGCGGATGCTGGTGTCCCAATGTTGCCACAGCAACTAGCGCGTACGGCGGAAGAAGCAATCCTCGCAGCCGACCGTATCGGGTACCCACTCGCAATGAAGATATGTTCGCCTGATCTTCAGCATAAGTCCGACATAGGCGGCGTTGCGCTCGGTGTATCGTCGGCCGACGATGTCCGGGTCGCCTTTGCGAAGATCAGCTCCAATGTCGCCCAAGCTGCGCCCGATGCTCAGGTTGATGGTGTTCTGCTCAGCCCCATGGCGCCGACGGGCGTTGAAGTCGTAATTGGTCTTGTCGATGACCCGGTTTTCGGACCGGTCGTGATGGCGGGACTCGGTGGTGTTCTCGTGGAGGTCCTCGGCGACGTCAGCTTCCGTCTGGCGCCGATTGATGAGCACGAGGCTACGCGGATGCTCGATGCGTTGGGCGGGCGAAAGCTCCTCGACGGCGTCAGAGGCGCGCCACCTTCGGATGTGGCTGCGGTTAGCCAGGCTATCGCCGCGCTGTCGCAATTCGGGGCATCACATCGGGGGTCTGTGGCGACAGCTGAGGTGAACCCGCTGCTGGCGCTTCCCGATGGCGCCATAGGGCTTGACGCGGTGATCGTCAACGATCACCTCTAGAACATCACGGCGTGACCGGCGCCATCGATACAAGCTTAGGAGACAACATGAACGAATCGATACTCCGTCCTCGACGCTCGAATCTGGCGGTTCCAGGTTCCAGCGTGAAGATGATCGACAAGGCCCGTGGATTGTCGGTGGATCAGATCTTTCTCGACTTAGAAGACGCGGTTGCGCCGATAGCCAAACCCGAAGCTCGCAAGAACATCGTGGCGGAGCTGAACCGTGGCGGCTTTGAAGACAAAGTGCGCACAGTTCGGATCAACGACTGGACATCACCTTGGACATACATTGACGTTACTGAGATCGTCGCGGGTGCCGGAGCGAACCTCGATTGCCTCATGCTCCCGAAGGTGCAGTCGGGAGCTCAAGTGGAGGCACTTGACATGCTGCTTACTCAGGTTGAGCAGGCCGCTGGTCTGCCAGTCGGCAGGATCGGAATCGAAGCGCAGATTGAGAACGCTGCTGGGTTGATCGCATTGGATGCAATCGCCAAGGCCAGCCCGCGGGTGGAGACGCTGATCTTCGGGCCGGCAGACTTCATGGCCTCGATCAACATGAAGACGCTTGCGGTCGGCGAGCAACCGCCCGGTTATGACGTCGGTGACGCCTACCATCACATCCTCATGTCGATCCTGATCGCGGCTCGAGCCAACGGCAAGCAGGCTATCGATGGTCCGCATCTCGGTATCAAGGACGTCGACTCCTATCGGAAGGTCGCGGCTCGTTCCGCGGCGCTCGGCTTTGATGGCAAGTGGGTGCTGCATCCGGCGCAGATCGAAGCGGCCAACGAGATATACAGCCCCAGGCAAGATGACTTCGAGCACGCGGAGAACATCCTCGATGCGTACGCGTGGTACACGTCAGCGGAAGGTGGCGGGCGGGGGGCTGTGATGCTCGGTGACGAGATGATCGACGAGGCATCCCGCAAGATGGCCCTCGTGATCAGTGCGAAGGGGCGTGCCGCAGGACTCGTCCGCGAAAATCTGTGGAGAGCACCGAATGCGTAACTGCCATCTATCGACATCTAGTAGGAGTGCTGCTATCTTTTTGCATAACGCGTTGTAATCGCGTCAATTCATAGCAAAGACTGAAAACAAGGGAGTTCGATGTCTAATAAAGTACGCAGGTTTGCGCCGATCGCGATGATCGCGATGCTCGCCCTCACCTCCTGCGCTGGACCGACCGCGGATGACACGACAGATTCGGGTGCCTCGGCGGATGGAGGTCTCGCGGAGATGGAACCCATTTCCTTGAAGATGGCGGAATCCAACCCCGAGGGAAGCGCACAGGGGATTGCCATTCAGGCGTTTGCCGATCGTGTCAGTGAGGCGAGCAAAGGCAAGATCGATGTCGAAATCTATTGGGCGGGGTCGCTCGCTCCCTATGCGAACTCGCTTTCCGCTGCGAGCACGGGACTCGCCGATATCGCACAGTTCGGCGGGCCGAATAACCCTGAGGACACCCCAGGTTTGGCCTGGTTGCCCGGGGTCGGAACGATCCAACAGGATGCATGGCCACTCGATTATCTGGCGGCACACGCCGCAACAGTCAGTACCGCGTTGCACAGTGAGGAGTTTCAGGCTGAGTTCACGGACAACAACGTGAAGGTGCTCTGGCTCGGCGCTTCGCCGAAGGCTGAGATGTATTGCACCTCACCGGTCCGATCGGTCGAGGAGGCCGAAGGTAAACGTGTGCGAACGTACGCGCCGATGTGGTCGACAGCAGTGGAGAAATTAGGGATGGTTCCGGTCGGCATCCCGCTCCTTGACGTGTATGAAGCATTGCAACGAGGCGTCCTAGACTGTGCAACTACTCCGTCCGGATTCTCATCTATGGCACAGTACGGCATATCGGAAGCCGCGCCTTATATGATGCCATTGCACCTGATGGGCTTCGTGGGCAACGGATACATTATGAACCTCGACCGATGGAATAGCCTCCCCGCCGAGGCCCAGGCGATCATCGATGCCGCTGCCGCGCACTGGGCCGCCGATGCCGCGAGCAGCTTCGTCGAACAGTACTCAGAGGTCGCGCAGAACCCGCCGAGCCCCGTTGAGTTCGTCGATGCTCAAGAGATCAATGAAGCGCTTGGCGCGCATAACAAGACTGTGTACGCGGATCTCGTCAGTACCGCTCCGTCGTCGCTGAAGGATCCGCAGGCCATCATTGATCAGTTCGCAACTGCATATCAGGAGTGGCGTGCGCGGCTGCTGGGGGAATTCCAACTCTCAGACGAGACGCCGCTCACCCCCGATGAGGTCAGGGATGCCTTCATATCGGGTCCGGACACCTTCGACCCGGTCGAGTTCGGTGGGTTCCTCGCCGAATTGTACGCACGTAACTGACGTCTGCTGGACGAGGGCACACACCGTGGTTGCCCTCGTCTAGCAGTCAGCTGCATCAGGTGGAGGCTGATATGAAGAAGCTTGACGGAAAAGTCGCGATCGTAACAGGGGCAGCGCGGGGAATTGGGCGTAGCGCCGCCACGCACTTGGCAAGCTTGGGAGCGCGCGTGGCTGTCGCCGATATCGACCTTCAGTCCTTTAAGGCTTTTGCGAAAGAACGAGAAGTAGCGCGCGGCAGAACGACGGTCGAAGAAATTGTCGCTCAGGGAGGGCAGTCCCTTGGTTTTGAGTTCAACGTCTCAGATCGCGGTGCGATGCGTGCGATGACAGACGCAGTGACCGACGCATGGGGGCGGGTGGACATACTCGTCGCGAACGCAGGCGGCGGTGGCGGCGGTGCTGCCAGTGAACGTCCCGATGATCGAGCGTCGAGTCTGGACCCTGGGCTGATGCAGTGGGGGATGGAGTTCAACTTCTTTGGGACGGTGCACGGCTGCACGTCGGTCGCGCCACATATGAAGGCGCAAGGTTCTGGAAAGATCGTGACTTTGACGTCGATCGATGCTCTGGCACCGAGGCCCGAGTACAGTCACTACTCCGCAGCGAAGCAGGCGGTGATCGCGTACACGAAGGCGCTTGCGTTGGATCTCGGACCGCACGGCATCAACGTGAACTGTATTGCTCCGGGATATATCGCAACGGGGCGGGTCGAACATTTTGCCGCGGGCGCGGAGACGTCTTTCAACATCCCATTGCGCCGAGCTGGAACGGTCCAGGACATCGCGAATGCTGTCGAGTTTCTCGTAACAGATCAGTCCGCGTATGTGACCGGTCAGGTATTGGCGGTCACCGGTGGCTACCGGCAGAACCAGTGGGTGACTTCAACAATGTGATGAGGTTTGACACGCTCATGTGCGTCGAACCTGTGACTTGAGCGCTGCTGGCGACCTACAGAGATGGGGTGAGATGAGCGTCGTATTGATATGTCGAGTAGCTGAGGAAGACTCGATAATTGGCAATCTCGCACTGGCAAGAGCGTTTGCCGTGCGAGGGCGACGAGTTTCAGTTGTTTTCACCGGCGAAGCGCTCCATGCCTTGGATCGCGGCACTCTGCGGTGGTCGGACGCATTCAAGTCCAGGAATGCTCGAACAGCGGTGATCGAAGGAGCGATGGCTGCCGGAATTGATTTCTCGGATAGGAATCGAGACTCCCGCTGGTCAGACGTTCGAGCTCAGGCTCAGGTGATGTCCGAGGACGAGAACATCAGTCTGCTCGGATGTCCGATCTGGGCGACTGTTCTTGGTCAGACCGCCCCAGAATATCTGAGCTTCATTAGTGAAGACGAGCTCATTGAACTTCTCGGCAGTGCAGACAGCGTGATCGGTGGATACCGAACGATGGGTGCGGAGATGATCGCAGCGCTCAACGACGCCAATCGTGATCCTTCGATCGGCGTCGTTGTGCTCACACATGACGGACCCAATTTCGGTGTCGGCGGCAACGTCGCAGGGCTGCACTCAAGCACTGATGGGGGTGATGTGGTCATTGGAGAACCAACCCCCGACATGATCATCGGACGGATGCTCAAGCCAGTGATCGCTGTTGTTCGTGGCTACGTAATCGGACTACATAATCACCTTGCTTACCACTGCGACTTCACGATCGCTGGGGAGAGCGCGGTGTTCGGTCAAGCCGGACCCAGAGTAGGCCGTCCTATCAGCGGTTCGCTCGTCGCTGTAGCGGGAACAATCATCGGAGACGAGCGTGCACGTCAAATGTGGATGGTGGCCGAACAGCTCACTGCCCAGGAAGCACTCGAATGGGGGGTTGGTGAACAGCATCGTGCAAGATCGGCTGCTCGAGGAGGAAGTAGAGCGCTGGTGCGATGCGTTGCTCGATCGGGTGCCCACCAGTATTGCCGCCATCAAGCAGACCTTTGAAGGGGCGCGTGCAGACCTGGCTGCCACAGACCGCACTCTGAGTCTCATCGAACCGGATTTTCGAGGTCGGCAGGAACCGGCAGAGGCGGGCAAAGCGTTTTATGAGAAGCGGAGACCGAACTTCTGGGCGTCAGAGCTTCGTGAGACCGGACGTGCCGGTGCGCACCCGCTTGATGGTACCGAACCTGGAAATTATCCCTGATCTGAGGAGGCTTCGACAATGATGACAGAAGATAAGAGAGGTGTGCGGTCGCTCGAAGGCACCGTCGCGCTGGTCACGGGTGCGAGTAGTGGTATTGGGGAAGCTACGGCACGCGCGCTGGCTCACGAGGGCGCGGCCGTTGTCGTCATCGGGCGCCGGACGGAGCGTCTTCACCAGCTCGTTGCGAAGATCGAAGAATCGGGCACGCGAGCGCTCGCGGCGCCAGCGGACGTCAGTCAGCGGGATCAGCTGGAGGCCGCAGTCGCGGCAGGTGTCGACGCCTTCGGCGGCATTGACACCGTTGTGACCTGCGCTGGGCGCGGACTGCTGGCACCGGTTGAAGGGGCAGACCCGAACGAGTGGGATGAGATGATCGCGACGAACCTGCGGGGCGTGCTCAATACGATCCATATCGCTCTCCCGCACCTCCTTGAAGCTGCCGAACGGGGGCGGCGTGGTGTAGCCGATATTGTAAACATCAGCTCAGTGGCGGGCCGACTAGCGCGGCGTGATTACGCCGTGTATAGCATGACAAAGTTTGGCGTGAACGCGTTCACTGAATCGCTGCGTGCGGAGTTCGCCAAACGACATGTCCGCGCTTCGGTTGTCGAACCCGGGGCTGTCGACACAGAGTTCGCCTCACATGTGAGCGCCAAGACCCTTGCGGCGATGCAGAGCCGAGTCGGTGGCATGGAGTGGTTGCGCGCTGAGGACGTCGCGGACGCAGTGCGCTACATCGTGACGCGCCCTCGCCACGTCGCGGTGAATGAGGTGCTGATCCGGCCGACCGAGCAGGAGACATAAGGATCTGCTCGGTCTGAGACGACGGCTCGTACCGGATGTACGACGTGTCCACGCAGCGTTCACGGTACGTGGTTTCCGATCCTGCAGCCGGTGCGACCGTCGACGTGTATGACGGTCGCACCGGAGAAGCCTGGTTCAGGACGGTGCGAGAGCTCTTGCGCGTGCCTGCCAGAGTTCGACACCAGTCCTCAGCGCCGACGGGTCTACCGCCAGTAGCTCGGCAGATGAGCTTTCGACGAGGCTCTCGAGTTTGTCTGCTGCCACGATATCGGAGACGAGTCCTATCGAGAGTGCCGCATCTGCAGAGATCGGCATTCCACGGAAGGCCAGGTTGAACGCCGGGCGTGCGCCCGCGATCGACGCTAGTTCGCCGATGAGGTCCGTAGGGAAGAAACCCCGGCTGATCTCCGGAAGTCCGTATGTGGAATCGGGCGTCACGAGCACACGGGGGCACGCCGCTAGGATGCTGAGCCCCGCTCCGCGGACAGCTCCGCTCACGACTGCGGTCCAGTGAATGGGAATATCGGTCAGCGTCTTGACGATTTGCTCGACGGCCGCTCCGCCTTCGACAAGATCGTTGAGATCTGCGCCGGCGCAGAATGCGGGTCCTTCAGCGTCGATGATGGCAATCCGAACTCCACGCTCACCGAATGTTTCGACAGCGGCCGTCACCTCGTCGGCCAGCTGTTTGTTGACGGCATTCCGTTGAGCGGTGCGAGCCAAGGTTAATCTCGCAACCCCGTTCGGTGACTGATCGATCCTGACTAGCTCCGGATTCGATCCCTGTGTCTGCGACGTGCGGGTCATGCCAGCTCGCGACGCATCCGGTCGGCGAGGGGAGCCAGTGACTGGTCCCATTCTCCGCCCTTGCCAGAAATGAGGAACGTATCGACGCCGAGGTCCCGGTACTGGCGCAGCGAGTCCATGACACGTTGCTCGGTGCCGACCAGTGCGGATGCATTCCCGAGACCATTCATGGCAGACACAAGTCCCATCCATAGGCAATCGTCATGTACCTCTCCGCGCTGAGCTACCTTTAGCTGCCGATTACGGCCAGCGTCCTCGGCGTGTAGTCGCGTTGACACTTCAGAGCCCCGAGCAACGAATTTTTGGTATGCCGACTCCGATCTCGCCAGCGTCCAGGCCGCCTCTTCTGTCTCCCCGAGGTACAGCCGCAGGCTTAGGCTAATTCTTGGCCTCGGGCGACCATACTCGGCAGCCTTTGTCGTGATCTCCTCGATACGCGCGCGTACTTCTTCTAGTGGCTCACCCCATAGCATGTAGACGTCGGCCTTCGCCGCCCCGAACTCCAAGCCAGCACCACTCGCGCCGCCCATGTGGATGCGGATATCTGCGGCCTTCATCTCGTTCGGACGAGCATCCTCAAACTTGTAGAACTCGCCATCGTGTGAAACGGGAGATTCGGCGGCCCAGATCTGCTGGAGCGCATCTACGTATTCGCCGGCACGGCGATACCGATCGTCGTGACTGAGATAGTCACCCTCTCGGAGCTGATCTCCCGGCGCTCCTCCGGCAAGCACGTGAAGATCGACGCGGCCGTCGGACACGCGGCTGAGCGTGCTGATCATGCGGGCCGCGACAGGAGGTTCGATCACACCTGGGCGATGCGCGAGGAGGACGTTAAGATCTGGGTTCGCGGCGAGCACGAGCGCGGCGAGCACGATGTTGTCCGGACCGAAGCTGTGGTAGCCGATCAGTGCGCGGTCGAGACCGCTGACTGCTGCCGAGCCCTCCTGGACCGCTTCGATGGAGTGGCCGAACGTCGTCGGTGAGAGGTAGCTGTAGATTTCGAGCTTGGGCACTGCAGTGCCTCCTTATCTGAACCGCATTGGTGAAATGGTGGACGGTACGTCAGGCCGACGATTCGCTCGCTTCGACGAGCTGAGCGCCGTCGAAGAACGCGCCATTCGTATATACCAACGGTGCGGCGTCTGTGGTTGTGACGCGCCGGACCCGGCCGATGAAGATCGTGTGGGTCGAGGCGTGCAGAGTGTCTTGGAGTTCAAGCTCCATGGCTACGGCCGCACCGTCGATGAGAGGCGCCCCGTGCTCACCGTGGTGCCATGCGACCTGATCGAACTTGCGGTCCTGCTTAGTGGCGAAGACCTTCGCGACGTTCAGCTGATCGGCCGCGAGGACGCTGACGGAAAAATGACGTGCGGCGATCAGGTGTGAGTATGTCGAACTGGACTTCTGCACGCAGACCAGAATGAGAGGCGGCTCGAGAGAGACGCTAGAGAACGCATTGACTGCGAGCCCGCGAGGTTCCCCATTGGACTCGACTGCGACAACAGTCACACCCGTAACCATTTTTCGATGCATCGAACGCAGTACATCGGTGCCCACAGCCGAATCGGCGTCGACGTCTTCCGCCGCATTCCCACTGCTCAATGGCACGCCGAGTGAGGAGTATTTTCCTCGCCTGTCATAAATGACGTTCTCTTCGACAATCTTGTCGCCGTCGAAGTGGGAGAACGTTGCTCCGGACACTGAGTACTGTCGACCTGTGGGTGGCAACCCGAGGTACTCATCGTGAAGCGTGCCGCTGCTCGTCCAATACAGAGCGAGATCGGACTTGCCCTCAACCGCTCGGGTGACTCGCATTTCTAGATCGGGAAAGGCTCGCCGCATGTCGAGGACTGATGATTTCAGATCATCTTTCGACTGACGCGATCGACGACCGCGACGAACAAAAGACGGAGCAAGCACGTCATCGAGAGCGTCAACGTCACCGACTCCCCACGCGCGTTCGAGCGCATTGATAACCGCGATCGTGCGTGGCGTCAGTGTTGAGACGTCGATTGTCAATTCCTCGTCCATGAGTGCCCCTAGATCTTCTTAAGATGCTGTATCTAACATATCAGATTCGCGCGAACAAGAACTAGATCTCTCGAATTTTACTGTGGAGTGTTCCGATTCATTACTGGTCACTCAGTAACGAATCGTCCCCGACGTGAAGATGGGCCCGCAAGCGTACGGCAGCATCCTGGAAGTGACTCATCATCAGAAGTCGGGCTTTGGGCTGGTCGCGATCGGTGATGGCATCGACCAAATCGGCGTGCTCGCGGAGGCTGCACGGCACTTGGTCCGGGACAACATCCGAGAAACGTTCCGGGAAGAGACGGGCAGTCTGAGCGATCAGAGCCATCACGCGGGATGAGTGGCTGGCCTGGTTGACGCTCCGGTGGAACTTGAAGTTCGCCAATGCGACATCGCCACCAGATTCGGACGCTGCGACGACGGCATCACCGGTGGTTCGAATGCGCTCAACGTCCTCAGGGGTGGCTCGGAGGGCGGCCCATCCGGCCGCCATCCCCGCGAGATTTGCCATGAGTTCGAAGTTGTCAAGAAGATCCGATGCGGTGATTCCAAGTACTGTGATCCCGCTGCGTGGTGCAAGCTTCACCAGATTGTCGTTTGCAAGTTCCAGCGTCGCCTCGCGGACGGGCGTGCGGCTCGTGCCGAACTCCTCCGCGAGTGCGTCCAGATCGAGCCGGTCACCTGCTTTGAGTGAACCAAGGAGAACTCGATGCCGGAGTTCTCGTGCCACACGGTCGCGTGCGGTCATGCCGAAATCGACCGATCGCGCCCGATCGTGTGGTTTCGCCCACAGGCTTCCGATCCCGTTGTTGGTGAAATCTTCTTGGTCATTCATCGTTTGCCCCCGGAGAATATTTCAGATGCCACATTCTCGCAGATCGTCGTGTCGGTGGTGACCGGGCACTGTCTCGGCCGACAGCGCGGAGCCTTCGTTGGATGGTCGTGTGGCATCCAGCGAGTTGCCTCATGGATCAACTCTTCACCGAGCGTAGCTGAGCTGTCTCCTTTAATTTTCGGCTCTGCTCTTGTCGGGGAGGAAAGTCTGAACGTGCTCGTACACCTGCTCATCGGGTGTGCCTGCGCGGTTGCGCCTCTCGATCTGGGACGGGTAAACGCTCGGCTTGCCGTCGAAGCCCATTCCAGCTACTCTCGACGTCGCTTCCTCAAATCCGTCGATATCGCCGATCACCGCATAGGGGGCGTAGAGGACGTGGATGCAGTTGTGCCGCGCCGCGAATAGTGCTGCGTCGATGGGACGCGCGCGGCGCCGGTGGCCACGCCGATGGTGGGAGACGGAAGGTGCTTCGCCGCCATGAAAGCCCCGGGGCGTAGACGAGCGTCTCGACGCGTGTGGAAACCGCGATGAGGTCGGCGATGCGGTGAATTCCGAGTGGATCCTGCGTTCTGCAGTGCTAGTCCGATCCGTCCTGGGGATCAGCGTGACTGCTGCTCGAATGAACCCGGCGTCCTATCGACGGAATTGACATAGGGATTATCGGAGACCTTCGACACCATCACGCTGAGCCAGAGTTCCGCCGCAGTCCCGACCACCTCGAGGACCTCATCGAACCCATGGCGAGGAGACGTGTTTGACGCGCAGCACCAAGGTCTTGTAGCCCAAGCCGTTCAGACTCAGCGCGGCCAGGATGTTCAATCGCGACTCCGACCCGGCCGAGCGCGCGACGAAGTCTTCGAGATCGAAGATCACCTCTTCGATTGGAAAGTCAGATGGTTTCTCTAACATGTGCGCACTGCTGCCGGGGCAACAATCATGCCGAGCCCGGCTGGCCAACACTCTTCAAGAATGACTCCCAAGCGGCTACGAAGAAAGTATCCGGGCGCGGTGAGTCAACTGCGGCGCAACGCAATGGCCGGGAGATCATCAGGGTACTTCCGTCGCCGCGTACACAGTGCTCATTGTGCTGCTGAGCGTGGTTGTGGTGTCTCCTTCGATGTTCGGGCGAGGAACGAGCCTTGGAGCGCGCGGGACTCGTTCGTTTCCATGAGTTGCGCGATTGACTTCGCCTCCTTTGCGAGGTGGTCCGCGTATCCCTGCACCCACTCGGCGTTCAGGAGTCGTTTCGTTGCTGCAAGTGCGGCAGCAGGCGTCCGTGCGATCGACTCTGCGATTGACATCGTGGCTTGGGTGAGCCCTTCCTGGGCGACGATGTCGTTGACAATGCCCCATTGCTGTGCGGTTTGCGCATCCAGCCGACGCCCGGTGACAGCGAGTTCGACGGCACGCATGCGACCGACGATGTGGGGGAGGAGACGAGTGGTGCCACCGTCGGGACTGACGCCGAGTGCGGAGTATGCAGTGAGAAACTTCGCGTTCTCCGTTGCGATGACGTAGTCGGCGTTCAGAACGAGCCCGAAGCCCGCCCCGGCTGCGGCGCCTTGGACTGCGGCGACCACTACGATGCCAGACTCGGTGAGAGTCAGCAATGCTCGGTGGAGGCTGCTGGCGAGTTCATGGGTGTACGCCGCAGGGTCAGGAGCGTTCGCCATCGCGGCGACGTCGCCGCCGCCACAGAACACAGGCCCTTCGGAGGACAGCGTGATTACACGCGTTCCATCAGATCGCGCTGCGGAGACCGCGTATTCAAGAGCCCCCGTCACCTCGAGGTTGAGGGCATTGCCCTCGGTAGGCCGGGCTAGGCGGATGTGGGTGATGGTGCTCTCGCGCGAGACGACGATGCCGCTCATTGCGGAGCCATCCGGAGCGCCCCATCCAGTCGAATGGTTTCGCCGTTGAGGTAGTCATGCTCTGCCAGCATCAGGACAAGTTGCGCATACTCGGCGGGCTTGCCCAGTCGCTGAGGGAACGGCACGGTTGCGGCGAGCGACGCGTTGACCTCTTCGCCGAGTGCGGAGAGCATCGGGGTGTCGAGAATGCCCGGTGCGATCGTGTCGACTCGGATCCCGTAGCGGGCGAGGTCGCGTGCGGCGGCGATGGTCATTGCCACGACACCGCCCTTGGATGCAGCGTACGCGATTTGCCCGATCTGCCCCTCGTAGGCGGCGACCGAGGCGGTGTTCACGATTAGTCCGCGCTGCCCGTTCTCGTCTGGCTTGGTCTTCGCGATCACCTCGGCTGCCAGGCGCAGGACGTTAAAGGTCCCGACCAGATTGATGTCTACCGCGCGTTGGAACGTGGCGAGATCGTGGGGGCCGCGGGATGACAGGATTCGCCTGGCCGGGGCGATGCCTGCGCAGTTGACAACGAGTCGTAGCGGGGCATCGCCGATCATCGTGAGAGCATGACTTACCTGCTCTTCGCTGGTGACATCCGCCGCGACGTAGCGCACACCGTCCGGCGCAGTGCCTGCGCGTTCGATACTCGCGGCGAGATCAAGGCCCAGTACCTGTGCTCCACGTTCGGACAGTGCCTTCGCAGTCATTGCGCCGAGACCCGATGCAGCGCCAGTGACCAACGCGCTGATTCCATTGATGTTCATTGGTTGTCATCCGAGACGCGAAGAATAATGGCATCTCCTTGACCGCCGCCACCGCAAAGTGCCGCTGCTCCTAGTCCTCCGCCGCGTCGGCGCAGCGCGAGCGCCAACGTGAGGGCAAGTCGGGCACCTGACGCCCCTACTGGGTGTCCCAGTGCGATCGCGCCGCCGTTGACGTTGACGCGCTCTGGCTTTACTTGCAGTTCGCGCATGGACGCTATCGCTACGCTTGCGAACGCCTCGTTAATCTCGAGCAAATCGAGATCGGCGACGTTGACGCCCGCGATCGATACCGCTTTCTCGATGGCACGGGCTGGTTGATGTAGCAGCGAGGGCGTCGGCCCGGCGACTGTCGCGTAGGAGACGATCTCGGCGATCCACGGCAGTCCAAGACGCTGCGCCTCGGCTTTATCCATCACCACAAGTGCAGCTGCTCCGTCGGAGAGTTGCGAGGCCGAGCCTGCGGTGATCGTCCCGTCCGGCGCGAAGGCCGGGCGCAGGGATGCGAGGGATTCTGCCATGGTGTCGGGGCGTATTCCCTCGTCTCGACTGATATCGATCGCATCGCGGCGGCCTCGTACGGTCACCGGCACGATCTCTTCGTCGAAGATGCCGCCATCCGCTGCCGCTGAGGCGAGCTGGTGCGAGCGCGCGGCGAAGTCATCCTGCTCTTGCCGACTTATTCCCATCGATGCTTGGTGTCGCTCGGTGCCTGCACCCATCACGAGATGCTCAAGGCCGCAGATCAGAGCATCCTGATCGAGGGCGTCCATGAGGGCAGCCGGGCCATACTTCACACCGGAGCGAACATGGGCGAGGTGAGGCGCGTTCGTCATCGACTCTGTGCCACCGGCCAAGGCGATCTTGAGCAGCCCTGCGCGGATCGCGAGATCGGCATGGCCCAGAGCGGTCAGGCCCGAGAGGCAGAGCTTGTTGATCGATGTGGCCGGGACGGTGAGCGGAACACCACCTGCTGCCGCAGCGAGCCTGGCCGGGTTGGGGCCGACCCCGGCCTGCACGACGTTGCCGAAGTACACAGCTTCGAGATCAGCGGCCTGCACGCCCGCACGGGAGACTGCCGCTTCGATTGTGCGCCCCCCGAGATCAGGGGCCGTAAGCGATGTGAATGCGCCCAAAAGCTTGCCGATCGGCGTGCGGGCACCTGCCACGATGACACTTGTCATGGGATTTTCTCCTGGGTCTTCGGTGAGCCAGTCTTGCGCAGCTCGCTAGCGAGGGATCAAAGTGCGGGTCCAGAGCAATTCGTTGGACCTCGCAATAGTGGGTGCCGTCCCGGCTCCAGTCACTTCTCTTGCTGAAGCGTTTCGGAAACGCGATAACATAGGTCGACCTAGTAATTAGTAGGAACTACAATTACTATAGGCGATACGCGCCATCGTCGGCGCACCGAAGGGATACCTCGAAATGACTCGTGAACTCACTCACTTCATCGGTGGCAAGCATGTCGCCGGCGCTTCTGGCCGATTCAGTGATGTGTTCGATCCGAGTACCGGCGAAGTGCAGGCGAAGGTGCCTTTGGCGAGCACGGCTGAGATGGCCGCTGCGATCGCCAATGCTGAGGAGGCGCAGATCGCGTGGGGTGCGACGAACCCGCAGAAGCGCGCCCGTGTGTTGCTGAAGTTCCTCGACCTCATCGCGAAGGACATGCAGAGTCTCGCCGAGCTCCTTTCGAGCGAGCATGGCAAGACTGTTGATGATGCCAAGGGCGACATTCAGCGCGGTGTGGAGGTTATCGAGTTCGCGGTCGGCGCGCCTCACATGCTCAAGGGGGAGTACTCGACCGGTGCCGGCACCGGCATCGACGTGTATTCGATGCGTCAGCCGCTCGGCGTCGTCGCCGGCATCACCCCGTTCAACTTCCCGGCCATGATTCCACTATGGAAGATGGGTCCTGCGCTCGCCGCGGGCAACTCCTTCATCCTCAAGCCGAGCGAGCGCGACCCCTCTGTCCCGCTGCGCATCGCCGAGTTGTTCCTCGAGGCGGGACTGCCCGCCGGAGTGTTGAACGTGGTCAACGGGGATAAAGAGGCCGTCGATGCGATCCTGCATGATGACCGGATCAAGGCCGTTGGCTTCGTCGGTTCGACCCCGATCGCGCAGTACATCTACGAGACCGCCGCCCAGAACGGCAAGCGCGCACAGTGTTTCGGCGGTGCGAAGAACCACATGATCGTGATGCCCGACGCGGATCTCGACCAGGTCGCTGATGCGCTCATCGGCGCCGGTTACGGCTCGGCCGGGGAACGGTGCATGGCGATCTCGGTTGCTGTTCCGGTCGGCAAAGCGACGGCGGATACGTTGTCTGCCAAGCTCACCGAGCGGGTGAAGGCACTCAAGATCGGTCCGTCTCTCGCCGAGAGCGTGGATTATGGCCCCCTGATCACGGCCGAAGCGCTCACGCGTGTCGAAGGCTACATCCAGACGGGCATCGACGAGGGCGCGACGCTGCTCGCCGACGGCCGCGGCTACACGGTGGAGGGTTACGAGAACGGTTTCTACCTCGGCCCGACCCTGTTCGACAACGTCACGACCGACATGACGGTCTACAAGGAAGAGGTCTTCGGACCGGTGCTGTTCATCGCACGCGCCGATGACTACGAGCAGGCCCTCGCAATGGCAACGGACCACGAGTACGGAAATGGTGTGTCGATCTTCACCCGTGACGGCGATGCCGCACGGGACTTCACTGCACGCGTGCAGGTGGGAATGGTCGGCGTCAACGTGCCGATCCCCGTCCCGATCGCCTATCACACGTTCGGCGGGTGGAAGAAGTCTGGCTTTGGTGACTTGAACCAGCACGGTCCTGACGCGTTCCGGTTCTATACGAAGACCAAGACGGTGACGAGTCGCTGGTTGTCACACGATCTGAAGGAAGGCGCGAGTTTCGTCATTCCGACGATGCACTGAGCGCTATGTACGCGTCACTGACCCCTGATGAGCGGACGGCGCTCGTGGAAGCCGTGCGGGATTTTGCCACAGCCCGCCTGGCCCCGAATTCGGCGACCTGGGATGCCGAGAAGTTCTTTCCCGTTGACACGCTGCGAGAGGCCGGTGAGCTCGGTCTCGGGGGTATCTATGTGAGAGATGACGTCGGGGGGTCGGGTCTGTCCCGGCTGGATGCGGTGGCGATTTTCGAGGAGATTGCTAAGGGTGACACGACGATCGCGGCCTACATCTCGATCCACAACATGGTCGCCTGGATGATCGACGCGTTCGGCAACCAGGAGCAGCGCGAGCGCTGGCTGCCCGGCCTGGTCACGATGAACGACCTCGGCAGTTACTGTCTCACCGAACCCGGTGCTGGCTCTGACGCCGCAGCGATCACGACGTCGGCAAAGCGTGACGGCGACGAGTATGTGCTCAACGGCACGAAGCAGTTCATCTCGGGGGCCGGGTCATCTGCCGTCTACCTC
>NZ_JBPXMT010000005.1:0-460225 GCF_051842835.1 Microbacterium sp. A93
GACCCAGTCATCACAACCAGGCCCGCAGGGCAACTTCTCTATCTTATCTGAGCCATTCAGCATGTCAAACCGACACGCCGTCAGACCCAAATTCGAGTAATTGTTCGAAGCGATCAAGCGCTTCGAGGCAACTTCTCTATCTTACCCGGTGGCAACCGTTTGTCAAATCGGCGATCCGAGCGAAACTCGGTTGCGATCTGCGGTACCACAGAGCATCCCGACTCAGATTCTCACCGAAGTGATCTTCTGTGTTGGGAGGTGGTCCGCTACTTGAGGGGAGCTGGGCCTGGGCCCTGTCTCAACCCTGTGGGGCGAACAAGTAATAACTTACGCGGGATCTGGAAGTCGGGCAAATCACGGCAGCCCCCCGGGCGTGTCCGAGCGGACGTTGGAACGCTTCTCCCCAGGTCACGCGCAGTTTCTTAGTGCGGATCATTCCCTGAGGCGTACGATCGTGCCATGGATTCGCTCCCCACCAGCGCGGAGACCGGGGCATCCCCTCGGCGAATTGTCCCTCTCCCTTCTCGTCTTGCGACCGGAGATCTGGCATGGGCCAGTGTCGCGTCGGTTTGGCTCGGCGCTGGTATCAGTCATGCTCCGCAGCTTGACCCCGATCGCATCGCGATGGCGTACCGCAGCGACCGGCTGTTGCGCATTGACGGCGAGCAGCCGCCCGTGTGGTCGCCGTTCTCCGGTTTCTGGCAGACGAAGGACGGCTGGCTACGCACTCACGGCAACTATCCGCATCATGCACGTGCATTGTGTCTCGGTCTCGGACTCGGACTCCCCCATGACATCAGCATCGACGACTTGCGCTCATCGTTGACTTCGGCATCCGTTGCGGAGTCCGTCAATCGCATCACCACCGCTGGCGGGCTTGCCGTTGCCGTGATGCCTGAGAACTCGGCGCGCGATTCAGCGTTACGTGCGCAACCTCTCGTCGACATCCGACGCATAGGCGATACCGCACCACGTGCACGCCGGAACCCGCCGCGTCCGCAGGCGCCGCTCAGCGGCATCCGCGTTCTCGACCTCACGCGCGTCATTGCCGGCCCGGTCTGCACTCGCACTCTCGCTCTGCTGGGCGCAGATGTTCTGCGCATCGATCCTCCTCACATTCCGGAGCCGGAATGGCAGCACCTCGATACCGGCCACGGCAAGCGGACAACTCTTCTTGACGCACGATCCGAACAGATGACAGCACTGCTCGAGGAAGCGGATGTCGTTGTGCTCGGCTACCGCCCGGCAGCCCTTACACGCCTCGGGCTCTCCCCCGGCCAACTCGGCGAGCGATATCCCGGGCTGATCATCGTGCAGTTGAGCGCGTGGGGGCTGGATCAGCCAGACCGTGCGGGCTTCGACAGCCTCGTGCAAGCGGAATCCGGAATCGCACTCATCGAATCCGTCGACGGTGAAGTTCCCGGCGCACTTCCCGCGCAGGCTCTTGATCACAGCGCCGGCTATCTGCTGGCGGCCGCCGTGTGCGCAGTGGTAGATCGGCGCGTTCGCGAAGGAGGAACGTGGCACATCGCCACGTCATTGCGTCGCGTCGCCGCCGAGCTGCTCGGGATGCCGAGGCGTGATGCCCCGGAACCAGAACGAGAGATCGACCCGGCCATGCACACTCAGAATTTCAGTGTTGATGGCCATGCGCTCATCACTGCTGCGCCGGTGCTGCCCGGGTTCAGCTTCGCGCCACCCCGACCGTGGGGCCGCGACGCGCCACAGTGGTGAGGATCACACACAGGGCGAGAGTGAGCATCGCCCAGAACCCACATGCTGGTGGCAGCACACGGTAAGCGAGGTGCCGGATCGTGAATTCCTCAGTGAAGGGCCCGAACACGACGTAGCCGATCACCCATGATCCGATGAGGATGACGGGGAGCGAAATCCACCAGGCCACGCGCACCCAGTGGGGAAGCACCTGCCTCACCACGCCTCCCGGTTCGGTCCGACGTAGCCAGAGCAGCGCCCAGATTGCGATGATCAACAGGCCGACGACGCTCGAACCGTGCTGCAGCCATTTGAAGCCCTGCAAAGGACCCCACTGATCCGCGAGCGCTGGTAGCAGCTCGCTCCCCCATCGTTCCTCATGCGTGAACAGGTCCCAGAGGATGTGCGAGATCACCCCAAGCAGCAACGACACCGCGAGCAGCAGCGGGTAGAACCGGTTCTTGCCGACGCCGATGGCGAGGCGGGCAGCATCCCATGGCTCCTGACTCCACTCGTCAGGAAGCCTGCGCGCGAGCCAGGACGGCGACAGCTCCCGAGTGGCAGGACGAAGTACGATCCGCCACAGCAGGAACAGCCCGAGCGCGATCACGCCGGTCCATATGATGTTCGCGATCGTGTGCGTGAAGTTGTAGGTGATACCGAAACCGCGCAGGAACAGCGGCAGATCCGGTGTCATCGCACCGATCGCGATCGCCGCAGGAATCAGTGGCGTGCGCAGGAACGGCAGCGCCACCACCGCATGGCTCGGCGTGAACGGCATGGCTTCAGCCCAGGAAGATGCCTGCGAGGGTCTTCTTGCCTCGGCGCAGCACCGATACACCACCGGGTAGGGTTCCCTGCACGACTGCAGCGCCGTCCTCGATACGGGCACCGTCGAGTGAGACACCCCCCTGGGTGATCGCGCGGCGCGCCTCGGAAAGGCTCGCGACGAGTCCAGTCGCGACGAGCGCGTCGACGACCGTTGTTCCGACCGAGACTGTCGCGTTGGGCAGTTCCTCGAGTGCCGAACGGAGCGTCACAGCATCCAGCGCAGTCAGATCACCCTGGCCGAAGAGCGCTTCGGATGCCGCGATGACGGCGGCCGTCGCATCGATACCGTGCACCGTGGCGACGACCTCAAGGGCGAGTCGCTTCTGCGCGGCACGACGGAACGGCTCGGACTCGACGAGCGCCGCGTAATCCTCGATTTCAGCCCTCGTGAGAAAGGTGAAGATCTTCAGACGTTCGATGACGTCGGCATCGGCGCTACTGAGCCAGAACTGGTACATCCGGTAGGGGCTGCACATCTCGGCATCAAGCCAGATGGCGTTACCCTCGCTCTTGCCGAATTTGGTGCCGTCACTGTTCGTGATCAGCGGCGTGCCGATCGCATGTGCAGACTCCCCCTCGACACGACGGATGAGGTCGGTGCCACTGGTGAGGTTGCCCCACTGATCGGAGCCCCCCGTCTGCAGCACACAGTCGTACTGGCGGTAGAGCTCCAGAAAGTCCATTCCCTGCAGAATCTGGTAGCTGAACTCCGTGTAGCTGATGCCGGCATCGGAGTTCAGCCGCGCAGCGACCGCGTCCTTTTTCAGCATGGTTCCGACGCGGTAGTGCTTGCCGATCTCGCGCAGGAAGTCGATCGCCGACATCGGCGCCGTCCAGTCGAGGTTGTTCACGAGCCTGGCAGCGTTGTCACCTTCGAAGCTGAGGTAGCGCTCGACCTGCGAGCGCAGGCGACCAACCCATTCCGCGACAGTCTCGGGCGTGTTGAGCGTGCGCTCAGCTGTCGGCCGCGGGTCACCAACAAGACCAGTCGAGCCGCCCACGAGTCCGAGCGGCTTGTGTCCAGCGAGCTGCAGTCGACGAAGCAGAAGCAACTGCACGAGGTTTCCCAGGTGCAGGCTCGGCGCCGTCGGGTCGAATCCGCAGTAATACGTGATCGGGTCCCCAGCGAGAAGGGCGCGCAGCGCCTCCTGGTCAGTGGACACGTGGACAAGGCCACGCCACACGATCTCATCCCACACATTTTCGAACGTGGGATCGATCGCCGGGGCGGCAGTTGTCAGAGCAGAATTCGACACGCGCTCCAGGCTATCAGCGCGGATCCTCCTCCAACTCACGGATGTACCCGGCGAACCCCGGCACGGGAATGGTCACTGTGCCATGCCCTTCGGAGCGGATCAGGCCTTTCGCGATCAGGCGCGCACGCACCGAGGAGAGGCTGCGCGAGGAAACATCCAGCACCTCAGCCAGGTCGGCCCGGTCGACGGTGACGTCACGCTCCTGCAACCAGGCGACAGCAACGAGGAAGCGTCGCTGATTCGGCGTGGTGTTTGCCCAGCGTGCGGCGAAGAGGTTTCGCAGGTCGCGGTCGACACTCGCACGTGCCGTCTTCACATTGCGCTTGGTGATCGTGCCGCCGGCATCCGGTCGCCCTGCCGCAACCCACGCGGCGTCACCATAGAGCTGCACTGCGTAGGGGTATCCGGCAGCGAGTTCCGCGGCCCGCTCGAGCGCGTCCGAATCCCATGCGACGTTCAGCTCCGCTGCGGGATCCCGCAGTGCTGCCACCTGCGCGCCGACCGACAGCATCTCCAGCGGGCGATACGCGAAACGCTCGCTGAAGGTGACGGCATCGGCGATCTGCTCCGGAGCGTTCGGAAGACCAGCGGCATACACCGCGGCAGGAATGTCCGGATGCTCCGCCTGCAGGTGCTGCCATGCATAGGCAAGCGTCCGGATGCCGTCCGCATCCGCCGACTGCACCTCGTCGATGAAGAGCACCAGGGCCTTCACCCGCTTGCGATCCTCCGCAGTCGCGCGAATCAGCTTCTCGAGCGTGCGTGCGCCGACGGTTTCGGCCATGGTCGCGGCCTTGGTCTTCACGCTGGTCTTAGCGCTGACGGAGGCAACCCCTGGCACACCGATCGTGACCGTCAACTCGTCTAGATGCTCGCGGATCGTAGCCGCCGCTGCCTGTGGCCACGAGCGTGTGGCTTCGCGGATGCCGTCGATGATTTGAGCGACCAGTCCCGCTGACTCGCCCGCCGTGACCCAGATGCAGAGCGCTTCACGTTCTTCGGCGAGGCGTTGATAGGCACGCAGCAGCGAGGTCTTACCGATGCCGCGTTCGCCAAATGCCACGTGGACGCGGCCGATCAGCCTTTGGAGGTCGACCATGAGCGAGAGCCGCTCGGTGAACTCCTCGATCAGCTCACCGCGACCGGGAACAGCGCGTGCGATTTCACCTGGCGTGTACGGGCTCGGCTGCATTGCACGCTCCAAACAGATACATCGGGATACTTGGGCCCAAGTATCTCAAAGTATCCAGGCGGCGGCAATGATTACATCAGAGCCCGAGAGCGTGCGCGGCTGACTGCGCGCGGGCGATGAGCTCGGCCCGCTGCTCGGCGACGCGTACGGGCGCAGTGCCGCCCGCCCCGGTGCGAGACGCCACCGACCCTTCGATGCTCAGCACTTCGCGCACTTCGGGGGTGAGATGCGGTGAGACCTGCGCGAGCAGCTCATCCGATGCATCCTCAAGACCGATCTCCTGCAGTTCACAGGCCTTGACCAGCGCGCCGGAGATTTCGTGCGCATCGCGGAACGGGACGCGGCGCTTGACCAGCCATTCGGCGACATCTGTCGCGAGCGAGAAGCCCTGCGGGGCAAGTGCTGCCATCCGCTCGGTGTGGAAAGTGAGCGTCGCGACCATGCCGGCGAATGCGGGCAACACGACCTCGAGAGTGTTCACCGAGTCGAAGACCGGCTCCTTGTCCTCCTGCAGATCACGGTTGTACGCGATCGGCAGCCCCTTCAGCGTGGCCATGAGGCCGGACAGGTTACCGATCAGCCGGCCGGACTTGCCACGGGCGAGCTCAGCGATATCGGGATTCTTCTTCTGCGGCATGATGCTCGACCCGGTCGAGTAGCTGTCATGCAGTGTGACGAAACCGAACTCGCGCGTGTTCCAGAGGATGATCTCCTCGCTCAAACGCGAGAGGTCGACGCCGATCATCGCCGTGATGAACGCGAACTCCGCAACCACGTCGCGCGCGGAGGTGCCGTCGAGCGAATTCTCCGCTGGGCGGTCGAGCCCGAGCTCACGAGCGACCAGCGCGGGGTCGAGACCCAGAGTCGAGCCTGCGAGCGCTCCCCCGCCGTAGGGCGAGACGCCGGCACGCACGCGCCAGTCGACGAGGCGTTCAAGTTCGCGCACGAGCGGCCAGGCGTGCGCCTGCAGGTGGTGGGCAAGCAGCACTGGCTGCGCGTGCTGCAGGTGGGTGCGTCCGGGGAGGATCGCTCCGGGGTGCGCTTCGGCTTGTGCAACGAGAGCGTCGATGACGCGCAGGATGTCGCGGGCGATGACCTTGGCGTGATCGATCAGGTACATCCGCACGAGCGTGGCGATCTGGTCGTTGCGGCTGCGGCCCGCCCGGAGGCGTCCGCCGAGCTCGGCACCGAGTTCGACGATCAGCGCCTGCTCGAGGGCTCCGTGCACATCCTCGTCAGAGGGTGCCGGACGCAGCGTGCCGTCGGCGACCTTTCGCGCGACGGCATCCAAGCCCGCGTGCATCCGCTGCTCTTCGTCTGCCTCGAGGTACCCGGCTGCGGCAAGAGCCTTGGCGTGCGCGTGCGAGCCCGCGATGTCGTAGGGCGCGAGGATCCAGTCGAAGTGCGTGGACCGGCTGAGCTCCACCAATTCGGGAGACGGTCCACTCGCGAATCGTGCACCCCAGAGTGCGCCCTCATTCGTGCCGTCGTTCTTCGCCTCGCTCATGGTTCCAGCCTAGCGGCGCACCGGGCTGGGCCCGACGGCTCTCGTGGCTCGCTCGAGCACCCACTCCAGCGGACCTCGACCGATCAGCAGCGCCCACGCCGTGCAACCGAGAATCGTGCCGATCGCGAGAGGCCAGAACGGCTCGAGCGCCACAAACCCGAAGAAGTCGCTGGTGTTGCCCAGCGTCGTCAGTGCGACCGCTGCCCAGACCAGCAGCTGAACCGTGTAGGCGGTCAGCGGCATGGCTCCGGTTGCGCGCAATGGCAAGGTGACTGCCTTCAGCACGCGCAGGCGGCACAGCAGAAGACACGTGCCGATGACTGCGATGACGAACCCGCCCGAGCCGATGACCTCGAACAGACCGGAGGAGTGCGGCTCGGCCGTCCACACAGACGCCCAGTACTCGTCGTCCTGCGGCAGTGGCAGTGTTGCCAGGGCGTATCCGACTGCGGCCAGCGCCGCTCCCCCGAACAGCATCCGCACCTGCACCACGAGTCGAGTCACTCCCGCCCTCGCAACGCCGAGACCGGCGAGGACGAATGCGATCCATACGGTGAACGGATAGTGCCACCCCAGCATCGCGTCGACCTCGCCGTCGATAGGCAGCCCCGCGAACACCGGCTGCACAAACGGCATGACGATGCCCAGCCCTGCCGCGATCCACAGCAGCGTGCGCGCAGACAGCGAGGTGAACGGCAACACCAGCAGGAACAGGATCGCGTAGGCGGGCAGGATCACGTACACCGGCACACCAGTGAGGATCAGCAGCACGCCGAGCACCCAGAGGATGAGAGCGCGCAGCACGAGCTTCAACCGGGCGACAGCCATCCGCTTGGCCGGAAGCGGCGTGCGCCCACCGGTGACCAGCCCGATGGAGACACCGGCAAGAGTCGCGAACAGGATCGACGAGCGGCCGTCGACGACCGCCATCCACGTGGTGGGGTCGGTCCAGATGAAGCCGTCGGCGATCAGCAGCAGGTGCGCCGCGAACATCCCGAGCACGGCGAGACCGCGCGCCAGATCAACACCCGCGATGCGAGCGGGACCATTCAGACGACGCCAGTGGGTCGTCGGCCATCCCGCTCGCATCAGTGGAGACTCAGTTCTGGCGAAGCAGCCAGACCAGGAGTGCCTTCTGGGCGTGCAGGCGGTTCTCCGCCTCGTCCCAGACGACACTCTGCGGTCCGTCGATGATCTCGGAGTCGACCTCGTAGCCACGGTCGGCGGGAAGGCAATGGATGAAGATCGCCTCCGGGTCAGCGAGGCTCATGGTCTCCGCGGTGACCTTGTACCCGCCGAGATCGCGGATGCGCGCGAGCTTCTCCTCTTCCTTGCCCATCGACACCCAGGTGTCGGTGACGATGACGTCTGCACCTGCAGCTGCTTCGACGGGGTCGGTGAACAGCGTGATCGAACCACCGGTCTCGGCGGCGCGACGGTCAGCGTCCGCGACGACATCGGCGCGCGGAGAGTAAGACTCGGGCGACGCGATGCGCACGTGCATGCCGGCTGTGACGCAGGCAAGCGCATAGGAGTGCGCCATGTTGCTCTCACCATCGCCGAAGAACGTCAGCGTCAGCCCCTTGAGCTCACCCTTGTGCTCGCGGATCGTGAGCAGGTCGGCGAGCAGCTGGCAGGGGTGGAAGTCATCGGAGAGCGCGTTGACGACCGGCACACGGGTGCCCTCGGCCATTTCCTCGAGCCCCGCCTGCGCGTAGGTACGCCAGACGATGGCGGCGACCTGGCGCTCGAGCACGCGGGCCGTGTCGGACGGGGTCTCTTTGCCGCCGAGCTGACTGCTCGCGGTCGAGATGATCAGTGGCGTGCCGCCGAGATCGGCGATACCGACCGCGAACGAGACTCGAGTACGAGTGGACGACTTGTCGAAGATGACCGCGACGGTCTGCGGACCGGCGAGCGACTTGTCAGCCCAACGGTCCTTCTTCAGCTCGATCGCGAGGTCGAGGATCTCCGCCTGCTCGGCGGGGGTGAGGTCATCGTCACGCAACAGGTGGCGGGTCATGCGGGTACCTTTCCGGTTTCGGATGCCGCGATGCTCGTCTGCACGTCGGCGAGAGCTGCAGAGAACAGCGTCTGGAATTCTTCGATCTCGGCGTCGCCGATGTTCAGGGCCGGCGCAATGCGCACCGTAGAGGGATTCGCCGCGTTGATGATGAGCCCGCGCTCCTGTGCCGCGGCGACGACGTCACCGGCGACCGGAGCGGTCAACGCCACACCGATAAGCAGGCCACGTCCGCGAACCGCATCGACCAGCTCAGAGTCGAGCCCTTCGATGAGGGTGCGCAGCTGCGCGCCACGCGTCGCGGCGTTCTCCACGAGCCCCGCGTTCTCGATCTCGGCAAGCACCGCGTTGGCCACGGCAGTGCCCAACGGGTTCCCGCCGAAGGTCGATCCGTGGGACCCAGGGGTGAGCAGCGCGCTCGCCGCACCGAAGGTGACGAGTGCGCCGATCGGGAAGCCTCCGCCGATGCCCTTGGCGAGCGTGATGGCGTCAGGGGTTATGCCCTCGTGATTGAAGCCGAACCATGCGCCGGTGCGGCCGGCGCCGGTCTGGATCTCGTCGACGATGAGCAGCGCGCCGTGCTTCAGCGTGAGCGCACGTGCCGCTGCGAGATAGCCCTCCGGCAGTTCGACGACGCCAGCCTCACCCTGGATGGGCTCGACGAAGACAGCGGCGACGCGGTCGTCCAACGCTGCCTCGAGAGCCTCAATGGTGGCCGGAATGTGCTCGACGCCGCCAGGCATCGGCTCGAAGGGCGCCCGGTAGGCCTTCTTCGCGGTCAGGGCGAGCGATCCCATGGTGCGTCCATGGAAGGCACTGTCCAGAGCCAGGATGCGGGGGCGCTCTGCTCCGCCGTGCAGACGTGCCAGTTTGAACGCGGCTTCGTTGGCCTCGGCGCCCGAGTTCGAGAAGAACACCCGCCCGTCGATACCGGCACCTGCCAGACGCTTCAATCGCGCAGCAAGTTCAAGCTGCGGCGGCGTGGCGAAGTAGTTCGACACGTGCGAGAGGATCGCGGCCTGCTTGGAGATCGCCTCGACGAACACCGGGTGCGCATGGCCGAGCGAGGTCACCGCGATGCCTGCGAGGAAGTCGAGGTGGCGCTTGCCGTCACCGTCCCAGAGATAGGAGCCTTCGCCGCGGGTCAGCAATGCCAACCGGTCGCCTGCGTTGAGCACCAGATCCCGTGCTGCTTCTTCCTGCCAGACGGTCATGCCGTCACCCCCGAATTTCCGAGTACCACTTGTGTTCCGATTCCCTTGCTTGTGAAGAGTTCGACGAGCACCGAGTGCGGCACACGTCCGTCAATGATGGCTGCGGCGTCCACTCCGCCTTCGACCGCATCCAGGCACGCACGCATCTTCGGGATCATTCCCGATTCCAGCGTCGGCAGCATCTCTGTGAGCTGCGCCGACGTGAGGTGCGATACGAGCGAATCCCGGTTCGGCCAGTCTGCGTACAGCCCGGGAACGTCTGTGAGGACGACCAGCTTGCGTGCATTCAGTGCGACAGCCAGAGCGGATGCCGCGGCATCCGCATTCACGTTCAGCGACTGCCCTGGGTGATCAAGATCGGGCGCGATGCTGGAGATCACCGGAATGCGGCCCGCCGCCAGGTGATCGAGCACCGCGGTCGGGTCAACCTGCACGACATCGCCGACGCGCCCGAGATCGATCGTTTCACCGTCAATGACGACACCACGGCGGCGTCCGCCGAAGAGTCCTGCGTCTTCTCCGCTGAGACCGGTCGCAATCGGACCGTGCGAGTTGATCTTCGCGACGAGCTGCGGGTTCACCTGACCGGTCAGCACCATGCGCACGACGCTGATCGCCTCGGTGTTGGTGACTCGGTAGCCGCCCTTGAACTCGCTGGGGATCGCAAGGCGATCGAGCATGTTCGAGATCTGCGGCCCGCCGCCGTGCACGACGACCGGCTGCACGCCGACGTAGCGCAGGTAGGCGATGTCTTGCGCGAAGGCCTCCTGCAACTCATCCGAGACCATCGCATTGCCGCCGTACTTGACGACGACGATCTGATCGCGGAACTTCTTCAGCCACGGCAGCGACTCGATAAGCGTCGTGGCCTTCACCGCAGCGACGTCGGGAGGTGTGTCCTGAATATCAGTCATGAGGCGTACGCACTGTTCTCGTGCACGTAATCGTGCGTGAGGTCGTTGGTGCGAATCGTCGCCTCAGCCTCGCCCACCTGGAGGTCAATCAGCAGATCGGTGGCGCGCGGGGTGAGATCGACTTCCTCACGCGGCCGGTCAGGTCCGCCCTCGCTGCACACCCGCACGCCGTTCATCCAGACATCGACGTTGTATGGGTCGAACTTGGCATTGGTCGTGCCGATCGCGGCGAGCACGCGGCCCCAGTTCGGGTCGTTGCCGAAGATCGCCGCTTTGAAAAGGTTGTTACGGGCGACAGAGCGGCCGACTTCCACTGCGTCCTGCTCGCTGACAGCGTTCGTGACGCGGATCGTGATGTCATGACTCGCGCCTTCGGCATCGCCCTGCAGTTTGATCGCGAGCTGGTCGCTGAGCTCGGTCAGCGCGAGCGCGAAGTCATCCAGATCAGGACGGATGCCACTGGCGCCGTTGGCGAGCAGCGTCACCTGGTCATTGGTCGACATGCACCCGTCGGAGTCGAGCCGATCGAAGGTCTGACCGGTGGCGCGGCGAAGAGCGGTATCGGCTTCGAGTGCGTCGAGGTCAGCGTCGGTCGTGATGACGACGAGCATCGTCGCAAGGCCAGGTGCCAGCATCCCGGCGCCCTTAGCCATGCCGCCGATCGTCCAGCCGTCGCGCGTGATGACGGCGGTCTTGGCGACCGTGTCGGTCGTCATGATGGCCTGGGCTGCGAGGTCTCCGCCGTCGGCGCTGAGTTCGGCGATTGCCTGCTCGGTACCGGCGAGCACCTTGTCGCGGAATGTCTGATCGCCGGTGCCGATGAGGCCGGTGGAGCAGACCAGAATGTCGCCGGCGCTCACGTTCAGCAACTCGGCGGCCTTCTCGGCGGTCTGATGTGTGGTCTGGAAGCCGAAGCTGCCGGTGAAGCAGTTCGCGCCACCGGAGTTCAGCACGATGGCTTCGACCGTACGATCGGCGATCACCTGCTGTGACCAGATGATCGGGTTCGCCTTGGCACGGTTGCTGGTGAAAACAGCGGCGCCGATCTTGCGCGGTCCGCGGTTGACGACGACAGCGAGGTCGGGCTTTCCTGTCGACTTGAGACCTGCGACGATACCGGCCGCTTCGAATCCTTGAGGTGCAGTGACGCTCACGGGGCGACTCCGTTCAGTGAGAGGGCCCGGTCTTCGGGAAGACCCAGCGCGAGGTTCATGGATTGGATGGCCGCGCCGGCCGTGCCTTTGACGAGGTTGTCGACCGCAGTGACAACGGTGACGCGATTCGCTGCGCGGTCGATTGCGAGGCCGATGAGGGCGGTGTTGGCGCCTATGACGTCCGCGGTGCGTGGGAACTGCCCCTCGGGTAGTAGCTGTACGAAGGTCTCGCCGGCGTAAGCGGTCTCCCATGCGGCGCGGATCTCGGCGTCAGAAACGCCGGGAACGATCGGCGCCGTGGACGTGGCGAGGATGCCGCGCGCCATCGGCACGAGCACGGGTGTGAAGGAGATGCGCACGGTCTCGGCGCCTGCCGCGGCGAGCGCCTGCTGGATCTCCGGGATGTGCCGATGAGTGCCGCCGACCGCGTAGGGGTTCGCCGAGCCGAGGATCTCACTGGCCAGCAGGTTGGTCTTCATGCTCTTACCCGCGCCCGAAGGCCCGACCGCGAGCACCGAGACGATGTCGCTGGGGTCGATGACTCCGGCGGCCACGCCCGGTGCGAGGCTCAAGCTCACTGTGGATGCGTTGCAGCCGGGGGCTGCGATGCGCTTCGCGCCGCGTAGGTGCTCCCGTTGCTTCACGCCATTAATGAGCAGCTCCGGCACACCATAGGCCCACGGCTCATGGAAGTGCCCACCGTAGAAGGCATCCCAGGATTCCTGTGATGTCAGGCGGTGATCGGCACCCGCATCGATGATGAGGGGCACATCGTCCAGGGCATCCGTGTACTGGCCGGACTGGCCGTGTGGGAGGGCGAGGAAGACAATGTCGTGTCCCGCAAGAATCTCGGGGGTGGTGTCCTGCAGCGTGAGATGCGCGAGCGAACGCAGGTGCGGCTGATGCTGGATCAGCGGCTGCCCGGCGTTGGAGTGCGCGGTAACGGTGCGGATCTCGATATCAGGGTGACTCGCAAGCAGGCGCAGAATCTCGCCGCCCGCATAGCCGGATGCGCCGGAGACGGCGACGGTATACGTCATGGTTCTACCTTAACGGTCTGGGGGTGGTGGGCCGAAGGCGGCGACACCGGTGCTCAACCCGCTGAGCCGAAGATCGGCGTTCGGGGAACACGGGGTCGCCTATAGTCGGCGGCCGCCCAGCCGGCTGCGGCGTCGGCGCACGACGACGACGCTCGGAGCGAGCGTCAGTGAAGCGGATGCGGCCGAAGGCATGTGGTGAGAATAGACCCGCGGCCGCAGCATCCGCAAATCGCGCGTGTGTCAGGTGCGCCTCATGATCCCGTAGGAGCGGCGAAGAATGCCCGCTCATGCCGGGCCGACGCCTCGAATGCCGTCCGCATCCGGGCGCGGGTGGCAGGCGCAGCCGTCGTTGCCGCAGCAGCCACGTACGCGATCGCTCGACCCGTGGCATCCTCGAACGCGGGGTCGGCATAGGTGGCCAGCCAGGATGCGTACGGATGCTCCGCGCTCTGCGCATACGCGCCGAAATCTCCCGCGTGCAGCCGCTGGCCGAGGTCGGTGTACAGCCAGAAGCACGGAAGCGCTGCCGCAATGAGTTCTGGATAGCTCCCGGAGTGAGCGGCCGCCCGCAGATGATTGAGATACGCGGTGGTCGCCGGCGCTGGTTCCGCGGCGAATGTGTCAGGTGTGACACCCTGCGCCGGGGTGAGCCAGGACGCGTGCAGTTCGAGCTCACCGGTGATGGCGCCGTGTGCAGACTGTGCCCAGAATGCCTGTTCCGCGGACGTGGGCGCGAGCCGCGCTGCATCGGCGAGCACCCTGGCGTATTCACGTAGGTACAGGGCATCCTGCGCGAGGTAGAACAGGAACAGTTCCTGCCGGAGGGTGCCGTCAGCGAGTGCGCGGATGAAAGGCAACGCGTCGATGTCGGCACGTATCTGTGCGGTCGCATCCCACCATTCGGCGGTGAGCTCTTGCACTGTGGGGCGAGTCTGCAGACCGCCGCGCTCCCAGAGGCCCGCGAAATGGTGCACGGGGCCGTGTCCCCTTCCGACGTCGAGATCGGCGCCAGCTCTGAGCGATTCGCGCAGCCAGGAACGAGCGGATGCCACGGCCTGTGGCCATTCGTCGCCACGAGCGCGCCGGGTGGCGAGCGCTGCCGAGAGCGAGCATCCGGTGCCGTGTGTGCTCGTGGTCTCGATACGCGTGCCGGGGAATTCGTGCACCGTGTTTGCATCAGTGCCTGCCTCTACGAGCGCGTCTGGTGCGTCGTCTCCTGTCAGGTGGCCGCCTTTCACGAGCACCGCCGTTCCCGTACGCTCGGCCAGTTCGCGTGCGACGGCGATGCCTTCCGCCCAGTCATCGATGGCGTCTCGGCCCGTGAGCGTGCCCAGTTCGGGGAGGTTCGGAGTGATGACATCCGCGTATTGCAGCAGATCGTGGAGCGCGGCTTCCGCTTCGGCGTCCAGCAGACGATCTCCGCTGGTGGCGACCATAACCGGGTCCAGGACGACGACAGGCGGGCGTACCTCTGCAAGCCAGGAGATGACCGTACGGATGACGTCTGCGCCCGCGAGCATCCCGATCTTCACCGCATCGATCTCGATGTCGTCCGAGATCGCATCCAGCTGCGCACGCAGGAAGTCCGTCGGTGGCACGTGCACTGCGCGCACTCCCTGCGTGTTCTGTGCGGTGAGTGCGGTGATCACGGCCATCCCGTAGCCGCCGTTGGCTGCGATCGACTTGAGATCGGCCTGGATGCCGGCGCCGCCGGAGGGGTCGCTACCCGCGATGCTGAGAATCCGCGGCACTGTCTCTCCGCGCCACCGACGGCGGAAGACCTGGGCAGCCGCACGCGGGTCTTCGGCTGCGCACAGCGCCGAAACCAGCGCGACTCCGGCAGCGCCGGCGGCGCGCAACGCCGCGACATCATCAAGGCCGACCCCCCCGATCGCGACGCACGGCAGCGGGCTCGCCGCAGCGAAGGCACGGAAGCCGTCGATGCCCAATGCCGGCGGATGATCGGGCTTCGTACTGGTCGGGCGGATGACTCCGACCCCGAGGTGATCGATGGTTCCGGCGGGAAGTGCGCGCACGGCCTCGAGGTGCTCAGGAGTGTTCGCGGTGAGGCCGATGATGGCGTCGACCCCGAGCATTTCGCGGGCGTGCAGCACCGAGACGTCCCCCTGTCCGAGGTGAACGCCGTCGACGCGCGCTCCCCGCTCCCGCGCGGCCAGGGCTGCGTCCAGGCGGTCGTTGACGAGGAGTAACGCGCGCCCGTCGATCACATGGGACAGCTCCACCAGTTGCTCGACGATGTCGGCATCAGCCGCCATCTTGTCGCGCAGCTGCACGATACGCACACCACCGGCGACCGCGCGCCGCACAGTCTCTACGACGCCGCGGCTGCCGCACAGCTCGGGGTCGGTGACGAGATAGATCGAGAGGTCGACGTTCATCGCTCGCTCCTTCCGATTCGGGCTGCGGCCGCGATGTCTTCGGGTTCGAGCGCGGCGAGCGCATCGAGCAGCGCGACCGCGAAGCTTCCCGGTCCGTGAGACTGCGCGGCCGCACGCTCAGCGGCAACCGTGTACACGAGGCTTGCCGAGGCGACCGTCCTCAGTGTGGATACGTCGGTGCCGCGTGCGACGCCGAGGAACGCGGCCATGATGGCACCGAGGGCACACCCGCCACCCGTTACCTTGGTGAGCAGCTCATGGCCGTTCGAGATGCGAATGATCTCTTCACCGTCGGTGATGAGATCAACGGGGCCCGATACGGCGACGATGCTTCCGAAGCGCTGGGCGAGGGATCGTGCGGCATCGGATGCGGCATCCGTCGTGTCGGTGGCATCCACTCCCCTGCCGCCCGCGGTCATACCAGCCAGTGCGAGGACCTCGGAGGCGTTTCCTCGAATAGCTGTTGGACGTTTCGCTACGAGTTCATGGGCCAGCGCGGTGCGCACCGGCAGTGCGCCGATCGCGACGGGGTCGAGCACCCAGGGCGTGCCTGAGGCCGCGGCTCCGGTGGCCGCCTCGCGGCAGGCGTCTCGCTGCTCTGGCGTCGGGGTGCCGAGGTTCAGCAGAACGCCAGAGGCGATGCCGGCGAACATCTCGGTCTCCCCCACGATGTCGACCATCGCGGGCGCTGCACCGATAGCCAGCAGCACGTTCGCGGTGAAGCCGGTCACGACGGCGTTCGTGATGCAGTGCGTGAGCGGTGGTTCAGCCCGCAGAGACGTCAGCAGCTGGGCCGCGTCTTCGACGAGGGTGGTGGACGGTGGACGCAGAAGATCGCTCAATGCGACATCCCTTCGCTAGTACGAACTAGATCAGGTTCGACGGGTATGGTCTCAGCCGCCCTGTGGCGGCACCCCGTGTCACTGCTCGGAGTCTAGCGGAGCGTGAATCACGCCAGGCCTGGCGCTACCGGTCAAGATCGAAAGCGAGTGATACCGCGGTGGCGAGCTGTGATTCCTGCGACTCGGTGAGGAATCCGATCGTTCGCCCGAGCGCGGATGCCGGAATGGTCACGGTGTTGTCGAGCGCGATGGCGCATGCGTGATCGAGACCGTTCTCACGCCCGAGCGACACCTCGCTGCTGAGGCCTTTCACGGTCGATGTGATCGGCGCGACCGTCACCTTCGTCATCGCTGCGCGCGCTGCTTCCCGGGTGAGCACAACCACCGGTCGAGTTTTGTCGAGACGCGCGAGGCAGATCTCTCGCATCAGTCGCGCTCGATCTCGAAATGGCCAGTCACCCAGTCGACAAGGCCGTCAAGATCATCGTCCGCACCCTTGGCACGAAGAACCGCGGCGTCACGCTCTGCCGCGCGGCGCCTCAACTCGCGCTGAATCGCGACAGACACCAACTCGGTGCGATTGGCGACGTCGCCCGCGGCCACGAGAGCATCCATCTGGGAGACGGTGTCGTCTGGCAACCGAACTGCGATTTGCGTGCTCATGCGATGACTCTATCCTTGTGCATCCCAATTTGGTATGCACGAAAAATTCACTGTCTGACTGAATGTCAGAAGGGTGGAGCGGCCGACGTGGGCGGTCTGGTGCGATGACCGGTGGGCGTGGTGACTTCGACGGTGCGATCGGGGCGACTTCGATAGACGGCCCGCGTGAGATGTCGATTCACATGATCGCGCGGGCACAGTGGGCGCAGCTCATCGATGTTGGTCTTGCCGCCCTGAGACCATGGGATCTCATGGTCGATATCCGACTGCTGTGCGAGGCGGGTACATCCGTCGCGGGCGCACGTTCCGTGCTGCAGGATCAGCCAGTTCTTCTGCGCCGGCGTCGCCCGGCGACTTCGGCGCTCCATATCGAGGATGACGCTGTCGATCGGATCGACGATCACCCGACGGAACGCCCCGATGTCGAGGAGGATCTGCTTCGCCGTCAGCGGGTCGATCGGTCCGTGGCCGACGAGCTCTGCCTGAGGCTCAGGAAGCGCAACGTTCGCATCCGCATCCGCATCACCAGAGAGCAGCTGGACCGGGATCGTGATGAACACCTTCGTCTGCACCGCGGTCGACGTGCCGATACCGCGCAACCATTCCGAGCACAGGTCGGCGCGTATCTGCGCACGAGTGCGGCACTCATTCGGATCCTGCTGAAGTTTCTTCGCACTCTCATCCGCACGCTGATAGGCCGCGACGGCCTCCTCAGTCGAGATCAGCAGTCCGAACCAGGTCATGCCCTCACCCCTGTGATCGAGCACCACCCGCCGATCACGCACCGCTTTGGCGTGACGACCGCTCGGCGATTCAGGCATGAGCTTGTCCACCAGTCGGCGCAGCCGCTGGAGAAACAGCTGAGGCGTGCAGGTCAACGACCACTCTGCGGTCGCTTCATCGATGCGCCGGAACGCTTCCCGTTCAGCTTCGCGCTCGGCCTTGCTGGCTGCGGCGGGAGCACGCACCTTCAGGAGCGCCCCGACGGCATGAGAGACGAGATACATCGACGCAAACCCATCGCGCGCGTTACGCCAGAGCATGGGCAGGTGCGCTTGAGCCTGCTCGGCCACGTGCAACTGCCCACGGACATAGTCTTCTGAACTCTTCAATCTCAACGCGATATCGAAGATCGCTCCTCGCTCAGCAAGGTCCACGGCATCAACGTCCGTGGACAGTGCGTACAACTCAGGATTGCGGCGGGCGAGCGCGACAGCATCCGCAATACGCGCAGCCCTACTGGCCGCATGACGATTCAGATCGATATCCGCGCACTGCAGGTCAACAAGTACGGACTCGACGACAAACGCGGCATCACGAGGCCGGTCATCCACATCGTCGAACCAGGGTTCCATATACCCAGTATAGAACATACATACCCATACCGCCAGGGTTACTTTCGAAGATTTATGCTAATACGGTTACCGACTTCAATCCTGCCAGGGCATCGGGCGCTCAAGGTCACGCGTGGCGTCATCCGGGAGGTGCGGGAGTTCCTCACCCGCCGCGCGAATGCAGAGCCATCGCAGTTCACCGGGGCTGTCCGGCCGTGCACGCCAGGTGCGCCACACTCCCTGACCGACGCGAATGACCGACCCGGGACCGACATCGACGACATCGTCATCGAGCCCCATCTGACCGAACCCCTCGAGGAACACGTAGAGCTCCTCAGCTTTGCTGTGCGTGTGCCAGTAACCGGCCTCTTCGCCAGGGATGAGGGCATTGGAGGTCATGCCGATGTACTGCATCGCGAGTTCGTGATCGACGACGCGTCTGCCGTCGCGTGAGCGCGCCGGAACAAAACCGCCGAAGTGCTCACGCCACTGGTCTGGTGCGCCGATCTCGGTCACTTCGTAATTACTCATGCTTGCGCCCTTCGTCGATTGTCATCGTGCATCAGTTCATCACTGATTCTGTAGGGTGAATAGCTCGGGTAGCCCCGCTACCCCGCCCGAATCTAGGAGTCGCGCAGCATGGGATCCGAACTGTACGACGAGCTTGATCGCATCCTTGCGGCCCGAGATCGAAACAACATGGGTCCGACGATTGCGGCTCTGCTCCCACTTTATGAGCAGCACCCGCACAACCCGCGCGTGCTCTATGAAGTGGGTGGCGCATACGACACCGCCGGGGAAGAAACCACAGCCGCGGGATTCTACGAACGTGCCATGTCCGTTGGCCTTGAAGGTGACCTGCGCCGCCGATGCTATCTGCAGTACGGCAGCACACTTCGCAACCTCGGCCGCCTGGACGAGTCCGTGACGGTATTCGCCCAAGCACGCAAAGAGTTCCCGGATTCCGTAGCCCTCGGCGCATTCGAATCCCTCACGCTGCATGCCGCCGGCAAGGTCAATACCGCGCTCGGTAGCCTCCTCACGCTGCTTGCCGATCATGTGGATGCCGAGGAACTAGACCGATACAAGCCCGCCATGCGCGGCAACGCCGAATACCTGGCGTCGCTCGATTCGGCGACTTCTGAACCAGCCTCGTAACGAAGAGCGCCGGCATCCCTTACGGAACACCGGCGCCCACCACCTCAAAACGAGCGTCACTCGCGAAGAATCGCACCGAATCGCTCGGTCGCCACAGCCACACCGGCGAGCTTCGCCTCGGTGGCCTCGGCGGCAGTCAACGTGCGATCGGCACGGAAGCGCAGCGCGAACGTCAGGCTCTTCTGCCCGTCATCGACACCTTGCCCGCGGTAGTCGTCAACCAGACGCAGCGATTCGAGCAGTGCACCCGCACCCTCCACGAGGGCAGCACGCAGTTCGCCGGCAGTCACCGTCGCCGAAATGACGAGCGATACATCCTGCGTGGCGGCGGGATACGTCGACAGCGACTCGGCAACAACGCGGGAGCCCGCGAGTTCGAGAACGCCATCGAGATCGAGTCCGAGCACAACAGCGCGACCGGGAAGATCAGCGTCAGCCGCGACGTCCGGGTGCAGTTCGCCGACGTAGCCAACTTCGGTTCCACCCACACTCAACACACCGGTGCGCCCCGGATGCAGCGCCGCACGCTGTCCCTGAACGACGTCAATCTCAACGCCAGCAGCAACAGCGATCACGCGCACAGCATCCAGCGCATCCGACAGCCCGGCCGGCTCAGCATCGCGACCCGGCTGACGTGCCGACACATTGCCAGTGAAGAGCGCGGCGACGTGACGGTGCTGCGGCGGAATAGATGCGTTCAGTGCTGCGAGCGTCTCATCCGTTGGCAGTGCGCCCAACGGCGGCACCTCATCGGTGCCGTATACGACTCCCGGCTCTGGCAGGAACACCAGACCGGTCTCGTAGATCGCAAGATCTGTCAGACCACGCGCGATGTTGCGGTGCGCAATCTGAAGCAACCCAGGAATCAGCGAGCGGCGCAGGAACGGCGACTGTCCATCGAGGGGGTTCGCCATTCGGATGCTGGGCAGGTGCTCCCCCGACGCCGACCCGTGCAGGTGATTTTGCTGCTCGGTCGTGAACGGGAACGACGGCGTCTCGACGAGTCCTGCCGCGGCCAGCGCGTTCGCGACACGACGTCGACCCTGCTGAAGCACGGTGAGGCCACGTCCGGACGGCGGTGTCGGCAGCACGGACGGAATGCGGTCGAGGCCATGAATGCGCGCGACCTCTTCGGCCAGCGTCCACTTGTCGGTGAGGTCTGGACGCCAGCTCGGCGGGATGACCTGCCAGCCGTAGGCGGTCTCGGTGACCTCTGCGCCGATCGTCTCCAGCGCGCCGACGATTTCTTCATCGGTGTAGTCGACGCCGATAAGGTCGGGGACGAACTCTGCGGGAAGCTCAATGCCGTCGATGGAGACGTCGGAGAACAGTGCCCCGCCGACCTCATCGATCTGGCCACCAGCGAGCGAGACCATGAGGTCGGCCACGCGACGGGCCGCCACAAAGGGAACCAGCGGGTCGACACCACGTTCGAATCGCTTGGATGCTTCGCTGGGAAGCTTGTGACGACGGGCGCTGCGCGCGATCGAGATCGGGTCGAAGATCGCGGCCTCGACGAGAACGTTGCGCGTTTCGTCACCCATCTCCGTCGTACCGCCGCCCATGACACCAGCGAGGCCGATCGGGCCCGAGTCGTCAGTGATGAGCAGGTCCTCAACGTGAAGCGTGCGCTCCTGGCCGTCCAGCGTCTTCATCGTCTCGCCATGCTGCGCGCGACGCACGGTGATTCCACCGGAGAGCTTGTCGAGGTCGTAGCCGTGAATCGGGTTTCCCAGCTCGAGCATCACGTAGTTGGTGATGTCGATGAGCACGCCGAGCGAGCGGATGCCGGCGAGCGACAGCCGCGCGATCATCCACGGTGGCGTCGGGCGCGAGGGATCGACATCGCGGACGACACGCACGACGAACTCCTGCACCGCGGGGTTCTCGCGCAGCGGCTCGGCGTCGACCGCAAGCGGGAAGCCGGTGCCAGGTGAGACTTCGTCCCACTCGTGCTCTGCCGGATCACGGAAGTCCGCGCCCGTGGCGTGCGAGTACTCGCGCGCGACACCGCGGATGGAGAAGGCGTAGCCGCGGTCGGGCGTGACGTTGATCTCGACGGCAACGTCGTCAAGACCGAGAAGCTCGATCGCATCAGTGCCGACAGGTGCGTCGACGCCCAGCGACGACAGGATCAGGATGCCGTTGTGCTCATCCCCCAGCCCCAGCTCGCGTGCCGAAGCGATCATGCCGTCGGAGACATGACCGTAGGTCTTGCGCGCGGCGATGGGGAACGGGCCGGGCAGCACAGAGCCGGGCAGAGTCACCACGACCTTGTCGCCGACGACGAAGTTGCTTGCACCGCAGACGATTCCGCGAGGTTCTGCCTCGCCGACATCGAGCTGGCACCAGCGGATCGTCTTGCCGTTGGACTGCGGCTCATCCTCGAATGAGAGCACCTGTCCGACGACGACAGGACCGGAGATCTCGAAACCGTGGATCTCCTCCTCTTCGAAGCCGACCGACACCAGTGCCTCGAGGACATCTTCAGGAGTGGCATCCGGTGCCACATCCACGTACTCACGCAACCACGAAAGCGGGACGCGCATCACACCACCATCCCGAACTGTTCGCTGAAACGGACATCGCCCTCGGCCATGTCACGCATGTCCTGTACATCGCTGCGGAACATCAGCGCGCGTTCGACGCCGATGCCGAATGCGAAACCGCTGTAGACCTCTGGGTCGATGCCCGCCGCACGCAGCACGTTGGGGTTGACCATGCCGCAGCCGCCCCACTCGATCCAGCGGGCGCCGCCCTTGAAGGTCGGGTGCCACAGATCGAACTCGGCAGAGGGTTCGGTGAACGGGAAGAAGTTCGTGCGCAGACGGGTCTTCGCATCTTCGCCGAACAGCTGCTTGGCGAGGTGATCGAGCGTGCCTTTGAGATGGGCCATCGTGATGCCCTTGTCGACGACCAGGCCTTCGACCTGTGTGAACACCGGCAGGTGCGTGGCGTCGAACTCATCCGTGCGATAGACCCGGCCAGGGCACAGCACATAGATCGGCACCTCGCGGTCAAGCATCGAGCGCACCTGCACAGGGCTCGTGTGCGTGCGCATGACGAGGTGACGATCGACCGGATCGACGAAGAACGTGTCCTGCATCTGACGTGCCGGGTGATCGACATCGAAGTTCAGCGCGTCGAAGTTGAACCACTCGTGCTCGAGCTCTGGGCCTTCTGCGACTTCCCAGCCCATGCTGACGAAGATGTCGGAGATGTCATCCTGCAACTGCATGAGCGGATGCCGCGCGCCGACGCGCGTACGCGATGAGACGGCGGTGATATCGACCCGCTCCGCCTCCAGCCGTTCGGCGGTCTCGGCCTCGGCGAGCTCGCCTTCTTTCGCGGCGAGCGCCTTGGTCACCTGCCCTCGGCCCTGGCCGACGAGCTTGCCAAAAGTGGCCTTATGCTCGGGCGCGACCTGACGCATCGAGGCGTTCAGGACCGCCAGCGGCGACCCCTCAGCGACGTGCGCGGTGCGAGCCGCTTTCAGCTCTGCGGTACTGGCGGCGGCGCCGATCGCGGCAAGAGCTGCGGCGACGGCGGATTCCACCGCCTCGGGCGTGATTTCAGGAGCATCAGACACGAGACATGAGTCTACCGGCGGTCGCTGGTCCTCCCCTACGGGCATCCACAGTAAGTCGTCAACCAGCCATCCAGGCTCCGGCTCGTTGCCGGCGGGTAAATCGAGACGGGACGCGGCTTGGTCACTGCCCCAGACCGGAGTCGGATTTCCCCGTGTCTTTCTGCAGGGTGATGAGCTCAGTGTTAGTCCCGTCGTGCATGACCGCTGCGTTGTCTGCAGCAAGAGCCTGCAGCTTCGGGGAGTGACGCGTGCGGATCTCGAGGTACTTCGCGACACCGGAAAGGATCAGACACATGATGATGTAGATGCCACCGATTACGAGTGCCGCCTGCAGGATCGGGCGCCCAGGCTGCGAGCTGAGTAGCTTGGCGTAGTACAGCAACTCCTGGTACGTGATGATGAACCCGAGCGCAGTGTCCTTCATCGCGACGACGAGCTGGGCGACGATAACCGGCAACATCGCACGGACAGCCTGCGGCAGCAGGATCAGCGTCATCACGCTGCTCTTTCGCAGCCCGATCGCGAAACCGGCCTCCCGCTGCCCACGTGGCAGCGATTCGATCCCCGCCCGCAGGGCTTCCGCGAGCACCGAGCCGTTGTAGACCATCAGTGCGACCACTACGGCCCAGTACGGGTCCACCTTCACGCCCAGAGTTGGCAGGCCGTAGTAGAGGATCATCATCATCACGAGCACCGGCACAGCTCGGAACGCCTCGGTGACCACAGTTACCGGAACACGCACCCACGCGTGATCGGACAGACGTCCGATCGCGAGCACGAAACCGAGCGCAAGGCTCAGCACGGCGGCCAGTGCGAAGGCGCGCAGCGTATTCAGCGTCATTTCTCCGATCGACGCCCAAACGGTCGAGTAGGTGAAAACGTTCCACTTCGCTGCACTGAACTGATTTGTCAGCGACAGGCGCCAGATGAGGAACGCGATGACCGCGACGACCAAGGCGATCGTCGCGACCGCCAGGATCAGGTTGCGACGACGGGCGCGGGGCCCTGGGACGTCAAAGAGGACGGAGCTCATCGTATGATCCTCCATCGGTTCTCGAGAGTTCGCTGCAGCCAGGTGAGCAGCATGACCAGGGCGACGAAGATGGCGGCGACCCAAAGCAGGATCTCCATCGGAGTGCCCGGGCGCGTGTGCGAGTTAGAGATCGTCGACTGCAACTGCGGAAGCACCGCGATCGAGAACCCGGCGGCGACTGTCGTGTTCTTCAGTAAAGCGATGAACACGCTCATCATCGGGGGCACGACCGATCGGAACGCCTGCGGCAACACGACCTGTGTCATTACCTGTCCGAACGGCAATCCGATCGCGCGAGCCGCTTCGGCCTGACCCACCGGCACGGTGTTGATGCCGGCACGCAACGTCTCGGCGACGTACGTCGCGGAGTACACGCCGATCGCGAGAATGCCGAGCACTGTGTTCGACAGCGTCGGTAGCGCCAATGCACTGTATCCGAACACGAAAAAGAAGAACACCAGAGTGAGAGGGGTGTTGCGAACGAGCGTGACGTATGCCGTGCCCACTGCGCGTGCGATCGGCACCGGCGAGACCCGCATCGCACCGACGACGATGCCCAGCACCAGCGCGATGATCCCCCCGAAGAAGAACACAAGCAGGGTGTACGAGATCCCCTCGCCCCACAGGTCGAGGTTGCCGAAGATGGCGTCCACGCGCCCTCCTTCTCAAATATCAGGGTGCGGGGCGGCCATTACGACCGCCCCGCAGCATGGATCGTCAGTCGACGGCCGGCTGGTCAACCTCGATGCCCGACTGGCCGAGCGTGGCGTCGAAGATCGCCTGCCAGGTGTCGCCGCCATCCGTGAACAATGTGTTGACATGCTCAACGAGTGCGGTATCGCCCTTCGGAATGCCGACGCCGTAGCGTTCCTCGGTGAACAGTCCATCAAGCACCTTCAGCTCGTCTGGGCTCTGAGCCGCGTAGCCGATAAGGATCGCCGCGTCGGTGGTGACGGCGTCGACCTTGCCGTTGAGCAGATCGTCCACGCACGCGGAGTACACGTCGTACTCCTCGGTGTTGATCTCGGGGAAGTTCTCCTTGATGTTCGAGATCGGCGTGGAGCCCGTTGCCGAGCAGACCGTCATGCCGTTGAAGTCCGAGACATCGTTCACCTCGGTCATCTCGCTGTCTGCGGAAACGAGGAAGCCTTGTCCGGTGATGAAGTATGGTCCGGCGAACTCGATCTGCTCCATGCGGGAGTCGGTGATCGAGTAGGTGCCAACGTAGTAGTCGATGTCGCCGTTCACAAGCGCCTGTTCACGGTTCGCCGACGCGATCGGCTCATACGTGATATCGCCTTCTTCGAAGCCGAGCGATGCCGCGATCCAGCGCGCGATCTCGATGTCGAAACCGCTGCGTTCTCCGGTCGTGACATCGAGATAACCGAGGTTGGGCTGGTCCTCTTTCACACCGATGATCGGTCCGCCGCGCTCGACCATCGCGTCGTACGTCGGGCTGCCCTCGACCGTGACGTCTGTGGCCACCTCGAACATCGATTCCTCGACGTCGCCTTCGCCTCCACCCGGGCTCGTCGGGCTACCGCTATTGCAGGCGGTCAGTGCCAACAGCGCGGTGGCCGCGATTCCGATTCCTGCCAATGTCCGTGTGCGTCGCATGAGAGTCTCCTTCTTGTGCTGTGTGTAGAGAGAAAGTCAGTGAGTCAGAAGCTTGGAGAGGAAGTCCTTGGCCCGGTCGCTCTTCGGATGCAGGAAGAAGTCCTCCGGAGTCGCCTCTTCGACGATCTTCCCGTCGGCCATGAAGACAACTCGGTTCGCCGCCTTACGAGCGAAACCCATCTCGTGCGTGACGACGATCATCGTCATTCCGTCTTTGGCGAGGCCGACCATGACGTCGAGCACCTCGTTGATCATCTCCGGGTCCAACGCGCTGGTCGGCTCGTCGAAGAGCATCACCTTCGGGCGCATCGCGAGAGCCCGCGCGATCGCCACGCGCTGCTGCTGACCGCCGGAGAGCTGAGCGGGCAGTTTCGAGGCCTGCTGGGCGACGCCGACACGTTCGAGGAGCTGCATCGCTTCCTTTTCAGCATCCGCCTTCTTGAGGCCTCGTACCTTGATCGGCCCCAGCGTCACGTTCTCGAGGATCGTGAGGTGCGCGAACAGGTTGAACGACTGGAAAACCATGCCGACGTCGGCGCGAAGATTCGCCAACCCTTTGCCCTCGGAGGGAAGCACTTTGCCGTCGATGCTGATCACACCGCTGGTGATCGTCTCAAGACGGTTGATCGTCCGGCACAGCGTCGACTTACCCGAGCCTGACGGCCCGATCACGACGACGACCTCGCCCTTGTTCACAGTGAGGTTGATATCGGTCAGCGCCTGGAACTCGCCGTAATGCTTCTGAACGTTCTCCACCACGACAAGGGGTGTACCAGTCTCGGTCATGTCCCCACCCTAGGAGTACGGGGGCGCAGGTACCAGCATCAGTCTCAGCGGGTTATCGAGTTGTAACCGACACGAAACAACTCGCAGCGTGCACAGGAGGTGTCAGCGGCCGTCCGCAGCCCGTTGCGCGAAGGCGCTTTCATACAGGCAGACACTCGCAGCGGTCGCCAAGTTGAGTGATTCGGCCTTGCCAAAGATCGGAAGTTTGAGGACGTGATCCGCCAGCTCCAGTGCGGATTCCTCAAGACCGTGAGCCTCATTGCCGAACAGCCAGGCAGTCGGCTGTGCGAGCACGCCGTCGGCGCGCGCCTGCAGCAGGTCGTCGCCCTTCACATCTGCGGCAAGCACAGTAAGCCCCGCCACGTGAGCGCGCTGAATGACGTCCGCAAGATCACCACCGACCGATACCGGGAGGTGGAACAGCGAACCGGTCGTTGAACGCACGACCTTGGGGTTGTACGGATCGACCGTGCGGCCGGTCAGCACCACAGCGTCCGCTCCTGCAGCATCCGCGGCACGGATGATGGTGCCAAGGTTTCCTGGATCACGCACTTCCTCGCAGATAGCGACGAGGCGAGGGGATGCCGCGAAAATGTCGCGGACCGACGTCGGAGTCTGCTGAACGACAGCGATGACCCCCTGCGGCGTGACGGTGTCCGCCATGGCGTTGAGCACATCGTCGGTCACGAACTCGACCTCGAGTTCGTGCTCGCCGGCCGCGGCGCGCAGATCCGGATGCTTGTCCCAACCTGTGGGCGTCGCGAAAAGTTCGACGATCGCATCAGGGCGGTATGCGAGAGCCTCGCGAACAGCCTGTGGACCCTCCAACAGGAACAGTCCGGTCTCCGTCCGTGCACTCCGCTTGGTCAGCTTCGCGACGGCTCGTACACGCGGGGATCGGGGATTCTCGAGCACGATCTCAGTCTAGGGATACCAGGACCGCTCCCGCGTACACATCCAACGGCCAGTCTTCATTCGGCATCCACGCAGGCGCCGCGAATAGAGTTTCCGCGTGTCCCCAGCCGCTCAACGCTCGTCGACGCGGCGCCGTCTCGTTGTCGCGTCTGCCGCTGTGCTGACCGTCTGCGCCGGGTTACTCGTGCATCGATTCGGCACCGGTGTCCAAGGGGACATCGTGGGCGACGCGCTGTACGCCGTTTTGATCTACCTCGTTCTCGTCTTCCTGATGCCACGCACGCCGAGAACCGTGCCAGCAGCACTCGCGATCATCTTCTGCACCTGCATCGAACTGCTGCAACTCACCGATGTGCCGTCAACCATCGCCGCGGAGTTCCCCCCGGCCGCGCTCGTGTTCGGCGCATCCTTTGATCAGCGCGACATTCTCGTTTACGCGTTCGCCGTCGTCGCCGTGATGCTGCTGGATGTCGCTGTCACCTACGCCGCGCGCCGCAGCACCCGCCACCCGGCGCGCTGAGAGCACAGAAACGGGCGCCTCCCCCAAGGGAAGCGCCCGTTTTTGAAAGATGCTTATGCAGCCGACTTCGGAGCGTTGACATCCGAAGGCAGAGCCTTCTTGGCCGTCTCGACGAGCGAGACGAACGTGGCCGGCTCGTTCACCGCGAGCTCAGCGAGCATGCGACGGTCCACCTGGACGCCAGCAAGACCGAGGCCCTGGATGAAACGGTTGTACGTGATGCCGTTCTGGCGAGCAGCGGCGTTGATGCGCTGGATCCAGAGGCGGCGGAAGTCGCCCTTGCGCTTGCGACGGTCGCGGTACGAGTAGACCAGCGAGTGGATGACCTGCTCTTTAGCCTTACGGTAAAGGCGCGAACGCTGACCGCGGTAACCCTTGGCGCGCTCAAGAATGACGCGACGCTTCTTGTGAGCGTTTACCGCCCGTTTGACTCTTGCCATTTTCCTATGTTCCTATTCCTACGATCGGGCGCGTCAGCGGCCGAGAAGCTTCTTCGCGGTCTTGGTGTCAGCCTTCGACAGCAGCTGGTCCTGGTTGAGGCGGCGGGTGCGACGGCTCGACTTGTGCTCGAGGTTGTGGCGCATTCCGGCCTGCTGCTTCTTCAGCTTTCCGCTTCCGGTGATCTTGAAGCGCTTCTTAGCACCCGAATGGGTCTTCTGCTTCGGCATCTTCTCTTCCTTCGTATTGCGCCTTATTAGGCGACGGTGTCAACCCGCGGTACGGGAGTTTGGGGGCGGGAGTTACTCCGCGGGTGCTTCTTCGGCTGATGCATCCGTCTCGTGAGACGCGTGCTTGTTGGCCGCACGCTGCGCATCGCGCTGCGCGTTCTGCTCGGCCTTCGCATCAGACTTGTTCTTCAGCGGCGCCACGACCATGACCATGTTGCGGCCATCGATCATCGGGTTCGATTCGACAGTGCCGAGCTCAGCAACGTCTTCAGCGAACTTGCGCAGCAGGCGAACGCCCTGCTCGGGGCGCGACTGCTCGCGGCCACGGAACAGGATCATGGCCTTGACCTTGTCGCCAGCCTTGAGGAAGCTTTCCGCACGCTTGAGCTTGGTCGTGTAGTCGTGCGCCTCGATCTTCAGACGGAAGCGGACTTCCTTGAGGATCGTGTTCGCCTGGTTGCGACGAGCTTCCTTCGCCTTCTGGGCGGCCTCGTACTTGAACTTGCCAAAATCCATGATCTTGACCACGGGTGGCTTCGAGTTGGGGGCAACCTCGACGAGGTCAAGATCGGCTTCCTGCGCGAGGCGCAGTGCAGCTTCGATGCGGACGACGCCGATCTGCTCACCCGCGGGGCCGACGAGGCGGACCTCGGGGACGCGGATGCGCTCATTGGTACGGGGATCGCTGATGCGGAACTCCTTTAGACGATGGGATCAAGCCACCGTGACGCGGTCTGCGTCACGGGCGAAATCGGAATCGTCTCCCACCCACCGGCATTCAGACACCGGTTTCGCACCCTGAACTTCGGACAGAGTCCGATCTGCCGGCGTGAACCGACGGAGTGCAAGACCCGGTAGCCTGGAACGGCAAGCGCGGGTGGGAAGTGAATCCTCTTTCGGTTCAGAGCGTACTGCTCTGAAGCCCGCCAAAGTCTAACAGAAGGCAAGGCATAGTGACGATTCCGGTTCCCAGTGACGGCCACGACGAGCGCCATGAGTATTGGCAGCAGCGGGAAGAAGCCGCCGCAGCGGCGACTCGAGATATTGCGGACGTGCCCGCTGTCGAGGTGATCACCACCGCGGCTGTGCATCTTATGAGCGCTGCAGCCGTCAAAACCGGCCTTGCCGACGACCCGGACAACGAGCTCGACCTCGACGAGGCCCGCAAGCTCATCAACGCACTCGCCGGGCTCATCACTGCCGGCGCGCCGGAGATCAGCGACATGCACGCCCGTTCACTTCGCGACGGACTGCGTTCGTTGCAGCTCGCGTTCCGCGAAGCATCCGTCATCCCCGACCCGATCGGCAAGGGGCCTGGCGAGAAGTGGACCGGGCCGGTCAACTAGTCGTTCGGGTGCGGGCTCGCGCCTGCGCGCGTAGGGAGCCCGCCTTCAAGCGGAGCGGCGGAGCTTGACGGTCAAGGAGTCCGCGAGGACGGCGATGCGGTCATCGGCGGCCCAGCGCTGCGCGAGGCGGGCCAGCACGGCATCCAGAACGTCGCGCTCGAGACCGTCGATGAGCTCGAGGATCACAATCAGCTCTGCACCCTGCAGCCGCGCCTCAGGATCCCCTGGCGCCACCGCGACGTCGATCACGGCGAGCTCGTGAGCGACGCTCGCCTGCAGCGCCGTGAACACTTCGGGTGACAGGAAGCTCGGCTCCCACGGCTGATCCTGCGCGACCGCCCATACTGCCGGGCGGCGGATGACAAACTCGGTCTCCGACGTCGGATCCAAGACGATGAGATCCGTCTGCTCAGACGACGCAGCAAGTGCGGCACGCACTGCCTCGACCGGGATCGGCCGTGCCGTGGCATCCCATTTCTGCATCGCGGTGACCGACGAGAACACCGGCTGCACCGCCCGCCCGTCGGGAGCGGCGACCGTCACGATCGACAGCTCTTGGGTCTTATCGACGACGAGCCCGCTGGGCGCGACGCCCTCCTCGCCTCTCTCGACGATGAGGGGAATCAAAACCCTGGCCGAGCGGAACGCATCGACAACCTCGGTCTGACTGCCCTCCCCCGCCCGAAAGCGAAGCAGCGCCGCGAGCAGTGCCGGGTCAGCGGAGCCATCGTCCTCGGCGCGCGTGTTTGCTTCGAAGCTGCGTCCCTCCCAGGGGACGCCGGCCGAGTCAGTCCCCTGCGACATCCAGTGCCTCTGCCAGCGTGAATGCGCCGGCATAGAGTGCCTTGCCGACGATCGCACCCTCGACACCGAGGTGCACGAGTTCACGCAGCGCGGCGATGTCATCGAGGCTGGACACGCCGCCGGATGCGACGACCGGCTTGGGCGTGCGCGCGGTGACTTCGCGCAGGAGTTCGAGGTTCGGGCCGCGCAGCGTTCCGTCCTTCGTGACGTCTGTGACGACGTAGCGGCTGCAACCGGCGTCCTCGAGGCGCTCGAGCACCTCCCAGAGGTCTCCGCCTTCCTTCGTCCAGCCGCGCGCAGCGAGCGTCGTGCCGCGCACGTCCAGTCCGACAGCGACTGCCTCACCGTAACGACCGATCACGTCGGCTGCCCATTCCGGGTTCTCGAGCGCGGCCGTGCCCAGGTTGATGCGCGCCGCGCCGCTCTCCAGCGCCGCCTCGATGCTGGCGTCATCACGAATGCCGCCGGAGAGCTCGATGTTCACGGAACGGAACTGCTTGATGACCTTGCGCAGGATCGCGGTGTTGTTTCCACGCCCGAAAGCCGCGTCCAGGTCGACGAGGTGAATCCACTCGGCGCCCTGATCGACGAACTCACCCGCGGCATCCAGCGGGTCGCCGTAATTGGTCTCGGTGCCAGCCTCGCCCTGAGTCAGACGGACGGCCTTGCCGCCGGCAACGTCGACTGCCGGAAGAAGGGTGAGCTTGGGTGTGGACGCGAAGTCGTTCATGTCATCCTCGGGTGGGGTGAAGGGCGCCGTAGACGGGCACGAGAACTGAGGGTACCCCGCTGTCGGGCGCTCCTCAAATGCGAGTCGACTCATACTGCGACGTCGCGTGCCCGCGCAGCCGACGCAGATGAACATCAGGTCGGGACGCTAGGCTCACAGGAAATGTCTGATTCACCTGAATTCGCCACGCCCACACGCGCAGAGACTGCGCAACCGGACGCCGGCGAGCATCCAGTCATCCGCTCGGTTCCGCTGTTGGAATCAGCCCTTCCCTCTGCCCCCTCGCGGCGCCGTTCAGACGTCGACAAGGACGCGGACGCAGCGCCGCAGTATCACCGGAACGGCAATGTCGATGCGCCCGCAGCGGATGCAGAGCAGCAGCCCTCGCGGAAGCAGCAGCGCGAGGCACGCGAACGGCAATCGTTCCTGCAGACCGATCGACCGGAAGAACCTGCTCGTCAGGGTGCCCGCGGCACATTGAACAAGTTGGGCTTCAAGTTCTCGCCCAGCGCGGCCGAGCAGTCGTCGCGAGACGATGAACTGTCAGTGAGTCAGCACTGGCCGGGTCCGCGGACGATCGCCGTGGTCAACGGCAAGGGCGGAGCAGGAAAGACTCCGACGACGATCCTCCTCTCCGCGGTGTTCGCACGCTACGGCGGCGCAGGCGTTCTCGCCTGGGACAACAACCAGACGCGCGGAACGCTCGGCTGGCGCACCGAGGCCGGCGCGCATGACCGCACACTGCTGGAGATGCTGCCCGAAGCGGAGCGACTGCTCGGCACCGGAGCGCAGTCGGCAGATCTGGCGCACTTCGTGCACCACCAGCCCCGCGAGAAGTATGACGTTCTGCGCTCCAAGCCGATCCGGCTTGCGCACGAGAACCGTCTGAGCCCCGAAGACGTGGATGCCATCCACGCGGTGGCCGCGAAGTTCTACCGGTTGATCATCATCGACTCGGGCAACGACGAGTCCGATCCCATGTGGCTCAGAATGATCGATCGCGCAGATCAGATCGTCGTTGCAACGACGACGCGCGACGATCACGCCGAAGCGGGAGCGTTGCTGCTTGAGGCGCTCGAAGACCGCGATGAGCGCTCGGCAAAGCTCGCCGAGCAGTCGGTAGTCGTGGTCTCACAGGCCGACCCGAAGGCGACAGCGGCCGACGTGAGTCATATCGTCGGCGGGTACCAATCGCTCGCGCGCGAGGTCGTCACGATTCCCTTCGACCACGAAATGGTCGATGGCCACCTTCACTATGGCGCGCTGGCCAACAACACTCAGCGGGCCTGGCTTTCGGCTGCTGCGTCGGTCGCCCGAGGGTTTTGAGCCCCCAGCGGTTTTGAGCCCCACCGGTGGCGGGCGGGTTAGAGACTCTCGACCCAGTTCCTCAGCAGGCGGATGCCGGCATCGCCGGACTTCTCCGGATGGAACTGCGTGGCAGACAACGGACCGTTCTCGACCGCTGCAAGGAACGGATTCCCGTATGTCGTCCAGGTCAGCTTGGGCTGCGGGAACGGCGGAATAACGTCGAGCTCCCAGCGCTGCGCCGCGAACGAGTGCACGAAGTAGAAACGCTCATCTTCGATGCCGTCGAAGAGCACGCTGCCCTCGTCAGGTGTGACCGTGTTCCAGCCCATGTGCGGCAGAACCGGCGCATCAAGCTCGGTCACTGTTCCCGGCCATTCTCCGAGGCCCTCGACGTTGTGTCCGCGCTCGACTCCGTGTGAGAACAGCACCTGCATGCCAACGCACACGCCGAGCACCGGGCGTCCGCCCGACAACCGCCGGTCGATGATCTCATCGCCGCCCTTGGCGATCAGTGCCTCGCGCACTGCGGCGAACGCACCAACGCCGGGCACGAACAGCCCATCCGCTTCGAGTGCTTCTTTTCGATCGCCGGTGAGCTTCGCGTCGGCCCCCGCTGCGATCAGCGCCTTGACCGCCGAGTGGACGTTGCCCGACTCGTAGTCGTAAACCGCGACGGTGGGGGTGCGCGTCACAGCGCTCCCTTGGTGGACGGTATGCCGACGACCAGCGGGTCGAGCGCTTTGGCCTGACGGAACGCTCGTGCGAACGCCTTGAACTCCGCCTCGGCGATGTGGTGCGGGTCGCGGCCGCCCAACACGCGCACGTGCACCGTGAGCGCGGCGTTGAACGTGATCGCCTCGAATACGTGGCGAACGAGCGAACCGGTGAAATGCCCACCGATGAGGTGGTGCTCGAACCCGGCAGGTTCGCCGGTGTGTACGAGGTACGGCCGACCGCTGATGTCGACGACGGCCTGCGCGAGCGCTTCGTCGAGAGGGACCAGTGCGTCGCCGTAGCGCGATATGCCGGCCTTGTCGCCGAGCGCCTCGCCGATGGCCTGACCGAGAACGATCGAGATGTCTTCGACAGTGTGGTGGGCATCGATGTTGGTGTCGCCAGAGGCACGCACGGTCAGATCGGTGAGCGAGTGCTTCGCGAACGCCGTGAGCATGTGGTCGAAGAACGGCACGGAGGTGTCGATGTGGCTCTGACCAGTGCCGTCGAGATTCACCTCGAGTTCAACAGTCGACTCAGATGTGCTGCGGGTGCGGGTCGCGGTACGAGAAGCGCTCATGAGGCTGATTCTATCGAGGCCAGCGCATCGAGGAACGCCGTGGTCTCGGACTCGGTACCGGCCGTGACGCGCAGGTGGTTCGGGATGCCGACATCGCGCACCAGAACGCCGCGATCGTAGAGGGCCTGGAAGGTGGCCTTCGGATCAGCCACTCCCCCGAACAGCACGAAGTTCGACCACGATTCGTGCGGCTGATATCCGAGCGCTTCGAGCGTCGCGGTGATGCGATCGCGTTGCTCAACGATGTCGTCGACCATCGCCAGCATTGTGGACGAATTGCGCAGAGCCGCGACAGCCGCGGCCTGGGTGAGCGCGCTCAGGTGGTACGGAAGGCGCACAAGCCGAAGGGCATCGATGAATGCGGGGTCTGCTGCGAGGTAGCCGACCCGAGCGCCCGCGAACGCGAACGCTTTGCTCATCGTGCGCGATACCGCGAGACGTGGGCGTCCCTCGAGAAGAGTCAGGGCGGAGACTGCCCCGCGTGGGGCGAACTCCCAATAGGCCTCATCGACGACCACGACGCCGCGGGTCGCTTCGTAGACCGCCTCGATAACATCGATGCCGAGTGGTGTACCCGTCGGATTGTTCGGCCTGCACAGCATGACGACGTCCGGGTCGGCATCCCTGATCTGTGCTGCGGCGTCGACAGCGGTGAGTGTGTAGTCGGACTGCCGAGTACCCGCCGCCCAGCGTGCGCCGGTGCCCTGCGCAAGCAGCGGATACATCGAGTAGGTGGGCGCGAATCCGAAGGCGGTGCGCCCTGGACCTGCGAAGGCCTGTAGGACGTGCTGCAGCACCTCGTTCGAGCCGTTGCCCGCCCAGATCTGCGAGGCGTCGAGGCCGTGCCCGAGATAACCGGCAAAGCCCTCACGGAGGGCCGTGAACTCACGGTCTGGGTAGCGATTCACGTCACGCAGTGCGACGGCGATGTCATCGAGGATGTCGCTCGCCACCTCGTCGGGAAGAGGATGAGAGTTCTCATTCACGTTCAGCGCGACAGGAAGCGGAACCTGCGGTGCACCATAGGGGGTAAGCCCACGAAGATCGTCACGGAGGGGGAGGTCAGCAAGCGAAGCAGTCACCCTCCCCATGTTAACGGTGAGATCAGTTGTTCTACTTCTCCGTTGCTGTATTGCTCAGTTGCTGTATTGCTCAGTTGCTGTACTGCGCGGGGATGGCCAGCTGCTGGCCGACCTGCAGGGATCCGGTACGGAGGAGATTGAGCCGCTCGATCTCACCAATCACAGCGCGCGGATCGGTCGACGGCGCAAGGGACTCTGCGATCGACCACAGCGTGTCACCGGGCAGGATCGTGATCGTCTCGAATGTCGCGGTCTCCGCCGAATCGCCTGATGCGATGGCTGAGCCGCCGCCGATCGCCGCGATCCCGATGCCCGCAGCGAGTGGGAGTGCCGCAAGAGCGACCAACACGCGACGCCCGCGGGTAGTCATTCGAAGCCGGGTGGTGCCAGTTGAAACGGTGGTGCCTGTTGAAACGGTCGTACCTGCTGTGATGCTGATGGTGCTCATGGGATTCTCCTCTGCCTCTTTGGCGTAGCGTTCGCATTCACCACTCGGCCGGGAGCAGTGGATGCGAAGCTACGTACCGAATGTATCTTCGAATTCGAACATCTGTCAAGACTTATTCGAAAGCGAACCGCTATTTTCTCCGACACGCTCGAACAGATCTTCCTAATCGGCGTGTTTCTCGGATACGATTTCGATAGACACACCACATCACGGACCTCAGACATTCGAAGAGCAGCCCCGGGATCGCGTACAAAGGAGCACCCATGACCGACATGAGCGACATCAGCGATAACTCCGCCTCCGAACCCGAGGCTCCGCGCACTCGCCGGCGCAAGAGCCTCAGCCCGAAGCAGATGGCGATCCTCGAGGTCATTCAGACCTCCATCGCCACGCACGGATACCCGCCGAGCATGCGCGAGATCGGCGATGCGGTGAACCTCAAGTCGCTGTCGAGCGTGACCCATCAGCTGGGCCAGCTTGAGCTCAGCGGCTATCTGCGCCGTGACCCAGGCAAGACTCGGGCGATGGAAGTGCTGATCGATCTGCCGGGCTCCAGTGGTGAGAACCCTGCTGATTCCAGCACTCCGGTGGGCGACGCGGCAATGGTGCCGTTGGTCGGACAGATCGCCGCTGGCGTGCCGATCACAGCGGATCAGCAGGTCGAAGAGATTTTCCCTCTCCCCCGTCAGCTCGTTGGCAAGGGCGATCTGTTCATGCTCAAGGTCACCGGCGAATCGATGATCGACGCCGCGATCTGCGACGGTGACTGGGTGGTCATCCGCACGCAGAACACGGCAGAGAACGGTGAGATCGTTGCGGCAATGCTGGACGGCGAAGCCACAGTGAAGACGTTCCGCCAGCGCGACGGTCACACGTGGCTGCTGCCCCGCAACTCCTCCTTCGAGCCCATCCTCGGCGATGACGCCACGGTGCTCGGCAAAGTCGTCGCTGTGCTCCGCGCGATCTGATCTGAGACAGCACAAATAATCTGAGACAGCACAAAGGAGGCGCTCCCCGTCGGGGAGCGCCTCCTTTTTTCTCGAACTATTACGCCGTGACTGAGATGTCTTCTCGCACGCGACGGGTCGCCTCGACGATGTTGCGCAGCGACTCGGTCGTCTCGTCGTAGCCGCGAGTCTTCAGGCCACAGTCCGGGTTGATCCAGAGCTGACGCGTCGGGAGCTCATCCACTGCGCGACGCAGCAGCGACTCGATCTCGTCGACCGTGGGAACGCGCGGAGAGTGGATGTCGTAGACCCCGGGTCCTATGCCGTGATCGAAGCCGACCTCGGCGATATCCGTGACAACACCCATGCGGCTGCGAGCGGCCTCGATCGAGGTCACGTCAGCATCCAGCGCACGGATCGCGTCGATGACGACACCGAACTCCGAGTAACACAGGTGTGTGTGCACCTGTGTGGCCGCAGCCGCTCCCCCAGTGGCCAGACGGAACGAGTTCACTGACCAGTTCAGGTACGCGGCCTGATCGGACTTCTTCAGCGGCAGCAGCTCACGCAGTGCCGGCTCGTCGACCTGGATGATGGCGATTCCGGCGGTCTCGAGATCGGTGATCTCGTCACGCAGTGCGAGGGCGACCTGGTTCGCGGTCTCTCCCAGCGGCTGGTCATCGCGCACGAACGACCACGCGAGGATCGTCACGGGACCGGTGAGCATGCCCTTCATGTGCTTGGCAGTCTTCGACTGTGCGTATACCGACCATCCGACCGTGATGGGAGCCGGACGCGAGACGTCGCCCCACAGAATCGATGGGCGTGTGGCCCGCGAACCATAGGACTGCACCCAACCGTTCTCAGTCACAGAGAATCCGGAGAGGTTCTCCGCGAAGTACTGCACCATGTCGTTGCGCTCTGGTTCACCGTGCACGAGCACGTCCAGCCCGAGGTCTTCCTGCAGTTCGACGACGGTGTCCACCTCGCGGCGAAGGAATGTGTCGTAGTCGTCCTGCGACAGCTCACCGCGGATGTACTGCGCACGAGCACGCCGGATGTCACCGGTCTGCGGGAACGAACCGATCGTGGTGAGCGGCAGTGCCGGCAGACCGAGGGCTTCCGCCTGGGCGGCCTCGCGCTCAGCATAGGAAACACGCGAGAAGTCGCCATCGGCAAGTTCACGCGAACGCACAGCACCGTCACGCACGCCCGGTGCGTTGCTGCGGTCGGCAAGAGCTGCGGATGCCGCATCCAGCTCTGCCTGAATCGCCTCACGGCCGGAGCCGAGGCCACGAGCCAGGGCGACGACCTGTTCGACCTTCTGGTCGGCGAATGCGAGCCAGCTGGCCAGTCGTTCGTCGAGCTTCGACTCGTCGGTCACGTCATGCGGAACGTGCAGCAGCGAGGTGGAAGTGGATGCCGCGACCTGAGCCGCGCCGAGCGCGCCCAGCGCCTCGAGCTTGTCGAACGCGCCAGCGAGGTCGCCGCGCCAGATGTTGTGACCGTCGATCACTCCGCCGACGAGCACCTTGTCGGCCAGTCCCTCGACCGCTGCCGGGACGCTACCGCGCACCAGGTCGATTGCGATTGCCTCGATGGGAGCCGCAGCAAGCACGGCAAGGCTCGCATCCAGAGCAGCGTAAGGAGCCGCAACGAGAATCGACGGGCGCGAAGCTGCGCCACCGATGATGGCCAGCGCGCGAGCCGCGGCATCCGCCAACTGCTCGGCGGAGGCGGGCAGCGATTCGCTGACGAGCGCGGGCTCATCCAGCTGGACCCACTCGGCTCCGGCAGCGCGGAGGCGCGCGAGCAGCTCGACGTAGACCGGCACGAGATCATCCAGACGCGACAGCGGGTCAAAGCCCTCCGGTGCCGCATCCGATGCCTTCGCCAGTGCCAACAGCGTGACGGGGCCGACAATGACGGGGCGGGTGACGAAACCCGCGGCGACTGCCTCCTCGACCTGGCGCACGACACGGTCGCTGGAGAGCGAGAACGTCGTCTCCGGACCGATCTCGGGAACGAGGTAGTGGTAGTTCGAGTCGAACCACTTGGTCATCTCGAGCGCGGCACGCTCACCCTCGCCGCGCGCGATGGTGAAGTACGCCGGCAAGCCGATCGAGCCGTCCGTCTCGCGGAGGTTGTCGAAGCGGGTGGGGATGGCGCCTACCGTGACTGCCGCATCGTGCACCTGGTCGTAGTACGAGAACGACTCCGGGATCGCCGAGTCGGTGCGGCCGAGGCCGAGGGATGCAAGGCGCTCACGGCTCGCCGCGCGCAGGTCAGCGGCGGTCTGCTCGAGGGCTACGAGGTCGGAGCGGCCGGCCCAGAAGGCCTCGACAGCCTTCTTGAGCTCGCGACGGCGGCCGATGCGCGGGTAGCCGAGGATGGTCCCCTGGGGGAATGCGGTCATGATGTGTTCCTTTCGGGGATGGATCTAGTGATGCAGGGCAGGAAGGACGCCTGCCTCTGCGAGAACGGTCAGAACGGTTTCGTGTTGGTTGAACGCGTACAGGTGCACTCCGGGTGCTCCGCCGGCCACGACCTCGCGGGTCAGGCGCGCTGCCCACTCGGTGCCGATCTCGCGACGCCCCTCAGGCGTCGGCTCGACCTCGAGAGCGATCGAGAGCTCGCTGGGCAGGTCCTCGCCGGTGAGTTCGAGCACGCGCCTCAGACGCGCGGGCGAGGTGATCGGCATGATGCCGGGGAGAATCGGAATCGTGACACCCGCGGCCCGCGCACGCTCGACGAACGCGAGGTAGTCGTCAGCGTGGAAGAACAGCTGTGTGATCGCGAACGTCGCTCCGGCCGCCTGTTTGGCAAGCAACGCCTCGACATCCTGCGTGCGGTGAGCAGAGCGCGGGTGCCCCTTGGGGAATGCGGCCACGGCGATGTTGACATCGCGCCCGCGGGTGACGCGAGCGGCCCCGGGAAAGCCCGGAATCGGCGTCTCCTCATAGGGGGCGCGCTCGGCCTGCGCGCGGCCGATCAATTGCACAAGTTGCGCTGAGCTCTCCAGATCGCCGAGGAAGGGCTCCGTCTGACCGATGGGCGGGTCACCGCGAAGGGCGAGGAAGCTGAGGATGCCGGCATCCAGGAACTCTCGGATGAGGGCCGCGGCGCCCGCGTAGGTATTACCGACACATGTCAGGTGCGCGAGCGGCTCGACGTCGGTGTTCTCACGGATGAAGCGCAGCACATCGAGTGAGCGCCCACCTGTGGAGCCGCCTGCGCCGTAAGTGACGGAGATAAAATCAGGGCCGGCTGCGGCAAGCTGGCGGACAGTCTCGTGCAGCGCCTCATCGCTCGACGCCGAACGCGGCGGGTAGAGCTCGAAGGAGAACGGGACACGTGGGGCCCCGAGCGTCGAAGACTCGGAAGACATCATTCTCCTGGGGTGACAGAGTGGGCAGGGCAGCCGCGAACGATCTCAAAAACACTTGCTCGTTCGCGGGCGGGTGCCGGGCTCGGCTGTCGCTCCACGTCCGGGATGAACCGGCCGTTTCCAGAAACTTATGCCACCGATGCCGCCTCGCGCACAGTGTGTGACGCCGTGTGTCACAGCACCACCGCATAGGGTCGAAGCATGCAGCCGTACGGTACCTGGACTTCCCCCTTCCACGCGGCGGATATCGCCTCATCTGCGCCCCGCATTGACGGCGCGAAGTTCGTCGGCGATGAGATCTGGTGGGGCGAGTCCGTCCCGGCCGAAGGCGGACGCGTCACTGTGCGCAGTTCGAACGGCAACGTGCTCTTACCGGAACCGTGGAACGCCCGCTCACGAGTGCACGAGTATGGTGGCGGCGCGTGGACGGCGGATGCCGAAGGCACGCTGTTCTTCGTGAACGCGAAGGATCAGCGGGTGTATCGGATGCTCCCTGGCGCCGAACCGGAGCCGCTGACGCCAGCCGGTCCGAACCACGGCGGGCTGCGGTTGCAGCACGGCCGACTCTTCGCGGTGCGCGAAGACCTCACCGGCGATCGGCACCGCCGCGCGATCGTGGAGATCCCGACCGACGGCGACGACGACGACGACGTTCAGGAGACCATTGCGACCTCCGGGTTCGTCGCGCATCCTGCTCTCTCCCCCGACGGCACGCGCATCGCGTGGGTCCAGTGGAGCGATCGCCACATGCCGTGGCAGCTGGCACTGCTGCACGTCGCCCAGCTCGGCGGCGACACGGTTGCCAGCACCCCCACACGCGCCGCACTGCAACCCGAATGGATCAGTGACACCGAACTCGTTTATGCCGATGATCCGACGGGACGCTGGCAGCTGCAGAGCATCACGCTCGACGGTCTGGAGCGCACCTCCGGCCCAGACCCGATCGCACCGGCTGACGCCGACACTGGTTACGGCCTGTGGGTGCTCGGCAATCGCTGGTATCAGCCGCTGTCTGACGGGCGGATTGTAGCCGTGCGCACCAACGGCTCTGATGAGATCAGACTGATCGAGCGCGATGGATCCAACAAACGCCTCGAGGTGCCAGCCAGCGCGCATGTGAGCGTCGATGATGTCTCAGGCACCCGCGTGCTGCTGTCCGGTGGAGGGGCAGGCGTCAATGCCGGACTCTGGTGCGTGGACGTCAACTCCGGCGCAGTCGAACGCGTGCGCGGAGGTGCCGCGGTCGATGAGGCATGGATGCCGCCGGCGACGCGGGTCACCTTCGACGGGCCGAACGGCCCCGTGCACGCCTTCGATTACGCACCCGCGAACCCCCATGCCACCGCCCCCGCTGAGGAACTGCCGCCGTACATCGTGTTCGTGCACGGCGGACCCACCGCGCATGTGTCCGGCGGAGCATCCGCGGCGATCGCGTACTACACGAGCCGCGGAATTGGCGTTCTCGATGTGAACTACGGCGGCTCCACAGGATACGGCCGGGCCTACCGCGAGCGCCTCGATGGGCAGTGGGGCATCGCCGAGGTCGACGATGTGCTCGCAGCCGCGCGAGGGCTCGCCGCGGCCGGCAAGGCAGACCCTGAGCGCATCGCGATCCGCGGCGGCTCGGCGGGCGGCTGGACAGTGCTGTCAGCGCTCGTGCGCGGAGGCGTGTTCGCCGCCGGCATCAGCCGCTACGGCGTCACCGACCTGCGGATGCTGGCAGAGGATACCCACGACTTCGAGAAGTACTACCTCGACGGCCTGGTGGGCCCACTGCCCGAGGCGGAGCAGGTGTATATCGACCGCTCCCCGCTCACCCACGTCGAGCGGATCGACGTGCCGGTACTCCTGCTGCAGGGCGAGGATGATCGGGTCGTGCCGCCGTCGCAATCGGAAGCGATCCGGGATGGGCTCGCCACTCGCGGCGTTGATCACGAGTACGTGCTGTATCCAGGAGAAGGGCACGGCTTCCGGCGCGCGGAGACCATCATCGATGCCCTGGAGCGGGAACTGACGTTCCTCGGCAGGGTGTTCGGGTTCGCCCCGGAGCTGTAGGGCTACTCCCCCACGCGGTTGCGCAGGCGCATCGCGCGCTGGGCCTCGCGGGTGTCCTGGCGCTCGCGCAGGGTCTGGCGCTTGTCGAACTCACGCTTACCCTTCGCCAGCGCGATCTCGATCTTCGCGCGGCCGTCCAAAAAGTACAGCTTCATCGGGACGAGCGTGTAGCCACCCGCGGAGACCGCGTGATCCAGCTTCTGGATCTCCTCGCGGTGCATCAGCAGTTTGCGGACGCGCTTGGCGGAGTGGTTCGTCCAGTGACCCTGCGAGTACTCCGGGATGTGCACGGAGTCGAGGAAAATCTCATGGCCCTTGATGAAAGCGTAGCCGTCGGACAGGTTCGCGCGACCTTGTCGAAGTGACTTCACTTCGGTGCCGGTAAGCACCATCCCCGCCTCGTACGACTTTTCGATGTTGTAGTCGTGACGTGCGCGACGATTGGTCGCGATGACCTTCTCCCCGCGTTCCCTGGGCATGATGATTCCTCTTCCTTCGGCGGCCAGCCCCTCAGCCTATATCAGGTGCGCGGCTAGCTATATCAGGTGCGCAGCCAGCGACGGATCGCGAAGCCAGCGGAAAGGGCGGCCAGGAGCACGCCGACGCCGATGAGCACTGGCACCACGAGCACGGCATCCTGCATCGACACCCACGTCGTAATGAACGGCACGCGCCCCTTCAGATAGCCGTTCACACCGAAATGCATTCCGGCGATCACGGCGGCACTGGCAAGAGCCGAGCCGAGGAAGGCAGCGAACACGCCCTCCAACACGAACGGCGTCTGGATGAATCTGTTGGATGCGCCCACGAGGCGCATGATCCCGATCTCCTTGCGGCGCGCGTAGGCGGAAAGGCGGATCGTGGTCGCGATGAGCAGGATGGCGGCGATCAGCATGAGCACCGCAATACCCACCGCGATATAGGTCGCGACCGTGAGTGCTGAGAAGAGCGGATCGAGGTATTGCAGCTGATCGCGCACCTCTTCCACACCGTTCACTCCTGCGAACGCCTCGACGATCACCTGCGACTGGCTGGGATCCTTGAGCGTGATGTAGAAGCTTTCCGACATCTGCTCCTCGGTCAGCACACTCGCCTGCTCTTCACCGAGCAGTTCGGTGAGGTTGGCGTACGCCTCGGCCTTGTCCTCGAAGCGCACATTGCTGACGAGCGCCCCGAGCGCATCGCCTTCCAGCTCCGCGCGTACCTGGTCGACCTGCTCTTCGGAAGCGGCACCATCCAGGCATGTCGTCTGATCACTCGAGACGGGCGAGCACATCGAGACCGAAACCTGCGCACGCTCCGTCCAGTACCCGCGCATGGTGCTGATCTGGCCCTGCATGAGGATCGCTGCGCCGACGAAAGTCAGCGAGACGAAGGTCACGAGAACGACGGAGATCACCATCGAGATGTTGCGCCTCAGGCCCCCGAGGGCCTCCATGAGGATAAGTCCAACTCTCACGAGGTCGGCCCCACTTCCTCGTCATCGTCGGTATCCGACAAGCCCAGCCGATCGGCGACACCCAGCTCAGCGACATCGACCTCCGGGAGCAGGATGGGATGCGTTCGCGGGCCGACCTGGGGCTGGCTCTCAGCAGCCTCGACTGCCTCAGCGGCGCCGGCTGCCCTCATCGACGCGATCAGCTCGTCGGTGAGCGGCTCCAGAGACTCGGTCTCGCGCTGCACCTCCTGCATCGCGGTGCGTGCGGCAGTCGTCGCCGCGCCACGCTGCACCTGCGGGCCCAGCAGCGGGATCATCGAGCGATCACCGTAGCCACCCTGCACCTCATCGCGGATCATCTCGCCGTCACGGAGTTCGATGACGCGACGCTGCATCTGGTCGACGAACGTCGCCTCGTGCGTGGCCATCACGACCGTGGTGCCGCCGGCGTTGATCCGAGCAAGCAACTGCATGATGTCGACCGAGGTCGCGGGGTCAAGGTTTCCGGTCGGCTCATCCGCGAGCAGAACCTGCGGACGGTTGACCAGCGCACGCGCGATCGCGACACGCTGCTGCTCGCCGCCGGAGAGCTCATGCGGCATCCGCTTCTCTTTGCCGTCGAGTCCGACCAGGGCGAGGGCCTCCGGTACCGCCTGGTGGATGAATCCACGCGACGAGCCGGTGACCTGCAGAGTGAAGGCAACGTTTTGGAACACCGTCTTGGACGACAGCAGGCGGAAGTCTTGGAAGACCGAGCCGATGTGACGACGAAAGTAGGGCACCTTGCGGTTCGCGAGCGAACGCAGGTCGCGGCCCAGAACGGCGACGCGCCCGGAGGTGGGGACATCCTCGCGCAGGATGAGCCTGAGACAGGAGGATTTCCCTGACCCTGACGCTCCGACGAGGAAGACGAACTCGCCCCGCTGGACTTCGAAGTCGACCCCGGAAAGGGCCGGTCGCTTCGTCCCGCGGTAGCGCTTGGTGACGTTCTCAAACCGAATCATGGCGTTATGAGCCTAAGCGCGCGTTCCAGCCTGGCAGCGAGCGACACCCGGTGCGGATCAGTCGTCGTCATCCTTGCGCTTGCGCCACCGGATACCGGCCGAGATGAACCCGTCGAGATCGCCGTCGAACACAGCTGCAGGGTTACCCGATTCGTGTCCGGTGCGCAGATCTTTCACGAGCTGCTGACCGTAGAGGAAGTACGAGCGCATCTGATCGCCCCAGCTCGCCGTGATGTTGCCGGCGAGTTCCTTCTTCTTCGCTGCTTCCTGTGCCTTCTGCAGCAGCAGAAGTCGGGTCTGCAGCACGCGCATGGCAGCAGCACGGTTCTGGATCTGCGACTTCTCGTTCTGCATCGACACGACGATGCCGGTGGGAAGGTGCGTCAGGCGCACAGCCGAGTCGGTCGTGTTGACGGACTGCCCACCAGGGCCGGAGGAGCGGAACACATCCACCCGGATGTCGTTCTCGGGGATCTCGACCGCGGTGGCCTCTTCCATAAGAGGGATCACCTCGACCGCCGCGAAGCTGGTCTGGCGCTTGTCTGCGGATCCGAACGGGCTGATGCGTGCGAGTCGGTGTGTGCCGGCCTCAACCGACAGCGTGCCGAAGGCGTAAGGAGCCGTGATCTCGAAGGTGGCGGATTTGATGCCGGCACCCTCCGCGTAGGACGTGTCCATGACCTTGGCGGGATACTTGTGGTGCTCGGCCCAGCGCAGATACATGCGCATGAGCATCTCGGCGAAGTCTGTGGCGTCGTCACCGCCGGCGCCAGAGCGGATCGTGATGATCGCGTTGCGCTCGTCGTATTCACCGTCGAGGAGCGTCTGCACCTCGAGCTGGCTGATGACCGCGCTCAGTGCCTCGAGCTCGCGCTGTGCCTCCTGCGCGGAATCTTCGTCTTCCATCTCGTTGGCAAGCTCCACCAGGACTTCGAGATCGTCGATGCGGCTTCCGATACCGGTGACGCGAGCGAGCTCGGACTGCCGGTGGCTGAGTGCGCTGGTGACCTTCTGAGCGTGCTCGGTGTCCTCCCAGAGATCGGGTGCACCCGCTTCTTCACTGAGTCGGACGATATCCTCGCGGATCCGCTGGACATCGACGACCTCGCTGATGTCGCTGAAGGTATTCTTGAGCGCCTGAATTTCGGCGGAGATATCGAGTTCGAGCATGGCACCTCAGCCTATCGTGCGTGGTTACCCTGAGATGTGCAGATTCCTGTGAGCCGATCCGGCAACGCCGCACACGACGATTCTGCGCGAGAGTTGCTGACCAGCGATCGGGGTAGCGTGGCACCGTGAGCAACGCGTCGTCGGTCCTGAAGCAGTTCGGGCCGATGGTGTACCTGCCCACCATTCTGTTCGCGCTCGGCGAGGGCGCTGTGCTCCCGCTGATCCCGATCATCGCCGCGAAGATGGGCGCGGATGTGGCCTTCGCCGCTCTTGTCGCCTCGGCGCTCGTCGTCGGTCAACTGTGCGGAAATCTGCCGGCGGGGTGGGCTGTTGCTCGCATCGGCGAGCGCTACACGATGGTGATCGCCGGCCTGGTTTCGATGGTCGCCGTACTCGGGATGCTTCTCGCCCCGACGCTCGGGGTGTTCGCGGCCTCCGTGTTCATGCTCGGATTCTGCGCCGCTGCGTTCGGCCTCGCCCGGCATGCGTTCATGACGACACGCGTGCCGATCCCCTTCCGCGCCCGTGCACTGTCATTGCTCGGCGGCAGCTTCCGCCTTGGCATCTTCATCGGCCCCTTCGTCACCGCAGCGCTGCTGCAGATCTTCGACGGCGAAGACGCGTCGATCTGGTTCTTCCTCGCGTGCCTGCTGGTGATGGTCGTGCTCGTGACTTTCGGGCCCGACCCGGAGAAGCTGATCGCCCCGGTGCGCGCTGCATCGTCCCCCACCATCGTGGAGGACACCGGAGAGGCCGTGACCGGTTCTATCCCTACATTGGCGCGGGCCGGGATCTTCCGCACCATGTGGCATCACCGTGGGGTGCTCGGCCGTCTCGGGTTGGCCGCTGCATCGCTGTCGGCGGTGCGCTCCGCCCGCCAAGTGGTGTTGCCGCTGTGGGGCCTGTCGCTCGGACTCGACACACAGACGATCGCCCTCGTCGTCGGCGTCTCCGGCGCGATCGATTTCGCACTGTTCTATGCGAGCGGGCAGGTGATGGACCGTTTCGGCAGACTCTGGGCCGCGATGCCCGCGATGGTCTTGATGGGTGCCGGCTTCCTCGCGCTCTCCTTCACTCATGAAGGGGATGCTGCAGTGCTGTGGTTCGGGATGCTCGCCGCCGTGCTGGGTGTGGGAAATGGCCTCTCCAGCGGCCTCCTGCTGACGCTCGGTGCTGATATCGCACCGCAGCAGGAACCGGCCACGTTCCTCGGATCGTGGCGGACATTGACAGACGCGGGTGGAGCAATCGCCCCGCTCATCGTCGCTGGCGTGACGGCCGTTGCCTCGCTGTCGGCCGCGAGCGGCGTGATGGGCGTCGTCGGACTGCTCGGGGCAGCCGGATTCATCCGCTGGATTCCCCGGTTCAGTCCGCGACGACCCGAGTAGCGTTCTCCGTTCCTCATTGAAGTGCGGTGCGGCTGGTCGCGGTCGATTCGAGCAGGATGCCGTCGGGGACGAACGGCGAGAACAGCGGCGGATGCCAGGCTGAGGCGACGATGACGTGCGCTGTCACACCGTCAGGCGCGGATGCCGACACCAGAGTCGCCTCCGTCGAGATCGCCGCCACGATGCTCTCTGCCTGCTCGCGCACGCCGCCATCGGTGAGCACCGCACGCACCGTGTCGCCGTCGATGACGAGCGTGAACCCGTCGGCTCCGGCGAGCGCGGCAGAATCCGCGAGGGAATCGAGACGCTTCTGCGTGATGTGCAGGTCGGTGGCGCAGACGCACACAGAGATCACGGCGATCGCGAGCACGACATAGCCGAGCAGAAGCGGCAGGATGCTGCCAGCGTCGTCATTCGCGCGCCGGGGCCGCGTCATCCTGTGCTCCACAGCCGCGAGAGTTTTTGCGCTGCCTCTGCCTGCAGCGGGATGCGCGCCGCACTGTCGAGTCCGAAGATCGGCGGGACGAACGGCAACGACACCCAGGTGTCCACGGTGACGAGCACGGTTACTCCGGAAGACGGACAGGGCACGCCTGTCGGAATACAGGAGATCGAGACGCCGGTGTTCTCGACATCCAAGCCGTACTCGTCGATGACATTGGCCAGCACAGCCGCACTGCTGCGTGCCGCGGATTCGGGGTCGTGTGACTGACCGATCACACGGGCGGTGTGACGGGCCGCGGCCTCCGCGCCCAGCGTGCTCTCCTGGATCACCCCCAGCGTGATGATCAGGTAGGCCAGCGGCACGAGAAAGATGACGCCGGCGGTGAGGAACTCCAGTGCGGCTGAGCCGTCGTCATCACGGACCCAGCGATTCCATCGGCGCATCGGCATCCACCTCCAGCGCGAAGGGAACGCCCAGTAGCCCGACAAGCGGAAGAGTCGTTCGGACAGTGACGACCGCTGTGGGATGCCCCAGCCGGTCGCTCTCGGCGACACTGATGTCCGCGGCAAAGGATTCACCCACGGCACGAGTGATGGATAACCGCGTGTGCTCGGCGCCCTCCTCGAGAGAGGTGTCAGCGAGCGCCGCATAGTGCGCACCCTCGACGGCTGCATCATGCACGACGTTGCGCACGTAGACCGCGAGCCCCAGTTGCAGTACGGCGAGCGTCAACACTGTGAGCAGCGAGCCGACGAGCACGAAATCGACGGGACTGGACCCGCGATCATCTGCCGCCTCTGCTCGCCAGTGCATCTCAGATTCCGGACACGTTCGAGATCGCCTGCTCGAACAATCCGATGAGCGCCGGCCCCGCAACAGCCCAAATCACGACGACAAGACCAGCCGTCATGAGCGTGACAAGCACCCATCCAGGAACGTCGCCGGTCTCATCTTCGCCGAGCGCTCGTGCCTCGGCCGTTACCGCCGTCCACCAGTTTCGAATTCGATTCATCATCGGTCCTTTCATCAGTAGGTCGCGCGCCTCAGCCGATGCCGAGACGCAGAATGAACATTCCTGGGAAAACGGCAAACAGCACAGACAGCGGCAAAATCAGGAACACCAAGGGCACCATCATCAAAATTTCACGCCGCCCCGCCTGCTCGATCAGCATCCGCTTCGCGTCTTCACGTGCATCAGATGCCTGTGCGTGCAGCACTCCGGCCAGCGGCGCACCGTGTTCCAAAGCGGCGATGACCTGATCGGTCGCACGCGAGACTCCTGGCAGGCGCAAGCGCGCCGCCATCTCAGCGAGCGCGTCGGCCAACGACGATCCGGTTCCCACAGCCAGAACGACTTGGCGCAGCTCCGCGGTGAGCTCCCCAGAACCGATCGACGCAACTCTGCGCAGCGCATCCAAAAAACCCTCACCGGCGGACAGGCACAGCGCCAGAAACTCCAGCGTGGTCGGCAGCTCATCGTTGAGCCGGCTGAGCCGAGCCTTCACTCGCGTCGAGAGCAGTATGTCGAGCCCCATCGCCGAGCCGGCACCGAGCAGCACCGGTAATGCGGCGGCCGGTGGCGTCATCCGCCCGGTCAACGCGAGGATAATGATCAGCACGCTCCCGCCACCGAATCCTGCCAGCGCCCAGCCCAGCTGCCGCCCGCGAAATGCCGCGGGGCCCTCGCTGCTGCCTGCTTGGCCGAGGCGCTGCGCCAATGCTTCGCTGTCCCCGAACCCCCGCAACAGCAGTGCCTTCACCCTCGCTGCACCACCGGCTGCGTGCGCGGGAAGGATGCCCACCCTGGGCAGCGCTCCGAGCGGAAGCACCGCGTCGTCGACGGCGTCGCGCACGTAGGGGGCAATTCGTGTACTCAGTGACGCCGCGCGCCATCGCGGTGCCGCCGCAAGGATGCAGAGGATGCCGGCGGCCATCAAGCCACCCAGCAGAACCGCCATCGCCGCATCCGTGACCCCGCTCACGCAAACCACCGCCGGGGCTCGGGCAGGCGGCCGATGCGCACCATGATGCGGAACGCGATCACCGACACCGCAGCACCACCGCAGATCACGAGAACTCCCTCAGGGCTGGCAAAAGCCTCCGCACCCTCTGGACGTATCGCGAGCAGCACGAGGATCACCCAGGGTGCAACGACACCCAACACGGCTGCGCCGCGAATCCACGATTGTCTCGCCTCGACTTCGCCGCGGAGGGTGGCATCCGCGCGCACGGACGAGGACAGGGCCCGCAGTACGCCGGTGAGCTCCGTGCCGCCTACCTGTCGAGCCATCTTCAGCGACTCGATGATGCGGTCGGCGATGGGATCGGCGAGCGTGGTCTTGAGCCGGTCGATACTGCTTTCGAATCGTCCGGTGCCGCGCAGGTCTCTCGCGAAGACAGCGAATGCGGGCCGCACCATCGACGGAGCGGAATCCGCCAGGCTCGCCACGGCATCCGGCAGCGAGAGCCCCACTCTGATCGACGCGATGAGCAAGTCGCAGACATCGGGCCATAACTGTCTGCGGGCCTTCAGCAGGCGTAGCTTGCGCGAGCGCAGGAAGGCGATGGGTGCGCTCGCCGCGGCGGCAGCACCAAGCACCGCCAACACCGGGATGCCCGTGATCAGCCACACTACCGAGGCGGCGAGAAGTGCCAGGGCGACGATCACGACGAGCACCGTGCGTTGCTCGACCGAGGCGAACCCGGCCTCGTCGATGAGGCGGGCAAGCCACCCGGACTGCGCCGTCGCACGTGTCTCGCGCTCACGGCGCGGCCACAGCCACGGCGACACGCACAGCAGCATCCCCGCGGCGAGCATCGCACCGACGAGCAGCGTCATGAACGCGGCTCCGCACGGTACAGCGAGCGAGTGATGATGCGCCCCTCGACGACCTCGCCCGTCGGCGCGATCACCTCTGCCACGAAACGCGCGCCTGCGCCATCACGCGCGCAGTGCACGATGAGTGAGACGGATGCGGCGAGCGCCGGAGCGATGAACGAGCGATCGATGTTGCGCCCTGCGAGCAACGGCAGGATCGTGAGCTTATCGAGGGCTTCGACCGCCGAGTTCGCGTGGATGGTTCCCGCACCGGGAACTCCGGTATTCAATGCCAGAACGAGATCCAGTGCCTCGGCGTCGCGTACTTCGCCCACCACGAGCCGGTCAGGACGCATGCGCAGCGCCTCTTTTACGAGCCGGCGCAGCGTGATCTCACCGGTGCCCTCCAGACTCGCCTGCCGGCCCTGGAGTGAAACCAGGTCTGGCCCGTCGACGGCGAGTTCGAACGTCTCCTCCACGGTGATGATCCGCTGCGTGTCGGCGCACGAAGACAGCAAAGCCCCCAACAGCGTGGTCTTTCCCGCGTGCGTCGCCCCAGTGACGATGACGCTGGCCCCATCGTTCATCGCCCGGCGGAGCATCGCTGCGATGTCCTCCGGGATCGATCCGAGCTCAACCAGAGCATCCAGAGTGCGGTAATGCGGGAGGAACTTGCGAATGTTAACAGCCCACGAACCTCGAACAACATCCGCAATCGCAACGTGCAAGCGTGACCCGTCCGGCAACGAAGCATCAACAAAAGGCTGGCTGATATCGACGCGACGACCGGTGGATTGCAGCATCCGTTCGACGAGATCGCGCACCATCGCATCGGTGAGACGCAGCCGGACCCTCTCCGAGACCCCACCACGCGCGATGAAAACGCGGTCGGCACCATTCAGCCAGATCTCCTCGATGCTGTCATCGTCGAGGAGAGGCTGCAGGGCTCCGAATCCGCTGACCGAGGCCAGCACGTCCTGCACGCAGGCGGATTCGTCATCGATCGTCGCGTCCCCACGCGACAATGCGAGGTCGTTGTGCCGCCGGACTTCCGACTGCGCGATGCGCCTGGCTTCCTCCGGTGCGAGCGAGGGATCCGTGCGCTCCGCGCGCAGGCGCCTGCGCACACGTTCGGCGACGAGGAGGGAAGGCTGACTCACTCCGGCATCCTCGCAAGAATTCGCGATCAGCCTCGGAAGTTATCCACAGGGCGATGTTTCGGGTTATCCCGAACCATTTGACCGGGCTGCCCGCTGACAGCACTTCCGCCGTCCCCCTAGACTGGAATCACCACGCGGGAGTGGTGAAATTGGTATACACGCAGGATTTAGGTTCCTGTGCCTTAGGGCGTGTGGGTTCAAGTCCCACCTTCCGCACGACAACAGAATTCCATCCCCCTATGACGGGACATCATGCATCAGATCGCCTTCCTTCCGGATTGGCTGAGCCCCGAGAGCATTATCGACTCGGCGGGCGGCTGGGCGTTGCTCGTCGTTTGCCTGATCGTGTTCGCGGAGACCGGCCTGCTGGTGGGATTCCTGTTGCCTGGTGACACCCTCCTGGTGATCGCGGGGCTGCTCACTCACACCAACGACGTCTTCCATGTGAACATCTGGATCGTCGGGCTCTGCATCGCATTCGCCGCTTTCGTCGGTGGCGAGGTGGGGTATCTGATCGGCCATAAAGCGGGACCGGCGATCTTTGAACGCAAAGACTCCGGTATCTTCTCGCGAACGAACGTCGAACGCACCAACGCCTACTTCGAGCGCTTCGGCGGCATGACAGTCGTACTGGCGCGCTTCGTTCCGATCGTGCGCACCTTCACTCCGGTCGCGGCCGGCGTCGGCCACATGCCGTGGAAGCGATACTCGCTGTACAACCTCATCGGCGCGGTGCTGTGGGGCTTCGGGCTCACCATGCTCGGCTATCTCATCGCCTATATCGATTGGATCGCCCGTCTCGTTACCGAGTACATCGACCTGATTCTGCTGGCGGTCGTCCTAGGCACCGTGATCATCACGGTCTGGCACTATCTTGCAGAGCGTCGCAAAGTCGCGAAAACGATTGCCGCCGCTGGTACCGGCGATGCGGACGCTGTCGAGGCCCAAGACTGAGCCTGCCGGTCACCCGGCATCGCGCTTCTTCCCCCTGGAGCGCTCCACACTGGCGCGCAGCGCCTCCATCAGATCAATGACCTCGCCGCCCTTGCCCTCGACCTGATCGTCCTTGAAGGTCTCGGTGACATCGAAACTCTCGCCGGCCTCGATCTTCGCGTCGATCAGCGTCTTGAGTTCTTTCTGGTATTCGTCAACGAACGATTCGGGATCGAAGTCGCTGGAGTAACTCTCGACCAGGCTCGCCGACAGTTCCATCTCCTTCTCGGAGATCTTGACCTCTTCCCCGAGCGACTCGAACGCTGCTTCGCGCACCTCATCCGCCCACAAAAGCGTCTGCAGCACGAGCACATCGCCACGCACACGAAGTGCGGCAAGCCGCGTCTTCTGCCGCAGTGTGAAACGCACAATCGCGGTGCGGTCGGTCTGCTGCAGGGTCTTGCGCAGCAGCACATACGCTTTCGGGGACGTCGAGTCCGGCTCCAGGTAGTACGCCTTGTCGAGGGTCAGCAGATCAACCTGATCACTCGGCACGAACTCGACAACATCGATCTCACGGCTGCGCTCGGCGGGGAGCGCATCGAGATCTTCTTTGGTGAGCACGACCATCTGACCGTCGTCCTCGTAGGCACGGTCGATGTTCGAGTACGCCACCACCTCGCCGCAGACCTCGCAGGTTCGCTTGTAACGGATGCGACCGCCATCCTCATCGTGCACCTGATGCAGCGACACGTCATGGTCTTCGGTGGCGGAGTACACCTTCACCGGCACGTTCACCAGCCCGAAGGTCAAGGCGCCTTTCCAGATCGTCCTCATAGACACCAGTAGACACCGTCTACTCCCCCGAATGCCACCTCTTGCGGTTACTCTTTCGACATGCCAGGCGACGCGCAGGTAGTCGAAGTCGACGGCAGGCGCCTACGCCTGACGAACCTCGACAAGGTGATGTTTCCGGCTACCGGCACGACCAAGGGCGAGGTGATCGCCTATTACACACGGGTGGCACCGCGGATGCTGCCGCTGCTTGCCGACCGACCGGTCACACGCAAGCGCTGGGTGCATGGGGTCGGCACAGCGGATGCTCCGGCAGAGCCGTTCTTCACGAAACAGGTGGAGCCCGGTACCCCGGAGTGGGTGCGACGCCTGCCGATCGAACACTCCGGCGGTGCGAAGGATTATCCCCTGGTGCATGATCTGCCGACGCTGGTGTGGCTCGCGCAGGTGGCGAGCATTGAGCTGCACGTGCCGCAGTGGCGCTTCGCGGCTGATGGATCTCAGAGCAACCCGGACCGGCTCGTGCTGGATCTTGACCCTGGGCCGGGCGCTGATCTGGCCCTCTGTGCCCACATCGCGGGTCTCGCCAGAGTGATCCTCAGTGACATCGGTCTGGCTCCTGTGCCCGTGACGAGCGGCAGCAAGGGCCTGCACCTGTATGCGCAACTGGACGGCACGTACACCAGCGACCAGGCCTCGGCACTCGCGAAGGAACTCGCCAGGGCGATCGAAGCCGATCATGCGGACATCGCGACGAGCACCATGGCAAAAGCCGCACGCGGTGGAAAGGTCTTTCTCGACTGGAGCCAGAACAGCGGTTCGAAGACGACGATCTCGCCGTACTCGCTGCGCGGGCGTGCGCATCCGACCGCGGCCGCACCGCGAACCTGGGATGAGCTTGACGACCCGCAGCTTCGCCAGTTGACGTTCGAGGAGGTTGCGTCGCGCGTCGAGGCGGGCGTCGACCCGTTCTCGGTGTCGGTGTCGGCGTCGGCGTCGGTGCAGGGCCGCTCCTTTCGACGTGCTTCAGCGGCGAAAGCGAGACCGGTTGTCACTGCAGCACCAGCGGCGCGCGCGACGGCGGCATCCGGACGGGTCACCGCCATGCTCGCGGAGCCGGGCACGCCTGGCCTTGCGCGGGCGCTGCGCGAGCCGTGGAGCGAGATCAAATGGGACGGCATCCGCGCGATCGGTACGTGGCGTGACGGACGGATGCAGCTGCATGCCCGCAGCGGAATAGACATCACTGCGCGCTACCCAGAACTCACCGCCGATGGCGCACCGCACTTCGCCGCAGCGGAGGCAATCGTCGACGGCGAGATTGTCGCGCTGGATGCGTCGGGGCGGCCCAGCTTCAGCCTGCTGCAGCACCGAATGCACCTCACCCGCGGACGCGAGATCGAACGCGAGGTCGTCCGCACGCCGGTTGCCTACTATCTGTTCGATCTGCTTCACCTCGACGGACACGATCTGACCAGACTTCCGCTGCGCGAGCGGCGCGCGCTGCTGGAGACGCTCGTGGAGAGTGCCGATGAGCCCGTCGCTGCACCGCCGGTATTCGATGATCTGGATGCCGCGCTGACGATGAGTCGCGAGCACGGGCTGGAAGGCATCGTTGTCAAGGAATCTGGCTCGCAATATCGGCCAGGGGTGCGCTCCGGCTCGTGGCTGAAGATCAAACACACCCGCACGCAGGAGGTCGTGATCGCCGGTATCCGCCCTGGCAAAGGAAATCGCGCGGGCAGTATCGGCTCCCTGTTTTTGGGGGTTCCGGATGCGTCGGCTGACCCAGCGACCGGCCAGCTGCGTTATGTCGGGCGCGTGGGCACGGGCTTCGATGACCGCACGCTCCGTGATCTCACCGCACGCCTGGAACCGTTGCGCACGGATACGAATCCGCTTCAGGGCGTCCCTGATGCCGACGCGCGCGATGCCCTGTGGGTGCAGCCGTTGCTCATCGGCGAGGTGGAGTTCGCGAACTGGACACCGGATGGCTCGCTACGACATGCGAGTTGGCGCGGGCTCAGACCCGACAAGTCGGCGAGCGAGATCACCATCGAATGATGGATGCTCAGGCGTGAGCGTCTTCGCAATCTGCCGCACCGGCGGATTCGATCTGGAATGTGGAGTGCGCGACATCGAAGTGCTCCGTGAGGCAGCCCTGCAGGTGCTCCAGCAGTTCAACGGAGCGCCCTGACTCCAGGAAGTCGGGTTCAACCTCGACGTGTGCGGTGAAGACGGGTGCGCCCCTGGTCAGCTGCCACACGTGCACATCATGCACGCTGGTGACGCCGTCGAAGGCGAGCAGGTGATCGCGGATCTCGCTGACGTGCGTGTCCTTCGGTGCGGACTCGGCGAGTACCGAGAACACTTCGCGCAGCAACACGATCGCCCGCGGGATGATCATCACCGCGATCAACAACGAGGCGATGGCATCCGCCGGCATCCATCCGGTCGTGACGATAATGATGGCGGCGACGATCACTGCGGCAGAGCCGATCAGGTCGCCCAGAACCTCAAGGTAGGCGCCACGCACATTGATGTTGGTCTTCTGCGCCGAGCTCAGCAGCCACATCGCAATCGCGTTTGCGATCAGACCGATGACGGCGACAACGAGCATGAGCGGTCCGGCGATTTCCGTCTCGGCAGGCTCCAGCAGGCGTCTGACGCCCTCGATCCCGATCGACACCGACAGCACGATGAGAATGATGGCATTGATCAGCGCGCCGAAGACCTCCGCGCGCTGATAGCCGAACGTTCGTCGATCATCTGCGGGGCGCGCTGCCACGGCGCTGGCGATCAGCGCGATCACCAATGCCGACGCATCCGTGAACATGTGGGCAGCATCCGCCAGCAGCGCGAGCGATCCGGTGAGGATCGCGCCGACAACCTGCACGAGCATCACCGTTGCAGTCAGGCACAGCGAGATCGTCAGCAGTCGACGGTTGCTGGAGCCGCGGAGCCCTCCCCCGTGTGCGTGATCATGCATGCCACCAGGCTAGCCCGGACGACACTGTCGGAAGTCCGTTTCCCCTAGTCGGGAAAGGTAACGAGAACCAGTCTCACCACGCTACGACCGGGCTCGTGCCGCATTGGTCTTGCCGGTGTCAGTGGATCGTGGTTTCTTAGTGGCATGGATACCGCAACCTCCGCCGACGGGATCACGATCGGCTTTGATCAAGTGGGCGAAGGACCGACCATCGTTATTGTCGGCGGCGCTTTCTCCGTGGCTGCCGATGGCGGAGCGCTCGCGAGCGCCCTTGTGGATGTGGGCTTTCGAGCTGTCACGTTTGACAGGCGCGCGCGAGGTTCAAGCGGCGACAGGCGCGGGTCGTTGCCCGAGGATGAAGCACATGATCTGGCCGCTGTGATCGACGCGGTCGGCGGCGACGCGTTCGTGCTCGGACATTCTTCTGGCGCCGTCCTCGCTCTTTTCGCCGCAGGCCGCGGGGTTCCGATCGGCTCGCTCTTTCTCTCTGAGCCGCCGTTCCGATTCGGAACGGACGAGCCCGCCTCGGATCTTGCCCAGCGCCTGCAGAAACTCGTCGACGATGGCAAAAGTGCCGAAGCAGTAGTCACATTTCAGCTGGAGGGAGTGGGGCTGCCACCGGAGATGGTGGAATCGATCCGGCAGAGCGAACAGTTCCCGGCATTGGTGTTGCTCGCGCAGTCGACGGTCTACGACGCGGCGCTGACCGCGCAGGTCTCAACGCCCACGCCGGAAATGTTGTCGGTGTCGCAACCCGTCACCATTCTGCGAGGAGAGCAGACCTTCCCCATCCTCATCACAGCAGCAGATCGACTAGCGCAGGAGATGCCGGGCGCAGAACTCGTGATCGTCCCTGAATCAGTCATGCACCGCCCTGACCCGAGCGCGACTGCCCGAGCGGTACGAGAGCGCGTCTGACGGTCTTCTTGCAACGGGTGCGCGTCAGAGAGTCTTCAGCAGCGGAACGAACGCTTCGAAAGCGCGCGCCCGGTGTGACTGCGATTGCTTCTCTTCACTGCTGAAATCTGCCGTGGTGCGCTCGGCGCCAGCAGGCTGACCGTCGGGGATGAAGATCGGGTCGTAGCCGAAGCCGTTCGCGCCGGAGGGTTCGTGCGCGAGACGCCCCGGCCAGACGCCTGCCACCGTGTGTTCCGTGCCGTCCGGGGTCACGAGCGCAATCGTGGAGATGAACTGCGCAGTGCGGTGTGGATCAGCGATATCTGTGAGTTGGTCAAGCAGTAACTCGAGGTTCGACCGCGCGTCTTTCTTCTGCCCCGCCCAATAGGCGGAGAAGATGCCGGGCGATCCGCCCAGCACATCCACGCAGATACCAGAGTCGTCAGCGAACGCAGTGAGCCCAGTGAGTTCCGCCGCGGCGCGTGCCTTGAGCAGCGCGTTCTCCGCGAACGTCACACCGTCTTCGACCGGTTCAGGACCGTCGTAGCCGATGACCTCGAGGTCGGGTCTCGTCATCGCGATGATCTGCTGAAACTCGGCGATCTTGTGCGGGTTGTGCGTAGCGAGAACGACTCTGGTCATGCCGTCACTCCCCTGCGAGGGCAGCGAGCTGCCGTGCCTTCAGGTCTGCGCAGCCGTTGACGCCGAGCTCGAGCAATGCGTCGAGCTCGCGCTTGTCGAATGGTGCGCCCTCGGCAGTTCCCTGCACCTCGACGAACAGTCCGCGGCCGGTGACGACAATGTTCATGTCGGTCTCGGCCCGCACGTCTTCGGTGTATGCCAAATCGAGCATGGGCTCACCATCGATGATCCCGACCGAGACTGCGGCAACAGAATCCAGCAGCGGCGTGGCATTCTTGCCGATGAACTTCTTCTCGCGACCCCATTCGATGGCGTCAGCCAGTGCGACGTAGGCGCCGGTGATTGCGGCAGTGCGGGTGCCACCGTCGGCCTGCAGCACGTCGCAGTCGATGACGATGGTGTTCTCGCCCAGCGCCTTGGTGTCAACGACCGCGCGAAGGGCCCGGCCGATCAGGCGCGAGATCTCGTGTGTACGACCACCGATCTTGCCCCTGACGCTCTCACGGTCATTGCGGCTGTTCGTCGCGCGGGGCAGCATCGCGTACTCCGCAGTCACCCAGCCCTTACCCTTGCCTGCCAGCCAGCGCGGTACGCCGTTCGTGAACGAAGCCGTGCACAGCACCTTCGTGCCACCGAAGCTGATCAGTGCCGATCCCTCGGCCTGAGCGCTCCACCCGCGCTCGATCGTGATCTCGCGGAGCTGGTCTACGGAGCGGCCGTCGACGCGGACGATGTCAGTCATGAAGTTCCTTCTGGTTGGATGCCGGCCTCGGCCAGCTCGGAGAGGTCGGGAAGTGTGATGACGCCGGTCTGCACGTGCTGCACGTTGCGCACTTCGGCGCCCATCAGACGGTTGGCGAGAGCGGTGAATTCCTCAGTGGATTCGCCGGTCGCCTCGTAGGTATAGCTCGACACGGCATTCGGTGAAGCGAGAAGATCGCGACGAGTGAGCTGCCGATACACATCGCCGGCGGTCTCATCATCACTGGAGACGAGGGAGACGCCCTCGCCCATCACGTAGCTGATCGCGCCACGCAGGAAGGGGTAATGCGTGCATCCGAGCACGAGGGTGTCGACGTCGGCGTCACGCAGCGGAGCCAGATACTCCTCGGCGACTGCCAGCACCTCAGGTGTGCCAATGATGCCAGCCTCGACGAACTCAACGAACTGCGGGCAGGCTGCGGTGAACACCTGCAGGCGCTCGTCGACCTCGAGCATGTCCTGGTAGGCGCGAGATCCGATCGTGCCGACCGTGCCGATGACACCGATCCGGTTGTTCCGGGTCGTGGAGACGGCGCGGCGCACGGCGGGGCCGATGACCTCGACGACGGGAACGTCGTAGCGCTCTCTTGCGTCGCGGAGCATCGCGGCAGATGCCGTATTGCACGCGATCACGAGCATCTTCACACCCTGATCAACCAGCGTGTCCAACACTTCGAGCGCGTAGCGTCGCACATCAGCGATGGGCTTCGGCCCATAAGGTGAATGTGCGGTGTCGCCGATGTAAACGAATGATTCACGAGGCAATTGAGCCCGGATCGCGCGGGCCACAGTAAGCCCGCCGACACCGGAGTCGAAGATTCCGATCGGCGCGTCGTTCATGACTCCCCAGCCTACCCGCGCGCTGAAGTCACAGGCGTGCCGCCACGCTCACTAAACTGAGCGCATGAACTCGTCGACGGCTCTGCTGACGGACAGATATGAACTCACGATGCTCGGCGCCGCGCTGCGTGACGGCACGGCCGCGCGCGCCAGCGTGTTCGAGCTGTTCTCCAGGCGACTCTCCGGTGGGCGCCGTTTCGGTGTCGTCGCGGGCACAGGGCGCCTGCTTTCGCTGCTCAGAGATTTCCGGTTCGGTGATGACGAATTGCGTTTCCTGCGCGACGGCGACGTGGTGGATGCCGCGGCCCTGAAATACCTGGAGAACTACCGGTTCACCGGGTCCATCCACGGATACCGCGAGGGCGAGCTTTACTTCCCCGGCTCTCCCATTCTCACTGTCGAGGGCACTTTTGCGGATGCTGTCGTGCTGGAGACGCTCGCGCTGAGCGTTCTCAACCATGACTCCGCTGTCGCAACTGCGGCCTCGCGCATGAGCATTGCCGCCGGCGAGCGGCCAATGTCGGAGATGGGGTCACGTCGTGCGGCTGAGATGTCGGCAGTGTCCGCGGCGCGTGCCGCTTACATCGCCGGTTTCGCAGCTACCAGCAATCTCGAAGCAGGTCGCACATGGGGCATCCCGACCATGGGTACGGCAGCACACTCGTGGACGCTTCTGCATGACACGGAGGAGGATGCTTTCCGCGCCCAGATCGAGAGCCTGGGTGTCGATACGACGTTGCTCGTCGACACCTATGACATTCGAAAGGGTGTAGAGACCGCCATCCGCGTGGCTGGCACCGCGCTCGGCGGTGTGCGACTTGACTCCGGCGATCTGCCGACCGTCGCCGCTGTCGTGCGCGCGCAGCTCGACGAGCTCGGAGCGACGGAAACGAAGATCACCGTGACCAGCGATCTCGATGAGTACGCGATAGCCGCACTCGCGGCATCCCCCGTTGATTTCTACGGTGTCGGTACCTCGGTCGTCACCGGATCCGGGTATCCGACAGCAAGCATGGTCTACAAACTTGTCGCGCGAGAGGATCCGTCCCAGGGCTGGGTCTCAGTGGCAAAGGCCTCAACCGACAAGGGTTCGAAGGGCGGTCGCAAGATTGCGTTTCGCACACTACGCGACGGCGTGGCAGTGGCCGAAACCGTGATCGTATCCGACGGATTCGAAGCGCTCGCGACCCCCGCAGAGTATCCGGACTCGCGCCCGCTGCAGGTTACGTTCGTCGATGCTGGCGAGATCGACAGCGCGTACGAAGGCGTTGCAGGCACGGCATCCGCCAGAGAGCATCACATGCGCGTTCGCGAGGAACTGCCCGTTCGCGCGCTGGCGCTCAGCAAGTCAGATCCTGCGATCCCGACGGTGTTCGTCGACGCTGACTAGCCGACCATCGTTTCGTAGATCTCTTTGCACGTCGGGCAGATCGGAAACTTCTCCGGGTCGCGACCCGGCGTCCATTTCTTGCCGCACAGCGCACGCACCGGCTTGCCGGAGAGCGCAGACTCAAGGATCTTGTCTTTCTTGACGTAGTGCGAGAAGCGCTCGTGGTCGCCCGGCTCGAGGTTCTCTTCCTTGAGAAGTTCTTCCAGTTCGCGATCAAGCGTGGCCACGCCACCTTGATCGGGGCTGTCAAGCGGAGTACTCATATCGCCGATTCTAACTGCCCTGGCGACATGGCGGGCGCAAAACGGCCGCTCATGCCGTCTCAACGAACTCCATCAGCCGTTCGCCGCCACGATCGTAGATCCGACCGCCGACAACCGCCCCGAGCGCCAGGATGACCAGTCCGGTCCCGAGACCAATCCAGAAGGTCATCGGGTTGTAGACGCCGTCCGAGATCACCGTCATGATGAACAGCCCGATCGTGGGCGCGCTCACGATGATGGCGCCGATGAAAGCGACGGCAGGCCCGAACCCGCCACGGGATGCCGATCGCTGAGGCTGTTGGAAAGGACTGTCGCCGGGGCGCGAAACCGCGTAAGGCGAGACCGCCGAAGAGATACTGGAGAGCCCCAGGCCGGAAAGGAACAGGCTCGACGCGAGCCCGATCATCGGCAACAGCAGGTACCAGCTCTCGACCATGGCCAAAGTCAGTGAGATCGCGACAGCAAGGGCAGGAATCGCCACCAGGGCGACCGGGATGAGTCTGCCCAGGCGATCCGGCAACCCGCGCACCCCGCTGGCGACGTGAATCCACAGTGCTGTGGAGTCATACGCGACGTCGTTGTGCGGCAGCCAGCCGAAGAACAGCGCCATGAGTGGGACGGGTACGAGCGCGGCGATGTACAGCGGTACGCCTGCAACGAGAAGCGGGAAGACCGTCAGCACGCCGGCGATGGGCACGATGACGAAGTTCACGATGTAACGGCGATCACGCAGCCAGTAGACGAGGCTGCGAGCCGCGATCGCGCCGAATGCGTTTGCCGGCAGCAGCCCGAACCAGCCGAGGCCGGATCGTTCGCGAGATGTCGCCGGTCGCTCGGTCGTCGTGAGCAGTCGGCGGACCAGCCAGGACCACAGCATCCACAGGGAGAACAAAGTCGCGAACGCGATGATGCCGGTGAGCCAGGTGCCAGCGACGTCTCCGGCGGCGATTGCCAGCGGGAAGGCAGAGCCTGCGGCGAACGGGGTGAACCCGGCCACTGTTGCTACCACCGCGACGGCGTCTGGCACCCGCCCGTCCCATTCCAGCGATGCGAAGAAGACGGCAACCGGGAACGCCACGACAACGACAGCCAGCCCGAACAACGCGGTCAGCTCTCGAGAGCGGCGTTCTGGGAGCAACAGTGCGCTGAGCGCCATCCCGATGCGTGCCGCGACAGTCGCTGCCAGCAGACGGAGGAACGCCCCCAGAACGGCGGCGAGCCACGGTGTACCGAATTCGATGGCGACGATCGTTGAGCAGACAATGATCGCCAGCAGCGCGAATGACGGCACACTGATCATCGAGGCGAGGGCGAGGATCCAAGGCATCTGTCGCTCGTCGACGCCGAAGACCCCGAACCGCCGCGGATCGAGTTGATCTGTCGCGCCGGTGAAAATCGGCCCGAGCAGGAAACCGAGGAAAGTTGCAGCGCCTCCCAGCACGAGCACCGTACGCGCAACGGGCAGCGGAGCATCCGCAAGGCTCAATATCGCGACGCAGACCGCGCCCGTGATAATCACGAGCACGGCGAGGCCCACCAGTGAACGCGCTGTTCGTCCGCCCCGGAGGGCGCCGAGCATCAGCGCAAACCTCAGTCGGAGAATGTGTGCAGCCACTCGAGCCCCTCCACCTCGCCGATGCCGCCGGAGAGTTCGACGAAACGAGACTCCAACGTTTGACCGGCACGCACTTCGTCGATGGTTCCCTCAGCCAGCACATCGCCACCGACGATGATCGCCACGCGAGAGCAGACTCGTTCGACGAGATCCATTCCGTGGCTGGACAGGATGACAGTGCCGCCGTGGGCGACATAGGCACGGAGGATGTCGAGGATCACCGCTGATGACACCGGATCGACAGCCTCGAACGGCTCATCGAGCACCAGCACGCGCGGTGAATGGATCATGGCCCCGGCGAGCATGATCTTCTTGGTCATGCCGGCCGAGTAGTCGGAGACGACACGACTGACAGAATCAGCGAGGTCGAAGGCACGGACCAGATCTGCAGACCGCTTCTCAATCACGTCAGCAGAGAGTCCCCGCAGAAGCCCGTAATAGTGCAGCAGTTGCCGGCCGGTCAGCCGATCAAAGGTGCGCAGGCGGTCGGGCAGCACACCCATGACGCGCTTGGCAGCGAGGGAATCGGTGGCCTGATCGATGCCACAGACGACCACCTGACCGGCGTCGGCGCGAAGAAGCCCCGCGAGGATCGAAAGCGTCGTCGTCTTTCCTGCGCCGTTCGGTCCGACGATGCCGTAAAAGGATCCGGCAGGAATCGTCAGGTCGATGCCGTTCACCGCTCGGTGGTCGCCGAAGTCTTTGATAAGCCCGCGGATCACGACCGCGTCGGCTGCAGGTGGGGCAGCAGCGGCGTCGGCAATCGGGATGACCGCATCCGCCACTGGAGATGGGGCGTCGGGCTCGGCGAGGGGTTCGGGCTCGGGCTCTACGGGCTCAGGCTCGGGCGCTACGGGTTCGGGGGTTACAGGCTCGGGCTCGACCGGAGATGCTTGCTCGGTCGCCGGCGCCGCCGGCGCGCTGACGGCCTCGGCCGTCGGTGCTGCAGCGTCTGCGGCGACAGCCGTCTTGGGCCGCGGCTTGCGCTTTACCAGCGGCGGGGTGATCTCGACACTGTTGGATTCCTCTGTCGCCGCAGCATCTGTCGCCGCGGCATCCTTCGCCGCAGCATCCTTCGCCGCGGCGGCACGCTTCGTGGCAGCGGCCCGCTTCGCGGCCGCCGCCTTCTTCGCGGCAGCGGTTTGGGCGGCCGCCGTCTTCGCGGAGGCGGTCTTGGCTGCCGTCTTCTTTACCTCGGCCTTGGTCGCTGCAGCACGCGCAGTGGCATCCTTCACAGCCACGGTCTGGGCTGCACTGCTCTTCTTTGCAGCCGTCGTGGCCGCCGCAGTCTTGTCAGCCGCAGTCTTCGCCGCCACAGTCTTCGCCGCCACAGTCTTGGCGGAGGCACTATTGGCGGTTGCAGTCTTGGCAGTCGGCTTCTTCGCAGCAGTCGTGGAGCGCGCGGCCGTTGTCTTCACCGCCGCAGATTTCGTCGTGCGCGCAGGCGTCTTCTTCGCTGCAGGACGCGTGGCGCGCGGTACGGAGGCGTCGGCCGACGCGGCCTTTACGTCTTCCGGCTGATCGGCACGGTCATCAAGAGGAGAAGTCACTGTCTTACGCTATCAACGGCGATGGACTTTCTCCGGGTCGAGCGAAACAATTGTCACCTGTGCGTCCGGTGTGTAGCTGATTACGAAATGGCAACGGAGGCGGCATAACCCGAGGCTTCCCAGGGGGCGTCGCTAGCATGAAGGCGGCACGAAGGGGTGTCTGGCCGATGAACCGGCCGTGAACACAGATTATTTTTAGGAGTATCCGTGACTCTTCAAACCGTCATTCTTGCCGCTGGTATGGGCTCGCGCCTCGGGCGCGCCCTGCCCAAGCCGCTGACCGAGCTCAGCGATGGCCGCTCGATCATGCAGCAGCAGCACGAGAACATCCGTGCAGCCTTCGGCAGCGATGCCCGCATCACGGCAGTTGTTGGCTACCGGGCCGAGACGATCATCGAGGCGTTCCCTCACGTCAATTACGTTCACAACGAGCGTTACGACGAGACCAACACCTCTAAGAGCCTGCTGCGTGCCCTCGCTGCGACCGGCAAGGGCGGCGTGCTCTGGATGAATGGTGACGTCGTCTTCGACCCGCTGATCCTCGGCCGTGCGATCGAGTTCATTGAGCGCGACCAGTCGTTCGTCACTGTCAACACCTCCAGGGTGAGCGATGAAGAGGTGAAGTACACGGTCACGGCCGAGGGCTTCATCAACGAACTGTCGAAGACCGTCAAGGGCGGGCTCGGCGAAGCAGTCGGCATCAACTACATCTCCTCGACGCACAAGAAGGCGTTCATGCGTCAGCTGCAGCGCGTTGAGGACCAGGACTACTTCGAGCGCGGTCTTGAGCTCGCTATCGCCGAGGATGCTCTGCTCCTCGAGCCGATGGATGTCTCTGACCTGTACGCCGTCGAGGTCGACTTCGCAGAAGACCTCGAGCGCGCGAACCAGTACGTCTGACCATCAGCATCCGAAAGCCGCCCCTCGCATGTCGACGGGGCGGCTTTCTGCTTTCTCTCGGGGAGAGATTCTAGGATCATCGTGATGGCTAAGAAGGTGCACAAGATCCACACCCTCCCGGACGATGCTCCGTGGGACAGGGAAGTTGCTCCCGTGGGTTCGACTGAGCATCCGTTCGCCGTGCGCGGGCTCGATCGCGTGCTGGCTATTCAGCGTCCGCTCGTGCTGGCTCATATCCGCAGCATCCGTCTGCGTAATGCGGATGCGACGCCGGATCAGCTCGTGCGTATTCTTGAGCGCCGCTATCTTGCGGCGGTGACTACTGGAGGCGCGGCCGTAGGCGCAACGGCGGTCGTTCCTGGTATCGGCACCGGAATCACGCTGGCGCTGTCGGGCGTGGAGACGGTCGGGTTCGTCGAATCGACGGCCCTGTTCGCGCAGTCTGTTGCGGAGATCCACGGCATCGCGATCGAGAACCCTGATCGGGCGCGAGCGCTGGTGATGACGCTGATGCTCGGCAAAGAGGGCGTGGATCTAGTCGGACAACTCGCGAAGCAGGCGACTGGGCGCGGGGGCGTTCGTTCGTCCTACTGGGGTGAGCTTGTGACGAAGTCGCTCCCCCGTGCGGCGGTCGGTCCGGTCGTTGACCAGCTCAAGACGGTATTCGTGCGGCACTTCGCTGCGGCCGGAGGTGCGTCTTTCCTTGGCAAGGCTTTGCCGTTCGGTATCGGGGCTGCGGTCGGCGGAGCGGGGAACCATCTGCTCGGCAGACGCGTGCTGACGACATCACGTCGCGCGTTCGGGGCTGCGCCCGCCATGCTGCCGGCCGAGTTGGAGCCCGTCACCGGCGCCGAGAAACTCGAACTGCGGATGCTGCGCGGAGTGCGCTACGCCGGATCAGCCGTTGCCGGTGCTGCGGGAACCGTGGTGCGAGGCGCGGGCTGGGTCGGTCACAAGGTCAATGATGTGACTCGCAGCAAGCGCAAGCGGCGCGACTTGGATGCAGATGCTTCGGAGGCTGACGACTCGCTCTCCACAGAACTGGATTCTTAGGGGTTCTCCCCGGTTCATTCTCCGCACGCTTCTGGGAGCGCTCGCGCGTCGGCGGCCACTTCTAGCGTGGCCCGCATGTTGAGACCTATCGAGCCGACCGAACGACCGCCTGCTCCTGCTTACCGGGTGCCGTGGCTCATCCGCCGCGACGATCCGGCGCACCCTGTGGTGATCAATCAGGGCCGCGAAGCCGTCGATTTCGTGCGGGTGTTCCGCGACGATGACGCCGGGCGTGAGCGCACACAATTGTGGGGGCAGGTGCTTCCCTCGGAGGACATCGAACTGTGCCTGTGTGCGGCAGATCTCAATGAGGTCGTCGTCACGATCGCGTGGTTCCGGCCGAGTGACGGGCTGGAATACGTGTGGAGGTTTGTGGCTTGATGCGCGTTGCGCAACACGCTACCCGGCGAATTCATCACCGAGCTGTATCTGACGCCTTTCGATATGAGCGCCCGGGAGCTGGCGGCCGAGCTCGACGTCTCCCCCTCAACGCTCAGCCGAGTACTCAACGGCACAAGCCGTGTGACTCCCGAGATGTCTTTGCGTCTTTCTAAGGCACTTGGCCGCACCGTCGAGAGCTGGCTGGCACTGCAGACTTCACACGATCTGTGGGTCGCCCGGCAGACTGTCGATCTCAGCCGGGTCAGGCAGGTCGAGCGCGAAGTGGCCTGACGCTCAGGCGCCCTCGCGGCGGCGGAGCTCGCGACGGAAGTCGGCCTCTGAATACGGCTTGAGGTTTTCGGGCAGGTCAGCAGCGGTCAATCCGTCGAGGAATACCGACGGTTTCACCTGCAGTGCTGTGGCGAGCTGGATGAGGACGAACAGGGTCGGGTTCCCGACCCCCTTCTCGATGCGCGCCAAGTGAGACACATCCATGTCCGCGCGCTCGGCGAGTTTGGCGCGGCTCATCGTCGTCTTGCTCCGCAGTTCCGCGACCCGCAGCCCGACTTGCTCGGATGCTCGAGATCGCGGTTCCTTCATTCCTCCAGCATCCAAGCGAACCGCTCGGTCACCACGCGCATGCAAGCATGGGCTTTCATGCCTGTCCGATTTATCCGGCCACTGGGGGCGCTCGCCTACGAAGAGTTTGCTGCGCAGTGGGCCGCAGAATAAGCGTTACCTGTTCGTTATTCGGCCTGGCTTCATTTTGCTCGTATTTATCTTCTAATGTCCGTGGCTCGCGTCATTATGAATGATGGCAGCTTTCACCGATTTAGTTGACCTGATCCCCGCATTGCGCGGCAGGTGCGACGAAGCTGCCTTCGCACTGCCATCGACGCTCCGCACGCTCGATGACGACACGGTCGTGGCCGTACTCACACAGGCCGCCGAGCTCGCGAAGCAGGTCGAACACGTCATCCTCACGGCCGCCGGCGTGGTGGCACTCCGTTCAACTCGAGGGGCCGGGCACTCCGGCCTTGCACAATCACGCGGTCATCGCAGCGCCGAATCATTGATTCAGGGCATCACCGGCTCGACCCGCGCTGAGGCTGCGCGCGCGGCACGCGTGGGATCGGCCCTGCTTGATGACGGGTCGGCTCCGGTTGATGACGACGCTGAAACGACAGGCGCGGGTTCCGGCGCAAGTTTTGACTCAGGTTCTGACGCAGGCGTTGATTCCGAGAACGAGGCCGATTCCGGCGACCAGGCCGGCCCCGACCACGAGACCGATTTCGGCTCCGGCCGAGAAGATGCACAGCCGGCAGCGGCACCACGGAACTGGCATGCACCGCTGAGTCATGCACTGATCAATGGAACGATCACCGCGGCCCAGCATGACGCGATTCGGCGAGGGCTCGGCGAGCCGCCGACGATCGATTCCAACAGCTTCAGCTCGGAGGCCGACGCCGCGCAGCTCGCGCAGATCTGGCGCGAAGCGTGGCAACTGGCTGCAGAGCAACTCATCATCGAATCCGCAGAGCGCACGGTCGAAGAGCTCGGATCGGCCGCACGAACAATTCGCGACCGGCTCGACCCCGACGGCGCAGCCGCCCGGTTCGAACAACGCTATGCACGACGTTCTTTCCGCATGTAGACCGACGCAGACGGCGTACGCCACGGCAGCTTCATCTTTGACGAGGAGTCGGGCGCACTGGTCCAAACGATTCATGATGCCGCCCTTCGTCCACGACGCGGCGGGCCGCGATTCGTCGATTCCGACGAGCGGGCGGCCGCGAAGGACCTCAGCGACGATCCGCGCACCAACGAGCAGCTTGCGCACGACCTCATGACCGACGTGCTGCGCGCGGGAGCTCTCGCCGATGCGAAGACCGTGTTCGGAACGCGCCAGGCCGGCGTGCGACTCGTGCAGACCGTCGAAACGAACGGCGCACACGGGCCTGCGCACACCGAAGACGGGCTGGCGTTCATCCCGTCTTCGGTCGCCGACCAGCATGCGTGCAACACGGGCACCATTCCCGTCATCGTCGACTCCTGCGGAAATCCGCTCGATGTCGGCCGAGAACAGCGGCTGTTCACGACGAAACAACGCATCGCGCTCGCCGTTCGCGATGGTGGATGCCGGTGGAAAGGATGTGATCGACCAGCGTCATACTGCGAATCGCATCACATCGACCACTGGGTCGACGGCGGATGCACCGACCTCGACCGCGGGATTCTGCTGTGCAGATTCCATCATCTACAGCTCCACAACGGTGGGTGGTCCATATCGCGAGATCCGGGCGGCGAATTCATGCTGCGCCACCCGTCGGGCGACGGTGTCCTCCTCGTGCGAAGACTCGCTCTGCGATACGCGTTCGAAGACATCGATCTATCGCCACGACGATTCCGGCCAGCGTCATGAATGCTGCGCATCTCGACACAGCAATCCACCAGTCGACACAGCAATCCACCAAAGGATTCGCCAACCCGTTGTGGCGAGCATCCAACGTCACTGCGCATCCCGGCGCTAGTGTGGAATCCGTGACGGACACCCCTGACCTTTCTACGACCGCCGGCAAGATCGCCGACCTCCGCGCGCGCTACAGCGACGCGGTGCTCGACGCCGAGACAAAGGCGAAGGAGAAGCAGCACGCCAAGGGCAAGATGACCGCCCGCGAGCGCATCGAGCTTCTCGTCGACGCCGGCAGCTTCGTCGAGTTCGACGAATATGTGCGCCACCGCTCCACAGCCTTCGGCATGGACCGCAACCGCCCGTACGGCGACTCCGTCGTCACCGGTTTCGGCACCATCCACGGCCGCACCATCGCTGTCTACTCGCAGGACTTCACCACGTTCGGCGGATCGCTCGGTGAAGTATCCGGTGACAAGATCATCAAGATCATGGAATACGCCCTCACCGGCGGCATGCCCATCATCGGCATCCTCGACTCCGGCGGCGCCCGCATCCAGGAAGGCGTGCTCGCCCTCAGCAAGTACGGCGAGATCTTCCGCCTGAACACTCGTTCCTCCGGCGTCATCCCGCAGATCTCGATCATCATGGGCCCCGCAGCTGGCGGCGCCGTCTACGGCCCCGCACTCACCGACTTCGTCATCATGGTTGACAAGACCAGCCAAATGTTCGTCACCGGCCCCGACGTCATCAAGACCGTCACCGGCGAAGACGTCGGCATGGAAGAGCTCGGCGGCGCATACACGCACAACACCCGCTCCGGCGTCGCGCACTACCTCGCAGAGGACGAAGACGACGCCCTTGACTACGCGCGCACGCTCCTCGGATTCCTTCCCGACAACAACATGGCGGAGATCCCCGCCTATGAGAGCGCCTTCGAGTTCGAGACGACGGATGCCGATCGCACGCTGAACACGATCATCCCCGACTCCGCGAACCAGCCCTACGACATCCACACCGTCATCGACCACGTGATCGACGACGACTTCCTCGAGGTGCAGCCGCTGTTCGCGCCGAACATCGTTATCGGCTTCGGCCGCATCGAAGGCCGCTCGGTCGGAATCATCGCGAACCAGCCCTCCCAGATGGCCGGAACGCTGAACATCGAAGCCGGCGAGAAAGCCAGCCGTTTCGTGCGCTTCTGCGACGCCTTCTCGGTTCCGATCGTCACCCTCGTCGACGTTCCCGGCTACCTGCCCGGCACCGACCAGGAATGGACTGGCGTCATCCGCCGCGGCGCGAAGCTCATCTACGCCTACGCCGAAGCCACGGTGCCGATGGTCACCGTGATCCTGCGCAAGGCCTATGGCGGCGCCTACATCGTGATGGGCTCCAAGCAGCTTGGCGCTGACGTCAACCTCGCATGGCCCACCGCAGAAATCGCAGTCATGGGCGGCCAGGGCGCCGTCAACATCCTCTACCGCGGTGAGATCAAGAAGGCAGAGGACGCCGGCGAAGACGTCGCGGCCGTCCGCACCCGCCTCGCCAACGAGTACACCTACAGCGTCACGTCGCCGTTCCTGGCCGCGGAGCGCGGCGAAATCGATGGCATCATCGAACCCGCGAACACCCGCGTCGCGATCGCCAAGGCACTGCGATCCCTCCGCGGCAAGCGCAGCGAACTGCCGCCGAAGAAGCACGGGAACATTCCGCTGTGACAGACACCGACGCCAACTCCAACCGGGCAGCAGACCTCCACTTCGTCCGCGGCACCGCGAACGAAGAGGAACTTGCCGCGCTCATCGCCGTCGTCACTGACGCGTATGAGCGAGAAGCCGCGGATGCAGTCGCCGAAGAGTCGTCCGTGTCAGCATGGCAGCGCACCCAGCGTTCGCTACGCGCGCCACTGCGTCGCGACATCCCGTGGGGACGCTTCTCGGGCTGACGTCGCGGATGCCCTGAGCCGCACCTTCGACAGGCTCAGGTGAGGCCGACAGGCTCAGAGACCGGACGAGGCCGACAGACGCTCAGAGACCAGACGAGGCGCGCAGCACCGGGTTCGCGAAGCGCAACGTCACCAACTGGAACGGCCGCAACGTCACCTCGGTCCCATCAAGCGCCGCCGCGGTCACGGCCGCAGCATCCACCTCGCGCTCCAACAGATCCGTCTCGATCACGCTGTCGAAATCGAAAGCCGTCGTCAGCATCGCCGAAGCACGCCCACCATGCGCCTCATACAGCCGCACGATCACGTCACCGCTGCGATCCTCAGCGAGCTTCACCGCTTCCACCACCACTGCGTCCGACGACACCGCGACCAATGACTCAACCGGCCCCGCCCCCGCGACAGTGCGCGTCGGCAGATTGAGCCGATACCCCTCGCGCACAGCATCCGCGATCTCGGCATCCGGTCGAATGCTCACCCTGAACGTGTGCTCGCCCTGATCCGCCTCCGGGTCGGGGTACAACGGCGCCCGCAGTAACGACACTCGAACGTTCGTGATCGTTCCGCCACCGGAACGGGTCGCACGCGTGATGTCATGCCCATAGGTGGAATCGTTCGCAACAGCCACGCCGAAGCCATTCTCACCGACATGCACCCAGCGATGGGCCACCGTCTCGAACCGCGCCATGTCCCACGACGTGTTCGTGTGCGTCGGCCGCTGCACGTGCCCGAACTGGATCTCCGAACTTGCGCGATCAGCATGGACATCGAAGGGGAATGCGAGCTTGAGCAGCTTCTGCCGCTCATGCCAATCCACCGTCGTCTCGATCTCCAGCGCATGAGAATCCGCCGCCAAGGAGAGAGTCTGCGTGATCCGAGTAGCCCCCCGGCTACGGACCACGCAGACGATTGCCGTAGTCGGATGCGGAACCAGATCAATCGACACCACGTCAGTCAGGTCGATGACGTGACGACGGTAGTGCTCATCGATGTCCCAGGCATCCCACTGCGTAGGCGTATCGCGATGCAACTGCAGAAGATTTCCCCGCTCCCCCGGCGCAATCGTTTCACGCCCCGTCGCGCGGACGATGAGCGACGTTATGAGACCCGACTCGTCGATGTGCACGGCAAGGTGCTCATTCGACAGATCGAATCCGCCCATCGTCCGCGCAACTGTCGCGGGTGGCGCCTCGATGGGGGAAACGACAGCGATCCCCATCGCTGCTGCCCCCTCCCATGCATAGGGTCCCGCGTTCGCAACAAGCTCCGTCGTGCCCTCCCCGGCAACCGCTCGCAGAGCCTGCACGGTGATGCGCTCCGTCGACGCCAAGACCTCGGCGTAGCGACGTTCTGCTTCCCGGTGCACCCAGCCAATCGAGGTGCCGGGAAGAATGTCATGGAACTGCTGCAGCAACACGGTCTCCCATAAACCGCCCAACTCGCCATAGGGATACTCCGCGCCGCGTAAGGCCGCAGCCGTCGCCCACAGCTCCGCTTCACGCAGTGCATGCTCGCTGCGACGATTGCCGCGCTTCGTGCGCGCCTGTGACGTGTAGGTGCCACGGTGGAACTCGAGGTACATTTCCCCCGACCACACCGGCGGATTCGGATACTCTGCCTCTGCCGTCTCGAAGAACTGTGCCGGCGATGACAACGTGACCGTGGGCGAACCTTCCAGTGATCGCAGTCGCGCCGCAGCCGCCACCATCTCGCGGTTCGGGCCACCGCCACCATCGCCGTATCCGAACGGCACGAGCGACGTGTTCGCGACACCCTTCTCGGCGTACTTGCGCTCAGCCCTGGCCAACTCCGCACCGGTCAGCTGCGCGCTGTACGTGTCCACCGGCGGGAAGTGCGTGAAGATGCGCGTTCCGTCCAGCCCTTCCCAGAGGAAAGTATGGTGCGGCATCGCGTTCGTCTCGTTCCACGACATCTTCTGCGTCAGCATCCACCGCGAACCCGCTGCGCGGGCAATCTGCGGCAGCGCGGCAGAGTAGCCGAACGAGTCCGGCAGCCAGACATCCAGTGGCTCGACACCCAACTCGTCCATGAAGAATCGCTTGCCACGCACGAATTGACGCGCCAGCGCCTCACCGCCGGGCAGATTCGTATCGGATTCGACCCACATGCCCCCGGCAGGCACGAAACGACCGGATGCCACAGCGTCCCGCATCCGTGAGAACAGCTCCGGCTGGAACTGCTTCATCCACGCGTACTGCTGCGCCGAGGAGGCCGCGAAAGTGAAGTCGCTCTCCTCCTGCAGCGACAGCACGTTCGAGAATGTTCGCGCGACCTTGCGCTGGGTCTCGCGCACTGGCCACAGCCATGCGGAGTCGATATGCGCATGCCCGATCGCGTGCACGCGATGCGCAGAGGCGGATGCGGGTCGAGAGAGCACCTCGGCCAACGCGGCCCGCGCGTCCGCCGCCGTTCCCGCGATGTCATCCGGATCAGCAGCATCGACCATGCGCTCCAGCGCCCGCAGGATCTCTGCTCGACGCGGTGTGTCCGAAAGCTCCGCCATCAGTTGCAGCAGCACCGTGGCATCCTGCAACAACTCCCAGACGACGACATCGCGCACTGCGATATCCGCCTGACGGAACACGTACAGCGGATCGTCCCCCGCCGTCTCCAGCTCTCCCAGCGGCGTCGGTCGAAAATCACGGAACCCGTCCGCGACGTCGGGGTTGGCCGCAGCCTCCAGATACAGCTCGAATGTGTCGCCTGCGTCGCCCTCCAACGGCACGTAGGCGTTGCGCGGCTCCACCGCCTTCAGGATCGAACCGTCCAGGCGATAGACGGTGCCCTCAGCCTGAAATCCGGGTTCTGCGGCGTTGAATCCGAGGTCGAAGAGCAGCTCGGCTCCGGTAGTGCCCGGTACCGTTCCGGTCACTCTCAGCCACGTCGTACCCCACGGGCGCCCCCAGCGCGTCCCAACGACGAACGGTTCATAAACCTGGCCAACAGCTTCAGCGAACGGTACCGGCTCCCCCGGCACTTCCCAACGTGCCAATGTCAACGGCTCGAGATCCAGGTACACATTCGTACGCAAACGTTCATCGACAAAGCGACGAACTCTCGCTTCAATCAGCGCGGATGTGTCATGCATTCGGCAACCGACTCCAGGGCAGTGGGATACTAGATAGTAAATCGATTAGATTTACTCCTGTCAAGGGGTCCCACCCAAACAGTGAGCCTGGCGGAGCGCTCAGTGACCCAGGAACAGCGCAGATGCGCGGGGCGAGAGTACCTCGTCCAGCACCACGCAGCCCGCGCCCACCGCGCCGACGTCGTCTCCGACGACAGTGCCGGACACCGGCAACTCTCGCACGGCACGCGTGGCGCTCTGATGATCAAGCAGCTCGGGCAGACGCCGCAGGTACAGCTCTTCGACACGCGACCAGAACGGTCCACCCAGCACGACGCGATCGACATCGAGCATGTTCGTCATTCCTGAGATCAACACCGAGAGGTGCTGCGCGGCCTGATCCAGCACCGCTGCCGCGTCCGCATCTCCCGCGGCGACACGCGCGCACAGCTGAGTGAAGCGCTCGTCAACCGATGCGGCATCGCTGCTCTCGCGATCGTCAGCGAAGATACCCGCGCGCTCGGCGCGCTCCACAATCGCCTGCGGCGTGCACACGACCTCAACACAGCCACGCTTCCCGCACCCGCACAGCGGACCATCGGGGTCGACGATGATGTGACCGACCTCACCGACGTTGCGCGATGAACCTTGCACAGCCTCACCGTTAAGCACCAGCGCCGTACCGATGCCAATACCGAGGTAGACGAACAGGAAAGAGCCGTGCGTCGGGCTGGAACCCGTCCACAGTTCAGCGACAGCGGCAGCCGTCGTGTCCTTCTCCAATGTGACGGGGAATCCGGTCGCCTCGGCAAGAGAGTCTCGCAGTGGCACGCGATGCCACGTGTGCAGCTTGGGCGGGTCGATCACGGTGCCTCGGGCGGAATCAAGCGGCCCGGGTGTCGCGACGCCAATCCCAGCGATGCGCTCGCGATCGGCTCCGGAGCGGACGATCAGTTCATCAATCGCCTTGGACATCGCCTTGATAATGCGCCGCGGATCGTTTGCGGGCGTGCGCTTCGTGGTGCGCTCGATCACAGAACCAGAGAGGTCCAACAGCACGAACGTCATGACCGCCGGGTCAAGATGCACGCCGATCGAGAGCCGACTGTCTGCGTTCAGCCGCAGAGTGGTGCGAGGTTTCCCCGGCCCCGTGATGGTGCGGCCAGCCTCTTCGATGATCCCGTCATCCAGCAGTCTCCGGGTGATGTTCGTCACCGTCTGCGCCGAGAGTCCGGTCGCATCCACCAGTTCGATCCGGCTCAGGCCCTCGCCTGAGCGTCGGATGGTCTCCAGGATGACGGACTGATTGAAGTCGCCCATCTTCGGCAGATTCGTTCCACGACGGCGTACGCTCACGGCTCCATCATGTCGCATGAGGCTGACTTCTTGTCCCCCAAAATACCTACAGACAAGATGCTTGCGTTCCCGCAGACTGGTTCCAACGCTTAGCGTTCGTTCGGTCTCTCTGCCCCAGGGTAGGCAGACGTAGATCGACCACCGCGGTCAGTTTTCGGGTAACTGCACCGCACCTGGCGAGGGGCAGGCGGCAACGCCGCCCCTCGCCCATCTCAACGTTCGCGCGGAATCTCGTGCCACAGGCCGACGGAATCCTCATCAGAGGAATCGCCCGCACTCGAGCGCCCCACCACGGTCACGGCCGTTTTCGAGTCGCGCGCCGCGCGAATAATCAATCGACCGGTGTCGGCGCGAGCGAGAACATCGGCAAGCTCATCGCGAATCTCCGCACGACGTTGCTCGTCGAGCTCCTCCAGACCGCCTTCGTCGAACACCGTCACCGCTGCACCTCGCAGTCGAGCATGCTGAATCGCGTCCCGAACGGCATCATTCAGCAGGCTCGCACCACGCAGCTCATCGCGCAGCCGCCCCTCGGCAAGCCGTGCCTCCAGACGCTCTTCTTCGGTGAGGTGCCCGTGAGATGCGACCGTGCGCGTAAGCACCGGTCCTGCAGTTCCCAGCGCGTACTGCACGCGAACCCGCCGTTCTCGCTGGCGGACCAGCTGGGTCGCATGCCAGGCAGAGACTGCCTGCTGAATGTCGGCAAGATGTTCTGTGTCCCGCACCGCACGATCCCAGAAAACCACCAGCAGCTGCGCCACGATCGTCCACATGATTGAGCCGACCAGCCCCAGCTCCAGGGCGACAAGCACCCCGAGATACACGGTGGATGAGGTCGTCAACACCAGCAACACCAGCCACCCAGCGATTGCTCGACGCCTGACGATGCAGACCACTGCGAGCAGGCCCAGCGCGCCAATGTACCAGGTCGCAAACGGGGCTGTCCGGTGAATCGGCAGCAGCGACGCGCTCACCATTGGAGGGATCGCGGCGCTCGCCACGACGGCGACCACTCCCCACCACAGCGGCATCTGCATCCCACCGGGCGCTTCGACGAGCACGGTGGCCATCATCACTATCAGGTAGAGCAGAATCGCCGCCACCATGAGCAGCGGGACCGTCGGCTGCACGATCCACCACACGGCACGCGCCGCGAAATAGACCGCGAATCCGACAGCGAGCGCCGTGGCAACGCTGCGTACTGAGCGGTTCATGCCCGCTCCCATCCGAGCGTCACGGTAGTGCCCGCAGAGCCAGATACGATCGTCGCTGTCCCGGCCACTCCCGCCATTCGCGCGATGATGGATGCCCGGATTCCCAGGCGGTCCTCGCCGATGGCATCCACATCGAATCCGGGACCGGTGTCAGCAACGGTGACGGAGACCTCATCATCGCCCTTTTCATCGACGACGAGGTGAAGACCACGGCCATGCGCATGGGTGACGGCGTTGCCGATCGCTTGCCGCGCGGCAAGGACGAGCGCACGTGCCACCCGGCCAGGGACGGACCCGGCACTGCCACGTTCTTCGACGACGGCATCCGCGCCGATCTCAGACAGCGCTCGGCGCAGCTCGATGACGATCTGCGCGGTCGCGACCGGCGCGTCGCTGCCTTCCTGCGCAATACCGGCGTCGGTGTTCGCAAGCCGAGTGAGCGCTTCTCTGGCCATTGAGACAGCCAGGTCACGCGCGCGATCGGTGTCCGCGCGCTCTGCGGCGATCAGCGCCGCGAGCACGCTGTCGTGCATCAGCGCGGCGATCGACACGCGCTCTTCCTCTGCGGCGGCCGCCGCGGCCGCAGCAGCGTACGAGGCGACCGTCTGGCCACGGGCATTATCGACACCAGCGGCGACAGCGCGGAACATCCATCCGAGCGACAGGATGACGATTCCGAGAATGATCGTAAACGATACGTCAAAGGCGGCGCTCGTCCAGAATCTGCTCGTGAACTCACCCTCGACGAGGCGAACGTAGCCATAGACGAGCGGGACCCCGAATGCCCAGACCAGCTGGAGCTTCATCGGGAAAGCGAGCATCGCGGCGACGACGCCGACATTGACCAGGAAGAAGATCCATGGCTGTCCCGGCGCACGGTTGGAGTCCATGACCAGCGGCCATGCCGCGAGGGCGACAACGTAGACGCTGGCGAAGCAGGCAGACGCGAGGCGCACTCCGCGACCGGTCACACATGCGAGCAGCATGGCGAGCAACGGCACGTACACGATGACGATGAGCGCGATGTAACCAGCGGACGCACCCTGCGAAACGCCGCCGAGGGCAGCGACCAGCGCCTGGGCACCCAGCAGCGTCGATCCGATCGCCACGACTGTGGCGAGGATGCGCTCCATCCGTTTACCGGTGAAGCGTTCGAACTCGGTTTCCGCAGTGCCTGGGGACGGAATCTGACTCCAGGCGTCGCGAAGAGCGGTATCAGCCGACACTCGCGGCTCCGTCGCCAGCGACGATGCCGTCTTCCATCGCGCGCCGAAGCAGGTCGATCTTGGTTCGCGCAGGTCGACCGACATCGACGTACTTCACACGCACGCGCGTGATGTTCTCCTTGGCCGTCGAATAGGCAACGCCCAGCCGTTCAGCGACAACCTTCAACGGCAGTCCGGTGGCGTACAGCCGCAGCACCTCGCGTTCACGTGTCGACAGCAGCGCATCGGCGAACTCGCGATCCCCCTCGACGGCGCTGGCCCACTCCACATTGTTGAGCGCGTCACCACGAGCGACCGTACGGATGGCATCAAGCACATCATCAAGGGCGGATGACTTGCTCACGATGCCTGCGGCTCCGGCAGCGAGCGATTCACGCACAGCCGCTGGTCGGTCGGCAACGCTGTGGATGACGACACTGGCGCCATCGGCCACCAGAGTCGCCACGTTCTCGGTCACGGTGGTGCCGTCGCCGAGCGTGAGATCGAGAACAACGACATCAGCGGGAGCAGCGCCAGTGGACCGTCGCCAGTCGAGATACGACCCGACTGTGCTGCCGGAGAAGACCACGGACTGCGCCCCGTCTCGCTCGCACGCCAATTCGAGCCCGAGGCGAACGGACTCGTGATCGTCGATGAGTGCGACCCTGCTCATGCACCCAGCCTACCGATCTGCTGAGCACTCACCTCGTGAGGAGGGCGACGACCTCGAAATGATGCGAGTGCGGGAACAGGTCGAAGGCCGCGAGCGATGCCGTCTCCCAGCCGAGTTCGCGGAATGTGCCGAGGTCGCGAGCGAGCGCGACCGGGTCGCACGCCACGTAGACGATCGCGTCAGGGCTCAGCGCATGCAGCCCTTCGACCACGGCACGGCCGGCGCCGGCGCGAGGCGGATCCAGCACGACAGCACCGACTCGTTCGCCGTTGGGGAAGCCTTCGAGGTACTTGTCTACGCGCCCGGTGACCGCGTGCACGTCGAAGTCCTCGAGGTTCTGCTGCGCGAGCTCGGTGGCACGCCTGCTCGATTCCACCGTCACGATGTTGGTCGCGCCGAGCTCTCCCAATGAGGCTCCGAACAGACCGACGCCGCCATACAGGTCAAGATGCGTCTTCTCCGGGTCGACCCGTCCGGCGAGCGCCGAGCGCACGGCGGTGTCGAGAGTATCGGCCGCACGAGGATGCACTTGCCAGAAGCCATCAGCATCCACCTGGAATTTGCGCTCGCCCACCTGTTCGCGGATGACCTGTGCGGCTGGGCGCTTGCCCTTCGCCGGGCGACGGATGACGTGCACCTGACCGTCTGCGGACTCAACAAGGTCAATGCGTCCAGGCTTAGCGTTCTTCTGCGAGAGCGCCTCTGCCGCTACCCGGCGGCGCGCGAGGGGGTGCGACTGCACCGGGATCACCCGGTGGCTGCGCGCCGCATACGGGCCGACGATTCCGTCGTCGTCCACGTGCAGCGAGACGCGCGTACGCCAGCCGGTGCCATTTCCGTCGTCAACGGGTGCAATTTCGGGAGCAACCAGGCCAGGACCGGCGAACTTGTCGAATGCCTCCTGCAGCACCTGGCGCTTCAGCGTGCGCTGGTGCGCCAGCTTGATGTGTCCGAGGTCGGCGCCGCCCGCTCGTTCTGCGGGGTCACGCGACACATCGGCCTCTGGCCATACATGCGGCTGGCGGTGCGGTGACGATTCCAGCACCTCGACGGTCTCGCCGCGCCAGAACGACGACTTGGTGGACTCCGTGATGCGCACGCGCACGCGCTCCCCTGGGATCGCGTCGGAAACGAACACGACACGCCCCTCGTGACGGGCGATGAAGGTGCCGCCGTGAGCGATGCCGGTGATGTCAAGGTCGAGCAGCTGGCCCGCAGAGGAAGTCATCCCTCCAGGATCCCACGTCTGACGCGGCATATCGAACACAAATCGGCCCCGACGCGTACGCGTGGGGGCCGATTTGAGGTTTATCTGCTCAATCGTCCAACGGCTGACCCGTCCGGTCGCGCGCGAACAGTACGGCGACGACCGAGATGATGGCGCAGATGCCGATCAGAATGCCGATGCCACCGTAGTTGTTGGCACCTGCCACGATCGCGGTGGCGATGAGCGGCACAGGGCCTCCAGCGATGGCCGCGCCGACCTGGTACCCCAGCGAAGCCCCGGTGTAGCGGACGTCCGGCGGGAACGACTCGGCGAAGAACGTGCCGAGCACGGCGCCGTAGCTGGCCCAGATGACGCCGAAGCCGATGACAAGCGCGAGGAGCAGCAACCAGAAGTTCTGCTGGTTCATCATCCACAGGAATGGCACGGTGTACAGCGCCACCGCAATCGCTCCGCCGATGAACACCTTCTTTCGTCCGATCCTGTCAGACACCCGTCCCCAGAACAGCATCACCGGAATGGCGACCACCGCGGCGACGAGCACGGCATTGAGCGCCTCGGTCTGCGTGAATCCGAGAGTCACGGCGTAAGAGACCGAGAACGTCGCGAACAGGAAGAAGGTCGCCGTCTCGATGAACTTCGCGAGGATCACGATGATCACCTCACGCCAGTTACGGCGCAGGATCAGAGCGATCGGGAGCTTGGCTGTCTTGCGCTCAGAGACCACCTTGCGGAACGACGGCGTCTCACCGACTGAATGGCGGATCCAGAGCCCCACGGCGACCAGCACGACGGAAAGGATGAACGGGATGCGCCATCCGATCGAGAGGAACGCCTCTTCAGGGAAGATGGCCATGGCGCCGGTGGCCGCGAGGTTTCCAAGAGCAAGGCCGAGAAGAGCACCGGTCTGCGGGACCGCGCCCCACATGCCGCGACGTTTGCGCGGCGAGTATTCGACGGCGAGCAGCAATCCGCCGCCCCATTCGCCGCCGAGCGCCAGGCCCTGTAGCAGTCGCAGCGTGGTCAACAGGATCGGAGCCCAGACGCCGATCATTGCGTAGGTGGGCAGCAGGCCCATCAGCAGCGTCGAGATGCCCATGATCGTGAGCGTCACGACCAGCGTCTTCTTGCGCCCGATCCGATCGCCCATGTGGCTGAACAGGATGCCCCCGATCGGGCGCACCAGGAACGACAGCGCGAATGCGGCGAGCGCCAGCATGTTACTCAGACCAACATCGTCGGACGTGAAGAACAACGGTCCGAACACGAGCGCCGACATGGTTCCGTAGAGGAAGAAGTCGTACCACTCGATCGCGGATCCCACCGCTGAGCCCGCAAGGGCGCGACGACGCTCAGACGATGAGATCTGGTCTGCCTTCTCGGGGATCTTTTCCTGCACTTCAGTCATTTCTCTTGGATGCCTTTCATCATTGAACACGTCATCGGCTGCGATGAACGTCAGGCGGCCTTGCGGCCGGCGAGGATGTCGAGGGCGACGTCGACGATCAGGTCTTCCTGACCGCCCACCAGTCGGCGACGGCCAACCTCGAGGAGGATCTCGTGTGCGGGGACGCCGTACTTCGCGCCCGCACGCTCGGCGTGCAGCAGGAAGGACGAGTAGACGCCGGCGTAGCCGAGTGTGAGCGTCTCGCGATCGACTTGGACGGGACGCACCTGCAGAGGACGCACGATGTCATCCGCGGCATCCATCAGAGCGAACAGGTCGGTGCCGTGATTCCAGCCGATCTTGTCCGCGGCCGCGATGAACACCTCGAGCGGCGCGTTGCCCGCGCCCGCTCCCATCCCGGTCAGGCTCGCATCGACACGGTTCGCCCCTGCACGCACTGCGGCGATCGAGTTCGCGACGCCGAGCGACAGGTTGTGGTGTGCATGAACGCCGATCTCTGTGGAGGCATCGAGCACGTCGCGCAGCGCCGTGACCCGGTCGGTGATGTCATCCATGTTCTGTGCACCGGACGAGTCGACGACGTAGATGCACTGAGCGCCGTAGCCCTCCATGAGCTTGGCCTGCTCGGCGAGCTTCGCCGGGGTCGCCATAGCGCTCATCATCAGGAAGCCGGTGGTGTTGAGCCCCATCTCGCGCGCCTTGGCGATGTGCTGTGCCGAGACGTCGGCCTCAGTGCAGTGTGTCGCGACGCGGACGTAGCTGACACCGGCCGATGCCGCGCGCTTGAGGTCGTCGATCGTGCCGACGCCGGGGAGCAGCAGCGTCGCGATGGCGATGTCGTTCGCGACCTCGGCGGCAGCCTCGATGAGTTCGGTGTCCGAGTGACGCGCGAAACCGTAGTTGACGCTGGATCCGTTCAGCCCATCGCCGTGGGCAACCTCTACGGAATCAACACCGGCGCTATCGAGCGCGGTTACGACATCTCGAACGTTTTCCACCGTGTACTGGTGGCCGACCGCATGGCTGCCGTCACGCAGGGTGACGTCGGAGATGAACAGCTTGTCCTTCGTGGGGTCGAACATGGTCATGCCACTTCCTGGACCTGCAGAGAGCGGGTCGCGATCGTCTCGGCGGTGCGCAGCGCCGCCGAGGTCATGATGTCGAGATTTCCTGCGTACGCGGGCAGGTAGTGCGCCGCACCCTCGACCTCAAGGAACACCGAAGTCTTGAGGCCCGTGAACTCGCCGTACCCCGGCACGTTGACCGGCACCTCGATGCGGTCGAACTGCACCTCCTGTTTGAGGCGGTACCCGGGGACGTACTGGTTGACCTTGTCGACCATCGACGCGATGGATGCGGTGATCTCGGCCTCATCCGCGATATCCGACAGCACGAAGACGGTGTCGCGCATGAGCACGGGGGGCTCAGCGGGGTTCAGGATGATGATCGCCTTGCCGTACTCGGCACCGCCGACCTCGCGGATCGCCGCGGAGGTCGTCTCGGTGAACTCGTCGATGTTCGCCCGTGTGCCCGGTCCGGCGGACTTCGAGGAGATGGATGCCACGATCTCGGCGTAGTGCACCTTGGTGACCGCTGAGACAGCCGAGACGATCGGGATGGTGGCCTGACCGCCGCAGGTGACCATGTTCACGTTGGGAGCATCAAGGTGCTCCTCAAGATTCACGACCGGGACGCAGTACGGCCCGATCGCAGCCGGTGTCAGATCGATGAGGCGGATGCCGGGCTTGGCCGCGGTGAGCTTCGCCGCATTCACCACATGCGCGGAGGCCGAAGTGGCGTCGAAGACGATCTCGATGTCAGCGAAGATGTCGTGGGCGATGAGACCGTCCACGCCGCTGTCGATGGGAATGGCGCCGAGGCGACCGGCGCGAGCGAGGCCGTCGGAGGCCGGATCGATCCCGACCATGGCCGAAGCTTCGAGGACGCTCGACCCGCGAATGATCTTGATCAACAGATCCGTGCCGATATTTCCTGAACCGATGATGGCGGCTTTTACCGTGCGTGGCACTGCGACTCCACCTCTCTGTGTGCGTTTAGTCGAACCCTGTTCGATATTTCGACCTTGATTCGATATATTGAACACGCCTGGGCGCGTGATGTCAAGGCGACGGTTTTGCCCGGATCACGGAAACCCGGTAAGGATGGAGCCATGGCCAGACTCACCCCCGCAGTGATGCGCACGCTCGACATCCTCGAGCTGTTCGTCGAGGGCGGCCCCGAGCTCACCGTCGCGGACATCCTGCAGCGCACGGAATTCCCCCGAACCACGGTGCATGAGCTACTCGCCACCCTCGTCGCTCGGGAGTACCTGCAACGCGACGAACGCACCGGCCTTCATCGTCTGGGCGTGCGCGTGCTGCACCTCGGCAACGCGTACTCCTCGCGCTTCGATCTGCTTACCGCCGCGAATTCCGTCGCCCGTGAACTTGTCGATCGCAGCGGCGAGACCGTGAGCGTCGCCGTGCGTGAGGGCTCGCAGGTGTTCTACCTCGCCAAGGTGGAAGGCCATGACACCCTGCGTATGCCGTCGAGCATCGGACAGCGCCTGCCCGCACATCTGACCGGTCTCGGCAAGGCGCTGTTGGCTCCTCTGCCGATTAAAGCGCTGCGCGCCCTGTACCCCAATCCAAACGATCTGCCCGTACTCACCGCCCACAGCATCCGCACCCTCGACGCGCTCGAAGCCGACCTCGCCGAGGTACGTGGGCGCGAAGGGATCGCGTTCGAGTCCGAGGAATCTACCCCCAACCTGCGCTGCGCCGCAGCACCCGTCTACGACGCGACCGGCGCAGTAGCCGCAGCGATCAGCATCTCGGTGCCACTGGCCCGTTGGGACCAGCACGGCGATGGGCATTGGATCTCGCTCGTCCGCTCCGGAGCGGAGATTCTCTCCGAACAGCTCGGCCACCGCCAGCCGGCTCAGTGACCGACACCACACGACGACCGGCTCTACGCTGAAGTCATGCGTGTTTGCCTGGCCTCCACCTCCCCCGCTCGCCTCATGTTGCTTCGCCAGGTCGGCATCGAGCCGATCACGCGTGCGCCGGAAACCGACGAGGATGCCGTGGCCGCGCGCGCAGCGGCCGAACGCGGCGCGGATTTGCCGCCGGCAGAGCTCGTGCTGCTGCTGGCGAGAGCCAAAGCCGCGGATGTCGCGAACCGGCTCGCTGAAGAAGACCCGACCTTCGACGGCCTGGTGATCGGCGGCGACTCGATGTTCGCCCTCGGGGGGCGCGTCTACGGCAAGCCGTACACGGCGGCGGAAGCCACACGGCGCTGGCAGGAGATGCGCGGCAAGACCGGCATCCTGCACTCCGGTCACTCGGTGCTCCGGCTGAAACCCGGTGTTGCTCCCGTAGAAGCGACCGCCGTCGCCGAATCATCCGTCACATTCGCGGACGTGACCGATCAGGAGATCGCCGCATATGTCGCCACCGGCGAGCCGCTTCACGTTGCGGGCGCCTTCACCGTCGACAGCCTCGGCGGCGCATTCATCACCCGGGTCGATGGCGACCCATCCACCGTGGTCGGCATGTCGCTGTCGACCATCCGCCAGCTCACGATCGAGCTCGGCGTCTCGTGGACGGACCTGTGGTCGTAGACATCCCGCCACGTTTTCACGAATTTCTTGTGGAGAGTTGTCAAAGGGATCGGCCTCAATCTCGCTAGGCTGGCACTCATGCCAATCGAGAAGGTGCTCATCGCTAACCGCGGTGAGATCGCCGTACGCATCATCCGCGCCGCTCGCGATTCCGGGATATCCTCGGTCGCCGTCTACGCAGACCAGGATCGTGATGCATTGCACTCGCGGCTTGCAGACGAGGCCTATGCCCTGGACGGAGAGACAAGCGCCGCCACCTACCTGCAGATCGACAAGATCCTCTCGATCGCTCGCCGCGCAGGTGCTGACGCAGTGCACCCCGGCTACGGCTTCCTCGCCGAGAACGCCGAGTTCGCTCGCGCCGTGATCGGCGCAGGCATGATCTGGATCGGACCCTCCCCCGAAGCCATCGAATCTCTCGGCGACAAGGTCACCGCGCGACACGTCGCAGAGAGGGTCGGCGCTCCGCTTGCCCCCGGAACCCCCGGTCCGGTAGAAACCGCTGACGAGGTCATCGCCTTCGCGAAGGAGTTCGGCCTACCGATCGCCATCAAGGCGGCGTACGGTGGCGGCGGACGCGGCCTCAAGGTCGCCCGCGAGCTGGACGAGGTCGCCGAGGCCTTCGAATCCGCCACCCGTGAAGCCGTCGCTGCCTTCGGACGCGGCGAGTGCTTCGTGGAGAAGTACCTCGACAAGCCCCGTCACGTCGAGACGCAGTGCTTGGCGGATGCCGCAGGCAATGTCGTCGTCATCTCCACGCGCGACTGCTCGCTGCAGCGCCGGCACCAGAAGCTCGTCGAAGAGGCACCTGCCCCCTTCCTGACCGAAGAGCAGAACCGCCAGCTGTACGAATCCTCGAAGGCCATCCTCCGCGAGGTCGGCTACGTCGGAGCGGGCACCTGCGAGTTCCTGATCGGCGCCGACGGCACCGTGTCTTTCCTCGAGGTGAACACACGTCTGCAGGTCGAGCATCCGGTCTCCGAAGAGGTCACCGGCATCGACCTGGTGCGCGAACAGTTCCGCATCGCGGCCGGCGGCACCATCGACTACGACGACCCGACGCCGCAGGGACACTCCTTCGAGTTCCGCATCAACGGTGAAGACCCGGGTCGCGGGTTCCTTCCCCAGCCCGGCCCCATTCACGTGTTCAAGACGTTCGGTGGCCCCGGCATCCGCCTCGACTCGGGTGTGACCGCTGGCGACGCCGTCTCCGGCGCATTCGACTCGCTGCTGGCGAAGATCATCGTGACCGGACGCACCCGCGAGGAGGCGCTCGAACGCGCTCGACGCGCCCTGGACGAGTTCGAGGTCGCAGGTCTGCCCACAGTCCTCCCGTTCCATCGCAAGGTCGTCCGCGACCCCGCTTTCACGGCGGAAAACGGCAAGTTCGGCATCTTCACGCGCTGGATCGAGACGGAATTCGACAACGACATCCCCGCCTGGGACGGCGAGATGGACGAGCCTGTTGCCGCTGCGAGCCGCCACACGGTGGTCGTCGAGGTCGCTGGTAAGCGTCTCGAGGTGAGCCTGCCCGACCGCGTCACGGTCGCTGCCGGTACCTCCGGTCGACCCGCAGCTGTCCCGCCGTCGCGTCGCAGCCACTCCACGTCGGTCTCCACTGGCGCATCGGGTGATGCTGTCAAGTCGCCGATGCAGGCCACTGTCATCAAGATCGCTGTCGAAGAGGGTCAAGAGGTCGTCAAGGGCGATCTGGTCGTCGTTCTCGAGGCGATGAAGATGGAGCAGCCGCTGCAGGCGCACAAGGACGGCGTGATCGGCAACATCAACGCCACTGCCGGTGCCACGGTTTCCTCGGGCCACCAGCTGCTGACGATCTCCTGACCGACTTCCGCCCGTGGCCGCGGGGCTTGTAGTCTGACTTCATGTTGAGCTTGCGGAAGACCTGGATGGTGGCAGGCTCCGGCCTCATCATCTGCGGCGTGATCGGTATGCTGCAGCCCAGCGTTCTCGGCCTCACCGGATCCGCAGTCATCACAGTGATCGGTGACGTGATCTACGCGGCGTCGGTGCTGCTGTTCGCGATCGGATTCTCCCGCGAAGCCAGCATTGTGGAGCGTAGGCCGCTCGGGGTGACCGCCATGGCCATCGTCGGACTCTGGCCGCTGGCGGGCTTCATTCTCACACGGCTACTCGCGTTGGTGGAGCCCAGCGGTGGATCGGCGTGGACGGTCTACGGCTATCTCAGCCTGTTGATTCCTGCCGCTGCCGGGCTGCTTGCGGCTGTGCAGATCGCCCGTGCGGACGCCGTCCCCTCACCATGGCGCCTGGCGCCACTATGGGTGCTGGGCGCGTACGCCGTGACGTGGGCGATCTCGCAGATCATCTTCGTCACCGTGCGGTCGGAGAGCATCCAGGCCTTCGCCGACATGTTCTTCATGCTCGGAGCGCTCACGTCCCTCGCAGGAACGCTGGGTCTCGGCATCCTCGCGCTCGTCCTCGACGCGCGGAAAACTCCCCGAAGCGTCGACGTCTACACCTCGCGCTGACCCCCCGTTCGCGAGACTTCGCGTATGCCACCTAAAGGCGCTTGCGCGGTGACGTACGCGAAGTCTCGCGGGATGGTCAGGAGATGTTCACCAGGTGCATCGCGCGGGATGCATCTGTGATGCTGCTGGACAGCGACGGGTACGCGGCGAACACACGTGACAGCTGATCCACCGTCATCCGGCGCTCGACCGCAACGGCGATCGGGTAGATCAGTTCGGACGCCTTCGGCGCCACGATCACACCGCCGATCACCGTGCCGGAGCCCTTGCGGGCGATGATCTTCACGAAACCGTCCTTGATGCCCATCATCTTCGCGCGCGGGTTCGCGGCGAGCGGCAGCTTGTAGACGAGGCCGTCGGCGACGCCGTCCTCAACATCCTTCTCGCCCCAGCCGACCGTCGCGATCTCGGGAGCGGTGAAAATGTTCGAGGTGATCTTGATCTTCTCCAGCGGGATGACGATGTCACCGAGCGCGTGAAACACGGCGGTGCGGCCCTGCATCGAGGCGACGGATGCCAGCGGGAAGAAGTTCGTGCAGTCACCGACCGCGTAGATGTTCGGCACCGACGTACGCGCCACCCTGTTCACCCGCACATGGCCGGACTCAGCAAGTTCGATACCGGCAGCTTCCAGTCCGATGTCCGCAGTGTTCGGAATCGAGCCGACCGCCATCAGGCAGTGGCTGCCCTCGACCGTGCGGCCGTCGGAGAGCGTGACCTTCACACCGTCAACGGTGCGCTCGACCGTATCGGCACGACACTTCGACAGCACGTTCATGCCACCGCGCTTGAAGACCTTCTCGAGCACGTGCGCGGCATCCTTGTCTTCACCGGGAAGCACCTGATCCCGGCTGGAAATGAGCGTCACCTTCGCACCGAGGTTCATGTACGCCGAAGCGAACTCGGCCCCCGTGACGCCAGAGCCGACGACGATCAGGTGCTCGGGAAGCGCCTTCATGTCGTAGAGCTGCGTCCAGGTGAGGATGCGCTCGCCGTCGGGCTTGGCGCTGTCCAGCTCACGCGGGGATGCACCGACAGAGACGACGATCGTGTCTGCCTCGATGCGGTCGAAATCGGTGCCGCCAGGACCCGTCGACACGGTGATCGCATTCGGTCCCTCCAGCCGGCCGTGCCCGGAGAGGATACGCACGCCCGATTCCAGCAGAGTCGAGCGCATGTCTTCGGACTGCTGCCCGGCAAGTGCCAGCAGACGCTTGTTGACCGCGGCGAGGTTGATCGCGATCTCCGGCTTCAACGGCTTGCCATTACCGCCCTTCGCGTAGAACTGCACGCCCAGATCACTCGCCTCGGAAATCGCGACAGCAGCATCGGCCGTGGCGATGAGGCTCTTCGACGGCACGACGTCAGTGAGCACAGCCGATCCGCCCACTCCCACTCGTTCGACGAGCGTTACCTCCGCACCGAGCTGGGCCGCGGCGAGCGCCGCTTCATAACCGCCGGGACCGCCACCAAGGACGGCGACGCGCTGAGTGCGCTCGAAAGGAGTGGAAGACATGTACTCCATTCTCCCGTAATCTTCCTGACTTGCCGTCACCTTCCTTAGAGTGGAGCCATGACCGACTCTCACGACAATCCTCTCGACGCCCCGAACGCTGATCCGTTCGAGGTCGCAGCCCTCGCCGCGGCAGACATCGCACGGCTGAGCGGCATCGAGAAGCATGACATCGCCCTCACTCTCGGCAGCGGCTGGGGCAAAGCTGCAGAGCTCATCGGCGAGACCGTCGCCACGATCCCCGCGGCCGAGGTGACCGGCTTCTCGAAGCCCGCACTGGAGGGGCACGTCGGCACGCTGCGCAGCATCCGCACACCCAACGGCAAGAACGTCCTGGTAATCGGCGCACGCACGCACTACTACGAAGGCCATGGCGTCCGCCGCGTCGTCCATAGCGTCCGCACCGCCGCCGCCACAGGGGCAAAGATCATGGTGCTCACCAACGGCGCCGGAGGCATCCGCGAATCCTGGACGCCTGGGCAACCAGTACTCATCAGCGACCACATCAACCTCACCGCAGATTCCCCGCTCGAGGGCGCAAACTTCGTCGATCTGACCGACCTCTATTCGCAGCGCCTGCGCGACATCGCGCGCTCCGTCGACTCCACCTTGGACGAGGGAATCTACACGCAGTTCCGCGGGCCGCACTACGAGACCCCGGCAGAAGTGCAGATGGCCAAGGCCATCGGTGGCCACATCGTCGGTATGTCCACCGCGCTCGAAGCGATTGCCGCCCGCGAGGCCGGCATGGAGATCCTCGGCTTTTCGCTGATCACGAACCTCGCCGCCGGCATCCAGAAGACGCCGCTCAGTCATACCGAGGTGATCGAGGCAGGCAAGGAAGCGGAGCCGGTGATCTCGGCCCTGCTGGCCCGGGTGGTCGAGGCGCTATGAGCGACATCAGCGAGCAGACCGAAACCCGTCTCACGCAGGCACGTGCGTGGTTGCGCCAGGATCCGGATGCCGAGACCCGCGACGAGCTGGCAGGAATCATCACCCGTGCCTCTTCCGGAGACGCAGCGGCCGTCGCCGACCTCGATGACCGCTTCGCCACCCGTCTCGCCTTCGGCACCGCCGGGCTCCGCGGTGCGATCGGCGCCGGCAGCAATCGAATGAACCGCGTACTCATCACGCAGGCAGCCGCCGGTTTCGCGTCGTATCTGCTCGGCCGTGCGAACGGCGCCGTGCCCACCGTCGTCGTCGGCTACGACGGTCGACGTAACTCTCGCCGGTTCGCGCTCGACTCCGCCGAGATCTTCGCCGGCGCTGGTCTGCGGGCGATCTTGCTGCCCCGCTTGCTGCCGACCCCCGTGCTCGCCTTCGCGGTGCGTCATCTCGGGGCGGATGCTGGCGTCATGGTCACCGCAAGCCACAACCCGCCGAATGACAACGGCTACAAGGTGTACCTCGGTGGCGCCGAGAATGGCGCGCAGATCGTGTCACCCGGTGACGCCGAGATCGAGGCGCACATCCAACGCATGGCGGATGCCGGCACCATCTCAGCTCTTCCCCGATCGATCGGCTACGAGGTCGCTGGTGAAGACGTCATCGATGCCTACGTCGCTGCGACGGCCGCTGTGTCGCCCGCACCCGCATCCGCGCGGAATCTCACCTGGGTCTACACGGCCATGCACGGTGTCGGTTGGGAGACGTTCTCGCGGATCCTCCGCACTGCCGGCTACCCGCACCCGAAGACGGTCGGTGAACAGCTGCATCCTGATCCGACGTTCCGCACAGTCGCGTTCCCGAATCCGGAAGAACCCGGCGCCATGGATCTCGCGTTCGCTGCGGCACGCCGTACCAAGGCCGACTTCATCATCGCCAATGACCCGGATGCTGATCGTCTGGGCGTCGCGATCCCGGATAGGTCTGCGAACGGTGGTTGGCGCAGGCTCAGCGGCAACGAGGTCGGGCTTCTGCTCGGTGCTCGTGCGGCACGCGCCGCTGAGGGACAGCCTGGCGCGTCTCTGGCCTGCTCGTTGGTCTCTTCCCCTGGGCTCGGCGCGATTGCCGCGCACCATGGGCTCGACTTTCACGAGACCCTCACCGGCTTCAAGTGGATCTCGCGCGCCCCTGGCTCGGTGTTCGGATTCGAGGAGGCCCTCGGTTATCTCGTGAATCCCGGCACAGTCCGCGACAAGGACGGCATCTCCGCCGCGATCGCTGTGCTCGGCCTTGCGGCTGAGGCACACGAGCGTGGTGAGACGCTGGCCACGCTGCTCGCAGAACTCGGTGAGACCTACGGACACTTCGCCAGCAGCCAGGTCTCGGTGCGGGTCAATGACCTGTCGATCATCGACAAGGTCATGCTTTCTCTGCGCACACTGCCGCCTGCACGCATCGGAGACACCGCCATCACGTCGGCGGAAGACCTGCTGCAGGCAGCGGCGGGCACACCGTCGGGCGATGTGCTGCGCTATCGCCTCGACGGAGGCTCACGCGTCGTCGTGCGTCCCAGTGGCACCGAGCCGAAGCTCAAGGTCTACCTCGACGTGCAGGGCGGATCGGATGACGAGGCAAAGGCCATCGTCGCGGCCCTGGAGCGTGGCGTGCGTGCACTGTTGGAGGAGCGCTCCTGAGCGCCTGACATATATGGCCACCCGACGTGTGAAAATCACTGCCCCTCACGGAGCGCACGCTCGCCCCGTAGCCGAGCTCGCACGGCTGGCGCTCGAGCATTCCGCGCCGGTGACGCTCACGACGCTGGACGGATCGAAGGTCGATCTGTCCAGCGTCCTCGCCGTCATGGACCTGGCGCTCAACCAGGGAGACGAGGTCGTCCTCGACACGTCATCGTCTGCCGATGCCCACGGGGTGCTCGACGCCATGGCTGCCGTCTTGGATCCGAACGGCTGAGGTGGAATCAGCCGTCGATAACTGCAACGAGCTCATCGAGCAGCGCCTCGAACGTGATGCCGCGGCGAACGATCCTTTGCACGCTGTCGCGTTCGCTGAACACTTCGACCAGTTGCTCGAAGATCGTCTGGAATGCGGTGCGATCACTCTCGCTGAACGCGGCGAGCGCGACAACCTGCACGCGTCCCTCTCCCCAGGCGACCGACCCGTCAGCCACGCCGATCGCGATGGCCGTGCGCTGAGCGGTCATCTGCAGCGCGTGCGGCACAGCCAGTGCATCCGTGAATGCCGTTGACGACATCCGTTCTCTGATGATCGTGTTCTCGACGTAGTCGTCGCCGATGAGCCCGGTATCCACGAGCAACCCGCCCAGTCGGCGAATGATGGCTTCGTCGCCCTCATCCGGTAGCGGGTAGATGTAGGCGTCAGCAACGAAATAGCGTGACAGCTCTTCGCGCAGGCGCATCAGCCGTCGTCCGCGACGTATACGTGCCGCAGTCTGCGACACCCGCTCGACATCGGCATCGGTGAGGAACGGCTGGATACGCACGTAGCGATCGCCGCTGGTACCCGGATCGATCGTGGTGAGTACCAGATCGGTGTCGATGCTCGCCCAATCCGGGTCGACGGTCGTCACGACACTGGTGACCTCGACCGAAGAACCCAGCGACCTGTCGACGCTCGAGCGCAGCAGTTCATGCAGCTCGTAGTAACCGGGGCAGACGATCGTCGCGGTGAGGATCGTCTCGGCCTTGCGACTGCGTTCGAGCCTGCCGCCGATATGCATGGCGATGTACGCGATCTCATCGTCATGAATCGGCGCACCCAGGCGGTCGTGCAGGCCGCTGGCGATCGACACCGCCACCTCGAAGATCATCGGATACGACGACTTCAGCGAACGGGTCAGCGGATTACGGGTCCATGCCTGCTCTTGCGCACGGCGCAGCAGATTCTGCACGTGCAGCGCGAGTCGCAGGATGAAAGCCTCGTCGACCAGGTCGACCTGATAGTCAGCGGCCGCCTGCACGATCTCGGCGCGGACAGCGGCATCGATTGCAGGATCGACACCGCTACGCACTGCTTCGGATGCCGCATTCTGCCCCGGCGCGATCGCCCGGGTCAGCACCAGCGTCGCCAGATGCGCACTGTCGCCGTCGCCGAGCGCAACGCCGAAGTGCTCCCCCGCAAGCCTGCTGATCACCGTGCCCAGCTTGGGAATCTCCTCCCAGGTGCCGGAGATCGGCGTTTCGAGGGCGCGACCGGCCGAGACGCGGTCGGCGGCGATCGCGATGTGCAACAGCACGTCAGAGATCGCAAGTTCGTTCACGTAATATCCGAGCTCGCCGAGCTCGCGCACGAAGGCGGTCTTGAATGGCCCCACTGCGTGCGCGGCGACAGTCGTTCCCGTCAGAGCGCGGCGGATGCTCTCCGGATGAAACGATCCGGCATCCATCTCGTCATGCGCCAACCTGCTCAGCAGGCGCCGCTGCGCGACCTCGGTGCCCTGGAGCCGAACGACCTCCCGGTCGCGTTCGATCCGCAGATCAGTGCCCCGCAGCTCCGCGCCCAGCAGGCCACGCACCCGAGCGAGGTCCGACTCCACGGTCGCCTCACTGACATGCATCCGCTCTGCGGTTTCGTAGATATCGATACCGTCAGACGCGTCGAGCAGCATCCGCACCAGCGCATGCAGCCGGTCACGCGGGGCGGATTCCCCCGTCACGCGGGTGCGCAGCGCGGCGTGAGCGCCGGGGCCCGGTCGGTAGCCGGCTGGGCCGGATTCGACCGCGTCGCCGTCGGCGGTGCGCACGTTCAGCGCGGCGACATACGAGCGGATGCTGCGCGGTGTCACACCGAGCGCATCGGCAAGGCTCGCCGCTGTCGCCCATTCGTCCTGACGAAGCAGAGCCTGCAGAAGCTGGTCTTGACGCTGGCGCGACATGATCCTCCCCAGAGCTCGGTCCGTTGCCTTCCCATGATGTCAGTACTGCGGCCGCCATGGGCCACAGCGGAAGGTTCCGCAGGGGCGGAAAGGAACGTGGTGGCATCCCTCTCAGTCTTTTCCCAGAATAGAGAACAGAAAGAGGTGGCATCAATGAGGATTCTGGTGGTGTGCGGCGCGGGCGCGTCCAGCACCTTCGTCGCCCAGCGACTTCGGCGTGCAGCATCCGCCGCCGGCCTCGATTGGGAGACCGCAGCCGGCACCGAGCAGACCATCTCCACCGCTTTCGCGGATCTCGTGCTCGTCGGCCCTCACCTCTCCGGCCATCTTGACGCGATCCACGCCGCAGCGCACGGACCGGTAGCCGTGCTCCCGGCCGATGTGTTCAGCGACCGCGACGGCACCCGCACACTCACGATCGCCCAGACCGCGATCTCAGATTCTTCATCGACTGCGAAGTCGACTGCGACCTCGACCGCGACTTCCACTGCGACTTCCACTGCGAAAGGAACATCATGACTGCTGTCTCACGAACCGTCCGGATCGGCTCCTCCCACGGGCTGCACGCCCGACCGGCGAAACTGTTTGCTCAGGCGGCCAAGGAGTCCGGCATCGCAGTGACGATCGCCAAGGACTCGGGCAAGCCGGTCAATGCGGCCAGCATCCTGGGCATCATCGCCCTCGGCCTCGATCACGGTGACTACGTGACGCTTTCGGCCGATGGAGACGGCGCCGAAGGCATCATCGACACGCTGACCGAACTGCTGACCACTGACCACGATCAGGAGTCAGCGGGATGACCGAGCTACGAGGAGTCGGCATCGGCCGTGGCGTCGCGCAGGGCCCTGTGGTCCGCATGGCCGAAGCGCTGCCCGCACCCGAGAACACACCCAGCACGCTCGGCGCCGACGCCGAGCGCACCCGTGCCCGTGACGCGGTGGCCGCAGTCGCCGCTGAGCTTCAGCAGCGCGCTGATGCCGCAGGCGGATCTGCTCAGGAGGTGCTCGAGGCCCAGGCGATGATCGCCGAGGACCCGACGCTCCAGGACGAGGTCGATGCGCGCATCGACAGTGGCGGCACCGCGGAATGGGCCGTGCACGACGCGTTCGCAGGCTTTCGCGCCACGCTGGAAGCAGTAGGCGGATACCTCGGCGAGCGCGCAGCCGACCTCGACGACATCGCCCAGCGCATCCTCGCCGAGCTGCGCGGCGTCGCAGCGCCCGGCGTGCCCGACCCTGGGCATCCATTCGTCCTGGTGGCGCGCGATCTCGCACCGGCAGACACTGCGCTGTTGAACCTCGACCAGGTGCTGGCTCTCATCACCAGCGATGGTGGCCCCACCTCGCACACGGCGATCCTCGCGAGGGAGAAGGGCATCGTCGCCATCGTCGGCGCCGCGGATGCGACCTCTCTGGAGAACGGCACGACCGTGATCGTGGATGCGGCGGCGGGCACAGTCACCACCGATCCCAGCGCCGAACAGCTTGACCGCGCCACACAGCGGGCCGCTGCACTGGGCGCAGCCCAGTCGGCACCGCCCACTCCCGGTGCGCTCGCCGATGGCACTGCGATCGCACTGCTGGCGAACCTCGGCAAGCCGGCCGATGCTGCCGATGCGGTGGCACGCGGCGCCGAGGGCGTTGGACTCTTCCGCACCGAGTTCCTGTTCCTCTCCGCCGCGCAGGCCCCGACAGTCGCGGAGCAGCGCGAGTCATATCGAGCGCTGCTCGCGGCTTTCCCCGGCAAGAAGGTCGTCGTGCGCATGCTCGATGCCGGCGCCGACAAGCCCCTCGCTTTTCTCAACGATGCGCACGAGGAGAACCCGGCACTGGGTATGCGTGGTCTTCGCTCATTGCGCGCGAGTGAAGACATCCTGCGCGAGCAGCTCACCGCGCTCGCCGAAGCGGATGCCCACACCGACGCCGATCTGTGGGTCATGGCGCCAATGGTGACGACGGTCGAGGAGACCGTGTACTTCACGAGCCTTGCTCGCGAGTTCGGACTGAAGACGGCGGGCGTCATGATCGAGGTGCCGGCAAGCGCACTTCTGGCAGACCGAGTGCTCGCGCACACGGACTTCGCCTCGATCGGCACGAACGACCTGACCCAGTACACGATGGCCGCTGACCGGATGCTTGGCTCCGTCGCGAGTTTCCAGGACCCGTGGCATCCCGCTGTGCTGCGCCTGGTCGGCGAGGTCGGCGCGGCCGGCATCAGAACCGGCAAGCCCGTCGGCATCTGCGGCGAGGCTGCGGCTGACCCGCTGCTCGCGGTTGTACTGGTGGGTTTGGGCGCCACGAGCCTGTCGATGGCTCCTGCTGCCCTCGCAGATGTTCGACTCGCGCTCTCTGAGCGCACCCTCGATGAGGCACGCAGCCTCGCCGAGTTGGCACTGGCGACGGACGACGCCGCGAGTGCCCGCAACGCCGTGGCTGACGCAGCCGCGGCCCTCCCCTCACATCAGAAAGAGACGACATCATGACGACGACGTCAACAGAGGCGCCGAAGAAGGGCGGCCTCCGAGTAGGCGTGCAGAAGTTTGGCACGTTCCTCTCCGGCATGGTCATGCCGAATATCGCGGCATTCATCGCCTGGGGCTTCATTACCGCGCTGTTCATCCCGGACGGCTGGCTCGGCAGCAACAGCCCGGTCGAGTCCTGGCAGTGGGCTGACTCCGCAATCCTCGGCGGCGGTGAGGTCGGCGGAGTGGACTACCCCGGCCTGGTCGGCCCGATGATCAACTACCTGCTGCCACTGCTCATCGCCTTCACCGGCGGACGGGTCGTGAACGGCCACCGCGGCGGTGTTGTCGGTGCGGTCGCCGCAATGGGCGTCATCATCGGCGCCACGGGAACGGTCATGTTCCTCGGCGCGATGATCGTCGGCCCGCTCGCCGCGCTCGTGCTGAAGTGGATCGAGAAGCCGTGGGAAGGAAAGATCAAACCCGGCTTCGAGATGCTGATCGACAACTTCTCCGCCGGCTTCGTCGCCTTCTTTATGGCGCTGGCATCATTCTTCTGGCTGGCACCGGTGATGAAGTGGATCACCGAGATCCTCGGTGGTGCGGTCGCCTGGCTGGTGGAGACCGGCCTGCTGCCCCTGGCAAGCATCATCGTGGAGCCGGCGAAGGTGCTGTTCCTGAACAACGCCATCAACCACGGCGTGTTCACCCCGCTCGGTACCGAGCAGGTGCAGGAGGTCGGCCGCAGCCTGCTGTTCCTCATCGAGGCCAACCCCGGCCCCGGTGCGGGCATGCTGCTCGCGATCACCGTCTTCGGTGTCGGCGTCGCACGCGCGACGGCACCTGGTGCATTCATCATCCAGTTCCTCGGTGGTATCCACGAGGTGTACTTCCCGTACGTACTCGCGAAGCCGGCCCTCATCCTGGGTCTGATCGCCGGTGGTGCAACCGGTGTGGCAACGAACATGATCTTCCAGTCCGGACTCGTCGCACCCGCGGCGCCGGGGTCGATCTTCGCGGTGCTCATTCAGACCGCACCCGGTAGCCACCTCGGCGTGATCTGCTCTGTGGTCTTCTCCGCAGCAGTCACGTTCGCGATCTGCGCCCCGATCCTGCTTGCATCGCGCAGGCGTGACATCGCGGCTGAAGCGGCCAGCGGTGACCCGCTCGCTGCCGCGATTGCGAAGACCGAGGCAAACAAGGGCAAGGCCTCCAGCACGCTGTCGAACCTGGCAGCATCGGCCACCACTACGACAGGTGCAGCGACCGCGCTTCTCACCGCCCCGCTCCAGAACATCGTGTTCGCGTGCGACGCCGGCATGGGCTCATCCGCCATGGGTGCGAGCGTGCTGCGCAACAAGCTGAAGAAGGCGGGCATCGAGGGCATCACGGTCACCAACCAGGCGATCGCAAACCTGGATGGCACTGCTGACCTGGTGATCACCCAGCAGCAGCTGACCGATCGCGCGAAGGAAAAGTCTCCGAACTCGATTCACGTTTCGGTGGACAATTTCATGAACTCCCCGAAGTATGAAGAGGTCGTCGAGATGGTGCGAGAGCAGAGGGAATCCGGCGAGTAATCCCATTTGGTGGGGCGGATGCCATCGCATCCGCCCCACCACCGAAAGAAGGAGACATCATGGGCGTTCTGACACTCGGCCAGGTCCGCATCCACTCAGGCTCTGCCACCCAGGATGAGGCGCTGCAAGAAGCCACCGACATCTTGGTCGCGGCAGGTGCTGTCACCGCTGACTACGTCGACGCGATGCGTCAGCGCGAGGAGACCGTATCGACCTTCATGGGCAACGGTCTCGCTATCCCGCACGGCACGAATGAGACGAAGGCGTCGATCCTCGATTCTGGGCTCTCTGTCGTGCGATATGACGGCGGCGTGGACTGGGCAGGCGATCAGGCCACGTTCGTCATCGGCATCGCCGGTCGCGGAGACGAGCATCTCGAGATCCTCTCCCAGATCGCGATCCTGTTCTCCGAGGAAGATGACGTCGCGAAGCTCAACGCTGCACAGACACCTGACGAGCTGTATGCGCTGCTCTCTGACGTCAATGAATCATGAGCGGTGAACGCGCAATGAAGGCCGTCCATTTCGGTGCGGGCAACATCGGCCGGGGCTTCGTCGGTCTGCTGCTGCATGAGGGCGGCTACGAGCTCGTCTTCTCGGACGTCGCCGATGCCCTGGTGGACGCGATCAACAACGTCGGCTCCTACACCGTGCACGAGGCGGGCCCCGGCGGTATCGATCGCGTTGTCACCGGCTTTCGCGCGGTGAACAGCAAGAACGATCCGGATGAGGTCGCCGCGGAAGTCGCGACGGCCGACGTCGTCACCTGCGCCGTCGGGCCGACCGTGCTGCGCTTCATCGCGCCGGCGATCGTCGCCGGACTCGCGCGTCGCTCCCCCGATCTCGCCCCGCTGACGATCATGGCGTGCGAGAACGCGATCGGCGCGACCGATCAGCTGCGTGCCGAGATCGAGAAGATCGCCGAAGACCCGTCGCTGCTAGCGCGCGCGGTGTTCGCCAACACCGCGGTCGATCGCATCGTTCCCGCACAGCCGGAGGGCGGCGGGGTCAATGTCACCGTCGAGCCGTACTTCGAGTGGGCGATCGAGGCGGGGCCCTTCAACGGTGACCTGCCGAGCATTCCCGGCGCACATTTCGTCGACGACCTCGGCCCGTATATCGAGCGCAAGCTGTTCACGGTGAACACCGGGCATGCGGCCACTGCGTACTTCGGTGCGCAGGCAGGGCATGAGCGTATCTCTGACGCACTCGCGGACCCGACGATCGCTGACAAGGTCGGCGCCGCACTCGAGGAGACTTCGGCCGTCCTCGTCGCCGTGCATGGGTTGGACCCTGCCGAACTGGCGGAGTACCGGGCGAAAATCTTGGAACGGTTCCGCAATCCTTCCCTCGTCGACACTGTTCAGCGGGTCGGACGCCAGCCACTGCGCAAGCTCTCGCGCCACGAGCGGTTCATCGGGCCCGCCGTCCAGGCAGCAGAGCGCGGCCTGTCCACCACCGCACTGGTGGAGGCTGTCGCGGCTGCCGTTGCCTTCGATGATCCCTCTGACGAGCAGTCCGTCGAGATGCAACGGATGCTGCGCAGCGAAGACGCCGATGTACTCACCTCGACCGTCACGGGTCTGGAGCCGGAGCATCCGCTCTTCACCGCCGTGCACGAGGTGTTCGCAAAACGTCAACAGGAACTGCACACGTTCTGAGCTGAACCGGGCACCCGCTCGGCGGCGGCGCTACGATCAACTCGGGGACACAGATCGAGCACACCGTCGTGCGGGGAGCAGAATGAGCAGATACGCCGTTATCGGCGCGGGCCCGTCAGGGTTGGCCGCAGCGCGAGCCTTGCAGAAGCAGGGCATCGAGATCGATGGCTACGAGGCCTCCCACGGCGTCGGCGGACTGTGGGACATCGATAATCCTCGCAGCACGATGTACGAGTCAGCGCACCTGATCTCATCGCGCACGACAACCGAGTTCACCGAGTTCCCGATGGCCACCCCCGTCGACTATCCGAATCACCGTGTGCTGCGCGAGTACTTCCAGTCCTACGCAGATCATTTCGGGTTGACCGCGCTGTTCCGCTTCGATAGCCGCGTCACCCGTCTCGAACCCCGGGGTGCCGGGTGGGATCTCACCGCCGCGTCCTCTGAAGGCGAGACCACCCGCTGGTACGCGGGTGTCATCCTCGCGAACGGCACACTCGCCGAGCCGAACATCCCCACCTTCGCCGGCGACTTCAGCGGCGAACTCATGCACACAAGTGCATATAAGGATGCCAGGCAACTCGATGGCAAGCGCGTACTGATCATCGGCGCGGGTAACTCCGGCTGTGACATCGCCGTGGATGCCGTGCACCACGCGGCATCCATCGACATGAGTGTGCGGCGCGGCTACTACTTCGTGCCGCGCTATCTGTTCGGCCGGCCCAGCGACACGTTGAACCAGGGCCGGCCGTTACCGGCGCGCATCAAGCAGGCCGTCGACTCCCGCGTGCTGAAGATGTTCACCGGGGACCCGGTGCGGTTCGGTTTCCCCAAGCCCGACTACCGCATCTACGAGTCGCATCCGATCGTGAACACCATGGTGCTGAACCACCTCGGCCAGGGCGACCTGCGCGTACGAGCAGACATCGCCCGCTTCGACGGGCACACCGTGCGTTTCCGCGATGGCAGCAGGGACGACTACGACGCCGTGCTGCTGGCGACCGGATACCACCTGGACTATCCCTTCGTGGATCGCGAGCATCTCTCCTGGCGTGGAGCCGCACCACGGCTGTTCCTGAACATCTTCCCCGCCGCCTTCAACGGGCTGTATGTGATGGGCATGATCGAGGCATCCGGCATCGGATGGCAGGGCCGTTTCGAGCAGGCAGAGCTGCTCGCCGCGTATCTCGCCGCGGTCGAGAACGCCCCCGACAGCGCAGCGCGTTTCCGGCAGCGAGTCACCGGCGCACCATGGCCAGATCTCACCGGTGGCTACCACTACCTGGGGCTGGAGCGGATGTCGTACTACGTCAACAAGGATGCCTATCGCGCGGCCATGCGCACCGAGCGCATGTCATTGGGGTCGATATGAACGTCGATGACGTCGTCCTCAGCTTCGCCCCCGGTTCGCTCACGATCCTGAACATCGTCCTCGGATTGATCATGCTCGGCATCGCATTGGACACCGCACCGAGCGATTTCCGAGTAGTGACGAAGCATCCCAAGCCGTTCATCATCGCGATCCTCGCTCAGCTTCTGCTGCTGCCCGCCGTCACCTTCCTGCTGACGCTCGTGCTGCCGGTGACTGCGTCCATGGCCATGGGAATGATCCTGGTGGCCTGCTGCCCGCCCGGCAATATTTCGCAGGTGCTCACGCACCGCTCCGGAGGCAATGTCGCACTGTCGGTATCGATGACAGCCGTCGGCAACCTGCTGTACATCATCGCCATGCCGCTGAGCATCGCCTTCTGGGGTTCTCTGCATCCGACGGCGAGCGCCGTGCTGCGTCAGGTCGCATTGGACCCGGTAAAGATGCTGCTGGAGATCGTCCTCATCATCGGATTGCCTTTCGCGGTCGGCCTGTTGGTGCGCGCGAAGCTTCCTCGGCTGGCTGCGAAGGTGCATCCGTTCGTGAAGTGGTTCAGCCTGATCGCTCTCGTTGGCTTCATCGTCGTGGCACTGATCGGCAATTGGTCCGTATTCGTACAGGTGCTGGGAATTATCCTTCTCGTCGTCACGATCCACGATGCCGTCGCGCTGCTTCTCGGCTACAGCACAGCGGTTCTGGGCGGCCTCGGCACCCGTGAGCGCAAGGCGATCACCTTCGAGGTCGGTATCCGCAACGCGGGTCTCGGGCTCGGCCTGGTGTTCGTGTTCTTCGATGGCCTCGGTGGCATGGCGATCGTGGCCGGATGGTGGGGCATCTGGGACATCATCGCTGGGCTCGTGGTTGCCGGGCTGTGGGCATGGCACACCAAGAGGCGCACCGGATCCGCGTCGGGTGATGCGACCAGCCACCGCACGGCGGCCAGCACATGAGCCGGGTTCTCATCACCGGAGGCAGCGGTTTTCTCGGCACGCATGTGGCCTCGATGCTCACGGTGCGCGAGAACGTAGAGATCGTCATCGCGGCGGATCTGCACACCGGCAGTGCACATCACGGCCACGCGCATGACGGCATCACGCACGTGGTGCTGGACGTGACGGATGCCGCGAGCATCGCTCCCGTGCTGCGTGAACACCACATCGACACCGTCGTGCACCTCGCCGCCATCGTCAATCCCGGCGCCGATGTCGACCTCGAATATCGCGTCGACGTGACCGGCACTGCGAATGTGCTGGCGGCGTGCGTCGAGACCGGGGTGTCGCGCATCGTCGTGTCGAGTTCCGGGGCCGCCTACGGTTATCACGCCGACAACCCGGAGTGGATCGACGAGTCACAGCCGGTACGCGGCAATGACGCCTTCCCCTATTCACGGCACAAGAGGCTGGTCGAGGAGATGCTCGCCGAGTACCGCCGTACGCATCCGGAACTGGAACAGGTGATCTTCCGCATCGGCACCATCCTCGGCCCAGACGTGCGTAATCAAATCACCGCGCTCTGGGATGGGCGGCGCATCCTGAGCATCACCGGCTCCGACTCCCCCTTCGTGTTCATCTGGGTCGACGATGTCGCCGCGGCCATGGTGCGCGCGGCGACGGACGGCCCAGCCGGTATCTTCAACGTCGCCGGCGACGGACGCCTCACAGTGTCCGAGATCGCGGCACGGCTGGGTAAGCCGCTGCTGACGATCCCGGCGTGGGCGCTGTCCGCCGCGCTCGGCGTCGGACGGACGCTGCGGCTGACACCCCACGGACCGGAGAAAGTGCCGTTTCTGCGTTACCGTCCGGTGCTGGCGAACGACCGGCTGAAGGACGATTTCGGATTCACCCCGACCCGAACCAGCCGCGAGGCTTTCGAGGAGTACCTGACGACGCACCCGCACGTCGCCGCACCCTCCCGCACTTAATCCATCGTCTCGATGAAAGACTGAAGAAAGTCATGTCACGCACACTTCCTCTCGGACCGGAGATTCCGGTTCCGGAGGGGGTTGGGGATGGCCGGTATGGGTCGATTCAGGATGATCATCATCTGTCTGGCGCTGTTGCTGGAGGGTATGAGCACGTCGGGAATCAATGTGCAGCTGGGGGCTCTGCGCACGGAACTCTCGCTCTCGGACGGCGAGCTTCAGCTCGTCGCGAGTGCGTTTCTCATCGCCTATGCAGGCCTCCTTCCGATCGCAGGAGCACTCGCCGACCGGCTCGACCGGCGGCGGGTGTTCCTCGCGGGCATCGCCCTGTTCGGCCTCGGCTGTGTGGTGTGTGCCGTGGCGCCCTCATCTGCCCTCTTGATTGTGGGCCGCGTCATCCAGGGCGCCGGCGCTGCGCTCAGCGCTCCCGCCGCACTCGCACTGATCACCGCCGGGCTGCCTGAGGGGGCAAGCCGCAACCGCGCCGTAGCTATCTACGGTGCGATGGGAGCGGTCGGCTTCTCGCTCGGCCTGGTCGTTCCCGGTGCTGCGGTGACGTGGTTCGGATGGCGCTGGAGTTTCCTCATCTCCGTCCCGGCCGTTGTGCTGGTCTTCGCTGCCACCTACGGCATCCGTTCGGCCAGTATCCGCGCACAGGGGCGCCCCGACATCATCGGTGCGGTGCTGCTCACCATCTGCCTGATGCTCACCGTGCACCTCGTCGGTGCCCTCACCGCTCTTGCGCCGCTCGCACTCGCGATCGAGGGGATCCTCATCATTCTGCTCGCGACGTGGCTGATCGCCAGGCGCGGCGTCCGTGACATCCCGAGGTCGGTCGTGTCGTCTCCCCGCGTGCGTGCCGCCTGCCTTGGGCTGGGTGGCCTCTTCGCCGGCGTCGTCGGATCAATGTATGCGCTCAGCCTCGGACTCAGCGATGGGCAGGGTGCGTCGGCGCTGGCGGTCGCACTGCTAATCGTGCCGCAACCCATCCTGTTCAGTCTCTCCGCCGGCGTCGGCGCACGCCTGGTCACCATGTGGGGCGCTCCGCGGGTGTTCGCTCTGGGAGCGGGCGTGTTCATCCTCAGCCTCCTCTGGCTGGGGTCCGCGCACGGCGCTCCGGTGTGGGTGGGGATCCTCCCTTCGATGGCCGGTGTCGGTATCTCACTCGGCCTGTGCTTCCCTGCCGCCTCCGTCGGAGCCGTGGATGCCACTCCTCCTGAAACGAGAGCGACGACGGCGGGCCTGCTCACCACAGCACAGAACATCGGAGGCGCAATGGGGATCGCCACACTCACAGCCCTCAGCGTCGTGCCAACCGCGGCATCCGGGCTGAGTATCGCTACGGCAATGTTCTGGTCTGCGGGGTTCGCTGCCACCGGACTTCTCGCCGCGGCGATCGTGCTGCTTCGTGCACGATTGCGCACGGATGCCGCCGCTGCTGCGACGGCAACGATGAAGGCTACGACAGCACGATGAATCTTCACGTTGCCACCGACCTGGACGGCACGATCGCGTTCGCCGGGCAACCGCCGCATCCGCTCATCCGTGCGGCATTGACCCGGATCGTGGCACGCGACGATGTCGCGCTCTCCGTCGCGACCGCACGCTCACCCCGCGTGATCAGTGAGTGGTTCGGAGACATCGCCAGCAGGCTCGGACGGGTGTGCTGCAACGGCGCGATCGTCGCGACGCCGACGACGGAGGTGCATCGACGCAGCCTTGATCCCTGGTTGGTACGAGAACTCGTGCTGCGGCTCAGGGAGCGCGGCGAGCGGTTCTGCGTGGAGTACGGAGATCGATTTGCCGCGAGCCACCCTGAAGCGCTTCCATGGATGGGGACGAAGGCTCGCATCACGCTCGCGCAGGCCTCGCCGTTGCTCGACGACGTCGTCAAGGTGAGTATCGCCACAGGCGCTGGGTGGGCCGAGGAGCTCGCCCTCCTCGCCGGAGCGGCGGGTGAGGTGTATCCGCATACGACCGGTGACGCCGATGTCGTGGCGCGCGGTGCGAACAAGGCCGATGGTATTCGACGGCTGCGCCGTAGCGGGGAATCGTTGCTCGCGCTCGGCAACGACGTCAATGACCGTGAGCTGCTGCTCACCGCCGACCGAGCGATCGTCGTCGGTGAGATGATGCCAGAGCTGGACGCCTACCCTCATGTGACACGCGTCGCCGCATCCTCCCGCGCTATCGTGGTTGCCCTTCGCCGTGCGATCCAGAAGCAGTCGAGTTCAATGCTCTTGTCGGCCGGGGGACGCCATTTGCGAGATATCTAGTCACTCTCACCGCCAGATACTCTTGGATCTGTGCACAACAAACGCCGCCGCCGGATCATCGCCAGAGTGGGGTGGGGCATCCTCATCCTCCTCGTTCTGCTTATCGCGGGAGTCCTCGCGTGGACTCAGATCGGCGTGATGGCGGCGGAGAAGGCTCCGCTCGCAAGCGCACAAGCCAACCCGAACATCACGATCGAGGATGCTCCGGAAGGCATCGTGCTTGCCCCGGCCGACGGCGATTCGGAGATCGGCCTGGTGTTCATTCCCGGAGCCAAGGTCGATCCGTGGGCGTACGTCGCGATTCTGCAGGGCATCGCTGAGGAGGGCACCACCGTAGTGATCACTCGGCCCTGGCTGAACCTGGCGTTCTTCGATCTACGAGGGCTGGATGCCTTCACCTCCGCTGCGCCGGAGATCGACTCCTGGGGTGTTGGCGGACACTCTCTCGGCGGGGTGCGCGCCTGCCAGTTGGCGACGGATGCCGATGCGCTCGTACTCTTCGGCTCTTACTGCGCGACCGACCTCTCTGGCACCGATCTCGACGTGCTGAGCCTCGCCGGCAGCGAAGACAAGCTGTCCACGCCCGCGAAGATCGCCGATGCTCGGCCTCTGCTCCCCGACAGTGCCGAGCTCATCGAGATCGCTGGCGCGTCTCACGCATCCTTTGGCGACTACGGCTCACAGAGCGGCGATGGCATCCCGACGATCTCCGACGAGCAAATGCACGCGACCGTCACCGACCTGGTCGGGACATTCCTGAGCCGCTAGCTGAGCTCAGGGTCGTTCAACCCGAACAGGCCCTCAGCCGATGCGCGAGATGAGCGAGTCCAGGCCCATCCCGTAGTCGATTCGTACAACCGGCAGTGCGTACTTGTCGGTGCCGATGACGACCTTGCCTGGTTCGATCGTGCGCGCCATCTCGTAGCCCGCCTGCGCAACACCCTGTTTTGCGGTGTCGTTGTAGTGGCCATACGGGTAGGCGATCACTTCGCGCGCTCCCAGCAGATCACCGGAGGTGTTCAGATCTGCCGCGATCTCGTCGGCCGTCCAGTTCACCATCCGGCCGTCGCCATTGGCTCCTGCTTCGTGCATGTCGTGGGTGTGCGAGCGCCGCAGCACGTACGGTGACGGCGCCGGGTCAGAGCGGTATGCCGTGACCATGAACGACGTGGCCAGTACCTTCTGCTGCTCCACGATCGGTACCGCCAGATCGAACCAGGTCTGGTCGGCGTCATCGTCCGTCACGATCACCGATCGCGGCGGAAGGTACAAACGCCCGTCGATGAACGCGCTCAGCTCGTCCCAGGTCGGCAGGTAGAAGCCGGTGGAGGCGATGTGAGTCATGTGCGCCTCGAAGTCACCGATGTACGCGTAGTTCCCGCGCAACCAGCCATCCTCACCCTCGGGCCTGGTGGTGAACTGGTGGTACATCAGGATCGGTACTTCGGTGCCCGCCGCCGCGTTCTGCTCGGCCGGCATCCACGAGCCGTGCAGTTCGCGCTGCTGGTTGTCGCAGGTCACGGCGTCCGCGCCGTTGACTCGGGCGTCGGCCTGGAACGCAGCCGCCGTCTCCGCACTCGTGTACCAGCCGCCGAAGGCCATTCCGTCCTGCGCGGGAATCGGCAGCGCCGCATACAGCGTGCCCTGCACCTGCAGCATCGGTGCGTCGGCGATCCCGTCACCGGCGAACGTCACCGCGCAGGCGAGATCATCGTCTGCATCGGCGAGCAGCTGCTCGACCGGGGTGAGTGGTGTGTGCTCCGGAGTCGGTGTCTGGGTTCCTGACGCCGCTTCTGGCGCTGTCTCGGCCTCGGCCGGTGCCTGCAGGCTCGCGAGCACGATCGACAAGCTCACGCCGAGCACGACGATCACGGCAACGGTGCTGACAAGCCAGACCCGTCGGTTTCGACGGATGCGCGCACGCCTCGCGGTGCGCTCACTTCGGTGCCGTTCATTACCCATAGACAGAATCCTATGGGCACTTCATCACGTGCTCTGGAACCCTTGCGCGATCATCTCGACGAGTTCTTCGCGCGCCTCGACGGGCAGGAAAGCTGCGGATGCGGCATTGAACTGAAAAGCCTCGAGGTCTTCGAGGTCGTAGCCGAAAGCATCCACCAGCAGAGCAAGCTCACGAGTCAGCGAAGTGCGGCTCATCGTGCGGTTGTCGACGTTGACGGTGACGGCGAAGCCGAGCTGGTACAGCAGGTCGAAGGGGTGATCCGCGATCTCTGTGCCCCACGCTTCGATCGCCGCGGTGTGCACGTTCGAGGACGGCGACAGTTCCAGAGGAATCTCTCGGTCGCGCACCCACCGGGCAAGGTCGCCGAACTCTACCTGCACCTCATCGCCCTCACGGGTGATGACATCGAGGTCAGAGACAAGACGCACACCGTGCCCCAGGCGCACGGCCCGTCCGTCAAGGAGCGCACTGCGGATGGATGCGAGTCCTGCGGCCTCACCGGCATGCACGGTGACGGGCATGAAGTTCTCTGCCAGCAGGTCGAACGCCGCACGGTGCTGAGAGGCGGGATAACCCTCTTCCGGACCGGCGATGTCGAAGCCGACCACGCCACGATCGCGGTGGGCGATTGCGAGCTCTGCGATCTCGAGCGAGTGGTCGCTGTGTCGCATGGCGCTGAGGATCTGACCGACCCGGATGCTGTGACCGGCACTGTCGGCGGCATCCTCGCCCTCTTCAATGCCCTGTTGCACGGCATCGACCGCGTCATCCAGGGAAAGGCCGCGGGTCAGATGCTGCTCCGGCGCCCAGCGCATCTCACCGTAGATCACGCCGTCTTCGACCAAGTCCTCAACGAACTCCCGCGCAACGCGGGTGAGGGCCTCGGCCGTCTGCATCACGCCGATGGTGAATTCGAAGGCCCTCAGGTACTCCACGAGGGAGCCCGAGTCACTCTGCTTCGAGAACCAGTCGCCGAGACCACGCGCATCGCTGGCTGGCAGATCAAGCCCGATCTCCGCAGCCAACTCCACGATCGTCGCAGGGCGCACGGCCCCATCGAGGTGATCGTGCAGCGAGACCTTCGGCAGTGAGCGCAGCGAGACGCCCTGGATCTTGATGTCACCGTCGGAAGCGATCGACATGGGGTTTTCCTCTCAGAGACCGCCGCGTCGATGGGGAAAGCGAGCGGCGAATACTCCAGCCTACGCGGTGATGTGCTCGCGAACGAGCGGCCCGATCTCCGGTGCCGACTCCCCGAGCGCCCATGCGCCTTCCAGCGCTTCCAGCGCACGCGGGAAGCGCGCCTCGTCTTGCGCCGAAAGCGTGAACAGCGGCTGGCCGGCAGCGACACGGTCGCCCGGCTTGGCGTGCAGATCGATACCGGCCGCATGCACGACCTGGTCTTCTGCACGGGCTCGTCCGGCCCCCAGGCGCCACGCTGAGATACCGAAGGGCAGTGCATCCATCCGCGTCACGATGCCGTCGGTGGGAGCCGTCACGACATGTGTCTCGCGTGCGGTCGGCAACGCCGCATCCGGATCGCCGTCCTGCGCACGGATCATCGCGTTCCAGGTGTCCATGGCGCGGCCGTCATCGAGTGCTGCTTCGACATCCGCATCCGGGAGTCCTGCGAGGGCGAGCATCTCGCGCGCCAGCGCGATCGTGAGCTCACGCACATCGGCCGGTCCGCCACCAGCGAGGATCTCCACCGATTCGCGCACCTCGTTCGCGTTGCCGATCGCGAAGCCGAGCGGCACGTTCATGTCGGTCAGCAGTGCGGTGGTGGCAACACCGGAATCGGTGCCGAGCGCGACCATCGTCTGCGCGAGCTCCCGGGCGCGATCGATGTCCTGCATGAAGGCGCCGGATCCGAACTTGACGTCCAGCACCAGTGCATCGGTGCCTTCGGCGATCTTCTTCGACATGATGCTGGACGCGATCAGCGGAATGGCCTCGACGGTGCCAGTGACATCACGCAGCGCGTACAACTTCTTGTCAGCGGGCGCGAGTCCAGACCCGGCAGCGCAGATCACGGCGCCGACATCGCCCTGCATCTGGACGAACATCTCCTCGTTACTCAGCGCAGCGCGCCAGCCAGGGATCGACTCGAGCTTGTCGAGCGTGCCGCCAGTGTGCCCCAGGCCTCGACCACTCAGCTGCGGCACCGCGACACCGAACGATGCCACGAGAGGAGCCAGCGGCAACGTGATCTTGTCACCGACGCCGCCCGTGGAGTGCTTGTCGACCGTTTTCTTGCCAAGGGCGGCGAAACTCATCCGCTCTCCCGAGGCGATCATCGCGTCGGTGAGCACCCGGATCTCGTCCCGGTGCATCCCGCGCTGGAAGATCGCCATCGCGAAGGACGCCATCTGCGCATCTGACACGAAGCCGCGCGTGTACGCGTCGACCATCCACCGCAGCGCCGGCTCCGGCACCGCACCCCCATCGCGCTTGGCGCGGATGACGTCGATCGCGTCAAAAGCTTCTACAGTCATCGGGCATTCTCCAAATCGCGGGGGCCGAACGCATCCGGCAGAACTTCATCAATGGTGCGGATGCCACTCACGGTCTCCAGCAGCATCTCCGGCATTGAGTGTTCGAAGAGAAGCTGCCGGCAGCGGCCGCACGGCATGATGGTCTCGCCGTCGCCGTTCACACACACGAACGCGACGAGCTTCCCGCCGCCAGACATGTGCAGATCGCCGACCAGTGCGCACTCGGCGCACAGGGTGACCCCGTAAGAGGCGTTCTCCACGTTGCATCCGGCGACGATCCGGCCGTCCGCCACGAGAGCGGCGGCGCCCACCTTGTATCGCGAGTACGGCGCATACGCCTTGCGCATGGCGTCGCTTGCGACCTGACGCAGCTCGTCCCAGTCGATGTCAGTCATTGTTCCTCTAGCTCTTGATATACGGCTCGCCCGACGCAGCCGGCGGACGAGATCGTCCGACGAGACCTGCGACGGCGAAGATCGTCACGACATACGGCAGCATCAGCATGAACTGGCTCGGCACCGGCGAACCGATGACGCTGAGCACGCCCTGAAGGTTGGTGGCGAAGCCGAACAGCAGCGCCGCAAGCGTCGCGCGGATCGGGTCCCACTTACCGAAGATGACGGCGGCAAGTGCGATGTAACCGGCGCCCGCGGTCATCTCACGACCGAACTGCGGGTTGCTGACCAGTGTGTAGAACGCTCCGCCCATGCCAGCAATGGCGCCGGCGAGCATCATGTTCCAGTACCTCGTGGGAACCACCTTGATGCCCACTGTGTCAGCGGCCTGAGGGTGTTCGCCGACCGCGCGCAGGCGTAGGCCCCAGCGCGTGCGGTACAGCCCGAACCAGACCAGGAACACCGTGACATACATCAGATACACGATGATCGTCTGACGGAACAGCACCGGTCCGAGAACCGGAATTTCACTGAGCACGGGGATGGAGATCACCGGGAAAAGCTCCGGAGAGTTAAGCTCGGCGGCATTCGGGTTCAGCACCTGGCGGTAGAGGAACGTCGTGAGCCCAGCGACGAGCACATTGAGCACGACACCCACGATGACCTGATTGACGTAATAGGTGATCGCGAACACCGCGAGTACGAGCGCGACCAGCGCACCGGCGAACATCGCAGCGATGAGGCCTGCCCATGGGCTACCTGTCGCCGAGCCAACGACCGCGGCCAAGAAGGCACCGGCGAGCAGCTGCGCTTCGATCGCGATATTGACGACACCGACCCGCTCACCGATCACGCCTCCGAGCGCTCCGAAGATCAGGGGCGTGGCGAGCGCCAGGGCGCCGCCCAGCAAACCGATCATGGGAAGTGTTCCGCCCGCCGATGCCCAGGCGAGGAACCCGATCATCAGGATCGCGACGTAGACGACGGTCAGCCAAAGCGGGAGCTTGCGGCGCGCACGCGTCCATACGACAGAGAGCACCGTGGTCGCGGCGAGGAGAGCCACGCACACCCACGCTGTCGCGTTAGCCGGAAGCACGAGCTCTGGGAGCTGGATCGCCGCGCTCGCGGAGCGAACCAGACGGAACGTGCTTACGCCCTCCCGCGGAACGAGCAACGGTAGCAGCGCGAACAGAACAGTGAACAGACCGAAGATGATCGGTGTCTTCCACGAGGTGACGGTGACGCGACGCTGCTCGTCACTGACGACCACTTCAGCACTGATGGTCATGCGGACACCTCCTCGGCGATCTGCGCGGCGTTCTTCTTCGGCGTCTTCGGTTTCTTCGGCTTCTTGCGTGCGCCGGGCTGTGGCAGACCGAAGATCGCACGAACGAGCGGCGGTGCGGCAATGAACAGCACGATCAGCGACTGCACGACGAGCACGATCTCGATCGGCACGTTCTCCGAAGCCTGCATCGCGAATCCGCCGGCCTTGAATGCACCGAACAGGATGCCGGCGGCGAGGATGCCCAGCGGCGTGGATCGACCGAGCAGCGCGACCGTGATGGCGTCGAAGCCGATGCCGGCATCGATGTCACCGCCGAACCCGCTGGTGACGGTGCCGAGCATCTGGCTGACACCGGCAATGCCGATCAGCCCGCCGGCGATCACCATCACCAGGAAGTACATCTTGCCGACGCTGATGCCGGCGACCTTCGCCGCTGCGGGGTTCTCCCCCACCGCCCGGAATCGGAACCCGAGGCTGGAGCGCTCCAGGAGCCACCACGTGAATGCGACGGCGATCAACGCAAGGATGAAACCCGCGTGCAGCTTGTACTGCGAACCGAGGATGCCGGGCAGCAGCGCCGACTCCGCCATCGCAGCGGTCTTCGGGTTGCTGGAGCCTGGAGCCTGCAGAATGCCGGGGGTGGCGAGCATCCACGCCAACAGGTAGAAGGCGATGTGATTGAGCATGATCGTCACGATCACCTCGTGCGCACCGGTGCGCGCCTTCAGGAGCCCGGCGATGCCGGCCCAAAGAGCACCGGCGATGACTCCCGCGATGATGGCGACGAGCATGTGCAGCGGCCACGGCAGGTTCAGGCTCGTACCCACCCAGCCCGCGGCTGCAGCGGCCATGAGCATCTGGCCCTGACCGCCGATGTTGAAAAGACCGGCGCGGAACGCGAGACCGACGCCGAGACCGGCGGCGATCAGCGGAGTTGCGAACTTCAGCGTCTCAGTGAGCGGCTTGATTCCGGCGGCGAACCCGTCGACGCGGAAGTTGTAGACCGCGCCTTGGAAGAGCGCGACGTATGCTCCTGAGACGGCAGCCCACACCGCGGCGAGCATGTCCTGCGGACGTGAGAAGAAGTAGCCGGCTGTGCGCTGCACATCGGGATCCGTGAACGCGATCATGATCGCACCGGCGATCAGTGCAAGGATCACCGAGAGCACGGAGATCATGCCGTTGCCGGTGGAGACACGCTGCAACGCGCTGGTCCACCGTGATGGCTCAGTGCCGAAGTCTGCCGGTGGGGACTTGATCGGAGCCGGTGTGGGAGCACTCATGCGCCTGCCTCCTCGGACGGTGTGATGGGATCGACGGCAACGGTCGTGTCGGTCTCGACCATGCCCGCCATCATGAGGCCGAGCTGCGCGCGCGAGGTATCACCCGGCACGATGCCGACGACCTTGCCTCGGTACATCACCATGATGCGATCGGCAAGGGCCGCCGCTTCATCGAGTTCAGTGGAGATGACGACGACGGGGATGCCGGAGTCTCGTGTCTCGACGATGCGCGTGTGAATGAATTCGATTGAGCCGACATCGACGCCGCGAGTCGGCTGCGCCGCGACGAACAGCGAGAGGTCGCGGCTGAGCTCGCGCGCCAGCACGACCTTCTGCTGGTTTCCGCCCGACAGTCGCCCCGCTTGCTGCGTCGACCCCTGGGTGCGGATGTCGAACTCGGCGATCTTCTCCTTGGCAAAGGTGTCCAGTGCCTGCAACTGCAGAGTGCCGGCCTTCACGAATGGGGCACCGACCGAGCGGTCCAGCATGAGGTTCTCCGCGATGGAGAATTCCTTGACGAGACCGTCGACGCTGCGGTCCTCTGGGACGAAGCCGACGCCAGCATCGAGGATCTCGCGGACGGAACGTCCGATCAGTTCAGCTCCGTTCAGACGGATGCTGCCCTCGGTCCGCGGCTGCAGGCCGACGATGGCCTCGGTGAGCTCGGTCTGGCCGTTGCCCTGTACACCCGCGATCACGAGCACCTCGCCGGCTCGCACCGAGAATGACACGTCGTCCACGAGCACGGTGCCGAACGGATCGGTGACCGTGAGCTCCTTCACGACGAGTGCCTCTTCGCCGAGCTTCGGTGCGTCCTTGTGCACGGTGAGCTCGACGGCACGCCCCACCATGAGTGCGGCGAGTTCCTGGTTACTGGCGGTCGGCGACGCTTCGCCGACGACCTTTCCCAGCCGGATGACCGTGATGCGATCCGCGACTTCGCGGACCTCACGGAGTTTGTGGGTGATGAAGACGATCGACGTTCCGGATTCCTGGAGCGTGCGCATCGTCGCCATGAGCTCGTCGGTCTCTTGAGGGGTGAGCACTGCAGTGGGCTCATCGAAAACGAGCACCTTCGCATCACGCGAGAGCGCCTTGATGATCTCCACTCGCTGCTGTACACCGACGGGCAGGTCTTCGATGATCGCGTCAGGGTCGACATTGAATCCGAAGCGATCGGAGATCTCGCGCACCATCGCTCGCGCAGCCGAGAGGTCCAGTCGTCCGCCGAAGCGTGTCTTCTCGTGCCCCAGCATGACGTTCTCAGCGACGGTGAACACGGGGATCAGCATGAAGTGCTGATGCACCATGCCGATACCGGCGGCCATCGCATCACCCGGTCCTGCGAAGTGCTGTTCGACACCGTCCAGCAGGATCTCACCCTCGTCGGCCTGGTACAGGCCGTAGAGCACGTTCATCAGCGTCGACTTGCCCGCACCGTTCTCGCCGAGGAGACAGTGGATCTCCCCCGACTCGATCGTGAGATCGATGTGGTCGTTGGCCGTCAGCGCGCCGAACCTCTTTGTAATGCCGCGCAGTTCAAGCTTCATGTGTCAGATCCTAACCAGCAAAGAGTGCTTCGTCCCAAGCTCCTGTGGGCGCCGGGCATCGACAAGGGGAGGCCGGCGGTTGGCCGACCTCCCCTTTAGTGGGTCGTCCTCGATCAGTCGAGGTACGAGGTGACGGTGATGTCACCGCTGATGATCTGCTCCTGCAGTGCCTCGACAGCCGCCCACAGCTCGGGGTCGACCTTGTCTTCGAAGTTGTGCAGTTCGGCAATGCCGACGCCCTCGTTCTCGAGCGTGCCGATGTAGGCAGTCGCGTCGAACTCGCCGTTCGCGCTGCTCATCGTGGCCTCGTAGGTGGAGAGCTTCATGTCCTTGAGAATCGAGGTCATCACGAAGTCCGCGGTGGTCGGGTCGGTGACGAACAAGTCGGCATCTGCGCCGATCAGTGCGATGTCCCGGCCGGACTCCTTGATGGCCTGCAGACCGGACTGGTAGATCGGACCGCCGACCGGCAGCAGCACGTCGACACCCTGGTCGATGATGTTCTGCGCGACCGTCTTGGCCTCGGGACCAGCCTCGAATCCGCCGGTGAAGGTCCCGGTCGTGCCGTCCCAGCCGACGACCTCGACGGCTGTGCCGTTCTGCTCGTTGTAGTAGTTGACGCCCTGGTAGAAGCCGTCCATGAAGATCGTCACGGTCGGGAACTCCATGCCGCCGTAGGTGCCGACCTTGCCTGCTTCGGAGTACCCGGCAGACAGGTAGCCAGCGAGGAATGCGGCCTCAGCCGTGTTGTAGAGCAGCGGCTTGACGTTGTCGGCATCCTTCTCGCCGTCGAAGTCGTTGTCGGCAGCGTCGTCGACGAGGATGTAGTCGATGTCTTCGTTGGCCAGTGCGCTGTCGACGGTCGCAGCCGAAAGCGCGAAGCCGACGGAGATGATTGCGTTGCAACCCTCCGAGACGAGGCTCTCCAGGTTGGGGGCGAAGTCGGTCTCGCTGTTGGATTCAGGGTTCTTGAACCCGACGCCAAGTTCGTCAGCGGCCTGCTTCATGCCTTCGAAGGAAAGCTGGTTGAACGACTTGTCGTCAAAGCCACCCTGGTCAGAGACGATGCAGGGAAGGAAGTCGATAGTCTCGGCACCGCCGGCGGTGCCGCCGCCGGTCTCTTCCGGAGCTGCGCCGCAGCCTGCCAGTGCAACGGCGACGCCGGTCGCCACGAGCGCGGCGAGTGCGCGCTTCTTGGTGCTAATGGTCACGTAAGCCTCCACGACTACTGGCCTGCGCCAATCGCAGGGTCCCAATGCCTAAGTTACCTACTATGACGCCGCTATTGAGAGTGACTGCGTTAATGGTTACAAACTCGAAACAGATCGGATGTGCGTCTGAGAGCACCTCTCAGAGCACGTCTCCTTGACCGGTGAGCTTCAGTGACTCGACGACACCCTTCACCCGCTGCGCATGCTCGGTCGTGGTGACCAGCAGCGCGTCGGGAGTATCGACGACCACGATGTCCTTCACGCCGATGAGACTGATCACTCGTGAGGTCTGGCTGACGAGGATTCCGGTCGCTGCATCCGAGAGCACTCGAGCGTTCGGTCCGAGCACGGCGAGGTCGTTCTTGCGCCCGTTGCTGATGAGTTTGGTGAGGGATGCGAAATCTCCCACGTCGTCCCAATCGAAGTGCCCGGGGATCACCGCAAGGCGCCCCTTCTCGGCAGCAGGCTCGGCCACTGCGTAGTCAATAGCGACCTTCTTGATCTTCGGCCAGACGCGATCGACGACCGGACCGCGTCGCTCGCGATCGTCCCATGCTTCGGCGAGTTCGAGCAGGCCCGCATGCATCTCGGGCTCGTTCGCGGCGAGTTCTTCCAGCAGCACACTTGCCTTGGCGATGAACATGCCGGCGTTCCACAGGAAGGAGCGGTCAGCGAAGTACTGCGTGGCGGTCTCGAGATCGGGCTTTTCCACGAAGCGGACGACCGTGGCCGCTTCCGGGGCCCTGTCGATGATGAGCTCATCGCCCTTTTCGATATAGCCGAAGCCGACGGACGGCTCCGACGGCTGAATGCCGATCGTGCAGATATAACCGTCTCGAGCGACCGCAACGGCCTGCTCGACCGCGAATTCGAAGGTGCGGGTGCCTCGAATCACGTGGTCTGCGGCGAACGAGCCGATGATGACGTCTGGGTTGCGGCGATGCAGAATCGCGGCGGCGAGGCCGATGGCTGCGGCGGAGTCCCGCGGCTCGGACTCGAGGAACACGTTCATATCGGCGATGCCCGGGAGCTCTGCCTCGACGGCGGCGCGGTGCGCACGCCCGGTCACGACCGCGATACGGTCTGGCCCCGTCATCGGCTCGAGCCGATCCCAGGTGTCGCGAAGCAGCGAGTTTCCGGACCCGGTGAGGTCATGCAGGAACTTCGGCGCATCCGCTCGGGAAAGCGGCCACAGCCTGCTCCCGATGCCACCGGCGGGAATCACTGCGTAAAAGTCGTCGAACGGCTCGGTCATACCCCCAGCGTAACCCGCGCGAAGAATCTTGATATCGAGATAGTTAGGCGAGCCTTCCTCGCTCCCAGCGTTTGAACAGGAATAGGATGGGACACGATCGGGCAGCCCTGTGGTCAGTTCGGACTCAGGAGCCGCTGCCGACGTCGCATCGACCAGGGAGGACGACCGTGTCCGCAGGCACTCGCTTGACACCGTCGATTTCGGAAACCACGTCCAAAGCGCCACGCGGCACCCTTTACCGGGGACGCGAAGGCATGTGGTCGTGGGTGCTTCATCGCATCACCGGAGTCGCCATCTTCTTCTTCTTACTGGTGCATGTGCTCGACACAGCACTGGTCCGCGTCTCCCCCGAGGCGTACAACGCAGTGATCGGCGCGTACCAGACCCCGATCATGGCGCTGGGCGAGGTCGTGTTGGTCGCGGCCATCGTCTTCCACGCGATGAACGGGCTGCGCATCATCCTTGTCGACTTCTGGTCCAAGGGTGCGCGTTTCCATAGGCAGCTGTTCTGGGGCGTCATCGCCGTGTGGCTCGTCCTGATGGCCGGCTTCTCCGGCCGTCACCTCATGCTCGCTTTCGCAGGATTCGGAGGGGGCCACTGATGTCCGCTCAGACTGTCGCCGCACCGGCGCGCCGCCGCCGTGGGATCAACCTCGAGAAGTGGGGCTGGGTGTTCATGCGAGCATCCGGCGTCGTCCTGATCGTTCTGATCTTCGGACACTTGTTCGTCAACCTGATGGTCGGCGATGGTATCCATGCCCTCGACTTCGCCTTCATCGCCGGCAAGTTCGCCACGCCGTTCTGGCAGTGGTGGGACGTGTTGATGCTGTGGCTCGCGCTCCTGCATGGTGGCAACGGCATGCGCACGATCGTCAACGACTACGTGACCACGCCCAAGGTTCGCACGGCCCTCGTCTGGGCGATCGGCCTGGCCGCGGCACTGCTGATCGTGCTGGGCACCCTGGTCGTATTCACATTTGACCCCTGCCTCGGTCTCACCGAGGGCAGCACGCTGGTGAAAGAGTGCGCCGCCATGGGCGTGTTCCCGAACTGAGAAGAGAGCTACGAGAAGTGACTACTGAGACGCAGGATTCCGTCGTCCGTGACGGCGTGCACTACCACCAGTTCGACGTCGTCATCGTCGGCGCCGGTGGCGCCGGTATGCGGGCAGCCATCGAAGCAGGTCCCGGGGCGAAGACGGCCGTGATCTCCAAGCTCTATCCGACTCGCTCGCACACCGGTGCGGCGCAGGGCGGCATGGCTGCGGCCCTCGCGAACGTCGAGGAAGACAACTGGGAGTGGCACACCTTCGACACCGTCAAGGGTGGCGATTATCTCGTCGATCAGGATGCGGCCGAGATCCTCGCCAAGGAAGCCATCGACGCGGTCATCGACCTCGAGAACATGGGCCTGCCCTTCAACCGCACGCCAGAGGGCAAGATCGATCAGCGTCGTTTCGGCGGTCACACGTCTGAGCACGGAAAGGCGCCCGTGCGCCGCGCCTGCTACGCGGCAGACCGCACCGGCCACATGATTCTGCAGACGCTGTTCCAGAACTGCGTTCGCCTCGGCATCAACTTCTTCAACGAGTTCTACGTTCTCGACCTGATCACGGTCAAGGCCGAGGACGGCAGCACGCAGGTTGCAGGCGTCGTCGCATACGACCTCTCCACCGGCGAGCTGCATGTCTTCCAGGCGAAGGCCGTGATCTTCGCGACCGGCGGCTTCGGCAAGATCTACAAGACCACCTCCAACGCCCACACCCTCACCGGTGACGGCGTCGGCATCATCTGGCGCAAGAACCTCCCGCTCGAGGACATGGAGTTCTTCCAGTTCCATCCGACCGGCCTCGCCGGTCTCGGCATCCTCCTCACCGAGGGCGCCCGCGGTGAGGGCGCGATTCTGCGCAACGCATCCGGTGAGCGCTTCATGGAGCGCTATGCCCCCACCATCAAGGACCTCGCTCCGCGTGACATCGTGGCCAGGTCCATGGTGCAGGAGGTTCTCGACGGCCGCGGTGCCGGTCCGAACAAGGACTACGTGTACCTGGACTGCACCCACCTCGGTGCGGAGGTGCTGGAGACCAAGCTTCCCGACATCACCGAGTTCGCACGCACCTACCTGGGTGTCGACCCTGTTACCGAGCCGGTGCCAGTGATGCCGACCGCGCACTACGCCATGGGCGGTATCCCCACCAACAACAACGCTGAGGTGCTGGCCGATAACGACACCGTCGTTCCTGGCCTGTACGCCGCCGGCGAGTGCGCCTGCGTCTCGGTGCACGGCTCGAACCGGCTGGGCACGAACTCGCTGCTCGATATCAACGTCTTCGGAAAGCGTGCCGGTAACAACGCCGTCGCGTATGCCAAGACTGCAGAGTTCGTCCCTCTCCCCGAGAACCCGGCTGCCTTCGTTTCCGGGCTGCTCGAGAACGTGCGCACCAGCAACGGCACCGAGCGGGTGGCGGTCCTGCGTAAGAAGCTGCAGGACGAGATGGATCTCGGCGCTCAGGTCTTCCGCACCCATGATTCGCTCGAGCACGTGCTCGGCGTCATCAAGGAACTGCGCGAGCGTTACAAGAACGTCTACGTCGATGACAAGGGCAAGCGGTTCAACACCGACCTGCTCGAGGCGATCGAGCTGGGCTTCCTGCTCGACATCGCTGAGGTCGTCGTCTACGCCGCGCAGAACCGCGAAGAGAGCCGTGGCGGTCACATGCGCGACGACTTCCCCCACCGCGACGACGAGAAATACATGAAGCACACGATGGCCTATCTGACCGGCGACCCGCACTCGTCGACACCGGCCGACCACATCAAACTCGATTGGAAGCCCGTCGTCATGACCCGCTACCAGCCGATGGAGAGGAAGTACTGAGCATGTCGAACGCTGTTGCAGAGACACCTGCCGTGGAGTCGGCCGTCCAGTCATTCCTGGTCACGTTCATCGTGCGCCGGTTCGACCCCGAAAAGGATTCCGAGCCGCGCTGGGTCGACTACGACGTCGAGCTCTACGCGACCGACCGGGTACTCGACGCGCTGCACAAGATCAAGTGGGAGGTCGACGGTTCGCTGTCCTTCCGCCGTTCCTGCGCGCACGGCATCTGCGGTTCGGATGCCATGCGCATCAACGGCCGCAACCGCCTGGCCTGCAAGACGCTGATCAAGGATCTCGACATCTCGAAGCCGATCTATGTCGAGGCCATCAAGGGTCTGCCCCTGGAAAAGGACCTCATCGTCGACATGGAGCCGTTCTTCGCCTCCTTCCGCGAGGTGCAGCCGTTCCTTATTTCCGGCTCCGCACCCGAGAAGGGCAAGGAGCGCGTGCAGTCGATTGCTGACCGCGCGATCTTCGACGACACGACCAAGTGCATCCTGTGCGCTGCGTGCACCTCGTCGTGCCCGGTGTTCTGGACCGACGGCCAGTACTTCGGCCCGGCCGCGATTGTCAATGCGCATCGCTTCATCTTCGATTCGCGTGACGACAACGCGGATGTGCGTCTAGACATCCTCAACGACAAGGAAGGCGTCTGGCGCTGCCGCACGACCTTCAACTGCTCGGAGGCCTGCCCGCGAGGCATCGAGGTCACCAAGGCGATCGCCGAGGTCAAGCAGGCTATTCTGCGCGGAGGTCGCTGACCCTTCGACAGAAGCAGATTTCTGTCATCGACACGCCCCCACCCTGGATAGGGTGGGGGCGTGTCTGTTTCTGAGGCCGATGAACCTGAAGCCGGTCGCCTGGGCGTTGCGGTCGAGCGCGCCACCACACTGACCAAACGCACTCTCGGGCTGTTTCCGGTGCGGGTATGGCGTCATTTCCTGCAGAACAACGGTTTCCTGCTCGCAGCGGGAGTCAGCTATCAGGCACTGTTCGCCATCTTCGCGGCGATCTACCTCGCGTTCGCGGTCGCCGGTCTGTGGCTGGGCGGCAGCGCCGAGGCCGTCGACGCCTTGATCGCGATGATCAACAGCTACATCCCCAATCTGATCAGCGACCCGCCATACGGCGTGGTCACTCCGGCGCAGGCCCACGAAATCGCCAAGAACACCACTGGAGTGCTCAGCATCACCGGTCTGATCGCGCTGGTTGCGGTCATCTGGACAGCCATCGGCTGGGTGACATTCTCTCGACGCGCCGTGCGCGACATGTTCGGACTTCCCCCTGACCGGCGCAGTTACGTGCTGCTCAAGGCGCGTGATCTGCTCGCCGCGCTCATCTTCGGGGCGTCGTTGGTCGTGGGGTCAGTGCTCAGCTATGCCAGTGCGGCCACACTGAGCTGGCTCCTCACGCTGCTGGGCTGGGACGCAGGCTCCAGTGCGGTGAACCTGCTCATCCGCATCGGCACCATCCTCATCTCGTTCGTCCTGCTCTCGGGTGCGCTTGCCACGATGGTGCGTTTCCTCACCGGCACCTCGCTGCGCTGGCGCACGATCTGGCCCGGCGCACTCCTCGGCGGCGGCGCCATGACCGTGCTGCAGTTCGGTGTGGGTTTCCTGCTGAGCTACACGCCGACCAATCCGCTCCTTGCCACGTTCGCGATCTTCATCGGTCTGCTGCTCTGGTTCCGGGTCAACGGCGTGGTCATGCTGGTGGCTTCGGCGTGGATCGCCGTCTCCGCACAGGATCGTGATCTGCCTCTGCTGCAACAGAGCGAGGCGGAACGCATCGCGGCCGAATATCACGCTCTGGTGGTGGCCGCACGCATCCGCCTTCGTGATGCTCGCGCGGCGCAGGGCACCGCACCCTGGTATCGCGTCTGGGGAGCGAAAAGAGCAGTGAATGCGGCAACGGCCGAGCTCGCAGATCTCGTCGCCAATCCGCCAGAGACCACGACTGCGGATGCTCCAGCCGCCCATCGGCTGCTCACAGCGCTCACCCGCTCGGAAGGTGATGTCCGACGCTCTCGATAGGCTGGTTACATGCCTCATCTGCGCGTAGCTTCGGTCAATGTCAACGGAATTCGGGCGTCGGCTCGCAACGGAATGAGCACATGGCTCGACACGGCCGATGTCGACATCCTCACTCTGCAAGAGGTACGTGGGCAAGATGAACACCTCGAGGCGGCGCTTCCCGGCTGGCACATCATCCACGATGAGGCCACGGCAAAAGGCCGCGCAGGCGTCGCCATTGCGAGCCGCTTGCCAGCGCTGGCAAGCCGCACGACCTTCGGCGCCGATGACTTCGACTCGAAAGGCCGCTGGATCGAAGGTGACTTCACCTTCGGCGACCGCGTGCTGACCGTTGTCAGTGCGTACGTGCACTCGGGCGAAGCTGACACGCCGAAGCAGGACGAGAAGTGGAAGTTCCTCGACGCCTTTGGGCCCCGGCTGAGCGCGCTCGGGCAGGGCGAGCTCGGGCAGGGCGACGCGCTCGCTGTCGTCACCGGCGACCTTAACGTCGGTCACCGCGAACTCGACATCAAGAACTGGCGGGGCAACCGCAAGAAGGCGGGGTTCCTTCCACGGGAGCGCGCATACTTCGATCGTTTCCTTGGTGAAGCGGGCGCCGAGATCACCGGCGTCGATGGCACCGTTGGCACCGGACTCGGATGGGTTGATGTCGGCCGCCGCGTCCACGGTGAGGTCGAAGGGCCGTACACCTGGTGGTCGGCACGCGGCCAGGCGTTCGACAACGACACCGGCTGGCGGATCGACTACCACCTCGCCACCCCGACGCTCGCCGAGCGCGTGCAGGCATACAGCGTCGCCCGCGCAGCTTCCTACGCAGAGCGCTGGAGTGATCACGCGCCGGTGATCGTCGACTACCGGATCTGATCCGAGCGACCGCCGACAGCCGCGTAAGATTGGTCCCGTGACGAAACCTCGCCTTTACTCAGGAATGCAGCCCTCCGCCGACTCTCTCCAGATCGGCAACTACATCGGGGCGCTCCTGCAGTGGCGGGATCTGCAGACGTCGTACGACGCCTATTTCTCGGTCGTCGATCTGCACGCGCTCACCGTCGCGCAGGACCCGAAAGAACTCCGCGAGAAGACGCGCCGAACGGCCGCACAATACATCGCCGCAGGCATCGAGCCTTCGAAGTCAACGCTGTACGTACAGTCACACGTGCGCGCTCACGCCGAGCTGGCATGGATCCTCAGCACGTTCACCGGTTTCGGTGAAGCCGGCAGGATGACCCAGTTCAAGGACAAGTCCGCACGCTACGGCGCGGACGCCACGAGCGTTGGCCTGTTCACCTATCCGGTGCTGATGGCAGCCGACATCCTGCTGTACCAGACCGACATCGTGCCGGTCGGTGACGACCAGAAGCAGCACGTCGAGCTCACTCGCGATATCGCGGAGCGCTTCAATTCGCGCTTCGGTGAGACGTTCGTCGTTCCGCTGCCGGTCATCCAGAAAGACACCGCCCGCATCTACGACCTGCAGAATCCGACGTCGAAGATGTCGAAGTCGGCAGACAGCGAAGCAGGCGTGCTGTGGATGCTGGACGACCCGGCGAAGTCAGCAAAGAAGATCATGCGCGCGGTCACCGATAACGAGGGCAGCGTCCGCTTCGACCGCGAGAACAAGCCTGGCGTCTCGAACCTGCTGACGATCTACGCCGCCCTCAGCGGCCGCCAGGTGGCCTCGATTGAAGACGAGTACGCAGGCCGTGGCTACGGTGATTTCAAGAAGGGTCTTGCCGAGGTCGTCGTCTCAGAATTCGAGCCGGTGCGCGCCCGCGCTCTTGAGCTGCTCGATGACCCTGCAGAGCTCGACCGCATCCTTGCGATCAACGCGGCCAAGGCGGATGCCGTCGCCGATGCGACGCTCGCTGATGTCTATGACAAGGTCGGCCTGCTCCGTCGCGTCTGACAGTTGGATCAGTCAGGCACCATAGGATGAGTGCGTGACTGATCCGCAACTTCCGCCGTCCGCACCTTACGGCTCCGTACCGCCGGTACCGCCAATGCCAGTAGTACCGCCAGTACCGGTAGCGCCCGGTTACCAGACGCCCCCCGCAGCGCCCGGCTACCCGGAGGCACCCGCAGCGCCCGGTTACCACCAGCTGCCAATCGCGCCGGGCTACCAGACGCCTGCTGCACCCGCGCCGCAGATGCCTCCTGGCGCGTACGCCGCTCCTGTGGGCGGCTACGGCGCTCCTGTGGGCGATTACCAGGCACCGGAGGCCACGCAGCCAAAGTCGAGCCTCCTCGGGATCATTGCGCTGGTGCTGTCACTGGTCGCGGCAGTGGTCACGCCGATCGTCGCCGGCATCTCGGGCTATCAGATCGGCTACACACTGCCGTCGGTCATGCAGTACGTCGATGCCGATGCCAGCGACCTCTCGTTCCTTGCCCCGGTGCGCGAGCAGGTGCTGCTGGGCGAGATCGGATTCTGGGTCGGCACGCTCGCCGGTATCGCCGCGATCGTACTCGCCATCATGGCCATCGCGAAGCGGCAGGGTCGAGGAACAGGTATCGCTGCGCTGATCCTGGCCGTCCTTGCACCGATTATTTTCTTCATCGTGCTGTTCGTCACGCTCGCCGCCGGCGCAAGCGCGGGTGCGTTCGCCGCCTTCGGTTCCTGATCGATCCCGCCATCACGCCTCGCGCTCAGCGCGGGGCGTGATGCTTCTGCTGAGCAGCCAGCAGTCCCTCAGCAACGAGTAGTTCAACGGCATCCGCTGCGTCTGAGACGAGAATCCCCAGGGTCTCGCGCTCAATCTTTCCGAACGGCGACAACACCCAATCGGCCGGGTCTTGACGCCCAGGCGGGCGCCCGATGCCCACGCGCACACGCGGAAAGTCTGCCGTGCTGATTGCGCGGGCAACATCTCGCACACCGTTGTGTCCGCCATGCCCTCCGCCGATCTTCAGCTTCACGCTGTCGAACGGGATGTCCAGTTCGTCGTGGACGAGTACCGTGCGCTCCGGAGGCACCGAGTAGAAGCGCGCGAGGGCTGCCACCGGAGTACCGGCGACGTTCATGAAAGAGTTCGGCTTCGCGAGCACGAGCTTGTCTCCCCCTGGCCGCAACCAGGTCTCGATGACGCGCGCACCAGCTTTGTGCTCACGGAAGCTCTCGCTGCGACGTGCCGCAAGCTCATCCACAACGAGTTGGCCGATATTGTGCCGGGTGCTCTCGTAGCGAGGGCCGGGATTACCCAGCCCCACGATCAACCAGGTCTCAGCCATACGTCTGCCGCCTTTCGAACGCCGTCAGGATACGACAGAGGGGACGCGATGTGCTCGCGTCCCCTCTGTGCACGAAGTGCGGGTGAATTACTCCGCAGCAGCCTCAGCAGCAGGTGCTGCAGCAGCAGCCTCAGCGGCGTCGTCCGCGGACGTCTCAGCTGCGGGGACGTAGACCGCGACGAGCAGCAGCTCCGGGTCATCCAGCAGAGTCGCACCCTTGGGCAGCACGACCTGACTTGCAGTGATGTGCGCACCCTCTTCAAGGCCTTCGACCGAGACCTCGAGGTTCTGAGGGATGTGGGTCGCCTCGACCTCGAGCTTGATCGTGGTGACCTCGAGGGTCACGCTCGTGCCAGCGAAAGACTCACCGCTGGTGAAGATCGGAACCTCAACCTGAACCTTCTCGCCCTTCTTCACGACGAGGAGGTCGATGTGCTCGATGATCTGGCGCACCGGGTCACGCTGCACATCCTTGACGAGTGCGAGCTGCTCCTTGCCATCGATGTCGAGCTCAAGCAGCGCGTTCGCGCGACGAATGATGAGCGAGACCTGGTGGCCGGGCAGTGCAACGTGCACGGGATCGGTGCCGTGACCGTAGATGACGGCGGGGATCTTGCCGGCAGCGCGCAGGCGGCGGGCGAAGCCCTTGCCGAACTGCTCACGAACCTCGGCGTGGACCTTGGTGTCCTTAGACATGAATTCTCCTTCGGGGCACGCGACGAACTACTCGTCACGTGGTGGTCTAATTGTCAGATTCTCGACCGCAGACGCACGAAGAAGCCACGAGGCTTGGTTCGCCGCGTCGATCACGGATGCCACGCACGCGAAGCATCCCTCGCCGAGGAACTCCTCTATCGTACCGGATGACCGGGTAGGCTGAAACTCAGGTCTTTTCCCCACGCAGAACTTGGAGTCCGGCATGCTCGACGGCGCTTTCCTTTCACACGCCCTCCTCTGGCTCATCGGCGTCATGGCGCTGGGTGCCACCGTCTTGACGTTCGGCGCACTGTTCTCGATGGGGCGCACCAGCTACCGCAAGGACTGACCGCCACAGCGGCGCCACGCCTGTGTGTCACGCCAACAAATGGCATCTCGTGACACACGCGCGCTCGGACGTCGTCCACAGGGATAATCTGAGAGCATCCCTAACTTCACGACCGAGGAGCAGTCTGTGCCCGAAGCATCAGCGAACATCGGAGTCGTCGGACTCGCCGTCATGGGTTCGAATCTCGCCCGCAACCTCGCCAGCCGCGAGGGCAACACTGTGGCGATCTTCAACCGCAGCTACGAGAAGACGCAGACCGTTCTCGATGAACACCCGGAAGCCGGCTTCGTTCCGGCATCCACCTACCAGGAGTTCGCCGACTCTCTGCAGAAGCCGCGCACCGCGATCATCATGGTCAAGGCCGGCGGACCCACCGATGCGGTCATCAACTCGCTCGCCTCGGTCTTCGAGCCTGGCGATATCATCGTCGACGGCGGAAACGCGTTCTTCCCCGACACCATCCGCCGGGAGAAGGCCGTCCGCGAGACGGGCATCAACTTCGTCGGCGCCGGCATCTCCGGCGGTGAAGAGGGCGCACTGCTCGGCCCGAGCATCATGCCGGGCGGATCTGATGAGTCGTGGACCACGCTCGGCCCGATCCTGAAGTCGATCGCGGCAGTCGCCGAGGGCGAGCCGTGCGTCACGCACGTCGGCCACGACGGCGCCGGGCACTTCGTGAAGATGGTGCACAACGGCATCGAGTACGCCGACATGCAGCTCATCGCTGAGGCCTACGACCTCATCCGCCGCGGCACCGGAAAGACGCCGGCGGAGATCGCCGACATCTTCGCCGAGTGGAACAAGGGCGAGCTGGAGTCGTACCTGATCGAGATCACCGCCGAGGTGCTCCGTCAGGTGGATGCATCCACAGGCAAGCCACTCGTCGATGTGATTGTCGACCAGGCAGGCGCCAAGGGAACCGGCGCGTGGACAGTGCAGACCGCACTCTCCCTCGGCGTTCCCGTCTCCGGCATCGCCGAGGCGACGTTTGCTCGTTCGCTGTCCTCACACCCCGAGCAGCGCGCGGTTGCCGCAGCTCTGCCCGGCCCGGAGGACGAGTTCGAGGTCGAGGACACCGAGTCATTCATCGAGGACGTGCGCCTGGCGCTGTTCGCCTCGAAGATCATCGCCTACTCGCAGGGCTTCGATGAGATCCGCGCGGGCGCGGTCGAATACGACTGGACGATCGACCTCGGCGCGATCAGCAAGATCTGGCGCGCCGGCTGCATCATCCGCGCCCAGTTCCTCAACCGCATCGCTGACGCATACGCCGAGACTCCGGATCTTCCGGTGCTCGCGGCTGCGCCGTACTTCGCCGACGCACTGACTCGCGGCCAGGCCTCATGGCGTCGTGTTGTCATCGCCGCGACCGAGGCGGGCATCCCGTCGCCGGCATTCTCGTCATCACTGGCGTACTACGACGGCATCCGCGCCGACCGACTCCCCGCAGCCCTCATCCAGGGACAGCGTGACTTCTTCGGCGCGCACACCTACAAGCGCATCGACAAGCCGGGCACGTTCCACACGCTGTGGTCTGGCGACCGCACCGAGATCGAGGCGGAAGACACGCACTGATCGCTTTCATTTCGAAGGGCCGGTAACCGCGAGGTTGCCGGCCCTTCGTCATTCGGTAAAGACCCGCCTCACGCGACGATGTTGTGGTTTCGCCGGAACACGTTGTGCGGATCCCACTCCGCTTTCACCGCACGCAACCGCTTAAGTGCCTCGGTCGAGAACATTCCCGGCACTGCTGCCGGACGTTCCGTGTCCGCGAAGTTTCCATATTCGGCCAGGCGACCGGATTCGATCTCTCGCCAGTGGGCGAGGATCGCTGCCCGTGTGTCGTCATCGATCATGCCGGGGATGTCAAACCCACCCGCCATCACGAACCACGTCGCCGACCTTGCCGGGAAGGGTGTCGTCTCTTGAGGCACGTCGGCGAACGCTCCCCCGAGTGAGCGCAGGAACACGACCGATGCCGGATACGCGCCGCGAAACGCCACCAGCCGATCGATGAGGTCATCGTCGAGCTCCGCAAAGAGGCCATTGCCGCCCAGGAACCCGGGCGGGGCAGCCGCGTCCTCCCCCGCCTCAGGCACGGGCATCTCGAGCAGGATCTCCCGGTATGCCGGAGTCGTCACCGCGGCTTCGGTGCCCTCCAATGCTGCCACCGGCGCGAGGGAAGTTCGCAGCGCATCCGCGTCGTCCCCTGCCCAGACCGCGGCCAGACGCGCCCCGGCCGGTGCGCTCGGGTCCATTGCCGGAACATCCATGTAGGTGACCGTCAGCTCGCGCGGGGCCGTGCGCATCAGATCACGGGTCGTGCGCAGCACAGCAGCGGCATCCCCACCGATCACATACTCGCCGTACGCGATGCCGGAGAGGTGATGGGCCGCGAAATCAAAGCGTGTCACGATGCCAAAGTTACCGCCTCCGCCCTTCAGCGCCCACAACAACTCGGCGTTCTCATCTGCTGTGGCCTCGACGATCTCGCCGGCTGCGGTCACGAGTTGTACGCCGATCAACTGATCGGCTGCGAGCCCCCAACTGCGCACCATCCAGCCGATTCCGCCGCCGAGCGTCAACCCGCCGACGCCGACGCTGGCGGTGTCACCCGAGCTGATCGCCAGCCCCGCATCCGTGAGCGCGGTGGCGACCGCGCCCCATGTCGCCCCGCCGCCGATATGCACGGTGGCGCCTTCGACGCGGATGTCCGCGAGTTCGGTGAGATCGATCCGCATGCCGTCCGGCACGTCTCGCGACCAGGGCCCATGGCCGCCGGATACGACGGTGATGGTGAGAGCTTCCTGCTGCGCGCGTCGCACCAGGGCGGCGACATCCTCCGGTGTCGCCGGAACTACTGTGAGTGGACTATTTGTCATGCGCTCACGCTAGCGACGGGCACCGACGTTTACGGCCAAATCGCGAGAATCGGCCATGCGCCGTCAGCGAACCGACGAGCTTCCGGGTACCACGACGGTCTTCAGACCCTCGCCGCGCGCCGCGGCGTCAAGGGCATCGAAGAAGCCAGCCAGTGGCACCTGTTTCGTGATCAGCGGTGTCAGCACAACGTCGCCCGCCGCGATCAGCCGCATCGCCGCGCGCCAGGAGGCCGGCGTGGATGCGAAGCCACTGGTGACGGTGAGCTCCTTGTATAAGACGATGTCGAACGGCAGCGTGACCTCGCGTCCAAATATCCCCACCTGCACATAGCGTGCACCTCGGCGCGCCGCACGCAGTGCGCCTGCCGCACCCGGAGCGGAGCCGGAGCATTCGATGACGACGTCGAAAGAGTCAGCCTCCGGTGTCTGCGCGGTCGTCCCGATACCGAGGTCTGCGGCAACCGCCAGACGTGCGGCATCGGCGGGGAGCCCGGCGAGGGTGACGATACCCCCGGATGCCTTCGCGACCTGTGCTGCCAGCTGTCCCATCGCTCCGGGCCCGGTGACGAGCACGCGGTCCCCCGGTTGCACGACCGGCGGATCGAGCAGGCACTGGGCGACGCAGGCGAGTGGTTCGCTGAGCACTCCGTCGAGTTCCCCTGGCGTTGCTGGCATCCGGTGCAGGTTGATGACCGGCAGCAGCATCTGGGTGGCGAACCCGCCGTTTCGGAATGATCCGATCGAGCGGCGGTCCGCGCACAGATTGCGGCGCCCTGCGCGACACATGTCGCACCTCTCGCAGGCGGCGAAGTAGGTCTCGGCTGCCACCTTGACACCGACCCAGGCCGCGTCTTGTTCAGATCCGACCGAGGAGACGACGCCGAGAACTTCGTGGCCCATCACGACCGGCCGCTCGTGGTCATACTCGTCATGGGCGACATGCACGTCGGTGCCGCAGATGCCGGTCGCGAGGACGTCGATGACGACCTGCCCTGCCCCAGCGATCGGAACGTCGACCTCGCCGAGCTCGATGCCCTCGACGCCGGGGCCACGCTTGATCACGGCGGGCATGGTGCTCATCGGTCACGGCTTTTCACGATGGCCGTGCGGAATGCGGCGGCGCGCGCGGCGAGGGCTATCAGGTCGCCGCCGGGGCGGGCAGCATCCCCCACCAGCGGTCCCCCCACGCCAAACCCGAAGGCACCCGCCGCGAGGAATGAGCCGATCGTCTCGACGTACACACCCCCGACGGGGATGATCCTGGCATCCGGGAATGGATCACGCACTGCCTTGATGAATCCAGCCCCGAGCGTGGCTGCGGGGAAAAGTTTCACCGCTGCCGCGCCGAGATCCATCCCCCGCTGAATCTCGGTGGGCGTGTAGACGCCGGGAAGCACACCGACACCCTGACTGATCGCGTATTCGACGGATGCCGTGAGCGTCGGAGTGACGATGAACTGCGCACCTGCGGCGAGCGCACGGTCGGTGTCTGACTCAGTGAGGACGGTTCCCGCGCCGATGAGTGCCTCGGTCGGGGCATCCGCCACGATCTGAGAGATCGCCTCCTCGGCATCCGCCAGAGTGAGTGTGATCTCCAGCGTCGTGACACCGGCGTCGATGAGTGTGCGCGCCGCGGCGACGGTCGCATCCACATCGGTGCCCCGCAGAATCGCCACCAGACGATCAGAAGCGATTCGATCGCGCAACTGCGCGTTGTCCACGGTGCTGTTCACCATTCCGCCACCGATCCGTCTGCGTGCCGCCAAATCGGGTTCTGCCATGTCTCCCAGCGAGACGCGGCATCCCGTACGGCCTTCTCGTCGATCTCGATTCCGAGACCAGCACCAGTCAACCGCTCAAACCCGCCATCGACGAACTTCAGCGGCGCCGTGTCGACGACATAGTCGAGCACCTCAGCACCCTGGTTGTAATGGATGCCGATCGACTGCTCCTGAATGAGGTAGTTCGGCGTCGCGAAACCCACCTGCAAGCATGCGGCAAGCGCGAGCGGCCCCAGCGGGCAGTGCGGGGCAAGCAAGACGTCGAACGTCTCCGCGAGAGCAGCGATTCGGCGTACCTCGGAGATCCCTCCGGCGTGGGAGAGGTCAGGCTGGGCGATGGCAATTCCGGCCTGCAGCACCGGAAGGAACTCCTGCCTGTTGTACAGCCGCTCCCCCGTGGCGATCGGAATCGTCGTCGCATCCACGATCCGGTCTATCGCGTGCGAGTTCTCCGGAACGACCGGCTCCTCAAGGAAGAACGGATGCAGCGGCTCCAACAACGGCGCCAAGCGGCGAGCGGTGGCGAGCGTGAATCGCCCGTGCAGATCGACCGCGACATCGCGATCGGGACCGAGTACGTCCCTGGCCATGGCGACCCGCGAGACGACGCCGTCCAGCTCCGCGACCGAGCCGTTTCGACTCATCTTGCCGGAGGCGTTCATCTTCACTGCGGTGAGTCCGACCTCGAGCTGCTCAGCGATGTGGTCGGCCACTTCGGCCGGGTCGTCACCGCCAACCCAGCCGTAGGCGCGGATGCGGTCGCGAACAGCACCGCCGAGCAGATCGTGTACCGGGACGCCGAGCCTCTTGCCCTTGAGGTCCCACAGCGCCTGATCGACGCCGGCGACGGCACTGGCAAGCACCGCGCCACCGCGATAGAACTGACTTTTGGTGAGTACCTGCCAGTGATCCTCGATCAGGCCGGGGTCGCGTCCCATGAGATAGCCGGCGAACTGGTCGACAGCCGCGCGCACGACATCGGCATAGCCCTCCAGCGACGCCTCACCCCAACCGACGAGGCCGTCGCTCGTCTCGATGCGCACGAACAGCCAGCGCGGCGCGACGGGGAATGACTCGATGCGGGCAATGGTGACAGTCATGGCGCACCTCCTGCCTGCGAGAGATAGTCGGCGGCAACCTGGGCGACAATCGCCTGCGGTGTGGCGATCACACTGACTCTGATTCCGTGCTCATCGGCGGCAAGCGGCTCAAGTGTGTCGTACTGCGACTGCAGCAGGGCTGGCGGCATGTACTCGTGCGTCCTGCCGCTCACGCGCTCACGCACCAATTCGACCGCTCCCCACGGGTCAACGAAGTACGCCTCTGGATCGTGCTCGCGGATGAGATCACGGTAGCTGCGGCGCAGTGCGGAGCAGGCCACCACGACGCCACCCGAGGGGGCTCGCTCAACCAGCGCAGCGCCCACCGCATGCAGCCATGGCTCGCGATTGTCATCCGTGAGCGCTGTCCCGGCTGCCATGAGCTCGATATTCTGCTCGGAGTGCAGGTCGTCCCCGTCGATGAAGGGGACGCCCAGTCGCTCTGCGAGCAGACTGCCGATGGTGGATTTGCCGATTCCCTGCACTCCCATCACCACGATGGATACGGTCCGTGCTGCAGACATGCTCAACCCTTTGTGGCGCCGGCGGTGAGCCCACTGACGATATAGCGCTGCGTGAACAGGGCGATCAGCATGATCGGCGTCGTCACCACGACGGATGCCGCCATGAGCGCACCCCAGTCGATCGAGGCGTAGCCGATGAAGTCGAAGATCGCCACCGGCAGCGTCTTGGTGGAGTTGCCGGAGAGCACGAGGGCGAACATAAAGTTGTTCCACGAGAAGATGAACGACAGGATCGTCGCCGTCGCGATACCTGGCACCGACAGCGGCAGCGTGATCCGGAAGAACGCGCCGATCGCAGTAAGTCCGTCCACCTGCGCCGACTCCTCCAGCTCCAGCGGAAGCTGATCGAAGAACGACATCATGATGTAGAGAATCAACGGCAGCGACACGAACATGTGCGAGAGAATCAACGGCGTATAGCCGCCGGTCAGCTTCAACTGGGCGAAGATGAAGTACCACGGCACCAGCAGGCTGACGCCGGGAATGATGCGCGCCAGCAGCACCACCATCGCCGATTTATTCATGATGAATCGGCTCATCGCGTAGGCGGCAGGAACCGCGAGCACGAGAGAGAGTGCCGTCGCCATGAAAGCGACGAAGAACGAGTTCCAGATGTAGACAAGGTAGTTGCCACGACGCGGATCGAACACCGTGCCGTAGTTCTCCAACGTCGGGTCGAAGATGAACGCCTTGGTGGGGTCGTAGATCTGCACATTCAGCTTGAGGCTGGCGAGCACCATCCATACAATCGGGCCGAGGAACGCGAGCACGATGAGGGCGAGCCCGACGAACCGTCCTACAGTCCCCCATCGGAACTTCCGTCGTCGCATGATCGGCGGCTTTGCGCCGCCGGTAACGAGGGTGCGGGTATCAGTCATCGAGGTCATGACTCCTTGCCCTTTCTCTGCATCTGGAGAACCCAGATCACGGCCAAGATGAGGAGGAAGAACAGGATCAACACCGCCGACGCCAGTCCGTACTCGTTGTAGTCGAAGCTCAGGCCATAGGCATACACGTTGAGCGTCTCCACGTCGTGGAATGCCCCGCCACCCTTGCCCTTGGTGGCGTAGAGGATGTCGAAGGTCTTCAGCGCATCGATGCCGCGCAGGAGAACCGCCGCGACGATCACCGGGCGCATCAGCGGGACGATGACGTACCAGAAGCGCTGCCAGCCGTTCGCACCGTCGACCTTTGCGGCTTCCTGGGGCTCGTCGGAGAGGCCGGTGAGCCCAGCGAGCAGGATGAGCGTGACCATCGGCGTCCACTGCCAGATGTCGACGAACGTCAGCGTAGCCAGCGACGTGGCAGGATCCGCCAACCACGGCTGAGGGGGGATGCCGACCCAGCTGAGCATCTCATTGATGAAGCCGATGTTCGGCTCGAAAAGCAGTCGCCACATCATGCCGACCGCGACCGGTGTCGCCACCAGCGGGAGCAGGATGATCGTTCGGACGACGCCTTGGCCTCGGAACGGCTTCCACAGCAGGAGGGCGATGATCATGCCGAGAATCAACTCGAAGAAGAGTGCGCCACCGGTGAAGGCGAACGTGCGCCAGACGGCGGGCCAGAACCGTTCGGTGTCGGTGAGCGCTTCGATGTAGTTCTCCGCGCCGATGAAATCGAAGGCCCGACGAACGGAACGCTTCGAATCGGTAAAGCTGAGAAAGACCGTCCAGCCCAGCGGGATGGCAAGCAGCAGAGCGGTGAAGGCGATAGAGGGACCAGCGAACAGCCACTTTCGGTGCCGATTGGCCCAGCGGCTGAAGCGCTCCAACGCCCCGACGTTCTCGGGTGTCTGTAGTGCAGTCATGAGTGCTTCCGTGAGGGTCGGCCGTCGTCGCCCCGGTGCTTCACCGGGGCGACGACGGACTGGCGGAATGGTTACTCGGCGTCCTCGAGAAGGAATTCGTCGAACGCCGTGTTCGCGGAGTCAACCGCCGCATCCACGTCGCCGCCGGCGATGGCCTCGACGATCGGACCGCCCACGAGCTCGCGGGCCAGTGACACCTGGATTACGAGAGGACGATCCTGGCCGACGCCGTTCGCGCCGTTGATTTTGATCGCCTCGACGAGCTCGGCCGGGTACTCGGCGGTCGCCTCGGGGTTGTCCCACACCGAGGTGCGTGCACCGGAGACACCGAGCTTGGCCATCTCCAGCGTGATCTCCTTTGACGTCGCCCACTGGACGAACTGCCATGCGGCGTCCTGGTTCGCAGAGGTCTCGTTGATGGCGAGTGCCCACGCCGCGACGTTATACGGCTTGGAACCGGCTTCGCCCTCGGGGAAGGCCGCAAAGCCGACCTGCTCAGAGACCGTCGACTGCGTCGGGTCGGTCATGTTCTTGTACAGGCTGTCAGCGTCTGCGATGAATGCGGCCTGACCCTGCTGGAACACGGCGAATGCCTCGGGCCAGCTCATCTCAGGGTTGATCGTGGCATCCGTGTGATTGCGGATGAGGTCGCCGTAGTACTGGTACGCGCCACGAGCCTCATCACTGCCGATCGCAGAGGTGCCGTCGTCATTGATCCACTGACCACCCGAGCTGAACAGGAACGCACTGAACTGAGTCACGGCCGCGGACTTGCCGGTACGACCGATGTAGCCGGCAACGTCTGGATGCAGCGCATGGATCGCCGCTGCCGCAGCATCGAGATCCTCGAGCGTGGCCGGCACTTCAAGGCCTGCCTCTTCGAGGAGGTCCTTGCGGTAGTAGAGCACGGTGCGCTCGGTGATGATCGGGACGCCGACAATCACGTCCTCGTAGGTGGTCAGCGACGCCGGCCCAGACTGGAAGTCAGACCAATCCCACTCCGTGTCGGCCTCGGCCCGCTCGGTGAGGTCGGCAAGGTAGCCGTTGCTGGCGAACAGCTTGTTCTCTTGCAGCGGGCGGTACATGAGCACGTCGATCTCATCCGTGCCGGCATTGAGCTTGACGTTGTACTGGTCAGAGAGCTGGTCTTCTGCGAGCTGCGAGATTTCGACGGTGGCGCCGGTCTCCTCCTCGAACTCCGGAATGAGTTCCTTGATGGTCTCGGTCCAGACGTGGTTGGCGAGGGTGACCCGAATGGTCTCGCCCTCGATGCCGGCGGTCTCGTCGGTCTCCGGCCCTGAGCTGCAGCTGACAAGTGCGCCAGCGACCACTGCTGTTGTTGCCGCCGCGAGGAAGCGGGCGGTCTTGGATCCGTACTTCACTGTGACTCCATCCTGAGCCGCGCGTCATCGCGACTGCTCCTGGTGCAGGTGTTCCGTTACATCTGCTTAGTGGTCAAGATAACCCTCACAAGTCATACCTATCAACCCGTGTAACCAAAAAGATATGCTCTAGTCATGAACACCGAAATCGTACTCACCACCGACGCCGCACCTTCAGTGGTGAAGGGTGACCTCCGCAATCTCGTACTTGACACCCTCGGGCGCGAAATCTGCGCGGGTGCGATCGGGCCGGAGACGACATTCACGACCGAGTCGATCGAGGCCCGCTTCCAGGTCTCTCGCTCTGTGGTTCGCGAGGCACTGCGGGCGCTCGAGGCGCTGGGTCTGACGACACCGAAGCGGCGGGTGGGCGTGCGGGTGCTGCCACTGACCCGATGGAACGTGTACGACCTGCAGGTCATCCGCTGGCGACTCGCGAGCCCCAGTCGTGTCGCGCAGCTGCGATCGCTCACTGAACTACGTGGAGCGATCGAACCTGCCGCCGCCCGAATGGCAGCGATGCGCGCCCCACTGAATCAGGCCAGCGATCTCGTGGGCCTCGCCGGAAGGCTCTGGGCTGCCGGGAAGGCTGGCGATGCGCCCGCGTTCTTGACCCTCGACAAGGAGTTTCACTCCCTCATTCTCACGATGAGCGGCAACGAGATGTTCGCTCAGCTGCATCATCTCGTCGCCGAGGTACTCACCGGTCGCTCCCAGTACAGCCTGATGCCACAGTTCCCGGCATCCGAAGCACTGCAGATGCATGTGGACATCGCCACCGCCATCCAAACCGGAAACGCCGACAAGGCTGCCTCGTCGATGGTCGCCATCATGGATCGCACGCTCGCCGAGATGAGCTCGATCTGGGACAACGAGGTCCCGATCATCGGCTGACTGTCACTGACCGCGAAACTCACAGATCACGCATAGCCGTTTCCATAGCAATCACATAGGAGATTGCCCAGAATGGTTCCATGAGCAACGACCAGCCCGAACTGCGCCGTCCCGATGGTTCTCCTCTGCGTATCCTCGCCGTGGACGATGAGCAGATGCTCACCGATCTGCTCGCCATGGCGTTGCGCATGGAGGGCTGGGAAGTGCGCACGGCATCCTCCGGTCTGGAGGCACTCCAGGTCGCACGCGAATTCGAGCCTGACGCGCTGGTGCTCGACATCATGATGCCCGACCTCGACGGCATGAGTGTCCTGCGACGCCTGCGCGAAACGGGCAACTTCGTACCCGTCCTGTTCCTCACCGCGAAGGATGCCGTCGGTGACCGCATCGCGGGCCTCACCGCCGGTGGTGACGACTATGTGACGAAGCCGTTCAGCCTGGAGGAGGTCATCGCGCGTCTGCGTGCGATCATCCGTCGCACCGGGCTTGCGACGAGCGACGAGGGCCAGTCGATTCTTCGCGTCGGCGATCTCACACTGAATGAGGACAGCCACGAAGTCGAGCGCGACGGCACCGAGATCGAACTGACCGCCACCGAGTTCGAACTGCTCCGCTATCTCATGCGCAATGAGCGCCGAGTGCTCTCGAAGGCGCAGATTCTCGACCGGGTGTGGAGCTACGACTTCGGTGGCAAGTCCTCGGTCGTGGAGCTGTATATCTCCTACCTCCGTAAGAAGATCGATGCCGGGCGCACGCCGCTGCTGCACACTGTTCGCGGCGTCGGGTACATGATCAAGGCCCCGCAGTGAGCTCAACGGGGATGACGCGGCACCCGCTGACCCTGCAGACGCGGCTGATGGCCGCCGTCATCGGATTCGTGTCGCTCATCCTCATCATCGTCGCGGTGATCACGAGCGCGACGCTCGGCCAGGCACTGGAAGGGCGGCTGCAGGATCAACTGAATCGGATTGCGAGCCAGACAACAGTTCTCGTCAAACAGGCGCAAATCTTGACTGTCGCCGGCCGGCCGCTCACCGCACAGAATGTGCTCGCCGGTCAGCACTATCCCGGCCTACTCCTGGCAATCGCATTTGAGGACGGCGCCAGCGGCGCTCTGGTCACGTCCGAAGGGACGACCGTTCTCTCGGACGCCCAGTTCGAAGCCCTCACCGACGCTGTCAAGACATCGCCGAACACCTCTGTGATGTTGGACGGTCTCGGTTCCTTCTCCGTCACCGTCAGAGAATCAGGCGGCATCGGAATCGTCACCGGCCTGCCTCGCGATGAGGTACAGAGCACCATGGCGCAGTTGCTCACCGTCATCACGCTCGCCACCCTCGGCGGACTCATCCTGCTTGCGCTCACCACAACGATCACGATTCGGATGAGTCTGCGACCCCTGCGAGCGGTGGCGGCGACGGCAATGCGCGTGGCCAATCAGCCATTGGATCGTGGCGAGGTCACCATTACCGAGCGCGTACCGACCTACGAGGCCGATCCCCGAACCGAGACCGGCCTCGTAGGCGCATCGTTGAACAAGCTGCTCGATCACGTCAACGATTCCCTCGCATCGCGGCAGAACAACGAGGAGCGGATGCGACGGTTCGTCGCGGATGCCAGCCATGAGCTACGTACTCCCCTGGCGTCCATTCGCGGGTATTCCGAGCTCTCGCTGCGGGATCGGACACTGCCGGACACAGCTCAGACGGCGCTGGAGCGCATCCAGGCACAGTCACTGCGGATGACCCGACTGGTCGAGGATCTGCTGTTGCTGGCTCGCCTGGATGAGGGTCAGGAACTCGTGCACGGCACAGTCGATCTCACCCAACTGGCACTGGAGGGGCTGGCCGACGCGCGCCCCACTGCTCCAGAGCATCACTGGAGCATCGATGTTCCAGAGGAGCCGGTGACCATGCTCGGCGATGCGGGGCGACTGCATCAGGTGGTCGCGAACCTGCTCGCGAACGCACGCACTCACACACCGGCAGGCACCCAGATCACCCTGGGCGTCGCTGTGGAGAATGATCAGGCCGTGATCCGCGTGCATGATGATGGTCCAGGCATCGACCCGCAGGTGCGTGATGAAATGTTCGCTCGCTTCGCGCGAGGAGACAGTTCACGCGCCCGCCAGACCGGTGGCACCGGTCTGGGGCTTGCGATCGTCAAGGCCATCGTCGAAGGTCACGACGGAGAGATCTCGGTGGAGTCAGAGCCCGGCAATACGACATTCGCGGTCAGGTTCCCCCGGACGCCCGTGGTGTGACCCATCCCGGCTCACACTTGCAGGGCCGAGGCACGGATGCAGTGGCATCCGTCGGCGTTTCGCCATACATCCGTTCGATCGCCCTGCAGGTGTGCAGCTCAGACGCGCCATGCCATCCGCGCTAGCGCCGCGATGATTGCAGCCTCGACCATGGGCCAGTCGTAGACGACGAGCGCGTAGTCGAAACGGAGCGTCTCATATCCGAGAAGGGATGCCGCGGCATCCCTCACAAGATCCTTGTGTCGGTGTGACTCGTCGTCATGGTTCTCTTTGCCGTCGGTCTCCAAAATCAGGTGCTCGCCGATGACGAAGTCGACCGTGCCGACCGTGGGAATCACGACTTGACAGTCAAGAAGGATGCCAAGCAGATGGAGGCGCAGCCGCAGAAGTGATTCGAGACCGCTGTCCGCGTCGCTGCGGGCAAGATCGACAAGCCAGCGCGCGTTCACCGGTAGTCGCGCGCGCACACGGGTCCTCGCAGAAGAGGTGATCTTCCGCGGCCGAAGCGCCGATTCGAGCGCCGCGAAGAACGCCTCGTCACCATGACAGTGATAGACATGCACGAGCACGACCTCCAGCGGCGCCAGCCCGAGGCTCATCCTCCCAGCGAAGAAGTGTCCGACGTATGAGCAGCTCCTCGGATGATGGACTCTTCCGGTGCCGCCCAACCAGACGTGCACGGTGGCATCGTCATTCAACGTCCAAATGCTATGCCGGCGCAGTGCGCGCGCACAGGTCACGGCGCCGCCGTGCGCGGCAGCATCGATCAGTTCCGCATCGGTGGAGGGCACGGCGAAGACGCCTGGACGCACCCGCAGGATGCTTCCGTCCTTCACTGAGTTCGACAGCATCCTTCGGGAGAATCCGAACTCCTGAAGACGAGTTCCTCGGGCGATTCCGCCCGCGTGTGTGATGAGTTGGGATGGTTGCAGCATCCGCCGATCCTGTCCCATCCCGAGGCTCGAGAACTTGCCCCGACGGCGATTGTGGATGAAATCGCGAGGTCTCGCAGATGTGCAGGACAAGTCGCCGTGCACACTTGCAGGGCCGAGGCACGGATGTCGAGGCATCCGTCGGCGTTTCGCCATACATCCGTTCGATCGCCCTGCAAGTGTGCCGGGGCGAGCGTCCGCCGGGGCACCGGTCAGTACCCGGCGAAGGCGTCCGTCGTCAGGGTGCGTGCTTTCTTCAGCGCCGGGGCGAGATCGGCGAGTAGCCGCGGCGGGCCCGAGATGAAGGTGTGCCGAGTCGAGATATCCGGAACCACCCGCTCCAGTCCCTCCGCGTCCAGGCGCACTCCCTGCGCCCAGGTCCAGTGCGCGGGAAGATCAGCCGGAGCATCCCTCGTGAATATGACAACAGGCACGCCGGTCGCCTCGAGTTCTGCGCGGAACGCGAGCTCTGCGGCCTCGGCTGCGACATAGACGAGCACGACATCACGCTGCACGCCATCGGCCTGCATTTGCCGCAACTGCGAGACGAATGGTGTGACGCCTATGCCCGCGGCGACCATGAGCACCGGCACATCGCTGTGCGGCAACACGAAATCGCCCCACGTTCCGGTGACGGCAAGGGTGGCACCCGGCTCGGCACTCGCCAGCGCCCTCTTATACGACGACGGATGCTTCTGATCGCCGCTTTTGTACGCGATCCGCAGCGTCGGGAGGTCGGCCGGCGCGGAGACGATGCTGAACTCGCGGCGTGTGCCACGTGCATCCGGATGGCGGTGCGGCACATCGAGCTCGAGGTACTGCCCCGGCACGAACTTCAGCTTCCCCTTGGCCCGGAACGTCAGCTCCTGCGCCGTCGGGGTGATGAACTCACGCTTGTGAAGAGTGAGTCGCACCGAACCGCGTAGAGCGAACGCGACAGCGAGCAGGTTTCCGATCAGCAGCGCCCGCTCCTGTCCCAGAGTGAAGAGCCCTCCGACGAGGATCGGCCAGCCGGCGAGCACGCCGACCAGCGCCGCGACCGAGAACTGCTGCCAGCGCCGGGGCGGACTCGTCAGCGGCTCAGAAACCATGAACACGCCGAGGAAGAGGTACGGCGACTGCAGCACGGCGAACCCAATCGCGGATGCGAGATCGAAGTCGATCCCGAACTGCTCTGCCTGCACCGCTTGACGCACGACCGCAGTGCCGACCGCGATCAGCAGGAAGACCAGCACCACACGCACCTTCTCGGTGCGCCACAGCAGGACCAGCCCGAAGACGGCGACCGGGATCGCGAGGGCGCCGTTTCCGACCCACCAGGATGCGGAGGTGCCGAGCCATTCGAATGCACCGAACGAGCCGACGATAGTGACCACGGCTGCGCCGAACGCCGCCGGATTCAGGATGTGCCGGCCTCGCCAGGCAATGACGTACTTGGACAGGCTCGCGAGAGCACCCGCTAGCGCAAGGCCGAGGATGCTCGCCGGCTCGACCCCCGGCCTCATCACGAACAGCAGAATCAGCGCGGTGACCAGCGAAGACTCCACCCGCCATGGCAAGTGCAGAATCCGCTGCGCGCCCGCATCGACGGCCGAGATGACGACGGCGAGCACGACGAACGAGACGACGAGTTCCAGGGGCGTGGGCGACACGATCACGCCGAACACGGAGAGCACCAGCGCGATGAGCGCCAGCGCCGTCAGAGCGAAGAAGACCAGCCGGTACATTGACACAGCGCCGAGAACTGCGAGCACCCGTTGACGGATGGCAGTGAATGAAGACGTCACAGATTAACTCTTCCCTATCTGTGGCCCGCTGAGGCCGTGAACAGCTCAACCGGGGCATTCACAGAGCGTTCTGCGCGTCCGTCGGTACTCATTCGCACCCACTCCACGCCCCAGCGATCGGCAAGTTCTGCGCCCCCAGCGAAGAACAGCGCTGTGGCTGCGGCATCCGCTCGCATCGCGTTGGTGGCAATAGCCCAGGTCGCCGCCCATGTTCGCACTGGCAGTCCGGTTCGCGCATCCAGCACGTGGTGCAGGCCGTCGCCCCACGCGCGCCGATTGATGGCGGATGCGGACAGCGCCCGATCGCGAATCGCCGCGATGCCGATGGCTTTGGTCACATCGAACGGATGCTCCAGGCCAATCCGCACCTCGGCGCCCCGCACGGCCAGATCGCCACCGGCGTCGACGATGAGGTCACCTTCGATCTCGGAGAGCGCATCGATCACGAGATCAACGAGTCGCCCCTTTCCGAGTGCGCCCACGTCGATCACGCCAGCGGATGCCAGGGACAGCTCCGATGGGGTCCAGGTGAGGATGCTCTGCCAATCGGATGGCGCCGCTCGCGGAGCACCGGCGGCGAGGGAGTATCCGGCGTCGTAGCCGAGCGCGTTGAGGCTCTCCCCGACCAGCGGATTCACGGCTCCATCGGTGGCTTCGGACAGCTCGCGGTACACGTCAAGCATTGCCGCAGCATCCGTCGTCACCGCAGCGATACCGCCCGCTTCAGAGAGCCGTGTCACCAGCGAGTCTTCACGAAAACGGGACCAGGTCAGGTCGAAGTCGTCGATGAGGGCGTCGATCTTCGTGCGCTGCGCCTTGGGCAGCGGGTTCTCGGTCTCGATCTCCCACCTCGTACCGATTGCGTCGAAGCTCCAGACGGACATCGTGGACTAGACCGCGGCCTGCTCTTTGATGTCGTCCACCGCAGAGTTGAACCCACCGCTGGTGAGCGATGAACCCGCGACGCGACTGACATTCAGCTCGTGGATCGCAACCCCGACTACTTCCTCGGCGATCCCGGTGATGAAGACGCCCTGATACTGCTCGCTCTCGCGGGCCTGCGGGTCACCGGTCACCGTGACATCGGTGATCACGCCGTCTTCGAGGCGCAGCATGACCGAGATCTGCTCCACCGTCTCGGGCGTCTGGTACGCGCCTTTGGCGGTGTACGTGCCATCGACGTACTCACCGGAGCCGGACGATTCCTGCGCGCCGGAATCCGCCTCGGTCGCCGTCGCGCCCTGAGCCTCAGCCGTGCCCTTCACGTCTGCGTCAGCAGTACCAGAGCATCCGGCCAACACCAGAAGCCCGGCGACACCTGCGACGGCGGCGCCCTTGCGAACGGATGACGGGACGGTCGAGCTGATCATGAATTCGAGAGTAGGACGACCCGCTATGCGCTTGCTGTGGTCGTGCGTTACGCGTCGCCACCGAACATGCTGGTGACTGAACCGTCCTGGAACACCTCGTGGACAGCGCGTGCCAGCAGCGGGGCGATCGGCAAAACAGTGAGCCCATCCCAGCGACGTGATTCGCTCAGCGGGATCGTGTCGGTGACGACGACCTCGTCGATCGAAATATCCTGAAGACGCTCACTTGCCGGGTCGCTGAAGATCGCGTGTGTGGCAGCGACGATCACGCGGCGCGCGCCTGCGGACTTCAATGCCTGCGCAGCCTTGACGATGGTGCCACCGGTGTCGATCATGTCGTCAACAAGCAGGCAGGTGCGGCCTTCGACGGCACCGACGATCTCGTGTACGGAGACCTGGTTGGCGACCTTCGGGTCGCGGCGCTTGTGAATGATCGCCAGCGGGGCACCCAGACTGTCCGACCAGGTGTCAGCCACGCGTACGCGCCCCATGTCGGGCGAGACGATCGTGAGGGTCTCACGGTCTTCTGCAGTGAGGTTCGTCTTGAAGTACTCCAACAGCACCGGCTTTGCGAACAGGTGGTCGACGGGGCCATCGAAGAAGCCCTGGATCTGCGCGGCGTGCAGGTCGACGCTCATGATGCGGTCGGCGCCAGCCGTCTTGAGCAGGTCCGAGACGAGGCGGGCGCTGATCGGCTCACGGCCGCGACCCTTCTTGTCCTGGCGCGAGTACGGGTAGTACGGGGCGACGACCGTGATGCGCTTCGCCGATGCACGCTTGGCGGCATCGATCATGATGAGCGTCTCCATGAGCCACTCATTGACCGGCGTACCGAAGGTCTGAATCAGGAACAGGTCGCATCCGCGGATCGAGACTTCGAAGCGGGCATAGATCTCGCCAGACGCGAATGTGCGGTGTTCGACGGGTACCGGCTGGATGCCGAGTCCCTCGGCGACCGCTGCAGTCAGCTCTGGGTGTGAACGACCGCCTGCGACGACGAGCCGCTTCTTGGTCTTCGAGATGAGCCCGGGGGCCACACCGTTGTCTCGATCTAATGCAACGGTCTTCTTCTTGTGCCCCATGACCTGCCTTACTCTGCGGTTTTATTCGCTCGGGATGCCGCGTGTGCAGCGCCGGTCCCGGCACGATTCTTCTCGACCCACCCCTCGACATTGCGTTGAGGGGCCACGCTCAAGGCCAGGGCACCAGCAGGGACGTCCTTTCGGACGACCGCTCCCGCTCCGGTCTTCGCACCAGCACCAATCCTAACGGGCGCGACGAAGACGTTATGCGAGCCCGTGTGCACCTCGTCACCGATCTCGGTGCGGTGCTTGACGATGTCGTCATAGTTGGCGGTGATGGCACCGGCGCCGAGATTGACGCGATCACCGATCGTGGTGTCGCCAACGTAGGAAAGGTGCGGAACCTTGCTGCCCTCACCGATCTGCGAATTCTTCGTCTCTACGAAGGTGCCGATCTTGCCGTTCGCGCCCAGTACCGTGCCAGGGCGGATGTAAGCGAAGGGACCGACACTCGCACCGGCGCCGATGACGGCGAGCGTCGCATCGGTACGACGGATGACGGCATCCGCACCGACCTCGCAGTCGACCAACGATGTGTCTGGACCGATCACGGCGCCGGAGTCGATGACGGTTGCGCCGGAGATGATCGTGTTCGGCAGGATGGTGACGTCAGCCGCGAGCTTCGCGTCGTCATCGATCCAGGTGGTCGCGGGGTCGATGATGGTGACACCCTCGCGCTGCCAGTGGCGCACGATGCGATTGTTGAGCACGCGGCCTGCCTCGGCCAACTGGATCCGATCGTTGACGCCGAAGGTCGCGGCGGAGTCCCCGGCGACCTCGGCCGCGACGATCTCCTGCGCTTGGCGCAGCAGCCCGATCACGTCGGTGAGGTACATCTCGCCCTGCGCGTTGTTCTGGTCGACCTTCGCCAGGAAGGTGCGCAGTGCGGAGGCTCGGAACACATAGACGCCGGAGTTGATCTCGGAGACTGCGGCCTCTTCTGCTGTGGCATCCTTCTGTTCCACGATGCGCGCCACGGTGCCGCCGGCGTCGCGGATGATGCGGCCGTAGCCGGTCGGATCGTCCAACAGCGCGCTGAGCACTGTGGCCGCAGCGGAGGCTCCTCGGTGCGCGTCGACCAGCGCCTGCAGAGTCTCTGCTTCCAGCAGCGGCACATCGCCGGAGAGCACGAGCACGTCGCCGGTGAAGTCCGCTGGCAGCGCGTCGACAGCGATCTGCACTGCGCGCCCGGTACCAGGAATCTCGTCCTGGTCGACAATGATGGCGTCCGGGTAGTGCTCGGCGAGCACTGCAACGACACGGTCACGCTCATGACGGACCACGACCTCGATGCGCTCCGCGCCGAGACGGGATGCCGTAGTCAGCACATGTCCGACAAGCGAACGTCCGCTGATCGAGTGGAGCACCTTCGGCAATCGCGACTTCATGCGGGTGCCCTGCCCCGCGGCGAGCACGATGATCGCGAGCTTGTTCTCCGTCATGCTCCGCCGCCAGGATTCGAACCTAGACTTAACAGCTCCAAAGGCTGTCGTGCTGCCATTACACTACGGCGGACCGCGGCGATGAGGCCGCGAGACAATTCTGCCATGCCTGAGGGGTCCACCGTCGCCACGAGTGATGTTCGTCTGAGGCGATAATGGACAGATGAGCGAGGCAGATGAAGTCGACCGGATCGTCGGCGCGTGGAATACCCAGCGCCCCGACCTTGATTTCTCCCCGCTCGAGGTGCTCTCCCGGATGGATCGCCTTTCCAAGCATCTCGACCGCGCACGACGTGATGTCTTCCGGCGCAGTGACATCGAGACCTGGGAATGGGATGTACTTTCTGCTCTTCGCCGGGCGGGCACTCCGTTCCAGCTCTCCCCCAAGCAGCTTCTGCAGCAGACTCTCGTCTCCAGCGGCACCATGACCAACCGGATTGATCGGCTGGTGGGACGCCGCTTCGTGCGCCGAGAGGCCGATCCAGGAGATGGCCGCAGCGTTCAGGTCACGCTGACCGACGATGGCCGCATTCGGGTCGATGCCGCGATCACCCGCCTTGTCGACGTCGAGGCCGAACTGCTGCAGGCACTGTCGCGCACCGATCGAGACCGCATGGCGACTCTGCTGCGCAAACTCAGCCTGAGCTACGACTCCTGATGGCGGTGCACTCCTGATGGCGATGGCCTCCCCGCTTCCCGTCCGCGACGGCGTCGGCGCCACTCGACTGCATCTGCCGCGCACTGGCCCCTGGCCGACAGCGAGCGCCTACATGGTCGAACGCTTCTTCCATCTCGATCCGGAATGGCTACGCGAACGCTTCGATCGCGGTGAAATTGTCGCCGCTGACGGCTCGGCCCTGACCCGATACACACCGCTGGAGGCTGAAGAGTTCGTTTGGTATTACCGGGAGCCGCCGGCCGAGACCGAGATCCCGTTCTACTCCGAGATCCTGTACCAGGACGATGACCTCGTTGTCATCGACAAACCACATTTTCTGCCGAGCACCCCCGCCGGGAAGTATGTGCAGAACTCAGCGCTCGTGCGCCTGCGGAGACAACTCGACAACTCAGATCTCGCGCCGATCCATCGGCTTGACCGCGCCACCGCCGGGCTGCTGATGTTCTCGGCCCGCGTGCAGACGCGCGGTGCTTACCAGGTGATGTTCCAGAAGCGGCAGATTACGAAGGTCTACGAGGCAGTGTCCACACGGCCCGAACATTGGGAGAACCCGTTCCCCTTGACCGTGCGCACCCATATCGAGAAGTTGCGCGGTCAGCTCTGCGTCGAGGTCGACCCGTCACGAGAGCCGAACTCCGAGACGCTCATCGAGCTGATCGACGCCGACGATCAGGTCATCCACACACTGTTGCGACCGCACACCGGCAAGATGCACCAGTTGCGCGTGCATCTCGCCTCGGTGGGCGCCGGTATTCTGCACGACAACCTCTACCCGATACTCACCGATGAGAAGCCAGACGACCACGAGCGGCCGCTCCAGCTGCTCGCCAGAGAGCTGCGTTTCATCGATCCGCTGACGGGCAAGCAGCGCGAGTTCCTGAGCCGACGCACGCTGAAGTACGCACCGTGAGGCGGCTCGGGCCGCGTGAGTGGGCCCTCGTTGGCGTCATCGGAGCGCTGATCGTCGCGCTGGTCGTGGTCCTCGCAGTGGTCTGGCCTCGCGCCGATGCCGCGCCTGCCGTGACCAGCGCGCCGAGCGCCACCCCGGATCCAACGCCCACACCCACTCCCACTCCGACCCCCACCGGCTTCCCGGCGAACACCGGCGTCTACGACGCGCTCACACTCCCAGAGGCGAATGTGTTCGCCGTGCTGCCGCAGCTCCCGGTCGACGCCGACCCGGATGCGCCGTTCTCCGGATACACCGCCCGCGCCATCACCGACGCCGCGCCCGTCTGGGCCGATCCACTCGGAGAGCCGGTGGCAGCGCTACCGCGCGAGCACCGATACGGCGGCACAACGGTCGCCGTGGTGGAGCACGAGGAGAACTGGGTACGCGTGCTCCTGACCGGGCGCCAGAGCATCCCGTCCCAGGGAAATCCGGCACAGCTGACCGGATGGCTGCGCACCGCCGACGTCGAACTGGTGGCCACGGACACAACGGTCGAGGTCAGCCTGTCCGCACGCACGGTCGATATCGTCCGCGCAGGCGTTCCCGAACGTATCGCGACAGACTTCGCGTTCGGCGCCGATGTCTCCCCCACGCCGCTCGGGCGTGCGTTCATCCACCTGACCGAGGTCACCTCATTCGGCTACACGCGTGGTCACCCGATCGTCTATCTGTCCCTGCAGTCGCCCGTTCTCGATGGGTTCGGCGGCGAGAACGTCGCAGTGACCGCGTTTCATTATCACGACAACCGCACCGGGGCCATCTCGAACGGATGCATCCGCCTCGACGAGACGGCCATCACGAGGCTCTCCGAACTGCCGGAGGGCACCGGCGTCATCATCAGGCCCTGACGTGGGCGACGAGGGCGCGGAGTCAGTCGCTGGCCGTCGGCCGAGGCCAGTCGCGGCCGGTCCGCTCCTCGATCGAACGATTGAAACGCCCAAGCAGTTCGGCGAAGGCCTCACGATCCTCGCTGGCCCAGTCCTCCATCAGACGGCCCAGGCCCGCGCGGCTGGCGGCGCGTTCCTCCTGAGCTGACAGCTCGCCGTGCGCCGTGGCCCGGAACTTCCTCGCGAGCCCGCCATCCGGGTCGGCGATGCGCTCCGCGAGATCGTCTCGCAGCAGTGCGGCCGTCTGGCGGTTGAGGGTCGAGGCATCCAGCCCAGTCACCGCGCTGAGTTCGCCGATACTCTGCGGCCCACCAGCCTGCAACAGATTGAGCAGAGTGTATGCGCTTTGATCGAGCACGCCTCCACTGCGGCGGGTGCGCCCCGGCAAGGAGGAGAGGTGACGTTCGAAAACCATCGACTCGTACTCGATGACATTGATCGGATCCGCGGTCATTTCGCCATCATGCCACATGAATATGCCACATGCACAACATGTGTAAGATACATAAGTGACCACGATTCCCCGCACCGACAGCACGCCCACGCAGGGCGCTCCACTCGTTCGCCCCGGCCTTGTCATCGCGGTGCTCGCCGCGGCCGGCATCGTGGTGTCGCTCGCGCAGACCCTGGTGATACCAATCCTCGGCACTCTGCCCCAAATCTTCGCCACGAATGCAACGAACACTTCCTGGATCATCACCATCACGCTGTTGACCGGCGCGATCTCGACGCCGATCGCCGGGCGTCTCGCCGACATGTACGGCAAGAAGCGGATGATGCTGATCGCCATCATCCCGTTCATCATCGGATCGGTCATTTGCGCGATCGCGGGCGACGTCGTGACGATGATCGTGGGGCGCGGGCTGCAGGGTCTCGCCAGCGGTCTCATTCCGCTCGGCATCTCTCTCCTGCATGACATCCTCCCGAAGGAGAAGGTCGGGGCCGCGATCGCTCTGATGAGCTCCTCGATGGGCATCGGCGGTGCCCTCGGTCTGCCGATCGCCGCGGGAGTGAGCCAGTTCGCGAGCTGGCGAGTGCTCTTTTGGGCGACGGGTCTCGCGGCGGTCCTCGTGGCGGTCGCTCTCATCAAAGTGGTTCCCGCCCGCAATGCGATTCGAAACGAGAGCAGGTTCGACTACGTCGGTGCAATCGGTCTTGCGATTGGACTCACAGCGCTGCTGCTGGCCATCTCCAAGGGTTCGGAGTGGGGCTGGACGAGCGGTCTGACTCTCGGTTGCTTCGTCGTCGCCATCGTCGTACTGATGCTGTGGGGCAAATACGAACTCGGTCGACGCGCACCGCTGGTGAATCTTCGCACCACCGTCGCGCCCGTCGTGCTGCTGACGAACATGGCGTCGATCCTCATCGGCTTCGCGATGTACGCCATGAACCTGATCGTGCCTCAGGTGATGCAGTTGCCCACCGAGATCGGCTACGGCCTCGGGCAGAATATGGTGCAGATGGGCCTCTGGCTCGCACCGATGGGCCTCGGCATGATGGCTGTGTCCAAGCTCGGCGCCTCGATCAGTCGCACTCGCGGACCGCGGACCACCCTCATCATGGCGTGCATCGTGATTGCTGCCGGCTACGGCCTGGCGACTCTCGTTCTCGCCACGATCGGTGCTCGTGAGCCTGGCCCGGCCAACAGCACAACAATCTTGTGGACGCTCATTCTGATGGCCTCTAGCAGCACGATCACCGGATGCGGCATCGGCTTCGCGTACGGCGCGATGCCTGCCCTCATCATGGGCTCGGTGCCCGCCAGTGACAAGGCGGCCGCCAACGGCTTCAACTCACTCATGCGGTCGCTCGGCACGTCTGTTTCATCCGCCGTCATCGGCGTCGTCCTGGCGTCGATGGTTTTTTCCTACGGCGAGCACGCGCTCCCCGCACACGCAGGATTCGTGGTTTCGCTGCTCATCGGCTGCGTGAGTGCGATCGTCGCAGCCCTCATCACCGCTGCGATTCCGCGCGAGCTCAGCCGAGCTGGTCGCTGAGCTCCAACCAGCGCGCCTCGTACGTCTCGACCTCTGCCTCCAGCGTGCTGATTCGCTTCATCTTGTCGGCGAGACCCTCGTAGTCGGACTGATCGTGCTCGACGAGAGCATGCTTGGCCTTGTCGATCTGCTGCGTCAGCTTCTGGATCTTCCGCTCGGCGGCCGCGACCTCTTTCTGAGCAGTGCGGAGGGCTGCGCCTTCCAGACCGGATGCCCGGGTGGATGCCGAGGCAGATGCCGACTTCGGGGAATTCTGCTCGGCGGTGCGCAGGCGAAGGTACTCGTCCACTCCCCCTGGCAGGTGACGGAGCTTTCCGCCTATGACGGCGAACTGCTGGTCGGTGACCCGCTCGATGAAGTACCGGTCGTGGCTCACCACGAGGAGCGTGCCCGGCCATGAATCGAGGAGGTCCTCGATCGCAGCGAGCATGTCAGTGTCCATGTCGTTGGTCGGCTCATCGAGAATCAGCACGTTCGGCTGCTCGAGCAGCACGAGCAGCAATTGCAGTCGGCGTTGCTGGCCACCGGAGAGATCCTTCACCGGAGTCGAGAGCTGAGCGGACGAAAAGCCGAGACGCTCCAGCAGTTGGCTGGGAGTGAGTGACTGCGACTTGGAGCCTGCGCCGAACGTGTATTCCGTGCGCAGGCTCGCGACGACCTTGCGCACCGGGTCGTTCCAGACCGCGGTCAGTTCATCGGTTCGCTGAGTCAGCGTCTTCACCTTGACGGTCGTGCCTCGCTTCACTCGACCGCTGGTGGGCTCAATAGTGCCGGCGACGAGTCCGAGGAGCGTCGACTTTCCGGCGCCGTTGACGCCCAGAATCCCGGTGCGCTCTCCCGGAGCGATCCGCCACTCCACATCGCGGAGCACCTCACGCTCGCCCTCGCCGATCCCCGAGCCTGTCGAGGGGTAGGTGACACCGGCATCCAACAGGTCGACGACATCCTTGCCCAGCCGCGAGACGGCGAGCGACTGCAGCGAGACGGCATCGCGGATCTCGGGGACGTCCTCGATGAGCGAGTTCGCGGCATCGATGCGGAACTTGGGCTTGGCTGTACGTGCGGGTGCGCCCCGGCGCAGCCACGCGAGCTCCTTGCGGGCGAGGTTCTGACGCTTGGCTTCAACAACCGACGACATCCGGTCACGCTCGACGCGCTGCAGGATGTACGCGGCGTAGCCGCCCTCGAAAGGCTCGACGATACGGTCGTGCACCTCCCACGTCTCGGTGCACACCTCATCGAGGAACCACCGGTCGTGTGTGACGACGAGGAAGGCGCCAGAGTTCACTGCCCAGCGCTTATTCAGATGTCCTGCGAGCCAGGTGATCGCCTCGACGTCGAGGTGGTTGGTCGGCTCGTCGAGCGCGATGATGTCCCAGTCCTTGACGAGGAGGGTGGCGAGGGCGACGCGGCGACGCTGGCCACCGCTAAGACCCAGCACAGGCGCGTTCCAGTCGAGGTCGGCGAGCAACCCTTGAATGACGTCGCGCACGCGCGAGTCACCAGCCCATTCGTACTCCGGAACGTCGCCAACGACGCTCTGGGCGATCGTGAGGGAGTCATCGAGTGTGTCTGCCTGATCCAGCACGCCGACGGTGGTGCCCGCGCGCATTGTCACGCGTCCGCCGTCCGGCTCCTTGCGGCCAGCGAGCATTGCCAGCAGGCTGGATTTGCCGTCGCCGTTGCGTCCGACGATGCCGATCCGATCCCCCTCCTCGATCCCGAGGGTGATGGAGTCGAAAACGACCTTGGTCGGGTATTCCAGGTGGAGGGCCTCGGCCCCGAGAAGATGTGCCATGTCGTCTCAAGGGTAGTCGTCATACATGGGAGAAGCCGCCCAAGCACAAGGCTCGAGCGGGTACGGCGTCACTCCAGCGGGGTCATATCCTCGAAGCCCTTGGACACCGGATCGTTGAGCAGCGATTCGAAGGCGAGCTCAGCCGGTGCGATCTGCATCAGGTGCGACCTCATGCGCGCGCGCTCGAGACGGACGGTGCGACCCTCCGCGCCCACGGGATGGAGCCGCACAGCGGCCGACAGGCGTTCACGGCTCGTCGCCAGCAGCACGCCGAGGTAGCCGGACAGCACAACCATCTGGGGCGCGAATGCGTTGACGAAGTTGGTCAGCGCGACCGAAAGCACATCGACCTGTCTGGCCACCTCGGCGAGGATCACGGGGTCGCGCACGAGTCCGAGTTCGATGTCGAGTTCGTCCTCGTCTAGGCCTCGTCTGCCCAGCAGTGCAAGCACCTTCACCGGATGCACTTCGATCTGGAGACACCCGCGGCGGCCGCAGGAGCAGAGCGCTCCGGACGTGTTGATGACCGTGTGGCCAAACTCTCCTGCGAACCCGGAGGTGCCGCGCACCAGAGCGCCATCGAGGACCAGAGCGCCACCGATGCCGTTCATGGAACCGCTCAGGTAGAGAACGTTGTCGACGTCGCGCCCGACGCCGAACCTCGTCTCCGCCATCGCGCCGACGCTTGTATCGTTGCCGACGGTCACCTCCATCCCGAGTGCATCCGCGAGACGATGCGCCAGGTTCTCCCGGCGCCAGCCGAGCGAGGGCGACAGCAGCACCGCACCCCTGTGGTCGACGAGGCCGGGAACTGCGACACCCGCTCCAACGAGTCGGTAGTGGCGATCGATGTCTGCGCGCATACCGTCGATCAGCGACGAAGCGAGCTGCGCGAAACGCCTCGGGCTCGGGGGCTTGGCGAGGTCGTGGCGGACCCGCGAGTGCACGGTCCCGCCCAGGCCGACCAAAGCCACGGAAACGGCGTGTGGGTCGGCAGTCACGCTCAGCGCGACGACGCGGTCGTCGGCCGCGACACCCAGTGACGGACGGCCGGCGCGGCCGGTGGGCTTCACCGATGTTTCGCACACGACCTGCAGATCGAGGAGCTCCTGGACCAGACCCGTCACCGTCGAACGATTCAGCCCTGTCAGCGCGCCGATCTCCGATCGAGACATGGCGCCGGACCCGTGCACCAGCTGCAGCACCGAGGACAGGTTCTGCTGTCGCACGTCCTCATTCGTCGTGCGCGCGGCCGGACGGGCGACTGCGGAAGGTACGGAAAAGTCACGCTCTACCATGTGTTGCCTCGGAGCCATCAGAACTTGACCATCATGTGTCGCATGAGCAGCTCCTGTGTGGCATCCGCTCTGGCCACTTCGGCGGTGATGCGCCCGTGCGCGAGGGTGTAAACCCGGTCGGAGAGCCCGATCACCTCCGGAAGCTCAGAGGAGATCACGATGATCGCCTTACCCTGGGCCGCGAGCTCGTTGATCAGCCCGTAGATCTCATACCTGGCACCGACATCGATGCCCCGGGTGGGCTCATCGAGGATGAGCACCTCGGGGTTGCTGAAGATCCATTTCGACAGCACGGTCTTCTGCTGATTACCACCGGAGAGCGTCGCGGCTGGTGCGCTCACGCTCGGCGTCTTGATGTTCATCTTGTAGCGATACGCCTCTGCCACCTTGCGATCGCGGACGCCATCGACCAGCCCCCGGTGAGCGAGGCGCCCCAGTGCCACCGATGAGATGTTCGTCTGCACCGAGGCGAGCAGGTTGAGTCCGTCATGTCGGCGATCCTCCGGCGCGTAGGCGATGCCGTGACCGATCGCCTCCCGGATCGTCCGCAGCTCGATCTCCTCACCGTGTTTGAATGCCGACCCGGTAATCACAGAGCCGTACGACCGACCGAAGATGCTCCTCGCAAGCTCGGTCCGCCCGGCACCCATGAGACCGGCGATTCCCACGATCTCACCCGCCATCACGTGGAAGCTCACATCGTCGATCACGACACGCTGGGCATCGCCGGGGTGGTGAACTGTCCAGTTCTCGACGCGGAACAGCTCATTGCCGATGTCCGGTTCGCGCGGCGGGAAGAGATCGTCGAGTGGGCGACCGACCATCGCTCGAATGATCCGGCCCTCGTCGGTGTCCGGGTCATCGCTACGCATCGTCTCGATCGTCGCGCCGTCGCGAAGCACTGTGATCCGATCGGCGATTGCCAAGACCTCACTCAGTTTGTGCGAGATCAGCACGCAGGTGATCCCCTGTGAGCGGATCCGGTCGATCAGCGCCATCAGCCGATCGGAATCGTCGCGTCCGAGCGCAGCGGTCGGTTCGTCGAGGATCAACAGTTTGACATCCTTGGCCAGCGCTTTCGCGATCTCGACCAGCTGCTGCTTGCCTATCCCCAGTTCGGATATCCGCGTCGCCGGGCTCTCGTGGAGCCCAACCCTGGCCATGAGCTCAGCCGCGCGAATATAGGTGGTTGCCTCATCGACAAGGCCGAACCGGGCGACCTCGTGCCCGAGGAAGATGTTCTCGGCGATGGAGAGTTGTGGAACGACCGCCAGTTCCTGGTGCACGATGACGATGCCCTCGTCCTCGCTGTCTGCGAGGGAACGGAACCGCATGTCGCGTCCCTCGAACCTGATCGTCCCCTCGAACGTTCCGTGCGGATGCACCCCGCTGAGGATCTCCATGAGCGTCGATTTTCCCGCGCCGTTCTCGCCGCAGATCGCGTGGACTTCGCCGCGGCGCACTTCGAGGGACACGTCGTTCAGCGCCACAACTCCTCGAAAGCGCTTCGTGACTCTCGCCATGCGCAGCACTGTTTCGGGCATCGCACCACCTCTCCGCGTCGATCGGGTTCTCCCATGGTATCGAAAAAAATAATTTGTCCACAGGCACGTCAATATGCAATGCTTCGGGAGCGGAAAGCGCATGAGCGCCTCACCGCAGCCGACAAGGTGGTCCGGCAGCACGGACCACCAACCTTTCAAGGAAGAGAGATTGCAATGAGAAAAAGCGTCCTGCGTGCAGTAGCAACTACCGGTGCTTTCGCCCTCGCCTTCGGACTCGCAGCCTGCGCAAGCAGCCCTGCTTCCGAGTCAGAAGGTAGCGCCGAGGAAAGTGACATCACGGTCGGCGTCGCCATGCCAACCGAAACCTCGGAACGCTGGATCGCCGACGGCGATGCTGTCAAGTCGCAGCTCGAAGAGGCCGGCTACGACGTCGACCTCCAGTTCGCGAACGACGACATCCCGCGTCAGCAGCAGCAACTTGACCAGATGATCACGAACGGCGCCGACATCCTCATCGTCGCGTCCATCGACGGGACCGCTCTGGCGACTCAGCTTGAGAACGCTGCCAGCAAGGGCATTCCGGTCATCGCATACGACCGACTGATCAACGGCACCGAAGACGTCGACTACTACGTCACATTCGACAACTACACCGTCGGAGTGCAGCAGGCGCAGTCACTGCTGCGCGGACTCGGGTTCCTTGACGAGAACAACGAGGAGACCGGCGCGACCGACCCCAAGGCCGTTGAGCTATTCGCCGGATCGCCCGACGACAACAACACGAAGTTCTTCTACCAGGGTGCGATCGACACGCTGCAGCCGTACTTCGATGACGGCCGGATCACCGTCACGTCCGGGCAGATCGAGATGGATACCGTCTCGACGCTGCGCTGGGACCAGGCCACCGCGCAGAGGCGCATGGAGGACCTTCTCACCAGCACGTATGACGGTGGCGCCAAGCCGCTCGACGGCGTGCTGGCTCCATACGACGGCATCTCGCGCGGCATCATCACGGCTCTTGAGAACGCCGGCTACGGCTCGACCATCGAAGACGGCCTGCCGATCGTCTCCGGTCAGGACGCCGAGATCGCGTCGGTGAAGATGATCGCCGACGGCGTGCAGTACGCGACCATTTTCAAGGACACGCGCAAACTCGCCACTCAGGCAGTGGCGGCCGCCGACGCGTTCGCGAAGAACGAGACCCCGGAGGCGAACGACACTGAGACGTACGACAACGGAGTGAAGGTCGTCCCGGCCTACCTGCTCGAATCGGACATCGTCGTGGCGGACAACATCACCTCGCTGCTAGTCGACTCCGAGTACTGGACCGCGGAAGAGATCGCCGCAGGCGTCGCCGACTGATCCGCATTGTGACGTCCGTCTGCCGAGCCCGGCTCGGCAGACGGACGTCACAACTGCTGTCACCCACTCACAGACAGGAGCTGCGATGTCCGACGCTATCCTCGAGATGCGCAACATCACCAAAAATTTCCCCGGCGTCAAGGTGCTCGACGATGTCACGCTCACCGTCGCCCGCGGCGAGATCCATGCGATCTGCGGCGAGAACGGCGCCGGAAAATCCACCCTCATGAAAGTGCTGTCCGGCGTGTACCCGCACAGTTCATTCGACGGCTCGATCATCTTCGACGGGGAACCGCAGCGGTTCAACGCGATCAAGGACTCCGAGCACACCGGCATCGTCATCATCCACCAAGAGCTCGCCCTTGTTCCGTACCTCTCGATCGCCGAGAACATCTTCCTCGGCAACGAGATCGTCCAGCGCGGGCTCATCGACTGGCACGAGGCCAACGCGCGAGCAACAACCCTCATGGCGCGCGTCGGACTCCACGAAAATCCGACGACGCCGGTCGGCCAGCTCGGCGTCGGCAAGCAGCAGCTCGTCGAGATCGCCAAGGCGCTGACGAAGAACGTCCGCCTGCTCATCCTCGACGAGCCGACCGCCGCACTCAACGACTCCGATTCCGAGCACCTACTCAACCTGCTCCGTGGCCTTCGTGAGCAGGGCATCACCTGCATCATCATCAGTCACAAACTCGGCGAGATCGTCGATATCGCCGATTCGACGACGATCATCCGCGACGGGCAGGCAATTGAAGTCGTCGACATGCACGGCCCCGACGCCACCCAGGATCGCATCATCCGGGGCATGGTCGGCCGATCGCTGGATCGCCGGTTCCCCGAACGCACGCCGAACATCGGCGCGGAGATCTTCCGTATCGAGAACTGGCGCGTGCTGCACCCGACGCAGCAGGGCCGCGTCGTCGTGGACGATGCCTCGCTCTCTGTGCGCGCCGGAGAGATCATCGGCATCGCCGGGCTCATGGGCGCTGGCCGCACCGAGTTCATGATGAGCGTCTTCGGACGCAGCTACGGACGAGATGCCTCAGGCAAGGTCTTCCTGCATGGCGAGGAAATTTCCACGCGTACGGTGAAAGATGCGATCGCCAATCGGATCGCGTATGTGTCGGAGGACCGGAAGGAATACGGCCTCAACCTGATCACCGACATCAAGACGAACATCTCCGCCGCTGCCCTGGGCAAGCTGACATCCGCGGGGCCGTTCATCGACCGAAACCGCGAGGTGGAAGTCGCGGAAAAGTACCGCAAAGATCTCAACATCAAGTCGCGAACCGTCGCTCAGACCGTCGGAAATCTCTCCGGCGGCAACCAGCAGAAAGTCGTGCTGGCGAAATGGCTGTACACGGACCCTGAAGTCTTGATCCTCGACGAGCCGACCCGAGGCATCGACGTCGGTGCCAAGTACGAGATCTACGAGATCATCGGTGCGCTCGCGGCTGCGGGCAAGGCGGTCATCCTGGTGTCCAGCGAACTGCCCGAACTGCTCGGGCTGTCCGACCGCATCTATACCCTCGCCTACGGGCGAATCACCGGGCAGCTTCCCGTCGCCGATGCGACGCAGGAAGCGCTCATGTCCCTGATGACAATTGAAAACTCTGCCACGAAGGAGGCCGCGGCATGAATAACGTCTTCACCGAGGTCAAAGACCTACTGACCCACAACTTGCGCACGTCCGGCATCTATATCGCATTCGTCGCGATCATCCTGCTGTTCACGATCCTCACCGGAGGAACGCTGCTCAGCCCGGAAAACGTCACGAACATAGTGCTGCAGAACGCGCACATCCTGATTATGGCGCTGGGCATGATCCTGGTGATCGTCGGCGGTCATATCGACCTCTCGGTCGGTTCGGTCCTCGCGTTCGCGTCCGCCGTCTCGGCCGTTCTCGTCATCCGCATGGGCATGCCGTGGTGGGTCGGCGTGATCGCAGCCATCGTCACGGGTATCTTGGTGGGCGTATGGCAGGGATTCTGGGTCGCGTACGCCGGAATTCCGGCGTTCATCGTCACCTTGGCTGGCATGCTGCTGTTCCGGGGTCTCACCTGGCTGGTACTCGATAATGTGTCGCTGTCGCCGTTCCCGACTGCCTACCGTGACGTCGCCAGCGGATTCTTGGACGGCACCTTCGGGTCAATTACGGTGGGCCAGGGCGAGGGCCTGAAGGCCGTGCCCCTGACCGTAGACATTTTCACTCTCGTCATCGGTGTCCTTGCTGTGATCGGTATCGTTGTCTCCTCGCTGCGCAACCGTCGCACGCGTCAGGGGTATAACCAGACCGTGGAGTCGATGCCACTCTTCGTGCTGAAGCTCGTCGTGATCTCCGCCGTGCTGCTGGCCCTAGCGTGGGCCCTCGCATACAACCGTGGCTTCCCGATCGTCCTGATCATCGTCGCCGTGCTCATCCTGGTGTATCAGGTGATCGCGAACCGCACGGTGTTCGGCCGTCACGTTTACGCAGTGGGTGGCAACCTGTCGGCTGCCCGCCTCTCGGGTGTCAATGTGCGAAGCGTGAACTTCTGGATCTTCGTCAACATGGGCTTCTTGACCGGCATCGCGGCAGCGGTGTTCTCATCGCGATCGAACGGCGCGCAGCCCGGTATGGGGAACATGTTCGAGCTCGACGTGATCGCGGCATGCTTCATCGGCGGTGCCTCCACGATGGGCGGCGTCGGACGCGTCGGAGGAGCGCTCGTCGGCGGCCTAGTCATGGCTGTCATGACGAACGGCATGCAGCTAATGGGTGTCCCGCAGTCCAGCCAGCAGATCGTGAAGGGTCTCGTCCTGCTACTGGCGGTCGCCTTCGACATCTACAACAAGCGCCGCGCGGGAACAGTGCGCTGAGCGCAGATCGTAGAGCGTAGTACCCGGAGGCCGGAGCGTCGTATGCGCTCCGGCCTCCGGCGTCGCCAGCGCCACCGGCCGACCGGCAAGGTCGAGCGTGAGCACGATGTTCGAATTCAGGCCGAAGTGGCCTCAGGCCGAGATGATGCGTGCGCCAGCCACCGGTCCGTGCACGTGCAGAGCCACACGGCCGGAGGCCTGTAACTCACCCTGCACGTATCGTGCGCTCTCCGGCGACTCACAGAGGAAGGCGATCGTCGGGCCGGAGCCGGAGACGATGCCGCTGAGCGCGCCGGCCTCGAGCCCTGCCTTGATGACCTCATCGAGACTGGGTCGCTCGAGCAGTGCTGGAACCTCAAGGTCGTTGTACATGCACGCGGCCAGCGAGTGCGGATCTCCCGCACGCAACGCCTGCAACACCGGAATCGGCACATCGAGTGACAGCGGCGGGTCATCGGCGAGGGCGCCGTTTTGGGCACGGTGCTCATCGAGGCGCGCGTAGATCGCGGGTGTCGACAGCCCCGCCTCGCTGGTCACGAGCACCCAGTCGAACCGCCCTCGCGCGAGGGCAGGGTTCAGCTGGTCTCCACGCCCGGTGCCCACCGCAGTGCCGCCGTGCAACGCGAAGGGCACGTCGGCCCCCAGTCGAGCGGCAAGCTCGTGCAGACGCTGGGGCGAGAGCCCGGTGTTCCACAGCGCATCGCACGCGACGAGAGCGGCCGCAGCATCCGCTGAACCGCCGCCCATTCCGCCGGCGACCGGCACGCTCTTTCGCAGTTCGAGGTGCACACCACCGGTGTATCCGGTCGCCGCTGCGAGCATCTTCGCCGCGCGCATCGCGAGGTTCCGGTCATCCACCGGTACGGTGCTGGGATCGTCGATTCCAGACACACTCAACGAGAAGCCGTCGTCAGGATAGGCGATGACGTCCTCGTAGAGCGACACCGCCTGGAACACCGTCGCCAGCGAGTGGTAGCCGTCGTCATGACGGCCACCCACCCCCAAGTACACGTTGATCTTCCCCGGCGCACGCACGTGCACTGCTTCGGGAACCGCGGCAAGGCTCATGGATGTCTCACAGAGTGGACGAAGAAGCCCAAAGGTCGACGTCGATGCCGTTGGAGAGCGCGTCGATGCGTGCCAGCTCGTCGTCCGAGAACGCCGGGCCGTTGATCGCTGCGATGTTCTCATCGATCTGTTCGGGGCGCGAAGCACCGATCAGGGCCGAGACGACCACCGGATCGCGCAGCGTCCACTGCAGCGACATCTGTGCAAGCGTCTGCCCGCGTTCCTTGGCGATCTCGTTCAGTCCGCGGAGGATGGTGAGGCCCTCAGCCGAAAGGGGCTTCTCAGAGATCGATCGGCGCTTCTGGGCCCGATCCGCCGTGCCGTCCCCGAGGTACTTGTCGGTGAGCAGTCCCTGTGCGAGCGGCGTGAAGGCGATGGCCCCGAGACCCTCGGTACGGAGTGTGTCGTTGAGCTCGGCCTCGGTCCAGCGGTTGAGGATCGAGTACGAGGGCTGGTGGATCACCAGCGGGGTGCCGAGTTCCTTCGCGACGGCTGCGGCCTTCGCGGTGCGCTCAGCGCTGTACGAGGAGATTCCGACGTAGAGCGCCTTGCCCTGGCGTACCAGGGTGTCGAGCGCCCCGACGGTCTCCTCAATCGGCGTGACGGGGTCGACACGGTGCGAGTAGAAGATGTCGACGTAGTCGAGGTTCATCGACGTCAGCGACTTCTCGGCGCTCGCGAGGAGGTACTTGCGGCTCCCGAAGTTGCCGTAGGGACCGGGCCACATGTCATAGCCGGCCTTCGACGAGATGATCAGCTCGTCGCGGTACGGACGGAAGTCCTCGGCGAAGACACGACCGAAGTTCTTCTCGGCCGAGCCGTAGGGCGGGCCGTAGTTGTTGGCGAGGTCGAAGTGCGTGATGCCGCGATCGAACGCGTGGCGCAGCAGTGCGCGCTGGTTGTCCATCGGGATGTTATCTCCGAAGTTCCACCACAGCCCGAGTGAGATCGGCGGCAGGTAGAGCCCGGACGTACCGACCTGGCGGTACTCGAACTGCTGATAGCGATCCTCCTTCGCCACGTACGGGCGGTGGAGTTCGGCGATGTTGGTGGGGAAGCGCGGCGTTTCAGTCACGCCTCCAGGTTAGCCGTCCAGCGCCTCAGCGATGCGCACGAAGTCATCAATGGTCAACTGCTCACCGCGGGCGGTCGGTGCGACGCCTGCTTTCTCCAGAATTGCGGATGCCTCGGCAGCGGTGCCGCCGAGGACGGCGGAGAGCGCCTGCCGCAGCATCTTGCGGCGCTGTTGGAAGGCCGCGTCGACGATGCGGAAGGTCTTTTTGCGTAGCTCCTCATCGCCGCGCACTTCGTCAGATCGTTGGAACGCGACCAGCACGCTGTCGACGTTCGGCACCGGCCAGAACACCTGCCGAGAAACGGTGCCGGCGAGTCGCCATTTGCCGTACCAGGCAGCCTTCACGCTCGGTGTGCCGTAGATCTTACTTCCGGAAGGGGCTGCGAGCCGTTCGCCGACCTCTGCCTGCACCATCACGACGCCGCGCTGCAAATTCGGGAAGGTCTCCATGAAGTGCAGCAATACCGGCACCGAGACGTTGTACGGCAGATTCGCGATCAGTACGGTCGGGTCTCCGGGGAGCTCGGTGATGCGCAGCGCGTCCGCATCCACCACGGTCAGTGCATCCGCGGGCACTCCGTGCGCCACGGCCGTCTCCGGCAGGCGTGCGGCGAGCCGATGATCGATCTCGACGGCGGTGACGGATGCTCCGGTCTCCAGAATCGCAAGCGTGAGGGAACCGAGCCCAGGGCCCACTTCGACGACGCGCTCACCCGCCTTGACCGCACCCACCTGAACGATCTTGCGCACCGAGTTGGCGTCGACGACGAAGTTCTGGCCGAGCTTCTTAGTAGGGGTGACATCGAGTTCGGCAGCAAGGCGGCGAATCTCGGTGGCGCCGAGCAGCGTGACAGTCATCCTGCCATTGTCCCCCACGCGAGTACTCTGTTCGAATGCCCACTCTCGGAGAGCTCATCGCACCCCGTCGCATGGGTCGTGATTTCCGGTGGTTGCTCGCATCGTCGTGGACGAGCAATGTCGGCGACGGGATCGCCCTGGCAGCCGCTCCCCTGCTGATCGCCTCGATGACATCGTCTCCGATCCTGGTCGCCTCAGGAGCCGTGCTGCAGTTCCTGCCGTGGCTGATCTTCGGACTTCACGCCGGCGCCATCGCCGACCGGTTCGACAGGCGCCGGATGGTGATGTTCACGAACGCTGCGCGTGCGATCGTGCTGGTCGCGCTGTGCGCGTTCCTTTTCACCGACACGGCGAACATCTGGATCGTGCTCGCCGTCGCGTTCCTCTATGGCACGGCAGAGGTATTCGTCGATACCGCGGGCAGCACACTGCTGCCCATGCTCGTGAAACCCGCTGACCTCGGCATCGGCAACGCGCGACTGCAGGCCGGATACCTGGTCGCCAACCAGTTCGCCGGTCCACCGATCGGAGCCTTCCTGTTCGCCGCCGGATCCGCATGGCCGTTCCTCGTCGAGGTCGTGTGCGTCTCACTGGCGATCGTGCTGATCTCGCGGATGGCGCATACGCCGGTGCCGCCGCGCGATGTGGACAAGCCGTCGCCGGTGCATACCGACATCGCCGAGGGCGTGCGATGGATGTGGCGGAACCCGCCCGTGCGGATGCTCGTGCTGATCATCCTCACCTTCAACATCACGTGGGCCGCGCCCTGGGGCGTACTCGTCCTCTACGCGACCGAGCATCTGCACATGGGCGCCGTCGGATACGGCACCCTCACCACAGCATCCGCAGCCGGCGGCATCCTCGCCACGCTGACATTCGGATGGCTGGAGCGGCACGTCTCTTTCGCCACGCTCATGCGGGTCGCACTGTCGCTGGAGGTGCTCATGCATCTCGCATTCGCGCTGACCACGCACGCGTGGGTGGCGCTCGTGATCATGTTCGTGTTCGGCAGTTATGCGTTCGTCTGGGGCACGATCTCCACGACCGTGCGCCAGCGGCTCGTGCCGCACGCGCTGCAGGGCCGGGTGGCCTCGGTGAACATGGTCGGTGTGTTCGGCGGCATGGTGATCGGGCAGGCACTCGGCGGGGTGATCGCGCAGGTGTGGGGGCTCACCGCCCCGTGGTGGTTCGCCTTCGTGGGCTCGGCGATCACGCTACTCATCGTCTGGAAGCCGATCTCGCACATCGTGAACGCCAAACCCGTGCTCGACGAGGATGTCGTCAGCTGAGGCTCAACCGGCGATCCTGGTTCGGCGATCACCAGCGGCAGGCGGCATCTCGACGCCTTCATCAATGAGGCGCTGCAGCGCGGCTTCGCCTTCAGCGGGAACGAGCTGAGCGCCGATTCGCGTAATGATGCACTCCCATCGATGTACTCACCAGTACACGCGCCCGAGACCACATCCGAAAGAATGCTCAATCAGAGAAGGAGCCGTAGACCTCGAGGGTGTTCCGAGCGATCTGGGTGGCAAGCTCGTCGACGTCGAGCTCCAACTCCGCGGCCATGAATCGCAGGGTGTGCGGGATCAGGTAGGGCGCGTTCGGACGACCGCGCAGCGGCACCGGCGTCAGGAACGGGGCATCCGTCTCGACGAGGATGCGATTGAGCGGGGTGACCTTCAACGCATCACGCAGGTTCTGCGCGTTCTTGAACGTGACATTGCCGGCGAACGACAGGTAGTACCCGGCATCCGCGCAGATCTTCGCCATCGCGTCATCACCGGAGAAGCAGTGGAACACGGTCGTCTCCGGGGCGCCGACGCGAGTCAGGGTCTCGAGCACTGCATCGTGCGCGTCACGATCGTGGATCTGCATCGCGATGCCGTGCTTCTTCGCGAGTGCGATGTGCGCCTCGAAGCTCTCGAACTGCGGGCCGCGCCGGTGCTCCTCAGTACGGAAGAAGTCCAGCCCGGTCTCGCCGATCGCGCGCGCCCTGGGATGCGCCGCCAGCTCGTCGATCACACTGATCGCGTGGTCGAGCTGACCGGCTTCGGCGTATGTCGGGGCGTCGTTCGGATGGATCGCGACGGCGGCGAGCACGCGCAGATCGGATGCCGCGGCATCCACCGCCCATCGCGACGATTCGATGTCACCGGATGCCTGCACAACACCGATCACGCCGACGGCCTGCGCACGATCGAGCTGCTCGGAGAGGCTGAGCGGCTCGACCCCGTCGGTGATCTCGAGGTGGGCATGGTTGTCGTACATCGGCACTGTGAGTGGTTCCGGCGCCGCCGGGTACCTGAGTTCCTTGCGCCCGTCCTGGCTGCGAGCCTTCACGTATGTCACCGTTTCGGGCTGTTCAGAGGTCATACGTGAAGTCTCGCGATCAGGGCTGGGACTCTACGCGCGGGAACAAGGGCGCGAGGGCTGCGACCTTCGTGCCGGCGGGGAGGATGCCCCAGGTGCCGGCCTCGCGGACGGGCTGTGCCTGCAGCACGCCGAGAGCCTCGGCAGCGCCGAGCGCCGACCAGAGCTTCTCGGTCGACTGCGGCATGACCGGCGACAGCAGCACGCTGAGCGCACGGAGGCCCTCGGCGCACGTGTAGAGCACTGTGCCCAGGCGCGCACGCTTGTCCTCGTCGCGGGCAAGCGCCCACGGCTCGTTCTCGGTGATGTAGCCGTTCAAGGCATCGACGATCGTCCAGATCGACGAGATGGCCTCATCGATGCGGAACTGGTCGATCCATCCATCGGCCGCAGTCGCAGCATCCGCCACGATCTTCTGAATCACGAGGTCCTGCTCGGTGTACTCGGCAGCCTCCGGAACGACGCCGTCGAAGTACTTCTCGATCATCGCGATCGTGCGCGAGGCGAGGTTACCGAAGCCGTTCGCGAGCTCAGCCTGGTAGCGGGCCGAGAGGTCTTCCCAGCTGAACGAGCCGTCCTGGCCGAACGCGATCGCAGAGAGGAAGTAGTAACGGTACGCGTCAGAGCCGAAGACATCGGTGATCTCGGTCGGCGCGATGCCGGTGAGCTTCGACTTCGACATCTTTTCGCCGCCGACAAGCAGCCAGCCGTGCGCGAAGACACCCTTGGGCACCTCGAGGCCTGCGGCCATCAGCAGTGCCGGCCAGATAACGGCGTGGAAGCGCAGAATATCCTTGCCCACCACGTGGTAGGCCGGCCAGCGCGTGGCGAACAACTCCTCATCGGAGCCGTAGCCGACAGCGGTGGCGTAGTTGAGCAGCGCGTCGACCCACACATAGATGACGTGCGACTCGTCCCACGGCAACGGGATGCCCCAGTCGAAGGTCGAGCGCGAGATCGAGAGGTCCTTCAGGCCCTGCGACACGAAAGAAACGACCTCGTTGCGGGCGGAGTGCGGGCGCACGAAGTCGGGCTCGGTCTTGTAGAGCTCCAGCAGGCGGTCCTGGAACTCGCTGAGCTTGAAGAAGTAGTTCTTCTCCTGCAGCAGCTCAAGCGGCTTGGAGTGGATCGCGCAGACTTTCAGGCCCTCGAAGGGCCCGGTGCCATCGACGATCTCGGAATCCGGCTTGAACTCCTCACAGCCCACGCAGTAGAGCGCTTCGTACTCGCCCGCGTAGATGTATCCGGCGTCGTACAGTCGCTGGAAGAACACCTGCACGTTCGTCTCGTGACGCTCCTGCGTGGTGCGGATGAAGTCGTCGTTAGCGACGTTGAGAGTCTCCAGCAGCGGGAACCACGCCTCGGTGACGAGCTTGTCGACCCATTCCTGCGGGGTGACGTTGTTCGCCGCAGCAGCGCGGAGCATCTTCTGACCGTGCTCATCGGTGCCGGTGAGCATCCAGGTGTCATCGCCGCCCTGGCGGTGCCAACGCGCGAGCGTGTCGACCGCCACTGACGTGTACCCGTGTCCGATGTGCGGGACATCAGAGGGGTAGTAGATGGGCGTGGTGATGTAGAAAGATTCGCCTGCGGGCATGCGGTCAATTCTAGGCCGGATGCGCGGGGTGGTTACGCCCCGGTGATCACGGGCTGCGGCACGTGCTGTTTCCTCGGAGATGTACGCGATCTTCGGAGAAATTCCGAGGATTCCTCCGAGCGAAGCGCACATCTCCGAGCAGGGCGCTCGTTGGATGCTCAGCGGCGGCGTCTGCGTCGCATGAATTTCGCAGAACGACACCTATCTCGCCGGAATTCTCGGAAACTCTGCGAGATTGATGCGGTACTGCGAGGGCCGCGTCGTCAGTCACTGCTTCCGGGCAGCCAGCGCCTGCTGGTAGAGGTCGCGAGAGCTCAGGCCGGTCGCGGCGGCGACCTCGGCGCAGGCTTCCTTCAGACGCATGCCTGATTCGACGAGTGACTGCACCTGGGCGACGGCGTCTTCCGCGGATATCGCGACGGGGGCCGCGCCTTCGACGACGACGACGATCTCACCTTTGACGCCGTTCGCTGCCCACTCGACGAGTTCGGATGCCGTGCCACGGCGAACCTCTTCGTAGAACTTGGTCAGCTCGCGACAGACGGCGATGCGCCGGGTCTCGCCGAAGGCCGTGCCCATGTCTGTGAGCGAGGAGGTCAGTCGTGCCGCGGACTCGAAGAAGATCATCGTTCGCTGCTCGGTCGCGAGCTTCTTGAGTGCGGTGCGCCGATCCCCCGGCTTCCGCGGCAGGAAACCTTCGAAGGTGAATCGATCCGTCGGCAAACCTGAGATCGCGAGCGCCATGAGCACCGCACTGGGTCCGGGGATCGCGGTGACGGTGACGCCCTGCGCAACTGCCTCTGCGACCAGTCCATATCCTGGGTCACTGACCGCTGGCATCCCGGCGTCGCTGACGACGACGATGTCTTGGTCCGCGGCAAGCGCCGCAAGCTCCGCCGCCTTGTGCTTCTCGTTGTGATCGTGCAGCGCGATCAGTCGCGGACGATTCTCGATCTGCAGCGCACGAAGCAGGTGAGCGGTCGTCCGGGTGTCTTCTGCCGCGACAATCTCGGCATTCTCGAGCACCTCGATGAGGCGGCGGGAGGCGTCGCCGAGATTTCCGATCGGAGTCGCAGCGAGGATGATCACGCATTCAGCCTAAGCGGGAAGTCCTAGGCTTGTGCCGTGACCGCGCCCGTTCCTCTGCTCCCGCCGCCTGCGGATCGTCTGACGCGCTGGGGCCAGTTGCGTGATCGTTTGCTGCGCGACCCGGAGTGGCGCGGCGTCATCCGCTGGTTCGCACCGCTCGTCGTCACGGCGCTCGCCGCTGTGCTGCGGCTGTCGAACCTCGCGCATCCGAACGTGCTCGCATTCGACGAGACCTACTACGTGAAGGATGCGTGGTCGTTGTGGACGCTCGGGTTCGAGGGCACCTGGGGTGATGGCGCGAACGAAGACTTCCTCACCGGAGACACGAGCACGCTCGGTCAGACCGGCAGCTACGTCGTGCATCCACCGCTCGGCAAGTGGATCATCGCGCTCGGCATGGGCATGTTCGGAGCAGGCAACAGCGCGGCCTGGCGGCTGACCACCGCACTCATCGGCACCATGACCGTGCTGCTGGTCTACATCGTTGCCAAAGAGCTGACCCGCTCGACCGTCGCAGCCACTGTCGCCGGGCTCCTGCTGGCGATCGACGGGCTCAGCATCGTCATGAGCCGCATCGCCCTGCTCGATGGCACGCTAACGTTCTTCATCCTGCTCGGGTTCCTGTTCATCCTCTACGACCGCAGGCGAAGTATTTCGCTGGTGGAATATGCCGCCACTGATGGATCGGAACCGCTGTGGGGCCGCATCATCTGGCGGCGGCCGTGGGTGATTGCCGCCGGCGTCGCGCTGGGCGCAGCGTCTGCTGTGAAGTGGTCGGGACTGTACGCACTCGCCGGCTTCGGCCTGTACCTCGTGATCGCCGATGCACTGGCCCGTCGCCGCGCCGGAGTGCTCTACTGGCCGATGGATGCCGTGATCCGACAGGGTCCGGTCTCGTTCCTGCTGCTGGTGCCCGCGGCATTTCTCACCTACCTGGTCTCTTGGACCGGCTGGCTCGTGACGGCAGGCGGCTACGACAGACAAAGCTCAGACAACCCGTTCATCGCCCTGTGGAAGTACCACGAGTCGATCTACGGTTTCCACGTCGGCCTCAGCACCGGGCATCCCTATGCCAGCGCGGCATGGCAGTGGCCCTTCCTCATCCGCCCCACGGCGGTGTGGGTGGGAGACGACCAGAGCTGCGGCACCGACCATTGCATCTCGGTGGTCTCGACGATCCCGAATCCGCTGATCTGGTACGCAGGCGTCGCCGCAGCGATCTTCCTGCTGTACCGGCTCGTGCGCGGGCTCATCCGGCGGCAGCCGATGCCGTGGACCTACGCGATGCCTCTCGTCGGACTGGCCGTCACCTATGTGCCGTGGCTGCTGTACCCCGAACGTACGATCTTCCAGTTCTACACGGTGGTGATGATGCCGTTCCTCGTACTCGCGCTGGTACTGGCGCTGCGCGAGATTGCGGGGCGACGCGGGGATCCGCTGCATCGACGGCAGTCCGGCGAGCGCACGGTCATCGTCTTCCTCGTCATCACCGTGCTCGTCTCTGCGTTCTTCTACCCGGTGTGGACCGGCATGAACGTGCCATACGACTTCTGGCTCGTGCACAACTGGCTGCCGACTTGGGTGTAGCTGGCGACCATCACCCGGGAACGGGTTCTCGCCGGTGCGGGCTTCGAGCCCGATGCCAGTGCTGATGAGGATCCCACCAGGCGGGTCCGCGCACCTCGGGAACGCCCCGATTCAGGCGGATCACCCACTCGGTCAGATGCAGCGTTCGATGGTGAAACCAGCAGAGCAGAACGCCATTGTCAGTATGCGTCGGGCCACCGACGGCATGCTCCTGCACGTGATGCACTTCGCACCAGGTCGCCGGGATCGTGCAGCCTGGGATGATGCATCCGCCGTCGCGGGCCATGATCGCGCGACGTTGCAGCACGTTGAAGATGCGGGAGCTGGTGCCGATCGAGACGATGCAGCCGTTCTCGTCGAACAGGATGCGCTGGATTCCGCCTGCACACCCGGCTTGCAGCGCGGCTGAAATCGGGACCAGGTCACCGGTGTGCGCGACGCTCCCCCATCCGTGGCCCGCCGCGAGGTCGGCAGCCGTCGCAGCCACGACAAGTGTGGGCGCTGCGCCACCCAGATGCGGGAACAGATCTGATCCAGCCGCAGTGGTCAGGATCGCGGCCAGCGCGTCATGCCGCTTCTGGCCAGGGGTTCGGGTGTCTGCGGCAGCCAGGTCTTCTTCGACTCCGGCTTCTTCCTCCGCAGACGGTTCGAAATGCACCCCGCCGCGTTCGGCCTTGTCGGCGGGCGCCTCCTCAGGTGCCTCGGCGCCATTCACCCGGGGGTTCAGAAGGCTGTCCATGAGCAGGCCCAGTTGTCCGGCCACTTCGGGAAGCAGATTGCCTCGCACTGGGATCGCCCCGTCCCGGACCTTGCCGATCGAGAAGTACCGGCCGCGCAACGCCGCTTCCTCCGCTGGCTCCGCGCCGTCGGGGTCGAGATATGCCACCATCACCTTGGCCAACACACTCAGGTCTTCCGGGAGCGGGAGGGGCCGCGGCGCGGCCTCGTCGCAGCCAGGATCGCCGTCAGGATCGGCTCCCCGAGCGAAGTCGGCGAGCTGCCGATCTGCCTCGATGCGATCCTCATCGCTGATACGACGCGCTGACTGCTCAAGCGGATCAGTCGCGGCCAGAAGCCCTGCCACCCCGAGCACCCCGCTGACCATGACCTCGCGCAGCGCCTGATAGCGGGCGGGCAAGAAGGCGCCGTCGCTGAAGCCGAGATCTCTGCGCACCAGTCCCGCAGCCTTCACGAGCCTGGTCGCGCCGCGGGTGTCGCTGCCGGTCAGCGTGCGCACCAGATCAGCAGGGCGGGAGCACCCGAACTTGGTCGTCATCCGCTCGTCTCTGAGACCCTCCGACCGGTCCCGCACCAGGACTGTCGCATCGATCTGCACCCCTTCCAGCCGGCGCTGAATCCGACCGGTCAGGGCGAGAAGCTCCGCGGCATCCTGATCAGAAAGGCGCGGGATCTCCTCCGCATCGAACGCATCACGCGCCACCGAATCGAGGGTCTCCTCGAGACCTCGAAGTCGAGCGACGATGCTGTTCATACCTCTATCCAACAGGGGGCCACCGACATTACTGCCCTGTTTTATGGCTGATCAGCAGACTTTTTCAAAGTATTTTCGTTACGCTGCAGGAACTTGCCGGCCACCAGCGCGAGCACGCATCCGCGCCGCGTCGCGCTCGTACATGGCGGCGTGCGTCAAGAGCTCTGGCCTGTTGTCTGATTCCGCCCGCGAGTGACGTGCGAGTGCGTCGAGTCGAAGCGCGATCATCGCCCATAAGGATTCCGCTGAAGCATCCGTGCCGTATGCCGATAACAACGTCGCCAGACGCGCAGGTTCGGCTGTTTGCACATCGATCGGTGCCTCAGCGTCCTCTACGTAGGGGATCAGCCGATAGGCGAGGTACGCAAGGTCCCACAGACGCGGTCCAGGTGCCGCCATGTCGAAATCGATCACACCGACGAGCGCCCGATCTTCGAAGACGAGGTTGTAGGGCGCGAAGTCGTTGTGACACACGACTTCGATCGGTTCTCGCGCAGGCATCCGCCACCCCGTCGTGGTGCGTGCGCTCTCAACACTCGCGTCATGAATCCGTCGCATCAGCCTCGCGGCGCTCACCAGGATGCTGTCTTCCCAGAGCCACTCCGGGAGCGGATAGTGCGCGACGGAACCTTCCACGAAGGACAGGCGCTCGCGTCCGTCAGCAGTCATCCCCAGCACTTGCGGGACGCCGTCAATGCCCGCTTGATGAAGTTCACCAAGAAGCGCATGAATGTTGGGCGTCCATGTGCCCGTTGAGCGACGCACCTCCCGGCCCACTCGCGTCACGTCATTCGTGTTGCCGCCGGAGAGTACGTGCTCCATCGCTTCGTCGTGCATGCCTCTAGTCCCGCCCATCCCACGCCGCACGCACCGCGCTCAACGCCTCTTCAAGCGACAGCCCGTTGGCCTCGCCGACGTACCGCTTCGCCGCCGTTTGAATCTTCCCCGAATGAACCTGCCCCGTCGCTACCCGGGTGCCGATGGCCCGACTGGTGACGATGAGACCATCAGCTTCAAGCGCGGAATACGCTTTCGCGATGGTTCCCGCCGCGACGCGCAGATCAGCGGCGAGCTGACGGATCGAAGGGAGGCGGCTGCCTGCCGCCAGACTTCCGGACCGGATGCCGTCGGCGATCTGCGCGCGGATCTGCTCGAAAGGCGCGACAGCGCTGCCCGGATCGACCGTAATCATGCCGCAGCTCTGGTTTCGACCACCGATTCGCCGATCGTCGCAGCTTTGAGCGCCGCGACAGTCACACTGACAATGCTGAGGACGAGGAAGAGCCCGCCGCCGAGAAGGAGGGCATCCGACAAGACCTCCCACACGACTGCTGTCTCCCCGTCGATCGTGGCATTCCCCATCGCCAAGCCGGCAGTGAAGGAATACCCACCCATCGAGAACAGGACCGCACCGATCGACAGATTGAGAAGCACCTCCACCGAGCGCTGTCGCCAGTGCTGATCGAGATCGGCGTCTCCGATGCGCGGAAAGGCGGGCGTCGAACTGATCCGCCACAGTGCAACCAACACGCACGCGGCCAGGACGACGATCGAGATGAGCGCGGGAACGCCGTAGAACCAGCCCGGGTACGGCCCCGCTGACGAGGCGTAGTCGCCGCTCTCGAAACGGATCACTCTCGAACGCCCCGCCTCGTCATCACTCGCCGTCAGACCGCAGAACACGATGACGATGAGAAAGAGCACGGTCACTTCGATGAACGCCCAGCCCCACCGACTCGGCACCACGCGCACTGCGGAACGGGGCACAAGACTGGCCACCCTCGGCTCGCCATCAGAGATCTCGACTTCGCGAGGCGGAGTGACGCCGTACAGCAGCATCCCGGCCGCGCCAGCGATGAGCGGCGTCACGGCAAAGGGCAGGCCCAGCAGTTGCGGCGAGGCGACGGCCGCGACCGCGCCAACGATGAAGACGAGGACCGCGAACAGAACAGCAATAAGGGCGCGCCGCCGAGCCGCCTGCATTACGGGGGCGAGACGCGGGTGCGGCAGAGATCGTGTGCGTCGGCGCAGGATCGCCCACACCACAACCGTGGCGACGATGACGCCAGCGATGAACAGCAGTGCCATTGGTCCGGCCATGATTGCCCCCTCGTGTATCACCGAAACGGTACACGAATCAACATCCGTGTGTCAACAGTTCGATACACCGATCAGGAGAGCAATTCTCTGCTCCGCACGACCGCCGAGGCATCCCCCGTCGGCAGCCGGCACACGAACGCGCGGCAATCGTAGACGAGGTCCGCGACCGCATCCTTCCCAGAGAACAGCTCGAATCCGGCATCCGAAAAAGCACGCGCCTGCGCGGGCGTGACGATGGCGATCACGTCCGCGTCGACGCGATGGGATGCCCTGGCGAGCGCACCCGTGCGATCATGCGTCACCACGACCACCTGACGTGGCGGCTCGACGAGCCCTGCCGCGGCCGCGAGTAGCGAGCCATGTCCGAATGGATGCTGCACAGCGGATGCCGTGTACGCACGCACCTGCTCCTCGGCACCCGCCCGATACTTCTCCCCCGCACCCAGCCGCCATGCTGTTAGCGCTGCCGATGCCAGCGCCGCGACGCCGGACGGCAGATCCCCGTCGGTCTGGTCAGGTGCAGCCGCCACACCCTGCGCCGCAAGCACCGGGTCGCCGTCAGCACCCTTACTGAGCACCTCGTCCAGCAGCTCACGGGCTACCACCGCCCAGCGCGCGTCTCCGGTTGCCACTGCGAGCGCGAACAGCCCGTCCGCGAACAGGCCCACATCGGCGAGCGTCGCCACCGCCGTCGAGGCCACACCTTCCAACGACGCCCGCACAAGCCGGCCCTCCGGCGAACGGTTCACCGACAATACAAACGACGCGGCCTCGGCCGCAGCATCCACCCACGGCCGCTCATCCAACGCCGCACCCGCCTGGGCGAGCGCGCCGATCGCGAGCCCATTCCACCCGGTGATGACCTTTCCGTCGACCGCCGGCGGTTCGAGCTCCTCGCGAGAAGCGGCGAGGTAGTATCCGCCCTCGCTGCGCTGCCCGTCGATCCACGACTCCGAGTCCTGTGCAGCGCCGAACGCCCCGCCGTCCTGACGCAGCACCCCAAGAAGGAACCTGGCGATGCCCCGCGCCGTCGTGTCGTCACCGGCACGCACGGCGATGTTCAGCAGCTGGGCGTTGTCGGTCAGCATCCGCTCGTAGTGCGGCACAGTCCAATCGCGCTGCGTCGCATATCGGAAGAAACCACCGTCGACGCTGTCACGAAGGTCGGATGCCGCCATCGCTGCCAACGCACGCGCGGCCGAGGCCGCCGCATCCGGTGCCTCACGCCGAACCAAAGGGTGCTGCAGAAAACCCAATGTCGTGGCCACCGGGAACTTCGGCGCGCCACCGTAGCCACCGAACATGGCGTCCTCGCGGGAAGCGATCATCTCGGCGGCCGCTGCCAGGCCCAAGGTCGACGGAATGTCTGATGGTGTGACGACAGCGGTCTGCGCCAGTGCCTCTGCGACAGCATCCGCCGATTCCACCGCCTTCTCACGGCGCAGCGTCCATGCCTCCTGCACCGCCCCGAGAACATCGCGGAATGCGGGCAGCGGCGCACGGGCTTCTGGTGGCCAGTACGTGCCTGCATAGAAGGTGCGTCCCTGCGGGGTCGCGAACACCGTCAGCGGCCATCCGAGATTCTGCGTGAACGCAGATGCGGCCGCCATATACGCGCCATCGACTTCCGGATGCTCCTCCCGATCCACCTTGACCGCGACGAAATCCCGGTTGATGAGACCCGCGATCTCTGGGGACGAGAACGACTCCCGCGCCATCACATGACACCAGTGACAGGTGGAGTACCCGATCGAGATCAGCAGCGGCACGTCGCGACGCTGCGCTTCAGCGAACGCCTCGGAGCCCCACGGATACCAGTCGACCGGATTCTCGGCGTGTGCACGCAGATAAGGGCTGAGTGTCTTCGCGAGGCGATTGCTCATGCCCTCACGCTACGCCGAGTCAACAAAACCACGCCGAGACGACGGCGTAAATGCCGCGTCTCGGCGTGGTTTTGTAGTTTCGCGGGCGCCAGGAAGGCGGCGCGTCTCAGTTGAATTCGTTGGGGTGCGATCCGACACGACCCGATCCGTCGAGCGGGTCGAGTGCGTCGATCGCGGCGATCTCCGCGCCGCTCAGGGTGAAGTCGAAGACATCGAGATTCTCACGCAGTCGTTCGGCACGCACCGACTTCGGGAACACGATCGTTCCCTTCTGCAGGTGCCAGCCCAGCACGATCTGCGCCGGAGTCTTGTCGTGCGCCGCGGATGCATCGGCGACAGCAGGCGTGCCGAACAGGTCGTATTTGCCCTGGCCGAGCGGTCCCCACGCTTCGATGCGGACGTCGTGCTCGGCAGCCCACGCGACAACCTCGCGCTGCTGGTATGCCGGGTGCAACTCGATCTGGTCGACCGCGGGAACGACACCGGTCTCGGCGACGACGCGCTCCAGGTGTTCCACGAGGAAGTTCGAGACGCCGATGCTGCGGGTGAGCCCCGCGTCGCGCAGCTCGATCAGCTTCGCGAACGCGTGGACGTAGTTGTCCTTTTCCGGGGTTGGCCAGTGCACGAGGTACAGGTCGACCTGGTCGAGACCGAGCTTCTCGAGGCTCTCCGCGATCGCCGTGTTCGCCTCGTCGCCCTCGTGGCGGTCATTCCACAGCTTGGTCGTGATGAACAGTTCGTCGCGGGCGATGCCGCTCTTTGCGATCGCGGCGCCGACGCCCTCTTCATTGCCGTAGATCGCTGCGGTGTCGATGTGGCGGTAGCCAATCTCGAGCGCTTCGCTGACCGCACGTTCGGTGTCTGCCGGTGGCACTTTGAACACGCCGTAGCCGAGCTGCGGGATCGAAACGCCGTCGTTGAGAGTCACAGTGGGGATCGTCATGCATTCAGCTTAGGGCCTGTCATGACAGGCCCTCAGCCCCCAGTACGGCACGAAGTGCCTCGGTGTAGTCCTCGAATGCGCGTCGTCCCTGCGTGGTCAGGGCGACGTAGGTGACCGGAGTGCGGCCCTTGTGCGTCTTCTCCACGACGACGTAGCCGGCATCCTCGAGTTTGCGCAGGTGCGTCGACAAGTTGCCCGCCGTCATGTCGAGCAGTTCCTGCAGTCGAGGAAAGGCGATGCTCTCGGTGGCTTCCAGCGTCGCGAGCGCTGCGGTGATGCGCAGGCGGGCAGCGGCGTGGATGACCGGGTCCAGCTCAACCACGATTACTCCCCGTCGTCGAGCGACGCAGGCGCCCCAGGTGGATGAAGGAGACGGCTCCCAGGAGGAGGAATCCGGCGCCACCGCCAATCGCGAGCACGAGATAGTGCGTCGGGTAACCGAAGAACGGGGCGATCACCGCCACGATCACCGTCCACACACCGAGGATCAGCATCGGCACGGCCTGCCAGATCGCAGCACCGACGATGTACATGATCCCGGCGAACAGGACGTAGGCGACCGGATAGAAGATGTTCGCGAGCTCCATGCTCATCCCGTTCACAGCCAGCCCCTGCGCGAACACGAAGATGGCGAGGCTGCCGACCGTCCACGTCGAGCCGTATACGACGCCGGAGAAGGCGGATGCTGCATCGCGCCGGATGCCGCGCCCTGAGCGGCTCCCCCACACTGCCGACATCGCGATCGCGACGACGAGCAGGACGACGAAGATAGTCACCGCCACCGGCAGTGGGAGTGCGAAGCTCGGCTTCAGCCCGTCGATGAGCCAAAGGGCACCGAATCCGAATAGCCACACCACGCCCCACATCGTCACGAGGGCGGGGACGAAGGACGCCACCTGGCCCTCCATGCTGCGCTGCTGGTTACTCGCCAGCGCGAGCATCTCCGCTGGTGAGAGAACTTCGTCATCATTGGTCATGTTCAGAATCCGTTCTGTGTCAGAAGAAAGGGCATTGCAAGTGCAGGAAGCGTGAAGAGAAGATTGACCAGCCCATGCGCGAACACGAGCGGCATGAGCCGGCGCTGGCGCAGATAGATCAACCCGGAGCAGACGCCCCAGACGAAGAACGCGCAGACGAATGCGACGGTCGCTCCTGGTGTCGGTGCGTACCAGACATGCTGCAGAGCGAACAGGATCGACGGCACGACGATCGCGAGCACCGTCGGCCAGCGGCGTGCGAGCGTCCCCTGCGCGTAGCCGCGGTAGACGAGCTCCTCAACGGGCGCATTCAGCGGCGCGAAGGTCAGGGCACCGACGACGCCGATGATGCTCCAGACGACGGGATTCAGTGTGGGAATGGCAGACGGATCAACGAATACTGTCTCCATCTGAATGAACAGCTCATCGCCGTGCTGTGCCCACACGACCAGCATGATTGTGCCGCTGAAGGGCAGATACATCACGATCAGCCACAGCAGGCCCCAGAGCAGATCCCTCAGGATCCGGCGCGGTTCAAAACCGAGGACGTCGCGGATACTGCGACCGTCTCTGCGCAGGAGCCGGGCGACCAACAGCAGGCAGATGATGTTGACCGGCAACATCGCCACCACTGCGATCATCGGCGGAGGTGGAAAGGTGACGCTCTCGAAAGCGCTGACAATGAGCCAGGTCAGGGTGGATGCCGCGGCGACGAGCCCGATGCGCAACACGGGGAGCCCGATCGCCCATCTCTTCGCAGACGCGCGGCGGAGGGTGGCAGCATCTGCCACCAATTCCTTCGTCGCGTTGTGTGAACTCATAAAGTACTTTGTACTGCAAACCTGTTTGTGTGTCAAGAGAGGGCGCTGCCCGTCATACGATGAAGGGCTATGTCTGCATCAGATCTCGTCATCACTTATCCCGCGGAGCTGCCGGTCAGCGCCGCTAGGGAAGAGATCGCCGACGCCATCCGCAACAATCAGGTCGTCGTGGTCGCCGGCGCCACCGGATCCGGCAAGACCACGCAGCTGCCGAAGATCTGCCTGGAGCTCGGGCGCACGAAGATCGCGCACACTCAGCCTCGCCGCCTCGCCGCTCGCACGATCGCAGAGCGGATCGCCGAAGAGTTGCAGGTCGAGCTCGGCACCACCGTCGGGTACAAGGTGCGCTTCACGGACAAGGTGTCGGAATCGACCCTCGTCGCTCTGATGACCGACGGCATCCTGCTCAACGAGATCCACCGCGACCGGCTGTTGCGCCGCTACGACACGATCATCATCGATGAGGCTCACGAGCGTTCCCTCAACGTCGATTTCCTGCTCGGTTACCTCACCCGCATCCTGCCGGAGCGTCCGGATCTCAAGGTCATCATCACCTCGGCGACGATCGATCCGGTGAGCTTCGCGAAGCACTTCGCAACTCCTGCCGGCATCCCTGCTCCCGTCATCGAGGTGTCTGGCCGCACTTACCCTGTCGAGATCCGATATCGGGCGCCCACGGAGGACGAGTCAGAGGACGAAGTCTCGGCGATCGTCACCGCACTGCGTGAACTTGATCGCGAGGCTCCGGGCGACGTGCTCGTGTTCCTGCCCGGCGAGGCCGAAATTCGGGATGCTGCGGATGCCGTGCGCGCCGCCTACACGTCGACGTCCGCGCCCGTCGAGGTGCTCCCCCTTTACGGTCGCCTCTCCGCCGCAGAACAGCACCGCGTGTTCGAGAAGAGCCGCGTCGCCGGAGTCCGGCGTCGAGTCGTGCTCGCCACGAACGTCGCCGAGACGAGCCTGACCGTCCCTGGCATCAAGTACGTCATTGACACCGGCACCGCACGCATTTCGCGCTACAGCAACCGATCGAAGGTGCAGCGCCTGCCGATCGAGGCAATCTCGCAGGCATCCGCGAATCAGCGCTCGGGACGCGCGGGCCGCACCAGCGACGGCATCGCGATCAGGCTCTACGGCGAGGATGACTTCGAGAAGCGCCCGGAGTTCACCGAACCCGAGATCCTGCGCACTTCGCTCGCATCCGTCGTGTTGCAGATGCTGTCGCTCGGCTTCGGCGACATCACCGCTTTCCCTTTCCTCACACCACCGGATTCCCGTGGAATCAGGGCAGCATTCGACCTGCTCACCGAGCTGGGTGCGGTCGACCTCGGTCGCGACACTCCTCGACTCACCAGCATCGGACGCGACATCTCGCGGATGCCGATCGACCCAAGATTCGCGCGAATGCTGCTCGAGGCGCAGAAGACCGATGGTGTGGAATCCGTTCTCGCAATCGTCGCCGGTCTCACGATCCAGGATGTTCGTGAGCGGCCGTCGCAGGATGCGCCGCAGAATGTTCGCGACGCCGCCGAGAGGATGCACGCGCGCTTCGCCGACCCGACCAGCGACTTCCTCGCGATCCTGAACCTGTGGAACCATCTACGCGAGCAGCAGCGCGAACTCGGCTCCAGCGCCTTCCGGCGGCTGTGCCGCTCGGAGCACCTGAACTATGTGCGCGTGCGCGAGTGGTTCGACGTGCACCGTCAACTGCGGTCGCTCGTGAAGACGCCCTCCTCTTCAACCGGTAAAGGCGGCGCAGCGGCCGACCCCGACGCGATCCATCGCGCGATCCTGTCCGGACTGCTGTCCCAGATCGGCACGCTCGACGAGCGAAACACCAAGACTCCACCCAAGGGGCAGGCGAAGAGCCAGAAGGATCCGAAGCGCCGCATTGCTGAGTACCGCGGCGCCCGCGGCATCCGCTTCTCGATCTTCCCGGGATCAGGCCTGCGCAAGCAGAGCCCGCGCGCGGTCATGGCCGCCGAGATCGTCGAGACGTCGCGCACCTTCGCGCGCACTGTGGCTGTGATCGACCCGGCGTGGGCGGAATCCCTCGCCGGTGACCTCGCGAAGAGGTCGGTGTCAGAGCCGCACTGGTCAAAGGATGCCGGCGCCGCCATCGCCTTCGAGAAGGTGACGCTGTTCGGGGTCGAGATCGTCCCCCGTCGGCGCATCCAGTTCGCGCGCGTCGATCGAGCCGCATCGCGCGAGATGTTCGTACGGCACGCGCTGGTCGAGGGCGAGTGGGATCCGAGTCGGATCGACAAGCGCGTCAGCGCCTTCTGGCGGAGCAACGGCGAACTGCGCAAGCGCCTCGAGAAGCTCGAAGAGCGCGAACGGCGCCGCGATATCCTCGCCGGCGACGAAGAGGTGTTCCACTTCTACGACGAACGTATCCCGGCCGACGTGTTCGACGTGAGATCGTTCGAGAGCTGGTGGGGCGAGACGCTGCAGCAGACGCCGAAGCTGCTCGTCATGCGCGAGAGCGACCTGATCGAAGATGACGAACGCGCCGATCAGAACGATTTCCCCACGCGCTGGACGCAGGGCGATCAGGTTCTCGGTCTCGCCTACCGTTTCGAGCCTGGGGCTGCGGACGACGGCGTCAGCGTCGTCGTGCCGTTGGCGCTGCTGGCACAAATCGAGGATCGCGGCTTCGACTGGCAGGTGCCGGGCCTGCGCGCAGACCTTGTCACCGCGCTGCTGCGCGCCCTGCCGAAGTCGATCCGTCGTCACGTTGTTCCCGCGGCCGATTGGGCAGAAAAGTTCGGCGAGACACTGGCAGAGGAGGGCCCGGAGCGGCACGGTGGATTCCCGCTGCGGTCGCTGAAGGAAGCACTCGCACGGATGATCCAGCCACTGGCGAACCAGCCGGTGAACGCATCCGATTTCGATGACGAGCGCGTGCCTGGCCACCTGCGCATGAACTTCCGCGCGGTCGATGAGCGCGGCCGCGTAGCTGGCTCCGCGCGTGATCTCAGCGAGCTCCAACAATCCCTCACTGATCGAGCCAGGGCGAGCGTCGCGCGATCGATCTCCCGTCCGGTCAAAACCGACGGCAAGATGAAGGCCGACGCGAGCGCCGTGGCCGCGGCATCGTCGCGCGGTCCGATCGAAAAGGACGGCCTCACGACCTGGACGTTCGGCGATCTGCCTAAGGTCCTCGACACCAGAGTCGCCGGCGGCGTCGTTCGCGGATACCCCGCGATCGTCGACCAGGGCAAGACTGTTTCCGTTCGAGTCGAGGCGACAGCGGATGCCGCGGCCGCAGCGACCCGCGATGGCGTACTGCGCCTGGTGTTGCTGAACGTTCCGTCTCCCGCGTCATACGTGCAGGGACATCTCACCTCGCAAGAGAAGCTCGCACTGGCGGCGTCGCCCTACTCATCGGCGGCGGCGCTGATCGAGGATGCCAGGTCTGCCGTTGTGCGCGCGGCCCTTCAACAGCACGGCGCCGACGGCGTGATCCGTACCGAGGCCGAATTCATCCAGGCGCGGGATGCGGTAAACGCCACCCTGGTCGATGCGCTGTTCACGACCGTGTCCCTCGTCGCCCGCATCCTCACGAAGTCGCGCGAGGTCGAGCGCGGCATCAAGTCGCAGAACTCGCTCGCTCTGCTCGGTCCGCTGAACGACATTCGCACGCAGCTCAGTGGTCTGCTGCATCCGGGATTCATCTCCGCATCCGGCATCGATCATCTGGCGCATTTGCCCCGCTACCTCGACGGGATGCTCGACCGGATCAAGATTCTGGCCAGTGAGCCAGGCAAGGACCGCACCCGCATGACCGAATACGAACGTATGGCGAAGGCGTTCGAGGATGCCGGGGGCACCATCCCCCTCGCACCTGCGACCTCCCCCGCGCTGGTCGAGGTGCGCTGGCTGCTGGAAGAGTTCCGCATCAGCGTCTTCGCACAGCGGCTCGGCACCGCACAGCCGGTCTCGCCGCAGCGCATCCAGAAGTTGCTGTCGGCGCGCTGAGCGAAACCTCGTGCGAGATACCCTGGCGAGATGAGTCGACGAACGGTCCCGGCAGGAGCTGCCCAGTTGTCCGTCGAAGACGGTGGAGATGCCGACGGCGCCCCGGTGCTGCTGATCCATGCGGGCGTCACCGATCTGCGTTCCTGGGATCATCTGATCGAACACCTCGGCGCGGGCGCACGTTGCATCCGGTACGACGCGCGTGGCTACGGCGAGACCAGGTACGAAGCAGACGATGGGTGGTCGCCCGTCACCGATACCCTCGCTGTGTTGGATGCCTCGAACGTGAAAAGGGCGATCGTGGTGGGCTGCTCCATGGGTGGTCGTACAGCGATCGATTTTGCCCTCGCGCATCCGGAGCGAGTCTCGGCGTTGGTGCTGATCGCACCCGCCATCAGCGGCGCTCCGGAACCAGCGCTCGACCCGGTGCTCGCCGAACTTGATCTTGCGATCGATGCGGCCGACTCGCGTGGGGATCTCGACGAAGTGAATCGGCTCGAGGCCCACGTCTGGCTGGACGGGCCCGGTCACGAAGGTCGCGTCACAGGGCCCGCACGCACACTCTTCCTCGAGATGAACGGTCGTGCGCTCGCGGCTGCTGATCCTGGAGAACCCACAGTCGCGCCAGATGCTTTCTCCGCACTCGGCCGGATCTCCGTACCGACCCTCCTCCTCGTCGGCGACCTCGATCTGAAGCCTGTCCGTGAGAACACGCGGCATGCCGCGGCATCCATCCCCCAGTCACAACTGATCGAGCTCCCCGGCGTCGCTCATCTGCCGCATCTGGAAGGCCACCATTCGACGCTGGATGCCATCGTCGAGTTTGTCGCCTCGGCACCGCACAGCCGCAGCGCATAGCAAAGGCGTTCCGCAGCGCCTGATCCTGCGTCACACAACGTCACCTGAATTGGCGTTTATCGTCGCGATCAAGTGGAATTGACTCCTATCCCTCCCCACTTCCCCGAAAGGGGCGTTTGGCATTCCCATGATCACCATCGAGCACGTCAGCCGATCATTCGGCGGCACCCTCGCACTCGACGACGTGTCGCTCGAGATTCCGCGCGGCCAGATCTTCGGCGTCGTCGGGCAGTCCGGCGCCGGCAAGTCGACGCTGCTGCGCACCGTGAATGCGCTGGAACGACCGGATTCGGGCAGCGTCGTCGTTGACGGCGTGCAGATCTCGCACCTGGCCGGCAATGAACTGCGGGCTGCGCGCCACGGCATCGGCATGGTCTTTCAGCACTTCAACCTGATCGGCAACCGCACGATCGCCCAGAACGTCGAGTTCGCACTCGAAGCTGTCGGGCGCAGTCGCGGCGACCGCGCGAAAGAAGCGCTGGAGATGCTCGATCTCGTGGGCCTTTCCGCACGCGCAGGCGCCTACCCATCACAGCTCTCCGGCGGTCAGCGTCAGCGCGTCGGTATCGCCCGCGCCCTGGCATCCCGTCCGAGTGTGTTGCTCTCAGACGAGGCGACCAGCGCACTCGACCCCGACACCACCCGCCAGATTCTGGCGCTGCTGCGCCGCCTCTCCGGAGAGCTGGGGCTCACGATCCTGCTGATCACCCACGAGATGGCCGTCGTGAAGCAGATCTGCGATGCCGCCGCTCTTCTCGAGCACGGCAAGGTCATCGAAGAGGGCGCGTTGACCGATCTCATTCGCACGCCCGGCAGCCGCCTGGCGCGCGATCTGTTCCCGCTCGGCGACGTGCCAGACATGCCCGCATCCGCGATCATCGACCTCACCTTCGCCGGAGAAGAGGCGCAGAAGCCGACCATCACGATGCTCGCACGCGCGCTCGATCTGGATGTGTCGATTCTCGGCGCCACGATCGAAACGATCAACGGGGCTCAGGCAGGACGCACCCGTCTCGCCTTCCCCGCAGACCCAGCAGTTCTTGCTCGTGCGCAGGCGTTCCTCGCCGAGCACAGCGTGGCGTTCGAAGTAGTGAAGGCAGCATGATCGACTACACATCCCCCGACTTCTGGCCCGATCTGTTCGACGTCATGCTCAAGGGCACGCTCGAAACTCTCTGGATGACCAGTGTCGCGATCCTCATCACGATCCTCGTCGGGCTGCCCCTGGGCATCGTGCTCGTCGGCACCGAGAAGGGGCGTTTCTTCTCGACCCCCTTCGGTTCCGCTGCAGCCGGCGTCTTCATCAACCGGCTGCTGGGATTCATCGTGAACCTCGGTCGCTCCGTGCCGTTCATCGTGCTGATGATCGCCCTGATCCCGCTGACGCGCTTGCTTCTGGGTTCGTTCATCGGCACCGGTCCGGCGATCTTCCCGCTCACGCTCGTCGCCATTCCGTTCTTCGCCCGGGTGGTGGAGATCGCGGTCAAGGAGGTCGATTCGGGCCTGCTGGAGGCATCCGATTCTCTCGGCGCGACCCGCTGGCAGCTGGTCAGGCGCGTCATCCTTCCCGAGACGGGACCGGCGATCGTGCTCGGCATTGCGACGACGATCACCTCGATCATCAACTTCTCGGCCATGGTCGGCGTCGTCGGCGGTGGCGGGCTCGGAAACGTCGCACTCACCTACGGCTTCCAGCGCTACAGCTGGGTGCACATCGTCGCCGTCGTGATCGTGCTGTTCGTGATCGTGCTGCTCGTGCAGTGGGCGTGCAACGTGATCGCCCGCCGTCTCGACCATGCCAATCGCGCAGCGCACTCCGCCGACATCATCGTCGTTGGCGCCTGAATCCACAGCATCCCGCAGCACAACACCCCCTCACCCTGACTATCACTAGGAGCATCCGCATGTCCTTCTCCTCTCTCACGCGCGCCGTCGCGATCACCGCGGCCGGCGTTCTGGCGCTCGGTCTGACCGCCTGCGCCAGCTCTGAGCCCACCCCGGCGGCAGACGGCTCCGAAGGCCTCGGAACTCTGAAGGTCGGGGCGCTGCCCGTGCCCGCCGGCGACATGCTCGAGTGGATCTCGGAGAATCTTGCCGAGGAGAAGGGCCTCACGATCGAGTGGCAGACCTTCACCGACTACAACACGCCGAACCCGGCGCTGTCTGACGGTTCGGTCGACGCCAACCTGTTCCAGAACTCGACGTTCCTCGACACGTACAACGAGCAGTCCGGCGACGACCTGATCTCGCTCGGCGACGTCTACCTGCCCGCAGCTGCCTTCTACAGCGAGAAGATCGACAGCCTCGACGAGCTCAAGAAGGGCGCGACCGTCGCCATCCCCAACGACCCCACAAACGAGGGGCGTGCACTGGAGCTGCTTGCGGCTGAGGGCATCATCGAGATCGAAGACGGCGCGACCACGCTCGGCGAGATCAGCGAGAACCCCAAGGACCTGAAGTTCGTCGAGATCGAGAACGCTTCGCTCGCCCTCGCACTGCCCGACAACGACGCTGCCTTCGTCACGGCGTCGTTCGCGATCCCGGCCGGTCTCTCCGACGAGCAGGCGATTCTTCTCGAAGGCAACGACAGCAAGTACTACAACGTGCTCGCCACTCGCCCGGAGCTGAAGGATGACCCGCGCATCGAAGCTCTCATCGAGCTGCTGAACGATGACCGCACCAAGGAGTTCATCCTGGAGACGTGGAAGGGCCTGATCGTTCCGGTCAGCTGATCACCGACTCTCGTGAAGCCCCCGCGCCTTCTGGCGTGGGGGCTTCGCTGGTTGCAGGTAGCCTGGCGGCATGGCTCGCGCGATCGTGTATTCAGAAATCGGTACTCCTGACGTCCTCCACCTCGTGGAGATCCCTGATCCGGTGGCTGGCCCTGGCCAGGTCGTTGTGCGAATCGAAGCGGCAGGTGTGAACCCGCTCGATGCGAAGCTGCGCCGAGGTGCACGACCAGGTGCGCCGATCACCGAACCACGTCGCGTCGGCTTCGACGGCGCCGGCGTCGTCGAAGCGCTGGGCGACAGTGTCACCGAGTTCGCGGTCGGCGATCGCGTTGCGATCGGCAGCACGGTGGGCACCTACGCGACGCACCTCGCTGTGTCCGTCAAGAATCTTGATCTGCTGCCGGATGCCGTGACCGCTGCCGAGGGCGCGGCCCTCAGCATCCCGGTGGGAACCGCGTATCAGTGCCTGCGTTCGCTCAATGTCGGTGAGGGTGATGTCCTGCTCGTGCATGCCGGTTCCGGCGCTGTCGGGCAGGCCGCGATCCAGTTCGCTGCCTCATGGGGCGCGACCGTCATCGCGACCGGAAGCCCAGCCCGCCATGAGCAGCTGCGCGCACTGGGTGCGATCCCCGTCGCCTACGGTGAAGGCCTGGCCGACCGCGTGCGCGCGGCAGCACCTCAGGGAATCACGGTCGCACTGGATTGCATCGGCACCGAAGAGGCGATCGAGACCTCGCTGGAACTGGTCGTCGACCGAGACCGCATCGCGACGATCGTGCGTGGCCCGGATGCCGCGAGCTTCGGCATCCGCGCCTTCAGCGGTGGTTCCCCCGAGCCGCTCACCGCGCAGGAGCTCGCCTGGCGGGCCGAAGCCGTCGGCGTCGCGATCGGCCTGATCGCAAGCGGAGACTTCCAGATCGAGCTCGGCCCCGAGCTGCCCCTGGCCGAGGCCGCCAAGGCACACGAGCTGGTCGAGGCGCACGCCGCACGCGGCAAGATCACGCTGGTGCCGTAGGGCGCGAGCACTGCACGTTCCAGCTCTCAACCATCTGGTCACGTCACGCGACGTCACGAAGACACACAGTGTGACACGAACCGTTCACGCTGCGCCCGCACCCCTCAGAATCGTCAAAAGCGCGATGAGAGGAGCCGGACATGGCAAGCGAGGACGACAAGCGTCAGATCAAGTTCGGAGCGATCCTCACCGGGACCGGTGGTCCAGGTGACCAACTTCGGTGGCTGGATCCGGAGATCCCCAGCGACGCCAGCGTCGACATTGACTGGTACATCGAGTACGCACAGCTCGCCGAGCAGGCCAAGTTTGATCTGGTCTTCATCGTCGACAGCCAGTTCGTCACTCCGCACTCCCCGCCGCATTACCTGAATCGACTGGAGCCGCTGACACTCCTTTCTGCGCTGGCCGTATCGACCACGCACATCGGGCTGGTGGGAACCGCGACTACGTCGTACAACTCGCCATACAACCTTGCCCGACGCTTCGCCTCACTCGACCTGATCAGCCGCGGTCGGGCCGGTTGGAATGTCGTCACCAGCGGGGACGGCGGCACGGCTACCAATTACAGCCTCGACGAGCACTTCGACTACCCGACCCGCTACCGCCGAGCAGCCGAACACATCGAGGTCTCGCAGGGGCTATGGGACAGCTACGAGGATGATGCCTTTCCGCGCGATCGTGAGACCGCGGTGTTCCTCGACCCGAGCAAGCAGCACGAACTCCACCATGAAGGTGAGTTCTTCCGCGTTGCCGGCCCCCTCAACATCCAGCGCTCCCCTCAGGGCCAGCCGGTGATTTTCCAGGCCGGAGACAGCAATGACGGTCGTGATCTCGGCGGCCGCTATGCCGACGGAATCTTCACTCATGCATCGAACATCCCTGACAGCCTGGCATTCGCTCAGGACATCAAGGATCGCGCTTCTGCGGCAGGCCGAAACCCCGATCACGTGCTGATCCTTCCCGGTGCTCGTATCGTCGTAGGCGATACGGACGATGACGCCCGCGAGATCGAGCGCGCGCAGCACGAGCTGAGCAACTCGTTCGAGATCTCACTGGCAGAGCTAGGACGTCCGTTCGGCTGGCATGATTTCACCCAGTACGACCTGGATGCCCCGTTCCCAGACGTGCTGCATCTTGCTCAGCGCAGCTTCCGCACGAACGCTGAGTCGATCACCGCGTTCGCCGAGAAAGACTCGCTGACGCTCCGCCAGGTAGTCGAGCGGCTCTCGGCCTTCCGCCCTTCCCCATTTGTGGGGTCGGCGACGACTGTTGCCGACCGACTCCAAGAGTGGTTCGAGTCCGGAGCCGTGGACGGTTTCAACGTGTATGTGTCGCATCCCTCCCAGTTCCGCCGTCTTGTCAGTGAGGTGATCCCCATCCTCCAGGAGCGTGGGTTACATCGCACCGATTACGCGGGCACCACGCTGCGGGAGCATCTTGGCCTTCCGATCCCGGCAAATCGGTACACCAGCGCCGCGCCCGCCGTCACCTCGATTCCAGACGGTGCGCTCAGCGCTGTCGTCTGACAACCACAATCCACCTCAGAAAGCAGACCGACCGTGACCAGTTCTTGGCGTCCCCTCGCAGCAGCAGCCTTCGCAGTGGTGCTCACCGTGGGCATGTCCGCCTGCGCCTCCGGCGACAGCGGTGGCTCCCGCCCCGGCGGGGAGGAGTCGGTGTTGCGATGGTCGCTGGGCCTGCCGACCTCGTGGGACCCGGTCACGAGCCGCACGGGCTTCGACATCAACACGATCTCGCTCCCGTATGCGTCGCTCACGCGGCTTGACGATAAAGGCAATGTCGAGCCGAGTCTCGCGGAATCCTGGACGTACGACGAAACGGGTACATCCATCACGTTCACGCTTCGGGACAACCTCACGTTCAGCGATGGCACACCGTTGGATGCCGAAGCGGTGAAGGCGCACTTCGAGCGGGGGCAGGACCAGGCCGACTCTCATCTGCGTGATCAATTGGCAGACCTCGAGTCGGTGACGGCCGATTCTGAGACGGAAGTCACCCTGCACCTCACCACCGTCGACTACCAGATCCCGTATCTCGTTGCCGGTCGCACCGGAGCCATCGCCAGTCCGACAGCTGCAGAGGATCCGAAGCATCTCGCCATCGCCCCTGTCGGTGCGGGCCCGTTCATCCTCACCGAGTTCGTGGCCGAGTCACACGCGTCGTTCATCAAGAATGATGACTACTGGGATGCCGACAACATCCACATCGACCGGTTTGAGCTTTCCACCGCTCTGGACGCCGCCACTGTCGTCTCCGCGGTGCAGTCCGGTTCAATCGACGTCGCACGACTTCCGGCAACGCAGATCGAGCAGGCAGCGAGCGCGGGACTGACTGTAACGGTAGCCGGCACCCTCGCTGCAAGTGATGCGTCTATCAATCTGAACAAGGCACCGCTCGATGACCCCGCAGTCGTCGAGGCTCTTCGCTACGCGTTCGATCGTGAGGCCTTCGTCGATGCGGTCACGGCGGGTACCGGAACGGTCACACACCAGCCATTCCCGGAGGGGTACGTCGCCTTCAACCCTGAGATCGAGGACATTTGGAGTTACGACCCCGACAAGGCGCGTCAGATCCTCAGCGATGCGGGTTACGAAGACGGCGACCTTGCGATCGAAATCACCGCTCATGCAGGCTCCGAGCTGGATGCGCAGCTCACGCAGTCCCAACTTGCCGACATTGGCATCAATTCGACCATCAGCCTGGTACCGGCGGGATCGACGACATGGCAGGACGAGGTGTACGTCGCCAAGTCACCGCAACTCGCTTTAGATGGGACCATCGGGCGCGAGTCTCCGGTGGCGAATTTGCTCGCCACCTATGGCCCCGAAGGCATCATGAACCTGAGCGGTCCGCACTCTTCAGACGAGTTCCTTGCCGCGTTGGATGCTGTGCGCGCGACGCCGATCGATGCACCGGAATATCAGGAGAACCTCTGGAACGCTGTGCGCATCGGCGTCGAGCAGTCGCCGACGAACTACCTGTACAGCAGCCCCTGGGTCTTCGTGTCCAGCTCCGACGTGGGCGAGCTTAATCTGCTGCCTTCTCAGGTGCGTTGGGAAGGAGTGCAGGTCGGCGATTGACCCCGCGACCCGAACACTATGGCGACTCTCACTCCCGTCTTCACGGCGAACGCTGCCCCGACGCCCGCGCCACGCAACTCGGCCGTCTGGAGCTCACGAATTGCACACGCGCTGGGCAGCACCGTTCTCATCGTCGTGCCGGTTTTCACCTTCGCGACTCTCATCACTTTCCTACTCGGCGCCGCGAGCGGGCTCAGCCCTGCCGCTTCATTGTCCGGTGACGAGGCAACGCCCGAACGCATAGCCCAGATCAACCAGGAGCTGGGTCTCGATCAACCGCTGCTGATGCGCTACATCACGTGGATGGGATCGTTGCTGACCGGTGACCTGGGCGTCAGCTGGTACAACGGATTCAGCGTGACAGAGCTGATTGCGCAGCGCCTCGCGATCACCACGTCAATCGTCTCCGTTGCTCTCCTTCTCGGCGTTGTCGTCGGGGTAGCCCTGGGAATCGTCGCAGCACTCAACCAGGGTCGACCAGTCGACCGCGCGATCACCGCGATCATCGCTGTGGTGTCGACGTTGCCGCCCTTCGTGTTGTCGATCGGACTCATTGTCGTCTTCAGCGTGTGGCTGCATCTGCTGCCGTCGTCGGGATATGTGCCGTTCGGGCAGAATCCGGCGATGTGGTTTCAGCTGATCATCATGCCTGCCGTCGCGTTGAGCCTCGATCCGGCAGCAGATCTCGCGCGCCAGCTGCGCACAGGCCTGGTGCACTCCTTGGCACAGCCGTACATCACTGGCGCGGTGGTGCGGGGACTGCACCCGCGAAGAATTCTCGTCGTCCATGCGCTCCGCAATGGCGCGGGACCCGCAGTTGCCGTACTGGGGATGAAAATCCCCGCATTGCTCGGAGGTGCCGTCGTCACCGAGACCATCTTCAATATGCCCGGCTTCGGCCTGCTCTCCGCCGATTCTGCATTGCGCGGTGATGTTCCCGTTGTGCAAGGCACCCTCGTCGTCGCGATCGTCCTCGTACTGACATTCAACGTGCTGGTGAATGTCGGACTCGCTGCGTTGCAGCCCGCATCGCGGAGGAGCGCGAAATGAAGTTCGCCGATGTGTTCCGCCCGGCGAGCGCAAAGCTGGCACTCGCGATCCTCCTGCTGGTCACCGTACTCACGCTGTTCGGGCCGTTGCTGGCACCTCTAGATCCGTATGCGCAGGATACGTCCGCCATGCTGCAGGGAACCAGCTTCGCGCACCCGCTGGGAACGGATGAGCTGGGGCGCGACGTTCTCAGCCGTCTCCTCACTGGTTCGCCGCTGTCCGTGCTGTCTGCGTTGATGGCGGTGGCCGTCGGGCTAGTTCTCGGTGTCGTACCTGCTCTGCTCTCTGTGCACCTCTCACGAGTGTTCGAATGGTTTGCGCTCCGGGTCACCGATGCGCTCATGACGCTGCCGTTTCTTGTCTTCGCGATCGCCATGACTGCGCTCATGGGCAACGGCGTTCCTCAGGCAATGCTGGCTGTCGGGATCCTCATCTCTCCGGCGTTCTTCCGGGTGACCCGCGCGGCAGCACTAACGGCATCCAGCTCGCAGTATGTCGAAGCGGCCGAGCTGATGGGCGCGTCGACGACGTGGATCCTCCGCAGACATGTGTGGCGACATGTCGTCCCTGCCGTTGCGGTCACCGCCGCGGGACTGACCGGTACGGCTCTGGTGATCGTCGCATCCTTGACGTTCCTCGGCATTGGCGTCGTCCCCCCAGAACCGACGTGGGGAGGCCTCCTCGCGAGCGATCTGAAGTACCTGTATCAGCGCCCGCTCGGGCCTCTCGCCCCGGCACTGCTGATCGTCGCAACTGTCTGGGCATTCAACGCGCTGGCTGACGCACTGCGCGATGCCCAGACTCACCGCAGCACAGCACGTTCTGAATCGACCACACCTCAGGAGGTATCCGCATGACGTTACTTGAGGTTTCAGGTTTAACGATCACGACACCTGCGGGGCTCGCACTCGTCAACGACGTGTCGTTTCGGCTCGAACGAGGCGAGGCTCTGGGCATCGTCGGTGAGTCCGGCAGCGGGAAGTCGCTGTCGTGCCGTGCCGTACTAGGCATCGTTCCCGAGCCTCTGAACGTCACGGCCGATCGAATCGACTTCGATGGGACAGATCTCCGGGCTGCGACCGCGACGCAATGGCAACGAATCCGTGGGACCCGCATCGGCGCTGTGTTCCAAGATCCTGGGTCGTTTTTGAATCCGTCCATCAGTGTCGGCCGCCAGCTTGCCGAAGTGCATCGCGTGAAGAACGGCAGGCGACGGCGCGAGGCGTGGGCATCAGCAATCCGTGGTCTCGGCGATCTCGGATTAGTTGCACCCGAGCGGGTCGTTCGCCGGTTCCCGTATGAGATGAGCGGCGGCATGCTCCAGCGAGTACTGCTTGCGATCGCCATCGCCGAATCTCCCGATCTGCTCATCGCTGATGAGCCGACAACGGCGCTCGACGTCACGGTGCAGGCGGAAGTACTCGATGTGATCGCTGATCTGCGCGCGACGACCGGGCTCGCTGTCCTTTTCGTGTCCCATGATCTTCCCGTCGTCGCTCATCTGTGCGATCGCATTCAGGTCATGCAGCATGGCCGAACGGTCGAGTCCGGAGCTTCCGCAGACGTGCTGCAGGCACCGGCGCATCCGTACACGCGTGCTCTCCTCACGGCGCACGCGGAATATGGGCTCGATCGATTCCTTCGCCCGGAGGTTGCACATGTCTGATGTCGTGCGCATCGAGAATGCCACGCTCGGCTACGGCAGTAGGTCGCACGGGGGCGCTGTGCTTCGCGACATCTCCCTCACGATCGGCAGAGCTGAGCGAGTCGGCCTGATCGGGGAAACCGGCTCAGGCAAATCGACCCTCGCGCGTACTCTGCTCGGCCTCACCACGGTGTTCTCGGGAAAGGTGAGCGTGGACGGCCGCGATCTCGCACGCCTGCGCGGACGGCCCTTGCGCGCGTTCCGGAGATCCGGGCTGGTGCAATACGTCTATCAGGATCCGCTGCGCAGCCTCGATCCTGACGTCACCGTATCGTCATCGGTTGCCGAAGGGCTTTCGATTCGCGGCGGGCTGTCCGCCGCCGAGATCAGGCAACGTGTCGAGGACGCGATCCTGCTGGTCGGGCTCGACCCATCACTCGGTCTCCGGCTCCCTCGTGAGCTCTCCGGCGGTCAACGTCAGAGAATAGTGCTCGCTCGGGCGCTAGTTCTCTCCCCTCGTCTGTTCATTCTCGATGAACCCGTCAGCGCACTGGATGCTTCCAGCCGCGTTCAGGTGCTCGATCTGCTCAGGCTCACCGCTGCCGAGCGACAACTGTCTCAGCTGTTCATATCGCACGATCTCGGCTCGATCGCCGGTGTGACCGATCGACTGATCGTGCTGTACCGCGGCGAGATCGTCGAAGATGCAGCGACCGAGGAAGTTCTCGCCAATCCGCAGCATCCGTATACGCAGCTACTCATCGAATCTGCCCCCACACTGATGACTGCAGGTGCGAGCCGTGAACGTCGGCGGGCGCTGCGAACTGCATTGGAAAGCGCCACGCGGTGACTTCCGGCGCAACAGTTCGACACATCGAAGACACCGTCCATTCCGAACACCAAAGATGGATCACATGAGCACGAACTCTGCCCCCTCCGCCGTCTGGCCTGCCGCCCGCGTGCGCGGCACCCTCGCCGTCGTCACCGGTCGCGGCGAGCGCGCGCCCGTCTACGAGCGCTTCGCCACGCGCATCAGCGCCGATGGCTACACGGTCGCCGTCTTCGAAGCGGATGCCGATGCCGCCGCCGCATGGCTCGCGAGTGTCGAAGAGTCGCCACGAATCCTCGTCGGCTCAGACACCGGTGCCGCGTCCGTGTTAAGAGTGCTCGCGCAGGGCAGCGAAGTGGATGCCGCCATCGTCGCCGGCACGCCAGTCGAAGTCGACGGTGTCGTCCAGCCGGTCGACACTGATCGCACCGCATGCCCGTTACACCTCGGTGTGCTCAGCAGCGCCGAGGCCCGCACGTCGCCGCTCGCCGCCGAGCCCGTCCCACCGGCCGCGGACCTCGCCGCGGTCGCCGTTCCAGTGCTCGCGTTTCATGGCTCCGCAGATCCGGTGTCCCCGTTCAACGAAGCAGAGGCGTTGCTCAACGCGGTTCCCGATCTTGAGCTGATCGAGACGGTCGGGGGCCTGCATGACGCGCTCAACGATGCCTCCCATCGCAGCGTGGCCGCCACCATCGTGTTGTGGTTGGAACGACTTCGCACAGGCGATGTGCACACGCCAGTGGTGCGGGCCCTTCGACCACTGGAACTGTCGGCTCGTCATGCCTCGGAGTCGCTGGTCTCATGACCGCGTTTTCCACTCAGCAGGTGCAGGCCGGGTATATCTCCGGCACACCGCAGAACAGCGCCGTCCCCCCGATCTACCAGACCGCCGCGTACGAGTTCGCATCCCTGGCAGATGCCGCCGATCTGTTCGCACTACGCAAGACCGGCAACCTGTACAGCCGCAATGCGAGCCCCACGCAGCAGGTGCTCGAAGAACGCGTCGCGGCACTGGAAGCAGGCACGTCCGCCGTCGCGGTCGCCTCAGGGCAGGCCGCGGTCGCCGTCACCTTGCTCGCGCTGGCCGGGCGTGGGGGTCACATCGTCGCCGCGAACCAGCTCTACGGTGGCACGGTCGATCTGCTCCAGGACACTCTGGACGACTTCGGCATTCCGGTGACCTTCGTCGACCAGGACGATCCGGACGCCTGGCGCGCGGCGATCCGCCCGACCACCCGCATCCTGTTCGCCGAGTCGGTCGCAAACCCGATCGCGCAGGTGCTCGATATCCAGCTGGTCGCCGATATCGCGCACGACGCAGGGGTTCCGCTCGTCATCGACAACACCGTGGGCACGCCCTACCTGATACGTCCGGGCGAGCACGGCGCCGACTTCGTCGTGCACTCGGCGACGAAGTTCCTCTGCGGCCATGGCACGTCCCTCGGTGGCGTCGTCGTCGATCAGGGCACCTTCGACTTTGGTGCACAGCCTGAGCGGTGGCCGCAGTTCACGGCGCCGTACCCACGATTCGGCGACCTTGTGCTGTGGGAGCGCTTCGGCATCGGGCAGTCTTTCTCGGCCCTGGTCAAGTCGAAGTACGTGCATGACCTCGGCCCGTCGCTCTCACCCTTCAACGCCTGGCAGATTCTGCAGGGCATCGAAACGCTCGATCTGCGGGTGGCTCGCCAGAGCGCGACGGCCCTCGCGATCGCCGAGCATTTGGCGCAGCATCCGAAGGTGGCCGCTGTGCACCATCCTGGACTCCCCGGCAACCGCTGGCACACGCTCGCCGAGCGCTACTTGCCGCGGGGCATCCCCTCGGTCTTCTCGTTCGATCTCGCTGGCGCCGACGATGCCGGCGCTGAGGACGCTGGCGCTGACGATGCCGGCGCTGACCATGCCGGCGCCCAGGCCCGCGTCGCGCGGGTGGTCGACGCGCTGGAGGTCGTGCGGCTGGTCGCGAACATCGGCGATGCCCGCAGCCTCGTCGCGCATCCCGCATCCATGACGCATTCGCATCTGAACGTCGACCAGCGAGCAGCCGCCGGCATCTCGCTGAACACCATCCGATTGAGTGCCGGGTTGGAAGATCCTGCCGACATCATCGCCGACCTCGACCGCGCGCTTACGCACGCCTGACGACTGGAGCATCATGCGCATCAATCTCGGATACTGGACCCCGGTCTACGGCGGGTTCCTCCGCAACGTCACCGACGAGGGACGCATGGCCGCCACGTGGGAGTACATCCGCGAAATTTCAGTGAAGGCAGATCTCCTCGGATTCCACACCACGCTGGTCCCAGAGCTGTATTTGAACGACCGCAAGGGGATCGATGCCCCGAGCCTGGAAGCTTGGTCGCTGTCCGCGGCGATCCTGGCCGTGACCGATCATCTGCGCGTGATGACAGCAGTCCGGCCCGGTTTCCATCTGCCCGCAGTCCTCGCGAAGACTGTCAGCACTCTCGACAGCGTTGCCCCTGGACGCATCGCGCTGAACGTCGTGGCCGCGTGGTGGGCAGAAGAGGCACGTCAGTTCGGTGGTAATTTCACCACCCATGACGAGCGCTATGTGCAGGCCAAGGAATTCGTCGAGGTGTTGAACGGGCTGTGGGAGAGCACACCGTTCTCCTTCGCCGGCAGCCATTACGAGTTCGAGGGCGCGATCGTCGAGCCCAAGCCATCAGCGCATCCGGTGATCTTCGCCGGCGGCGAGAGCGACGCCGGCCGCGAAGCCATCGCCGACTTCGCCGACGCCTATGTGATGCACGGCGGCACGCTCGATGAGGTCCGCAGCAATGTCGCCGACATGAACGCGCGGTCCGAGCGGCTGCATGGCCGCCCGATCTCAGAGTTTGGGATGCCGGCATATGTCATCGTCCGCGACACCGAAGCCGAAGCACAGCGCGAACTCGACCGCATCACCACCGTTGACCCTGACTCCCCCGGGTATGCATCATTCGAGGAGTTCAAGCGCAACTCGAAACTGTCACTCGAGGTGAGTCGCCGTGAGTACTCCGTCGGCACCCGCGGTCTGCGCCCCAATCTCGTCGGCACGGCCGAGCAGGTCGCCGAGCGTATCCACGACTACGCGGAAGCCGGCATCACACTGCTGCTGATTCAGGCCTCACCCCTGGATGAAGAACTCGAGCGCATCGCCGAGCAGGTATTCCCGCTCGTCCCGCAGGAGGCACTCGTATCTGCTCTACGCTGAGAACATGACTGGTCTTCGCTGGGGAATCCTCGCCACGGGTGGCATCGCCACCTCCTTCGCCTCCGATCTGCGCACTGCGGGTCTCGATCTGGTCGCGGTGGGATCCCGCTCGCAGGCTTCGGCTGACGCTTTTGCTGCGAAGTTCAACATTCCACGCGCACATGCGTCTTACGAGGCGCTCGTCACCGATCCTGACGTCGACATCATCTACGTCTCCACACCTCACCCGATGCATCACGCGGGCGCGAAGCTCGCTCTCGAGAACGGCAAGCACGTGCTCGTGGAGAAGTCGTTCACTCTCAATCGTGCCGAGGCCGAGGACCTGCAGCGCATTGCCACCGAACGCGGCCTTCTGGCGATGGAAGCCATGTGGACGCGCTATCTGCCGCACATGGTGCGCATCCGGGAGATCATCGCCGAAGGCACCCTGGGTGAGATCCGCGCGGTGAGCGCAGACCACACGCAGCGGATCACCGCTGACCCCGAGCACCGCCTGAACGCGCTCGCGCTCGGCGGCGGCGCGCTGCTCGACCTCGGCATCTATCCGATCTCGTTCATCTGGGACATCCTCGGCGCACCGACTTCGATCCAGGCCACCGCACGTCTGATGGAGACCGGCGCAGATTCCGAGGTCGCCACGGTCATGACGCACGCGAGCGGCGCGGTCTCGACCAGCCTCTCCTCGTCTCGCGCGGCCGGCCCCAATGCCGCCGCGATCATCGGCACCGACGCGCGAATCGAAATCGACCGTGTCTGGTACACGCCGACATCCTTCCGCGTGGTCGGTCCTGACGACACGGTGATCGAGAGCTACGCCTCCGAGATCGACGGCCGCGGCATGCAATACCAGGCCTTCGCCGCAGAGGGCGCAGTCGCCGCCGGGGACACCGCGGGTGCGCTGCTTCCGCTCCCCCTCGCGGAATCCGTTGCGATCATGGGAACGCTCGACGAGATCCGCGCGCAAATCGGCGTCCGCTACCCGAGCGAGGAGAGCACTCATGGCTGACCCTCAGGACCCTCGCGTCGCTGTCTACCTGGACTTCGACAACATCGTCATCTCTTGGTACGACCGCGTGCACGGGCGCAACGCCTACGGCAAAGACCGGCAGCGCATCACCGAGAACCCGAATGATCCCGAGGTCATCGAGCGGCTGAGGAGCGCGATGATCGAGGTCGGCGCGATCATCGACTACGCCGCATCCTTCGGCACGCTGGTGCTCACTCGTGCCTACGCTGACTGGTCATCGCACGTGAACGCCGAGTACCGCTCGCAGCTCGTCGCGCGCGCGGTCGACCTTGTACAGCTGTTCCCTGCGGCCGCATATGCGAAGAACGGTGCCGACATCCGTCTGGCCGTGGATGCTGTGGAAGACATGTTCCGCCTCCCCGATCTCACCCACGTGGTGATCGTCGCCGGCGACAGCGACTACGTCCCTCTCGCGCAGCGCTGCAAGCGTCTGGGCCGCTACGTGATCGGTGTGGGCGTCGCTGGATCGACCGCCAAGTCGCTGGCCGCGGCGTGTGACGAGTTCGAATCCTACGATTCACTGCCGGGTGTCGTACGCCCGGCACCCAAGCAGGCTGCCCCATCTGCCGAGCCGGTTGCCCCGCAGGTCACCGAGCCGGTTGCACGGCGGAAAACTGCGAACGCCGAGCCGGCTGCACCGCGTACGACTGCGGATGCCGAGCCCGAAGCCCCCGCGACGAAACCCAAGGCTGCGGCCAAGAGCCGCGCGAAGAAGGTGGCCAAGCCTGCCGAGCCGGTCGAAGAATCGGCCCCGACCACCGAGCAGGAAGAGGCCACCCTGCTGCTGGAGCGTGCCCTTCGCCTCGGTCATGACAAAGCCGGCGCGGATGAGTGGCTACACAGCTCTGCCGTGAAGACGCACATGCGCCGCATGGATCCGTCGTTCAGCGAGAAGGCGCTCGGCTACCGTTCATTCTCGGACTTCCTGAAGTCTCGCGATGAGATCACCGAGCTCGAGGAGACCGGTCATGAGCGACTGGTCCGCCTCCTTGAGGATTGAGACGAGACGCACGTGAGTACTGAAGAACTCGACGAGCGGATCGCGCAGCCGTGGAACGACGGTGCACTGTATGCCGCACACGGCGGTTCGTTCCCCGCCACTGTCAGCGGCACCGGGGTGGTCGGCAGCATCACGGTGTCTGGCCTCGCCCAGGCCGACGATCACGCTCTCGTCGTCGAGGCCTTGGAGCAGCACCTCGGGCTCTGAGGACGCCTCGTCCACCGCTCAGTCGGTGCGGAGGCTGCCGATCTGACGGCGGACTTCGTCGATGCTGCGCATGACCGCGACCGAGTCATTCAGGGAGTGCAACGGTGATTGTGTGCGCCCCTCTGCGACATATGATGCGAGTGCGGCAGCCTGCCAGGCAAGCCCGTCCCGCCCGACGAGTCCGCTCTCATCCTCCCAAACCTGCTCCGCACCATTCAGCGTGATGCGCAGTCTGGCCGGGAACACGAAGCTCGTCTCGTAGCTCACCGAACCGGCAGTGCCATACACGGCGGCGAGCCCAGGGGTCGTCACGGTCGTCGATGCGCTCACCATGCCGCGTGCACCGCGATCGTTCTCCAGCGAGATCAGCGCTTCGGTCTCAGCCCCGGTGGGGGCAAGAAGTCCCGATGCGGCGATGCTGGTAGGGACTCCGAGCACAGAGTGCGCGAACCACAGGCTGTAAACCCCGGCATCGATCATCACTCCGCCGCCGACGGCGGGATCAAAATTGGGATGCTCCGGGTCATACGTCCACTGCCATCCAAGGTGCGCGGTGACCAGCCGAACATCGCCGAGCGCGCCATCATCAAGAAGCTGCGCGAGGATGTCGGACTGCGGCAGGTACCGCGACCACATCGCCTCCATCGCGAAGACCCCGGCAGCCTTGGCAGCCTGAGCGATTTCCTCCGCTTGCACCGCAGTGAGGGCGATGGGCTTCTCGATCAGCACGTTCTTGCCCGCCGCGATCGCCTCGAGCGCCAACGGATGATGCTGCGCGTGCGGCACCGAAATGTACACGACATCAATGTCGTCATCGTCAAGAAGACCTTGATAGCCCTGGTAGCGACGCGGGATGCCGTGGCGCTGCCCGAACGCCTCAGAGCGTTCCTGCGACCGTGACGCGACCGCGTGCACACGCTGATCTGTGTGTCGATGCACCGCGCTCACCCAGTCTTCTGCGATCCCTCCAGGACCGAGAACTCCCCAGCGCAGCACCGAACCGCCGCGCAGTGGGGTCACCCGCGGCACAGGTACAGACATTGGGTGACGTTCACTCACGATCGGTCTCCTTCTTGAGATCAAGTGGGGTTCACGCCCCCAGGCTCTCCCACTCTAGGCTTGGAGCATGACCCACATCTCGCAATCGCCGTATGCGCGCGCGCTGGATGATCGGATGCATGAGCTGCACCCCACGCTGCAGCAGTACTTCTCATCACTTCCCGAGGGGCACATCGGTGTCGGCGAGGGCGTGTTCAGCAGAGTCGGCACTCCTCGGCGATGGCTGTGGCCGTTGCTGCGTCCGCTGCACGAGCGCGGCGTGGTTTACGCGGGCTGGCAGCTGAGCGTCCCGTTCCGGGTCACCAACCGGCTCGTCAACGGCCGCGCGGTCAGCGAGCGTGAGTTTCTGCTACCTGGCCAGTCCTGGACGATGCGCGATGCCGTGTCGCTGCGGCCACACGGCAGACTCGTCGATGAGCTCGGTGAGCCGGGGATTGTGGCGGCGAGCTTCGAAGCCGAGGTGCGAGACGGCGCACTGATGATGACCAGCCACACGGTCGGTATTCGCATCGGAATGGCCAAGGTGCGCTTTCCCCGCTTCCTCTCCCCTGTCGTGCGCCTCACGGAGAGCTTCGATGACGTGCTCGAGCGTCAGCGTGTGGCCGTCACCATCGATGTCCCTCTGCTGGGCCGGGTCTACGAGTACGCCGGCGACTTCAGCTATCGCATCGAGGAGGACCCGCAGTGACCGCAGGACGCATCGTGATCGGAGGATCCTCCGGATTCATGGGACAGCACCTCCAGCGTAAGTACCGCGCCGAGGGCCGCGAGCTCGTCACGATCTCCCGGTCGGGTGCTGATCTGAGCTGGGGCGATCAGGCCGGCATCGACCAGGCCGTCGACGGAGCTTCCCTCGTGATCGGGCTCGCCGGCAAGAGCGTGAACTGTCGCTACACACCGGAGAACCGAGCCGAGATCTTCCGATCCCGCCTCGACACCACAGCTTCGCTCAGCGCTGCTATCGCGAGCGCCTCGAATCCGCCCGCACTGTGGGTGAACTCATCGACCGCGACGATCTATCGTCATGCCGAAGACCGGCCGATGACAGAGTCCGCGGGTGAGATCGGCACCGGATTCTCCGTCGAGGTCGCGAAGGCGTGGGAGCAGTCGTTGTTCGCCGATGACCTGCCGCGCACCCGCCGGGTGGCGCTGCGCAGCACGATCGTGCTGGGCCATGGCGGCGTGCTCGGACCGCTGAAGAACCTCGCGAGGATCGGACTCGGCGGAGCACAGCACGACGGTTGGTGGCCGGTGTCGAAGTCGCGGCGCGCGGCCGGCACCGGACACTTCCCGGGCGCGAAACGCGGCGCGCAGCGCTTCAGCTGGGTCCATATCGACGACGTGGCACGCATCATCGATTTTGTTGAGCAGCATCCAGAGCTTGACGGCCCCGTGAATGCCGCGGCCCCCTACCCCGTCGACAACACGACCTTCATGGCGAGCGTGCGGCGCATGTTGGGCGCGAAGTTCGGCCCGCCAATGCCGCGATGGATGCTGGAGATCGGCGCCATCGGCATCCGCACCGAAACCGAGCTCATCCTCAAGAGTCGGTGGGTGGTACCGGAAAAATTAGCGGCTGCAGGATTCGAGTTCGAGTACCCGACGCTGGATGCCGCACTGCAGAAGTCCTTCGACCTGGCAGAATCGAACAGTTGATATTCACCGAAGAGAGACACTGATGACTACTGAGGCCATGGCCAAGCGGCTGGACTACAACCCCGGCCCCCGTGTCGGGATCACGTTTTCGACGTTCGACCTGCTCCATGCCGGGCACATCATGATGCTCGCTGAGGCGAAGCGCCAATGCGACTACCTCATCTGTGGGCTGCAGATGGATCCGACGCTGGATCGTCCGGAGAAGAATGCTCCGACGCAGACGGTCGTCGAGCGGTACATCCAGCTGCGAGGCTGTGAATACGTTGACGAGATTGTGCCGTACTCGACCGAACAGGATCTCGAGGACATCCTCCGCTCTTTCAAGCTCGACGTGCGCATTGTCGGCGATGAGTACATCGATCGTGACTTCACCGGTCGCACATACTGTGAGGAAAGCGGGATCGAGCTGTACTTCAACGGCCGAGACCACCGTTTCTCCAGCTCCGGGCTGCGCAAGATCGTGGCCGCCAAAGAGGCAGAGCGCGTCGCGCGACTCTGACGGGCGTCACGCATGCGTCGCGTCGCCGCCCTCCTGTTTGCGCTTCTCAATTTCCTGACGTAGCCGCCATTCTTCGATCTCGCGGTCCAGGTCTGCGATCTGCTGCTCGGTGTTGCGGGAGTCTGCGGGCGGCGCCCAGCGCGAGTTCGCCGGCGTCTGCGTCCTCGTCTGCACCCGCGTCTGCGCCGCACGACGTGGCATCCTCGGCATGGGAATGCCGCCCCCGGAATACTCACGGCCGAGAGCGAACCAGAGGATGCTGCCGATCAGCGGCAGGAAGATAACGAGGATGATCCACACCATCTTCGGCAGACGCTTCACCTGGGCGTTGTCGCGCGTGATGACATCAATCAGCGCGACGATCATCAGCGCGACGACAAGAATCGACAAGAACGGCATGACTTCAGGGTAGACGACAGGCGAGTGTCATGCCCGCGATCAGCCCGGTGCTTGAATGGGGCCATGGCTTTTCTCGTCTCTCCCGCTCCCGTCACTCTCACCGGAAGCCTCGTCGAACTGCGCCCGCTCGATCGCAGTCACCACGACGGGCTCGTCGAGGCCGTGCAAGAGGGCAACCTGCAGGAGACAGCCTGGTACACATCCGTGCCCGCACCTGACGGAGTCGCCGCCGAGATCGAGCGTCGCCTCGCACTCAGCGAGAAGGGTGAGATGGTGCCGTTCACCGCATTCGATGCCGCCGGACGCGTGATCGGGCAGACGACCTACTACGACCTGGTCGCTGACGTGCCGCGTCTGCACATCGGATACACCTGGAATCGTCTATCCGCTCACGGCACCGGAACGAACGCGGAGTCCAAGCTGCTGCTCTTGCGGCATGCGTTCGAAACCCTCGGTGTCTACCGCGTCGGATTGACCACGCAGTGGCTGAACTTCCAGTCCCGTACGGCAATCGAGCGGCTCGGGGCGAAGCAGGACGGCGTGATGCGGGCGATCTCCCGCTATCGTAACGGCGCGCTACGCGACAGCGTGGAGTTCTCCGTCATCGAGCCGGAGTGGCCGGCTGTGAAGGCGAACCTGGAAGCACGATTGGCGAAGCACCGCCGGGGTTGACACCCCGACGGCGCTTCGCGTGCTGAGCGTCAGTCTTGTGCGTAGCTGAGGCCGAACCCGTACGCGAAAAGCGCCCCGTCTTCGGTCTCGTCGTAGCCGGGAGTGTCGCTGTTCTGCTCGATAACAGCCGCACGCGTGCCGGCCAGAGCGAACGGCAAACGCCCCTGCGGGTTGAACTCGCCGGAGACGACGTCCATCAACGCCGCCGTGGTGTTGCCGAAGTTGGCGAGGATCGCACCGGCATCGCGCAGGCCACTCTCCTCGTCGAGCACGAACGGCTGACGGAAGTAGATGTCCAAAACGGTGTTCTCGGCACCGACCTCGGCCATCACCTGCTGCACCGAGTCGAGCCCCGGGGTGACCTCCCACGACTCGGACTGCGCCATGCCGGTGAAGTCGATGATGCTCGACTCCCAAGGCAGCGAGCCGCCGAAACGCAGACCGGAGTCCGTGCAGGAACCGGTACCGGTGACGACGCACGCGTCAGCCGCCCCATAAGGACTCTGCCCGTCGAGTCCCGTGAAGCCGTCGATCACACTCGGGTTGATGTGGTCGCCGTTGAGGCCCGTTGCGGGGTCGTTGCTGACGTAGCCACCAGTGTTCGCGTTGCTCGCTGTCATCGAGATGAGCGCCACATCCGCATCGGCAGCCGTGCGCTGCTCCGCCGGATCGTTGCCATCGATGACCTCGAAGCCGGCAGCCTTGACCTCAGCGGCATCGACGTTGCCGAGTACGTAGACCGTCTCGCTGCCCTTGAGCGGAAGGAGCGGCTCACCGTCAGTCTCCTCGTTCTGCAGGAGAACTGTTGACTTGCGCTGCAGGTCCAGAGCGCTCGCCTGGTGTTCTGCGCTGCCCACCGTGGCATCAGCAAGAGCGGGGTCAACATATGGGTTCTCGAACAGCCCCATCTCGAACATCGGCGCCAACATACGTTCAGCGGCAAGCGTCACACGCTCTTCGCTGACCAGACCAGTCTCGACGAGGTCCGTGATCGTCGCCACATCGTGGAAGCCCGAGAGCGTGTCGGTTCCGCCGTTGATCGCGGCGGCCACCCGCTCGGGCACCGTGGCATCCTCCATGCCCCACGCCCGGTCGTTGATGATGCCGGTATCGGAGTTCACATAGCCTGCGAAGCCCATCTGGTCCCGCAGCAGGCCGTTGACGATCTGATCAGAGAACGCCATGCCGACTTCCTCGTAGTCCACGCCTTCGTAAGTGACGTCGACGGGCACGCCGTAGTACGGCATGATCGACGAGACGCCGGCTTCGATGGCGGCTTCGAACGGCTTGAGGTGGTAGCCGAATGCGTCGCCGGGATACACCTGCGCCTTGCCGAACGAGTAGTGCGGGTCAAGACCCAGCTCCTGCGGGCCGCCACCCGGGAAGTGCTTCATGGTCAGCGCGACGTTGGTGTCCGGGCTCAACGAGTTGCCATCGTTGCCAACCTCGCCCTGAAGCGACTCGACGAGCTGCCTGGCGATGTTCGCACCGAGATCAGCACCCTCGGTGAATGTTTCGTGCGTACGGTACCAGCGCGGTTCAGTGGACAGGTCGGCCATGTAGCCGTACATGCCACGCAGTCCGATCGATGACCATTCGTCGCCCATCACGGTGGCGAACTCGTCGACGACGGACATGTCACCGTCGGTCGCCTCGCCAGTCTGCAGAGCCTGTTCGCCGAGCGCTGCCGCGGCGATGCCTGCTTCCTTCGGGAACGGCGAGAAGGCACCGGCCGACTCGTTGATGCCCGCTCGTGCCTGCGGATCGATGTGGTTGCGAGCGTTGGATTTGTACAGCACCGGGATGCCGAGACGTGTCGCTTCGCTCTGCTCCTGGACCGCGTTCATGAACTCTGCGGCTTCGGAGGGCGTCACGGTGACGTTGGTGGAGAAGCCGCCGCCCGCAGGCGCGCAGTCCGCCCGTTCACCGGCATCCACCACGTTGCGGAAGATGAAGCGGTGCATCTGCTGCTCGCCGATGTAGTCGGCTGCCAGCGCGGGCACAGTGCCGAACTCACCGGTGGCGACGTCGCAAGACGCGTTGAGCGTGTCGATCAGCATGAGGCCGGCCTTCTCCTCAAGCGTCATCTGGCCGATGAGGTCGGCTACCCGATCATCGACGGGCTTGCGCCAGTCCTCGTAGACGTCCAGTGCGCCGTTTGCGTTGAGGTCCTTGAAGTACCGGCCCTTGACCTTGATGGTGTCCTTGGCCTTGGCCTCCAGCACCGGCGGCTTGCCGTGATTGCCCTCATCGCTGGTGGCGACGGGCTGCGGTGCGGCGGCGACTCCGCCTATGCCGACGGCCAGGGTCAGTGGCACGGCAAGGAGGAGTGACGCCAGACCTCGGCGGCGGACTCCACGTGAGAATGCGCTCATGAATCAGTTCTCCTTCGAACAGGGGGCTCTCGGATCCTTGTCCGAGTGCACCCAGCCTCGGTGAGCTGTTCAGAGTGGGCAAGCTATTGCAGTCAGTTGCCCGTGATGTCGCGGAACAGGCCTGCATGCTTGTCGTTCCATGCCTCCGTCACCGGCTCCGGACACGACGACAGTTTGACGATCACCGTGTCCGTCAGTGGATCGAGCCAGACATACTGCCCGTGGATGCCCACGGCATACACGTTGCCGCGTTCGTTTCCGGTGGACCACCATTGATTGCGGTACGAGGCATTCGGATGCGTCCGCTGAATCGCCGATCCGCGTGCGAGCTCGGGGTCACCCCCTGCCATGGTTCGCGAAACCCACTCCGCAGATACGATCCGCTGACCCCCGAGTTCGCCTCCCGCGAGCATCAGCTCGCCGACGCGCGCCAGATCGCGGGCCGTGCACGAGATGCCGCCGTTGGCGAAGGCGAAACCGCCCTGATCCACGGTGATCGACGCCTCGTCCCGGCATCCGAGTCGCTGCCAGAGCCGATCCGCCACCTCATCGGCGTAACGCCGCCCGGTGACGGCCTCGATGATCCATGCCAGCACGTCTGTGTCGGCCGAGCAGTACTGAAACTGCTCACCGGGGGCGCCGCTGGATCGCAGAGACTGCAGGAACGCGTACGTGTCGCGCGGGTCGCCCGCACGCGGCAGACGCCAGCCTGCGACACGATCCTGCTGGCGCACCTCGGAATCAGGATCCCGGTAGTCCTCGCTGTAGGCGACGGCAACGGTCATGTCCAGCACCTGCTGCACCGTGGCGATACCGTGTGCGGAATCGGCGAGCTCGGGCAGATACGTCGAGACGTGCGCTTCAGGATCGATTAGGCCGTCATCGACGAGGCTCGCGATCGTGATTCCACAGATCGACTTCGACACGCTCATCAGCAGATGCTGGTCGCGCTCGGCGAACCCATCCCGGTAGTACTCGGCGAGCACCTCGCCATGACGTACCACCACCAGCGCATCGGTGAAGGCGGCATCGAGCCTGCTCTCCAGGCCGGGCACATTCGACAGCGCGTCGAGTCTCACGATGCGCTCGCGCTCCCTCGGTTGCCGAGCGATTGCCATCGTCGGCACGAAGTGCGAGACGTTCGCGAACGCCCATCGATTGTGCGGGGCGTCCTGCCAGTCTTCCTGGCTCGGCGCGGACTGTGCGTTCGGGTAGCGCGGCGGACGCGTCGAGATCGTCGAGATCGTGTCAGTCACAGCAGGATGCTCCTCTCGTCGCCGTCGGGCTGCGGCATCCGCACCCCGGGAACCGCCGGCATCGCCGCCAGCAGTTGACGTGTGTACTCGTGGCTCGGCGCAGTCAGCACGACATCCGCTGGCCCGGTCTCGACCAGCTGTCCACGGCGCATGACGCCCGCTTCATCGCTCATGTATCGCACGACATCGAGGTCGTGCGAGATCAGCAGGTAGCTCAGCCCTCGCTCGCGCTTCAGCCGCTGCAGCAGGTTCAGAACCTGCGCCTGCACCGAGACGTCCAGCGCGCTGGTGGGCTCATCGAGCACGACCAGCTGCGGTGCGGTGGCGATCGCGCGCGCTACTCCGGCGCGCTGCGCCTGCCCACCGGAGAGCTGATGTGGCAACCGTTCGCCGTGGCTCGAGGCGAGACCGACTTCGTCGAGCAGCGCCGAGACCCGACGGCGGACGTCGGCGGCGCTGAGTCGGGTATGGGTGACCAACGGCTCAGCCACGATGTCGCGAATGCGCATTCGCGGGTTCAGCGCCGCCTTCGGATTCTGGAACACGATGCCGGTCTCTGCACGCAGGCGGCGCAGCGCCGAGCCGCGCACAAGTGCCGGGTCGGTGCCGGCGATCAGGCTGCGCCCTGCATCCGGGGCGATCAGACGCAGCACGCACCGCGCGATCGTGCTCTTGCCCGATCCAGATTCGCCCACCAGCCCGAACGTCGTGCCGCGAGCGATGCGAAAGCTCACGTCATCCACGGCGCGGAACGCGGTCCGGTGAACTCGATACTCCTTCACGATGTGCTCGACGACGAGGGCGGCGGTCTGCGGCTCGCTCATGCTTCCCCCACCCGGATGCAGGCGACTTCACGGAGCGCGCCGATCGGCATCAGCGCCGGATCCGTCAGGGTGCAGCGATCCTGTGCTCGCGGACAGCGATCAGCGAACGCGCATCCGGTGATACCAAGCAGATTCGCCGGCACGCTCCCGCGAATCGCATCCAGCTCCTGGCCTTTGGCGTGCCGAGCTGGCATCGCACCGAGCAGGCCACGGGTGTATGGGTGCTGCGGATTGGCCAGTACGTCGGCGCTCGGTCCGGACTCGATGACCCGGCCGGCGTACAGCACAGCGACCGTGTCACACACCTCTTGCACCACGCCGAGGTTGTGGGTGATGAACAGCACGCCGAATCCGAAGCGATCCCGCAGGGACAGCACGAGCTGCAGGATCTGCCGGGCGATCGTCACATCGAGCGCGGTGGTGGGCTCGTCGAGAATCAGCAGTTTCGGCTCGCAGATCAGCGCCTGAGCGATCATGACGCGCTGCAGCATCCCGCCGGAGAGCTCATGCGGATAGCTGTCGTACACGCGCTCCGGATCAGGTAGGCCCACATGGCCGAAATACTCCAGGATGTGCGCGCGCATCGCCGACCTGCTCGTCCGTCGGTGTCGTTCGAGCACGGCGCGCAGCTGGCGTCCGAGGGTGAAGACCGGGTTGAACGCCGTGCCCGGATTCTGGAACACGATGGAGATGGCCTCGCCCCGCACCGGGGACGGACGGTCGAGGCGCTGTTCGATTCCGTCGAGCAGGATCCGCCCCGACGGTTCGGCCCCCTGCGGCAGCATCCCCAGCACGGCGAGGCCGGTCAGGCTCTTTCCGCAGCCGGTCTCTCCCACGATGCCGAGCACCTCGCCCGGCGCGATGCTGAGCGAGATGCCACGCACTGGACGGTTGGTCGTGCGACCGCGCTCGACGAATGCGATCTCCAGGTCTTCGACGCGAAGAAGGTCGGTCATCGCTTCACCTGCCTCGGGTCGAGGAGGTCGCGCAGTGCGTCTCCGATGAGGTTGAAGCCGAGCACGGTGAGGAAAATCCCGAGCCCTGGGAAAGTCGAGATCCACCAGTTCGTGAAGATCTGTCCTCGCCCCTCGGCGACCATGAGTCCCCAGTCGGGCGTCGGCGGCTGAGCACCGAGACCGAGGAAGGCCAACGACCCTGCCGCGAGCACGATCGCCCCGACATCGACTGTCCCCTGCACGATCACCGGCGTCATGCAGTTGCGCAGGATGTGACGGGTGAGGATGCGCCAGGTCGGCACTCCGATCGCGCGTGCTGCTTCGACGTAGGGGCGTTCCCGCAGCGAGCGTGCTTCTGCCCGCACCAGGCGCGCGTACCAGGGCCACCAGCAGATCGCGAGTGCCAGACCGGCGTTGAACAGGCTCGGCCCGAGCAGCGCGACCATCACCATCGCCAGGAGCAGAGGAGGAAATGCCTGGAACACCTCGGTCACGCGCATCAGCACGTTGTCGAGCCATCCGCCGTAGTAGCCGGCGATCGCTCCGAGCGGGATGCCGATCACCGCCGCGATAGCGACGACCGCAACCGAGATCGACAGGGCTGGCCTCGCGCCCAGGATCACTCGGCTGAGGATGTCACGACCGAGCTGGTCCGTGCCGAACAGGTGGGCGACGCTGGGCGCAAAGTTGCGCGTCTCGACATTCGTCTGGCCGAGCCCCTGCTCGGGGTAGGGAGCGATCCACTGGCCGAAGAACGCGAGCACGATGACCAGCACCACGATCGCGAGACCCGCAGCGGCGAGCCAGTCCGTGCGCAGCACACGCAGCAGTCGCGTGCCGGTGGTGTCCCGAGCAGGGAGCGGAAGCGGGCTGAGGACCGTCGTGATCGTGCTCATGCGACTTTCACTCTCGGGTCGAGTCGAGCCTGAATCAGGTCGACGATGAGGTTGGCGAGCAGGTAGGCGAAGGCGCCGAGCAGGGTGATCGCCATGATGGCCGGGTAGTCCACCGCGAGCATCGCTCCGCTGGCGAACTGCCCGATTCCCGGCCAGTTGAACACGACTTCGACGAAGAACGTGCCGGTCAGGGCGTATGCCGTCGCGAGGCCCACGATCGTCATGGTCGGCGGCAGTGCGTTCTTCAGCGCCAGCCGCCAACGCACCATGTGGTCCCGTAGGCCATACGCATTCGCGGTGAAGACGTAGTCCTCGCTAAGCACCTCCAGCATCGACGCGCGGATCATCCTGGCGACGAGGCCGAGCGGATAGGCAGCGAGCGTGATGGCCGGCAACAGCAGATGGACCATGCCGTCAGTCCAGGCGACGAAGTTGCCGGTGAGTAGACAGTCCAGCAGCGCGAAACCGGTGATGTCGGTGACGGGATGCGTGTATTCGATGGCCTTCGAGAACTGACCTGTTGCGGGAAGTATCCCCAGAGTTCCCACGAAGAACACCTGCAGCAGCAGTCCCAACCAGAACGAGGGAATCGACACGCCACCGATAGAGATCACGCGGATCGCCCCGTCGACGATGCCTCCAGGCCGGCGGCTCGCGAAGACACCGAGCGCGATGCCGCCAATGGTCGCGATCAGCATCGCCGCGAACAGCAGCTCGAGCGTGGCCGGAAGCCGGGCACCGAGCTCGAGCAGCACCGGCCTCTTCGTCGACAGCGAGTTACCCCAGTCTCCGGTGAGCAGACCGCCGAGATACGTCAGGAACTGCTCGGGCAGCGGATTGTTGAAGCCGAGCTTCTCACGGATCCGTTCCAGCTCCTCCGGCTGAGCTTTAGGCCCGGCGTAGACCACCGCCGGGTCGGACGGGACGATCCGGGTCAGGACGAAGACGATCAGCGTGATGACGAACAGCACGAGCACGGCCGAACCGATGCGCCTGACAAGGAATCTCCACATGATCCGAGCCTGGCTTACTCTGACGGGGTGATCCGCGAGAAGAACGTCGTGAACGGATAGTTCTCGTTGAAGTCGCCGATCGTCAACCCGACGGGTGCCACGGTCACGGCTTGAGCGTCGAACAGGAAGAGCGCCGGGGCTTGGTCGACCAAGAGTTCCATCGCCTGCTCGTATGTCGCCTGTGCCGCTTCGCGGTCGCTGCCGGTGAGGGTACTGGCCGTGTCGATCAGAGCGTCGTACTCGGGGTTGTCCCAGTAGCTCAGGTTGAAGAAAGGCTCCTCACTGGAGTGGAACAGGGAGTACAGGTTGTCGGATCCAGCGTCGCTGTAGGTCGGCCAGTAGTAGACGACGAAGATGTCTTGCGCTGTCGCCGGGTCGGCCTTGGCCGCCTCCCATTGCTGGTTGAAGAGCATCGCCGTCACGTTGACCTCCACGCCGATCTGGGCGAAGGCATCCTTGATCAACGGTACGAAACGCGTCTCGGTCGGATTCTCCGAGGCAAAGGTCAGTTCCAGGGTGAAGCCGTCAGGGTGCCCCGCCTGCGCGAGCAGTTCTCGAGCCTTGTCGAGATCCTGGGTGTACTGCGCGACATCCTCCGAGTACGGGAAGATCCCCTTCGGTACGGCAGCACGCGACTGTGATCCGTAGCCCAGCGCACTGACGTCGATGATGTCCTGGTAAGGCACCGCGTAGCTGAGCGCCTGTCGCACGATCGGGTCATCGAGCGGAGGGCGGGTGGTGTTGAGCATCGCGAGGTAGTTGAATGGCGAGTTGGCGGTGCGGATGTCCGAGCCGGTCTGTTCGGCCACGGACTCGATGTTCTCCAGCGGGATGCTGGTCGCGAAATCAACTTCGCCGGCGGTGAGCATCTGCTGCGCGGTGACGGCATCCGGGGTGATCGAGATGTCGACGATGTCGTAGTGCGAGGCGGTGTCAGTATTCCAATAGTCATTGAACGCGGTGAGCACCACCTTCTCTCCTGGCGAGTACTCGTCGAGAGTGTAGGGACCGGTACCGGCGTCGATGCCAGCCTCGAAGTACAGCTCGTCGGCGGCCGAGGCTTCCAGTGCCTTGGGCGAGACGATCCAGGCACCATAGGTGGAGGCGGCGACAAGATCCATGGGTGCGGAGTAGGCCAGGTGCATGACGACGGTCGAGTCGTCCGTCGCCTCCAGGCTTTCCAGCGGCGCCCAGATGAATGCCGCGCCGGCACGTTCCCTGGCGGCTTCGATGCTGGCGACGACAGCGGCAGCATCAACGACCTCGCCATCGTGGAAGGTCACGCCTTCACGGATGTGGAATGTCCAGGTCAGCCCGTCTTCGCTGGTCTCCCACGACTCGGCGATCGCCGGTGTGAACTCCTCTGCGGAGCCTTCGGCGTTCTTCCACAGCAGCGGCTCGTAGAGATTGCCCAGATAGAGCGCCTCAGTGGAGAAGGAGGTGATCGGATCCCACGTCGTGACGGCTGCGGAGGCCGCGACGGTCAGTACGTCGACCTCGGAGGATTCGTTCTCGGCTCCTCCGGCGGAGCAAGCCGCCAGAGACACGGCGGCGACGGTGGTCAGAGTTATCAGTGCAGTTCGCTGTGTTCGAGTGCGGGTGACGTCCATGTCGACCTCCAGAGAAGGGCCGCGAAGGGGCGGGTTCCGGCCAGTCTATGGACAGGAGGTCGAGACTCACCAATACTTGTTTTTCAGTACTTAGATGCTTGAGAGGTATCGCATGGACCTTCGCCTGCTGCGTTACTTCATCGCGGTGTCCGAACACGGGACCGTGCATGGCGCGGCCGAGGCGGTACGCGTCGCTCAGCCTTCACTGAGTCGCCAGATCCGTCGCCTGGAACAGGATCTGGGATTCGCGCTCTTCGACCGAGAACCCCGCGGAGTGACGCTGACCGCCGCGGGTCGCGCCTTCCTCCCCGTCGCCAAGGATCTACTCACCCGCTCCGCGCGGGCCACCTCGACCGCGCGATCAATCGCTCTGGGTGCCGGCGATGCTTTGACTGTGGCATCCGCCAATACGACCGTGACCGACATTCTGGCGCCCTTCGTCGTCGCACAGGGTGCCGACGGTCCGATCAGCAACGCCGTCGAGGCACTCCCGGAGCATGTGTACAGCGTCTTCGCGCGAGGCGACGCCGACTTCGCGGTCGGCACGCGCATCCCTCCGGCGGAGTTCCGCTCGCGGGTGATCGGTCACGCGTATCTGTGGGCCCAGGTACATCCTGAACACCCGCTCGCTGACAGCCCCGGCATCCGTCTCACACGCTTGGTAGAGGAGCCGCTGATCGTGATGAGCCGCGCCCACGGCGTGCGCCAGATGTTTGACAACGCGGTGTCGCGGGCAGGACTCTCGTACACACCCGCCACGGAAACCGAGTCGTCATCGCTCGCACTGGCACTCGCTGCGGCGGGCCGCGGAATCTGCGTGCTGTCGGATGACTCCCGCTATGGCTTGCGCACGGTGCCGATTACTGCTCCGGACGGCGACCTCGTCATCACTCTCTATGGAGTATGGGACGACAAACACTTCGCACACGCACGGATCGAGCAGTGCCTGGAGGAGCTCAGCGACTTCGTCGCCGAGCTATATCCGCAGGCGTCACGCCGCTGATCAGTTGGCTGCGGGGCCACCATCCCAGTTGTTCGAACGACGCGTTGCGCCACTGCGGCCGCCGCGCATGATCCACGCCATCGCCAGGGTGAACAAGAGCAGGCCAGCGCAGAACACGAGCGCCTGAAAGTCGGGCAGGCCGTGCGAGATGCCCATCAGCACGATCCCGCCGATGAAAAGGACCAAGAAGATGATGAAGCTGAGAATCACGGGTGCCTCCTGTAGTGAATGCCCTATCCAGGATACCCGGATGCCGACGCGGAAATGGCTTTCGGGACGGATGCCTCAGCATCCGCCCTGCCGAAGGCGCTATCCAGACGCCGACGGTTGCCTTCCGTGATCGCACGGATACCCCCAGGGGGTAGTTGACACGCATACCCCCCGGGGGTACTCTCGAGTCATGGAGATCGTCGCAGCACCCACCGATGAGCACGTCAATCACGCGTACACCGCGAACAAAGATGCCCTGCTGAAGCGCCTGGGTCGCATCGAGGGGCAGGTGCGTGGCGTGACCCGCATGGTTGACGACGAAAAATACTGCATCGACATCCTCACCCAGATCTCTGCCATCAACGCAGCCCTGCACAAGGTCAGCCTCGGTCTCATCGAAGACCACGTCTCGCACTGCGTCGTCGATGCTGCGGCCCAATCGGCCAATACCGGTGATCAGTCGTTCGTGGCGGAGAAGGTCGCCGAGGTGACCACTGCCATCGGCCGACTGCTGCGCTAACGGCCCGTCACCTTCTTCATCCCCAAAGAACCCACCAGAGGAGATCCCATGAGCAATGAATCAGGACGCGAAGCCATGAACCAGAACGACATCACCCTGAAGATCGACGGCATGACCTGCGGCCACTGTGTGTCCTCCGTGACAGAGGAACTCACAGCCGTCCCCGGCATCAGCAATGTCGAGGTCACCCTCACCGCGGGCGGCACGTCCACCGCAACGATCACCACCACCGCCACTGTGGAGAACTCAGTTCTCGAAGCCGCGGTCATCGAGGCCGGCTACACGCTGGTCTCTGTAAACGCCTAAAACAGAATCATGAGCAACGAGATCACGGCCCCCGGCAATCCGCGCGTCGTCGAACTGGACATCCAGGGCATGACCTGCGCATCGTGTGTGAGCAGGGTCGAACGCAAACTCGGCAAGATCGAGGGAGTCGAAGCCCTAGTGAACCTGCCGCTGGAGTCAGCGCGCATCACGGTGTCCGAAGACGTGACAGATGAGCAGCTCATCTCCACCGTCGAGTCCGCTGGCTATCAGGCCAATGTGAAGGTCGATAAGTACGCTGCCGCGGTTGAGACGACTGCCGAGGTCGACTCCTCCCAGAGTGCGTCGCGCACTGACCACACGACCGCGCACGGTGGCAACGACTTGAAGATCCGTCTGATCGTGGCGGTGATCTTCACCGTGCCGCTGTTCGTGATTTCCATGATTCCCGGAGCTCAGTTCCCGCACTGGGGCTGGGTCGCACTGGTGCTCGCCACTCCGGTGACGTTCTGGTCTGCGTGGCCGTTCCACCGCGCCGCAGCGATCAATGCCCGTCACCTCGCATCCACGATGGACACCCTGGTGTCGATCGGTGTGCTGGCCGCCTACTTCTTCTCGCTCTGGCAGTTGATCAAGGATCCCAATGTCACTGCCCACATCGACATGGCAATGAGTGACCATGCGCTCTACTTCGAAACCGCAGGCGTCGTGGCGACCTTCCTGCTGCTCGGCCGCTACCTTGAGGCGCGTGCCAAGTCCCGCGCCGGCGATGCGCTGAAGACTTTGCTCGATCTGGGTGCCAAGGAAGCTGTTGTGCTGCGTGATGGCATCGAAGTGAAGATTCCGGCATCCGAGCTGGTTCCCGGTGATGAATTCGTCACCCGCCCCGGCGAGAAGATCGCGACCGACGGCTTCGTCGTTTCCGGCCACTCTGCTGTGGACACCGCTCTGGTCACTGGCGAGTCGGTTCCCGTCGAGGTAGGGCCGGATGACACGGTCATCGGCGCGACCATCAACACGTCCGGCCGGCTGCTGGTGCGGGCGACCCGTGTAGGCAAAGACACGACGCTCGCGCAGATGGGCCGGATGGTCTCCGAGGCGCAGACCGGCAAGGCCCCCATCGCCCGGCTCGCGGATCGTATTTCCGCGGTCTTCGTGCCGATCGTGCTGGCTATCGCCGTGGTCACGTTCGTGCTGTGGATGCTGTTCACCAACGATGTGAACGCGGCTTTCACCGCATCCGTCGCGGTGCTGGTGATCGCCTGCCCGTGCGCACTGGGCTTGGCTACCCCGATCGGGCTACTGGTGGGCACCGGGCGCGGTGCGCAGCTGGGCATCCTGATCCGCGGCCCGCAGGTGCTGGAAGACACCCGCAAGATCGACACCGTGTTGCTGGACAAGACCGGGACCATCACGGAGGGCAACCTCGCCGTGACCTCGGTCACCCCGACCGAGGGAGTCAGCCAGGCTGAGCTGCTGGCCCTGGCTGGTGCAGCCGAGTCCGGCTCTGAACACCCGATCGCTCAGGCGATCGTCCATGCAGCGAGGGCCGAAGCGCCGCTCGGTGAGGCCGCCTCGTTCACCTCCGCCCCCGGCGGCGGCGTCCTCGCCACTGTCGGCACCCACACCGTTGTCGTCGGCCGTATGAGCTGGCTGAAGGAGAACGGGGTCGCTCTGACCCAGACGCATCTCTCCGATTTGACCGTCGCACAGCTCAACGGTGCAACCTCGATCATGGTCGCCATCGATGGACATTTTGCGGGGCTGGTCAACCTGACCGATACCGTCAAGGCGTCGTCCGCTGCTGCAATCGCGACTCTCAAGAGCCTTGGGCTGCGCCCCATCCTGCTTACCGGCGACAACGCCGCGGTGGCCCAGCAGGTTGCTGCGAAGGTCGGCATCGCCCCGGAGGATGTCTTTGCTGACGTCTTCCCCGATGGTAAGGCGCAGACCGTTCGCGACCTGCAGGCCAGCGGTCACGTTGTCGCCATGGTCGGCGACGGACTGAACGACGCTCCGGCGCTCGCTCAGGCAGACCTGGGTGTGGCGATGGGCTCTGGCACGGACGTAGCGATCGAGGCGGCGGACATCACCATCATGGGCAACGTTTTGGCCCAGGTCGCTCAGTCGATCGAGCTCTCCCGCAAGACTCTGGGCACGATCAAGGTGAACCTGTTCTGGGCGTTCCTCTACAACACGATCGGCATCCCGATCGCGGCCCTCGGATTCCTGAACCCGATGATCGCCGGCGCCGCGATGGCTGCCAGCTCGGTACTGGTCGTGGCGAACTCGCTGCGGCTGCGCAGCTTCGGCAAGCGCCGGTAGAACTCGCCGAGCTTTTCAACGTCGCCCGCGATATAACGCACCATTCAACGACAGCCCGAAACTATCCGCTGACAACCGCCGCTCGCTACTCCCGTTGCAGGACTTCGATGAGTCCCGCAACGGGAACGTTCCACAGGACATCGGGGTACGACGCACCGGGATTTGAACGGTTCAATTCAAACTAGCGGCCGGTGTAGCCACCGTCGATGTGCAGCACTGAGCCGGTCACATAGCTTGAGTTATCGGAGAGCAGCCAGACGCTACCTTCGGCGACTTCCTCGGGCTTTCCGAAGCGGTTGAGCACCGACAGAGTTGGCGCGACGTCTTCAGCCTTGAGGTTGTTGTCTGCCATCGACTCGAAGAGCATTGGAGTCTCGATCGCGCCGGGCGCGACTGAATTGACCCGGATGTTGTGTGAACCGTTCTCGAGCGCAGCGCTTTTGGTGAGGCCGACGACGCCGTGCTTGGCCGCCGTGTAGACACCCTGGTTGTATTGCGGGCGGAACGCGTTAGTCGAGGAGATATTCACGATCGATCCACCTTGTGCTTGCTCGATGAGCTGCCGCAACTCGAACTTGAGGCATAGCGCCACGCCCTTGAGATCGACTCCGATGAGACGGTCGAAGTAGCTGTCATCCAATTCTGAGAGCGGCGAGGTGTCGGGCTTGAGCGCCGCGTTGTTGACAGCGCCGTCGAGGCGTCCATACGCTTCGACGGTCTTCTTCACCATGTTTTCGACGGATGCGGGGTCGGATACATCCGTCATCACGAACGTGGCCTCGCCACCTTCGGCCTTGATGCTGTCGACCACGGCTTGACCACCGGCTTCATTGAAATCGGCAACGACCACCTTCGCGCCGGCAGCCGCCGCCAAGCGCGCGGTAGCAGCCCCCATGCCCTGAGCGCTGCCAGTGACGATGATGACCTTGTCTTGGAGAACCGGGAATGTCATGTTGACCTCTCTTGCTTGTCGAAATGGTCGAGAGTCGGGTGTGGCCTCGACCGCCACCACCTATTCTCGTACACATGTGAGAGACCCCGGGCGCTCGACCTCGGAAGCATCGGCCTCGAGACGCTCCTGGCGGTAATCGTGCACTAACCCCAAATTTCGGGTGGCTCCTCTGTCGTATCGAAGAGGGCACGAAAAGGCCCGAACCCGCGAGATTTCGCAGATCCGGGCCTCTGACCAGGCTTTCAGCCGGGACTCAAAGAGAAGCTCTTAGAAGTCCCAGTCGTCGTCCTCTGTCGCTTCGGCCTTGCCGATGACGTACGACGAGCCAGACCCCGAGAAGAAGTCGTGGTTCTCATCGCCGTTGGGTGAAAGCGCCGACAGAATTGCCGGGTTCACGTTCGTCAGCGTGGAGGGGAACATCGCCTCGTAGCCGAGGTTCATCAGCGCCTTGTTGGCGTTGTAGTGCAGGAACTTCTTGACGTCTTCGGTGAGGCCGACGCCGTCGTAGAGGTCCTGCGTGTACTGCACCTCGTTGTCATAGAGCTCATACATGAGGTTGAAGGTGTACTCCTTCAGCTCATCACGGCGCTCCTGGGTCTCCTTCTCGAGACCCTTCTGGAACTTGTAGCCGATGTAGTAACCGTGCACAGCCTCGTCACGGATGATGAGGCGGATCAGGTCAGCCGTGTTCGTCAGCTTCGCCTTGGACGACCAGTAGATCGGCAGGTAGAAGCCCGAGTAGAACAGGAACGACTCCAGCAGCGTCGAGGCGATCTTGCGCTTGAGCGGGTCATCACCGGTGTAGTAGTTCATGATGATCTGAGCCTTCTTCTGAAGGTTCACGTTCTCGGAGGACCACCGGAAGGCCTCATCGATCTCTTTGGTCGAGCACAGCGTCGAGAAGATCGACGAGTAGCTCTTCGCGTGAACCGACTCCATGAACGCGATGTTGGTGTACACCGCTTCCTCATGCTGAGTGATCGCGTCAGGGATCAGTGACACCGCACCAACGGTGCCCTGGATCGTGTCGAGCAACGTGAGACCGGTGAAGACCCGCATCGTCATGAGCTGCTCTTCCGGCGTCAACGTGTTCCACGACTGGATGTCGTTCGACAGCGGCACCTTCTCGGGCAGCCAGAAGTTATTCACCAGACGGTTCCAGACCTCGAGGTCCTTGTCGTCTTCGATGCGGTTCCAGTTGATCGCCTGTACGTGGTCGACCAGCTTGAGCTTCGGTACGGGAGTCATCCTGCTTCTCTCTTTTACAAAAATCCCTGATCAGCGGGCATTAAAGCATGCAGCTGACGCATTCGGCCATGTCGGTCCCCTCGAGTGCCATCTGGCGGAGGCGGATGTAGTAGATCGTCTTGATGCCCTTGCGCCATGCGTAGATCTGGGCCCGGTTGATGTCACGCGTGGTGGCGGTGTCCTTGAAGAACAGCGTCAGCGAGAGGCCCTGGTCAACGTGCTGCGTGGCCGCAGCGTACGTGTCGATGACCTTCTCGTAGCCGATCTCATACGCGTCCTCGTAGTACTCGAGGTTGTCGTTCGTCATGAACGGCGCCGGGTAGTAGACGCGGCCGAGCTTGCCTTCCTTGCGGATCTCAACCTTCGACGCGATCGGGTGGATCGAGCTCGTGGAGTTGTTGATGTACGAGATCGAGCCGGTCGGCGGCACCGCCTGCAGGTTCTGGTTGTAGATGCCATGCTTCTGGATGCTGTCCTTGAGCCCTGCCCAGTCAGCCTGGGTGGGGATGTGCATTCCAGCGAAAAGCTCCTTGACCTTTTCGGTCTCGGGCTCCCAGGTGCGCTCGATGTACTTGTCGAAGAATTCACCCGACGCGTAGGTGGAGTCCTCGAACCCGTCGAAGGACACGCCACGCTCGATGGACAGCATGTTCGATGCACGCAACGCGTGGAACAGCACCGTGTAGAAGTAGATGTTCGTGAAGTCGATGCCGACCTCAGAGCCGTAGTGCACGTGCTCACGAGCCAGGTATCCGTGCAGGTTCATCTGGCCGAGGCCGATGGCGTGCGAGCGGTCGTTGCCCACCTCGATGGAGCGCACCGAGGCGATGTGGCTCTGGTTGCTGACTGCGGTGAGCCCCCGGATCGCCGTCTCTACCGTCTTACCCAGGTCACCGGCATCCATCGCCAGCGCGATGTTCATCGAGCCGAGGTTGCACGAGATGTCCTTGCCGATCTGGTCGTACGAGAGGTCCTCGTTGTACGTGGTCGGCGTGTTCACCTGCAGGATCTCGCTGCAGAGGTTCGACATGTTGATGCGGCCCTTGATCGGGTTCGCCTTGTTGACCGTGTCCTCGAACATGATGTACGGGTAGCCGGACTCGAACTGGATCTCAGCGATGGTCTGGAAGAACTCACGCGCATTGATCTTCGTCTTCTTGATGCGAGGGTCATCAACCATCTCGCGGTACTTCTCGGTGACCGAGATGTCACCGAAGGGCACTCCGTAGACCTTCTCGACGTCATACGGCGAGAACAGGTACATGTCTTCGCCATTCTTGGCGAGCTCGAACGTGATGTCGGGAACGACGACGCCCAGCGACAACGTCTTGATGCGGATCTTCTCGTCAGCGTTCTCACGCTTGGTGTCAAGGAAGCGCATGATGTCGGGGTGGTGTGCGTTCAGGTAGACCGCACCTGCACCCTGGCGGGCACCAAGCTGGTTGGCGTAGCTGAAGCTGTCTTCGAGAAGCTTCATGACGGGGATGATGCCGCTGGACTGGTTCTCGATCTGCTTGATCGGCGCACCGGACTCACGAATGTTCGACAGCAGCAGCGCCACGCCACCGCCACGCTTGGACAGCTGCAGCGAGGAGTTGATCCCGCGGGAGATCGACTCCATGTTGTCTTCGATACGCAGCAGGAAGCAGCTGACGAGTTCGCCGCGCTGCGCCTTGCCCGAGTTGAGGAAGGTGGGCGTCGCGGGCTGGAACCGGCCGGAGATGATCTCCTCGACCAGATCGATCGCGACCTGCTCCTCACCGTCAGCGAGACCCAGAGCAGTCATCACGACGCGGTCTTCGAAGCGCTCGAGGTAGCGCTTGCCATCGAAGGTCTTCAGCGTGTAGCTCGTGTAGTACTTGAACGCGCCGAGGAAGGTCTCGAAGCGGAACTTCTTCGAGTAGGCGAGGTCGTTGAGCTTCTGGATGAACTCCATCGAGTACTTCTCGATGAGAGCACCCTCGTAGTACTCCTTCTCGACCAGGTAGTCCAGGCGCTCTTTGAGGGAGTGGAAGAACACCGTGTTCTGGTTCACGTGCTGCAGGAAGTACTCCTGCGCAGCACGCTTATCGGCACCGAACTGGATCTTGCCGTCCGCGTCGTAAAGGTTCAGCATCGCGTTGAGCGAGTGATAGTCGAGTCCCTCGTACGCGGGGTTGGCCTTGAACGCCACCCGCTCGGTCACGGTGTCATGCCCTGCATGCTCTTCAACTGCGATACCCACCATCGTTCCAATCCGTCGCTCACGCGATCAACATCGTCTTGCGTGCCGAATACTTCAAGCCGATACAAGTGCGGCACATCACACTTGCGGCTGATGATCTCTCCGGCGAGACAGAACGACTCACCGAAGTTGGTATTTCCTGCGGAGATCACTCCGCGAATATGACGCCGGTTTCGCTCTTCATTGAGGAACCGAATCACCTGTTTGGGTACAGCACCCTTCTCCTCATCACGCCCCTGCCCTCCGCCATACGTTGGCGTGACAAGCACGAAGGGTTCATCGATGAGAAGAGGCTCTTCATTGCGGTGCAACGGGATGCGTTGCGCAGGCAGACCGAGCTTGTCGACGAACCTGGCCGTGTTACCCGAGATGCTGGAGAAATAGACCAGGAGCGGCGCGGCAGTCGCAACGGCGCTCATGACGAATCCTTATGCCAAGCGAGAAGCGAGTTCGTTGATCTTGTCGGGACGGAAGCCCGACCAGTGGTCCTCGTCAGTGACGACGACGGGCGCCTGCATGTAGCCGAGCGCCTTGACCCGCTCGAGCGCCGCAGCGTCTTCAGAGAGGTCGTGAATTTCGTACTCGATGCCCTGTGCATCCAGCGCGCGATAGGTCGCGTTGCACTGAACACAGGAAGGCTTCGTGTAGACCGTAATCGACATCTTTTTCCCCTCAAATCTAGATTTTCCGGCAGACCCCCCACCGGGACTTCAATACTACATATAGGTACGGACATTGAGACTGACCACAAGGGCTAGTAGTTACATCCCTGTAGTTTTCCACCGCTCTCCACTGGTACAACACAGGTTGTCCACCATTTCATCCACAGCCGCGGAAAGAGTTTCAGACCCCGCGAAGCGCATGATCTCGCGGTTCTCCAAAGCCGTTCAGAAATCTATCCACAGGTCGCACGCTACGCGGGGGTTCCGACATCCAATTTCCTGTGGACAAGCCCCTCCGGCGTGTCGCGGCGTGTCTCCATCACACCCACCCGGGTTCCGCTGCCGATGCCCAGTAACGTTGCCTTGTGGCGGGATATCGAGACCTTCTTCGCACCCCTGGAGTGGGGCGCATGATCGCAGCTCAGCTGACGGCGCGTTTCCCCAGCGGCATGGCATCGCTGGCGATCCTGCTGCATGTCGAGCAGCAGACCGGCTCGTATGGCGCCGCCGGCCTCGTGCTTGCGGCGACTTCGGTAGGCCAAGCAGTGTCCGGCCCTGTCACGAGCCGCTGGATGGGCGTGTGGGGCATGCGTCGAGTACTCACTCTCACCGCCACCGTCTGCACGCTCGCCGTACTTGCGCTGGGCCTGCTCCCCCTCAACTTGGCCGGCTATATGGCCTTCGGCCTCATGGTCGGGCTGTCGACTCCGCCGGTTCAGTCGGCGGTGCGCACGATCTATCCCAAGCTGGTCAATTCATCGCAGCTGACACCGCTGTTCTCGCTGGACGCGTCCCTGCAGGAGATCATCTGGATCCTCGCCCCCGTCGTCATCACTCTGGTGTCCACTCAGATCGGCACCACCGAGGGGCTGATGCTGGTCGCGATCATCCTGGTGCTGGGATGCAGCTGGTTCATCACCTCTCCCGAAGTCGGTCGTGTGCGTATCCCCCGCAGCCGTCGCGCCTTCGGCCGCGTGCTGATGAGACCACCTGTGGCGCTGGCGACTGTCATCGGGTTCCTCGTGATCGGCGCCTGTTCTGCCGTAGAGGTCGGTGTGGTCGCCACCTTCGAGCACGGCAGCCTCAAGGCCGGCGTCGTACTGGCGGTCTTCGCCGCCGGAAGCCTCGTCGGCGGACTGTCATTCGGGCACATCCCGATCGGGCCATGGGCGATGGCACGGCGCCTGATCCTCGTGACGGTGGGCCTTGCCTTGACCATGGTGATGCTCAACGCTTTTTGGCTGGGCGGCGCGCTGTTCCTCGCGGGTCTCGGCATCGCCCCTGCTCTCGCCGTGATGTTCGCCATCACCACGGCCAGCGTGAAGTTCAGCGAGACGGCAGAAGCCTTCGGCTGGGCCAGCACCGGCCAGCTCATGGGCGCCGCATCCGGCTCCGCCATCGCAGGATTCCTCGTCGACGGCACCGGCGGACCGCAGGGCGCGTACCTGGCAGCCGTACTGTTCGCTATCGTCGGTGTCATCGTCGCCGTGGTTTTTGTTCGGGCACTCCCCGACCTGCGCCATCGAGACCCCAGCCCTTTCCCTGACACTGAACCCGTGGCGGTTACCCCTTCATGAACTCTTCTTCCATACCCGAGATCGTCTGCATCGGCGAGACGATGGCGCTCGTGACGCCTACGGATGCTGCGCTCTCCCAGGCACGCACGGCATCGCTGGGACTCGCCGGCGCTGAGTCGAACGTCGCTGCGGGGCTCGCCGCTGCCGGCCGGTGCGCGGCGTGGGCTTCGCGTCTGGGCAATGATCCTCTCGGTGTGCGCATCTCCTCGGAACTGGAACGACGCGGCGTGGAACTCTGGGTCGAGCTCGATCAGGAGGCACCGACTGGCGTCATGTTCAAGGACCCGGGAGCTGAGGGTTCTGCCGTGCACTACTACCGCCGCGGCTCCGCGGCATCCCGCATGGATGCCGGGTACCTCTCCGCGGAGCGCATTGCGGGGGTCAGGATCGTGCACACCACCGGCATCACTCCCGCCCTCTCCGCCACCTGCCGCCAGATGGTCGATCAACTCTTCATTGATGCACGCGCCGCCGGTGCGCTGGTCTCGTTCGATGTGAATGATCGCCGTGCACTGTGGTCGCTGGCGGATGCTGCGGCCACGCTCGCTCGCCTCGCGAATGCCGCCGACATCGCCTTCGTCGGCCGTGACGAGGCGGAGCGGATCTGGGGCACGGCCACCGCAGAGGAGATCCGCGCATTCCTGCCGGACTGCGCACTGCTGGTCGTGAAGGACGGCGACATCGGCGCCACCGCATTCGACGGTGACGTCGATCCGGTGTTCGTGGCTGCCCCCGTCGTGGACGTCGTCGAACCGGTCGGCGCCGGCGACGCATTCGCTGCGGGCTTCCTCGCCGCCACGCTGGATGGCCTGCCGATGGCAGAGCGACTGCAGGCGGGGCACGTCTCGGCGGAGCGCGTGCTCACGATCGCCGCGGACATGCCACCCATCGACTGAGCACGCTGGCTCTGACGCTCGTAGGCTGGTCCTATGCCCGCACCTGTTCAGCTGCCTCATCTCTCCTGGGGCGCACCCGACTCGCCCAGAACTGCTCTCCTCGTGCACGGGCTCGGATCCTCTGGGGCTCTCATGTGGCGTCTCGGCGATGCGCTCGCGCACGCCGGATGGCACGCGGTAGCCGTCGATCTGCGCGGTCACGGTGAAGCACCACGAACACTGGACTACACGATCGGCGCGTATGCCGGTGACCTCGCAGCGATCGGCCCGACTCGAAGGGGCGCCTGGGATGCCGTCATCGGACACTCACTCGGTGGTGCGGCGAGCACTATGGCCGCGGCATCCGCGTCCTCCTGGACCGACCGGCTGATTCTGATCGACCCGGCCATCCTCGTCAAGGACCGCGACGCCTCGATCATCCGGCGCAGTCAGGAGCGCGCGTTCGCGGACAATCGCATCGATGCCGTGCAGCAAGAGCATCCGCACTGGCACCCGCAGGACAATGAGCTGAAAGTCGATGCCGTCACGCGCGCGAGCGGCTGGGCTGTGGAGCAGACCAGCGCCCAGAACCAGCCGTGGGATGTGCGAGCGGATGCCGCGCGACTGTCGATCCCCACGCACATCATCGGCGCGGATCCGAAGGTCTACAGCCTGTTCACCGGCCACACCGCCGAGAGTGTGCTGGCGTCGAACGCGAACATTTCGATGTCCGTCGTCGCCGGCGCCGGGCACTCCCCGCACCGAGACAAGCCGGATGAGACCATCCGTCAACTTCTGGAGGCACTCGCATGACATTCGATCCCACCACCTTTCTGCCGGACGATCTGCTCGAGCGCATCCGCGACCGGGCGCCGATCCACGACCGGGAGAACACCTTTCCGGAACAGGATCTCGACGAGCTTCGGGATGCCGGATACCTGAAGATCCTTGTGCCCACCGAACGCGGCGGTGCCGGACTCGGCTTGGAGCAGGCAGCGATTCTGCAACAGCGACTGGCAACCGCATCTCCCGCCACGGCGCTCGCGATCAACATGCACCTGGTCTGGACCGGTGTCGCCAAGGTCTTCAGCGACCGCGGCGTCGCGGGGATGGAGTTCGTGCAGGACGGCGCCGCGCGCGGCGAGGTCTTCGCCTTCGGAATCAGCGAGGGCGGCAATGACCTCGTGCTGTTCGGAAGCGACACCTCAGCCACGCCTCACGACGACGGCTCCTATTCCTTTACCGGCACGAAGATCTTCACCTCACTCGCCCCGGTGTGGGACAAACTCGGCCTGCATGGTCTCGATACCACCGATGCGGATGCTCCGAAGCTCGTGTTCGCGTTCATCGACCGCACGGACGCGGTGACGACCAGCGACGATTGGGACACTCTCGGCATGCGGGCGACGCAGAGCCGGACCACCCGTCTCGACGGTGCGGTCGCCGCAGCAGAGCACGTCGTGCGCCGCATCGCACCCGGCCCCAGCGCTGACCCGATCATCTTCGGAATCTTCAGCGTGTTCGAGTTGCTGCTCGCCTCGGTGTACACCGGCATCGCTCGCCGGGCGCTTGACCTCGCAGCCGAGGCCGTCCAGAAGAGACGCTCCAAGAAGACCGGACTGGCGTACAGCCAGGACCCGGACATCCGCTGGCGCATCGGCGACATGAGCCTCGCATACGACGCGTTGCCTCCGCAGATCGCTTCCCTCGCCCGAGACGTCGATGAGCAGGGTGATCACGGTGCACGCTGGTTCACGCTGCTTTCCGGCACGAAGCACCGCGCTGTGGTGATGGCCAAGCATGTGGTGGATCAGGCGATCCTCACCGCGGGCGGCAGCGCGTACTTCTCCTCGAACGAGCTCTCTCGCCTCTACCGCGACGTGATCGCGGGGATGTTTCACCCGTCTGATCCGGAATCGGCGCACTCCACCGCGGCGAGCGCAGTGCTCGGGCCGCTCGAAACGCCCTGAACCTTGCACACTTGCAGTACCAAAGCACGGATGCAAGGCGAAACACCGTGATTTCGCCCTGCAGGCGTCCGATCGCCCTGCATCCGTGCCACGCCGAGCCGCGAAGGGCGCCCCTCAGGCCAGGAAACCCCGCAGCAGCGCCTCGGATCCGGCGAGGTGGTCGCGCATCGCGTCTTCCGCGGCGTCCGGCTGTCCCATCAGGATGGCCGTGATGATCCGATCATGCTGCTCACCGGAGTGCTCGATATTGCGCGGAAGCAACGGGAAAGTGTCGAGCCAGGCGTTGATCCGCGCCCGATTCTCGGCGACGAGCGCCACGAGCGACGGAATGCCGGTGGCCTCGGCGATCTCCAGGTGTAGCAGCGTGTCCAAACGACGGTATTCCTCGGGTCCTGCCGGCAGCGCCGCCTCATGTCGTGCCCACAGCCGAGCTCTCGTGCCGGCGTCGAGTGTGCGCCCGGCTGCGGCCCGGGCTGAGCCGCTCTCCAGCACGAACCTCAACCCCAACACGTCATCGAGCTCCGCGGGGTCCGTGTGTCCGGAATCAGCGGGCATCGGCAGCGGGTCGGCGACGAAGGTGCCGCCGTACCTGCCGCGCCGAGGCTCGAGGTAGCCCGCATCGGCGAGCTCGCGGATCGCTTCGCGCACGGTGTCGCGGCTCACCCCGTAGGACGCGGCGAGCTCCCGCTCCGGCGGCAACGAATCTCCGGGGGCGACCACTCCGAGACGCACCGTCTGCACGAGCCGTGCAACCGTGTCCTCCAACGCGTTCCCCCGCCGGAGCGGCCGAAAAACGGCCTTGCGAACCTCAATGAGGTCGCGCTCGCGTGGGTTCTCGCTCATGGTCTCATTCTCTCAAAGCCGACGTCACAGCCGGCATTCACAGCGGCGTGACGTACGCGTTCGTGATGCCACCGTCGACGACGAAGGCGCTGCCGGTGATGAACGACGCGTCATCCGAAGCGAGGAAGGCGACGGCCGCCGCCAGCTCCTCCGGCTCGGCGAACCGCCCCATCGGCACGTGCACGAGGCGGCGCTGCGCGCGCTCAGGGTCCTTCGCGAACAGCTCCTGCAGCAGCGGCGTATTGACCGGTCCTGGGCACAGCGCGTTCACGCGGATGCCCTGACGGGCGAACTGCACGCCGAGCTCACGCGACATCGCCAGCACTCCCCCCTTCGACGCGGTGTAACTGATCTGCGAGGTGGCGGATCCGAGCAGCGCGACGAAGGATGCCGTGTTGATGATCGACCCGCGTCCGGCTGGAACCATGTGGCGAAGGGCTGCGCGGCTGCACAGGTAGACGCTCTTCAGGTTGACGTCCTGCACGAGGTCCCAGGCCGGCAGTTCGGTGGTCTCGATCGAGTCGTCGGATGCCGGTGAGATACCGGCATTGTTGAATGCGATATCGATACGGCCGAACTCCTCGGCGACGCCGTCGAACAGCGTGTTCACCATGGCTTCGTCGGCCACGTTCACTGGACGAAAGACACCGCCTACTTCGCTGGCAGCGGCCTCGCCGGCGATGGGGTCCATATCGGCGATGACGACGAATGCGCCCTCGGCGGCGAAGCGGCGTGCGGTCGCGAAGCCAATGCCGCTCGCGCCGCCGGTGATGATCGCAACGCGGTCCTTGAGACGCTGGGTCAGATCGATGATCATGTGCATTTCCTTCAGTACAGGTGGTGGTCAGGAGGCGTCGGTCGCGAAGAAGACGTTCTTCGTCTGGGTGAAGTGCTCGGCAGCATCCGGCCCGAGCTCGCGCCCGAGACCGGAGGATTTCATGCCACCGAACGGTGTGGCGTAACGCACTGAGGAGTGCGAGTTCACCGAGAGCACGCCGGCGTGTACGCCCTGGGCCACGCGCATCGCACGGCCGAGATTCTCGGTCCACAGCGAACCGGCGAGTCCGTAGACCGTGTCGTTCGCGAGGCGGATGGCGTCGGCTTCGTCGTCGAAGGGCAGCACCGAGAGGATCGGTCCGAAGATCTCGTCCTGGGCGATCCGGTCGCCGGGCCCGGCGAGCACGACGGCGGGCGCGAACCAGAATCCGTCCCCGCTCGGCGCGCTCCCTCGGTAGGCGATGTTCGCGCCGTCGAGAAAGGATGCCACGGTGTCGCGATGCGACGCAGAGATGAGCGGGCCCATATCCGTGCTCTCCTGGCTCGGATCGCCGACCTTCCAGCTCTGCACTGCGGGTTCGAGCAGCTCGAGGAAGCGATCATAGACACTGCGCTGCACGAGCAGACGACTACGGGCGCAGCAGTCCTGACCGGCGTTGTCGAACACCGAGCCTGGTACGGCGGCAGCGGCCTTCTCGAGATCGGCATCCTCGAACACGATGTTCGCGGACTTGCCACCCAGCTCCAGGGTGACCGGTTTCAACGCTCTGGCGCAGCCCGCCGCGACGTCGACTCCAACCTCGGTGGAACCGGTGAAGACGACCTTGCGCACATCCGGATTCGTGACGAAGCGCTGCCCGACGACCGAGCCAGAGCCGGTGATGACCTGGAAGAGCCCCTCCGGCAGGCCAGACTCGACAGCGAGCTCACCCAGACGGAGCGCAGTGAGAGGGGTGAGCTCGGCCGGCTTGAGCACAACAGCATTGCCCGCGGCGAGCGCCGGAGCGAATGCCCACGATGCGATCGTCATCGGGAAGTTCCACGGCACGATCACCCCGACGACGCCGTAGGCCTCGTGGAAAGTGACATCCAGTCCACCGGCGACCGGGATCTGCCGACCGGAAAGTCGCTCCGGGTCAGCGGAGTAGTAGTTCAGCACCTGGGCCACATGACTCGCCTCCCAGCGAGCTGAGCCGATCGGATGCCCGGAGTTGAGCACCTCGAGTTGGGCAAGCTCTTCGGTCGCGGCCTCGACATGGCGGGCGAAGGAGCGCAGGGCCTCGGCGCGAGCGGCCGGCGCCAGCGACGCCCAGCGGCGCTGGGCGACGACGGCGCGCGCGATCGCGGCATCCACCTCGTCGATGCTCGCGCGTGAGACGTCGCGAATGGCCGTCGCGGTCGACGGGTTGATCACGGTGAATGCGCTCATCGCACGCCCTCCTTCTGCTGGTGCTGTACTTTCTGAATCTTTTGCGCGGCGAACTCGCGAGCCTCGGCGACCAGTCCCTCGAACACGTGACGGTTCTCGGCGTTCTCCTCCGGATGCCACTGCACGCCGACGAGATACCCGTTGGCGGTGTCCTCGAAGGCCTGCACGAGGCCGTCGTCCGTGCGCGCAGAGACGGTGAGCCCCTCACCCAGATCGTCGATGCCCTGGTGGTGGTAGCTGTGCACGCGAAACGCGCCGTCTGTTAAAGCCGCGCCGATCACGTCGGCGAGCATCGTGCCAGGAACGACCTCGACGTCATTCGAGGCGAAGACTCCGCCGCCGAGCTTGTACCGATCGGTGCCGAGCGACTCCGGCAGGTGCTGCTGCAGCGAGCCGCCGCGGGCGACGTTCACGAGTTGCAGTCCGCGGCAGATCGCCAGCACCGGCATCCGTCGACGCTCTGCGGCATGGAAAAGCGCGAGCTCCCACGCATCGCGGTCGGCACGCGCGGTGTCTGTCATCGGGTGACGCTCGGACCCATAGAGCTCGGGCTGCACGTCTGCACCTCCGGTGAGGATGAGCCCGTCGAGACCAGCGATCGCGGCATCCGCCACTTCCGCTGCCTGCGGAGGCAGCAGCATCGCGATGCCACCGGAGGATGTGACGCTCAGCAGATACTGCTCCGGCAAGAACGCGGCACGCACGTCCCATACCCCTTGAGTTGCGCGCTCGAGATAAGTGGTGACGCCGATCAGCGGAAGGCGTGCACGCTCATCGCCTTTCGAGTGTTCAGAGTCGTTCGAAGCCACGGACGCGCTCCCAGTCGGTGACGGCGGCGTCGAAGGCCTCGACCTCGATGCGCGCCTGGTTCAGATAGTGCTCCACGACGTCATCCCCGAAGGCTGCGCGCGCGATCTTCGATTCGCTGAACAGCCGAGCCGCATCCCGCAGCGTCGTCGGAAGGTGATCGACGTCGGCGGCGTAGGCCGAGCCCTCCAGGCGCGGCGGGAGCGTCAGTTCGTTCTCGATGCCGTACAGGCCTCCCGCGATGATCGCGGAGATGCTGAGATACGGATTCACGTCGCCACCGGGCACGCGATTCTCGACCCGCAGCGACGGACCATGACCGACCACACGCAGCGCGCAGGTGCGGTTGTCGATCCCCCATGCCACACCTGTGGGTGCGAAACTGCCCTCGGCAAATCGCTTATAGGAGTTGATCGTCGGCGCGTACAGCAGTGTGAACTCGCGAAGAGTGGCGAGGATGCCGGCGATCCAGTGCTCCATCTCCGGGCTGAAACCGTACTCACCGTCGCCCGCCATGACGGAGGTGCCATCGGCATCCCGCAGCGAGAGATGGATGTGACAGCTGTTGCCCTCGCGCTCATTGAACTTCGCCATGAACGTGAGCGACTGGCCGTGCTGCTCTGCGATCTCCTTCGCGCCGTTCTTGTAGATCGTGTGCTGATCGGCGGTCTCGCGCACCTCGGCGTAGCGGAAGGCGATCTCCTGCTGACCGAAGTTGCACTCCCCCTTCACACCTTCGTTGTATAGCCCCGCGCCGTCCATGCTGTTGCGGATGTCGCGCAGGAGCGGCTCGAGGCGAGTGGTGGCGAGCAGGTTGTAGTCGACGTTGTAGTCACTCGTCGGCGTGAGGCCTTCGTACTTGCGTGCCCAGGCCTCGCGGTAGGTGTCCTCGAAGACGATGAACTCGAGTTCCGTGGCGGAAAAAGCTGTCCAGCCGCGCTCGGCGAGACGGTCGCGCTGCCGGTCGAGGATGGCGCGGGGCGAGGGCGCGACAGGTGTGCCGTCTGCCCAGACGAGATCGGCGATGACGAGCGCCGAGCCCTCAATCCACGGGATACGACGCAGCGTCGCAGGATCCGGACGCAGCCCCATGTCGCCGTAGCCCTTGTCCCAGCTCGACATCGCGTAGCCGTCCATCGTGTTCAGGTCGACGTCGACGGAGAGCAGATAATCGCACGATTCCGCGCCGTGGTCGAGCACCTCTTCCTGGAAGAGTCTGGCGGAGATGCGTTTGCCGGCGAGGCGTCCCTGCGCATCTGCGAAGGCGACGATCACGGTGTCGATCTCGCCCTTCGCGATCGCCTCGTCCAGCTGCTCGACGCTGAGGTTTCCCGGCATGTTCCGCTCCACTCCGTCTGCGCCCGGTGTTCGTCCGAGCACTTCGCACACTAGAACACTTTCAGGTCTAAAGGTAGACGAATCAGACCATTAGCTGTCACAATCTCTCGCAAGGCGCTCCCGCGTCTGTCCAGGTGCGAACGGAGTTCGGATGTCTGAGCAACAAAGTGGGTCCCGCAAGGTCGCTGGGGCGACCTATACACGAGCCGGAAGCGAGTACTTCGCGAAACGCTCACTCAGGCGCAGCGCCGGCGTGTGGGGCCTGTGGGGGCTTGCAGTTGCCGCTGTCATCTCGGGCGACTTCTCTGGGTGGAACTTCGGCATCGAGTTCGCCGGCTTCGGCGGGATGCTGATCGCCTTCGCCATCCTCGTGATCATGTACTACGGCATGATCTTCGCCATCGGCGAGATGGCATCCGCGATGCCACACACCGGCGGCGCGTACTCCTTCGCCCGTTCGGCCATGGGGCCGTGGGGTGGTCTGGTCACCGGCGCCGCCGAGACCATCGAGTACGTCGCGACCACGGCGGTGATCGTCTACTTCTCCGCGTCCTATGCAAACGGGATTACCTCGGAGCTCCTGGGGCTGACTCTGCCCGGCTGGGTCTGGTACCTGATCCTCTACATCGTCTTCATTGCCCTGAACTCTGCGGGCGCCGCGATCTCCTTCCGCTTCGCGATCATCGTCGCGGTGATCTCGATCGGCATCATCCTCGTCTTCTCGCTCATGGCGCTGTTCTCCGGCGCGTTCTCATGGGATGCCCTGTGGGACATCGTGCCCGATGAGGGGCAGAGCGTATTCCTCCCGCATGGGGTGCTGCCGATCCTGTTCGCGCTGCCGTTCGCGATGTGGTTCTTCCTCGGCATCGAGGAGCTGCCGCTTGCCGCGGAAGAATCGCACAACCCCACCCGCGACATCCCCAAGGCGGGTTTCTGGGCTCGCGGCACGCTCATCATCACCGGACTGCTGGTCCTCTTCCTCAACACCGGCGTTCTCGGCGCCGAAGCCACCGGCAAGGCCGGTGAGCCACTGCTCGACGGATTCCGCGCGATCGTCGGCGATCAACTGGCCGCAGTCCTCGCCCTGTTCGCCCTCGTCGGCCTGCTCGCGTCACTGCAGGGCATCATGTTCGCCTACGGGCGCAACATGTACTCCCTCTCCCGCGCCGGCTATTACCCGCAGTTCCTTTCCCTCACCGGCAAACGCCAGACCCCGTGGGTCGCGCTCGTTGTCGGCGCCGCGATCGGCTTCATCGCGCTCATCGTGCTTGACGTGCTGGCCGTAGTCGATGAGGCGGGCGCCGGCACCGTCGCCGGTGCGATCGTGCTGAACATCGCCGTCTGGGGCGCCGTGTTGGCGTACGGACTGCAGCTGATCTCGTTCATCATCTTGCGCAAGAAGTTCCCGAACGCCGACCGTCCGTACCGCAGCCCGTGGGGAATCCCCGGGGCGGTCGCCGCTCTCGTGATCGCGGCGCTCATCTTCGTCGGCTTCCTCCTGAACCCGACGTTCGGGCCGGCGATCATCGCCATCGCGATCGTCTATGTGATCATCCTGCTCGGATTCGGACTGTTCTTCCGACACCGCCTCGTCCTCTCACCGGAGGAAGAATACGCGCTCTCCGGCGGCGAGCACGGCGACCCTCAGGCGGAGGGCTATGACGCCATGGAGGGCGAGGTATTCGATACGAAGTAGTCCCCACCGGGGGGCGTGGACTACTTCTTATCGAAGTCGAACGCCTTGAGCAGCTCGCCGACAGCCTGCTCGCGCTCCTCGCCGCCCTGTTCGAACATGTCTGTGACGTGCGTACGCAGGTGATTCTCGAGCAGCAGGCGGTTGAGGGACTCGAGCGAGCGCTGGATGGCCCGGGACTGCGTGATGATGTCCATGCAGTACTCCTCGTTCTCGATCATCCTGGTGACGCCGCGTAGCTGCCCCTCGAGGATGCTGGTGCGATGCAGAGCGCGCTTTTTGATGTCTTCGATCACGATCCGAGAGTACCCCGCACCGCTCTCGGGGAACACTTGCAGGGCTCGCGTGGCACACCTGCAGGGCGATCGTACGGATGTCTGGCGAAACGCCGCTGAATGGACCTGCATCCGTGCATCGGCACTGCAAGTGTGCGCGACGAGAACATCGCGCGTGCGAGGATGACGTCATGCCGCGCACCCCACTGGCCCTTCTCTCACCCGCCGATCAGGAGCGACTGCGCGCGCTTCGTCGAATGAAGGCGATCGCGGTCGGTGCGCTGGTGTTCATGGCGGTCGTGTTCGTCATCGCGTTCTGGCTGCAGCAGCGCCAGCCGTGGCTCGGATATGTCCGCGCAGCAGCCGAGGGCGGAATGGTCGGCGGCCTCGCTGACTGGTTCGCTGTCACCGCGCTGTTTCGCAGACCACTGGGTCTGCCGATTCCGCACACCGCGATCATCCCGAACCGCAAAGACGAGATCGGGCGCACCCTGGGTGAGTTCGTCGAAACAAACTTCCTTGCCGCTGAGGTCGTGCGCACCAAGCTCACCCAGACCGCGATCGCACAGCGCGCCGGCGAATGGCTCCGACAGACATCGCACGCGGAGCGGGTTACCGCTGAAGGCTCGACGATCGCGATTGCCGTCCTCAATGCACTCAGCGACGATGACGTTCGCGATCTCATCACAGACCTTGCGCGCGAGCATCTGGTCGATCCGGAATGGGGCCCGCCCGCCGGCGCCTGGCTCGAGAAGATTGTCGAAGCGGATGCCCATCACAGCGCAGTTGACCTCGCCGCAGACAGCATCTCGACGTGGCTGGATACCAACGGCGAGGCCTTTGCCGGCCTCATCTCCCGGCGCCTGCCATCGTGGGTTCCCAAGCTCGCGCACCGCTTCGTCGACGAGACGGTCTATCACGAGGCCGTCAAGTTTGTTCATGCGGTGCAGGCCGATCCGCAGCATCCGGCCCGCCTCGCGATCGACGGATACCTCGGCAGGCTTGCCGACAACCTGCAGAACGACCCCGCCACCCGCGCAAAGTTGGAGAACGCGAAAGCGTCACTTTTCGACAGCCCCCGCGTGGGTGCTCTGGCCGCGGATGCCTGGAACACCGCGAAGGCGGGCCTGCTGAAGTCCCTCGCGGATCCTGCGAGTGGTCTGCGCGCACGCGCGGCGCAAGCAGTACAGGAAGTCGGCGAGCGGCTGACGACGGATGCTGCGCTGCAGAAGCGCGTGGATACCTGGGTGTCCGACGCCGCAGTGTTCCTCGTCGATCGTTACCGGCACGATATCGCGTCGATCATCACCGACACCGTCGAGCGCTGGGATCCGGCCGAGACGACGGAGAAGATCGAGCTCATGGTCGGTCGCGACCTCCAGTACATCCGACTGAACGGCACCGTGGTGGGTGCGCTGGCTGGGCTCGCGATCTTCACGATCGCACACGCCGTGATTCCGGGGGTGTGAGCTTCGAGCCCTGTCTACTTAGCGCGCGGCGAGGCCGGCGAGCATCTCCAGCACGCACAGCGCCGCGAGGCGCACAGTGCGGCCGTCGGCAGAGTCTGCGGTGGCATCCACCTCGGCGATGTCGGCGCTGACGATGCGGGCGTCTGCGGTGAGAGCACGCACCAGCGCACGCAACTCGAAGGCGGCAAGCCCACCGGGCACGCTCGCCGGGCATCCGGGAACTGCCGAACGATCGGCCGCGTCGACATCGACGTCGAGATGGATCCGAGCCTCGGCATCCACTCCTGCGATCTCGTGCGCCTCGCTGACGACGTCGGCGAGACCGCGGCGACGCAGCTCGTCCAGGGTGATGACACGGATGCCCCAGTCCGCTGCGCGCTGCGCGTAGGCGGCGGAGTTCGCATAGTCGGCAATGCCGATCTGCACGATCCGCGTCGGGTCGATGCGTTCTTCGGTCGGGGCATCCTGCACCAGCCGACGCACGGGCGATCCGTTGGAGACCCCATCGCGCAGATCGAAGTGGGCGTCGATCGTGATGAGTCCAGTGGCGGCAGCGCCGCGCGCCACCGGGTAGGTGAGGGAGTTGTCACCACCGAGCGCGATGACAAGCCCTGCCGCCGCCGACAGTTCGGCGACACGGGCGATCGTGGCGGTGATGCCGGTATCACCGTCCGGCTCGTCGATATCACCGGCATCCGCGATCCGCAGGGCAGCATTCAGATCGACGACGGGCGGGCCCATCAGCGTCGCACTGTATCGAGGAAGGGCCTCGCGGATCGCCGCCGGTGTCGCGTGTGCGCCGGTCGGTGAGAGCGAGGTGCGCCAGGTGGGTACGCCGAGGAGCACGGCATCCGCTCGGTCTCCGGGCTCGAACGAGGGCCAGCCGCCCGCGCGTGGCCAGAGGTCATCGTGTGTCAGGGTCATGGGTATCGCTCGCCGTCCTTCCAGACCTGTCGCACCAGCGGTACGCCGGGGCGATATGCCAGGTGCACGTGCGTCGGGGCGTTCAGCAGCACCAGATCGGCGCGCGCGCCGGGTCGGATGATGCCGATGTCATCGCGGCGCAGTGCCCTCGCGCCGCCGGCCGTCGCAGCCCACAGTGCTTCGGCCGGAGTCATGCCCATGTCGCGCACGGCGATCGCGATGCAGAACGGCATCGACGAGGTGAAGCTCGACCCAGGATTCGTGTCGCACGCGAGAGCGACGGTGACGCCGGCATCGATCAGCCGACGTGCGTCCGGATAGGGCTGCCGAGTGGAGAACTCGACGCCGGGCAACAACGTCAGCACGGTGTCGGATGCCGCGAGCGCGGAGATGTCGGCATCGGTCAGATAGGTGCCGTGATCGATGGATGCCGCGCCGAGCTCGACAGCCAGCTGCACTCCCCCGCCCGGGCTGAGCTGGCTGGCGTGCACTCGGGGCACGAGGCCCCTCGCTATTCCGGCTTCGAGCACGCGCCGAGACTGCTCGACGGTGAAGGCGCCCGTCTCGCAGAAGACATCGATCCACCGCGCGTGCGGAGCGCAGGCATCCAGCATCTCCCCGATGACCAGGTCGACGTACTCGTCCGAGCGGTCTGCGTACTCCGCGGGGACGACATGTGCGCCCAGGAACGTCACCTCCGGAGTGACCTCGGCGGCGAGCCGCACCAATCGCTCCTCGGTGTTCACGTCTAGGCCGTAGCCACTTTTGATCTCGACGGTCGTCGTGCCCTGGGCGAGCAGCTCATCAACGAAACCGTGCAGCCGTGTGCGCAGCTCGTCCTCTGTCGCTGCCCGTGTCGCCGCGACGGTGGAGCGTATGCCACCAGCGGCATACTTCTCCCCCACCATGCGCGCCTCAAACTCCGCCGCGCGATCGCCCGCGAAGACGAGGTGGCTGTGGCTGTCGACGAATCCCGGAATGATCGCGCGTGCCCCGGCATCCACCGTCTCGGTTTCCTGCCCATGGGTGGTGGGGGCATCAGCGTCCGGCCCCACCCAAGCGATGCGCCCATCCTCGATGAGCACCGCCGCGTCGCGCAATATCCCGCACTGGTCGCCGTCCGCGTCGACGTTCGTCACCAACTCCCCAATGTTCGAGATCAAGGTGCGCATCGTCTACCTCTTATCAGTCGTCGAGTGGGCGTTGGTGGCTCGAAAATCCCGCAAAACCGAGCCACGAGCGCCCACTCGCAAGGGGTTGGGGTGTTGAGGTGTGGGGGTCATGGCATGGGGATGTTTAGGCCGCGGGTGCGGGCTACTTCGCGGGCACGTTCGTATCCGGCATCTGCGTGGCGCATGACGCCGGTGCCGGGGTCATTGGTGAGCACGCGTTCGAGCTTCTCGGCCGCGAGCGCCGTGCCGTCGGCGACACACACCTGCCCGGCATGGATGCTGCGGCCGATCCCGACCCCTCCGCCGTGGTGCAGCGAGACCCAGGATGCTCCGGATGCCGTGTTCAGCAGCGCATTCAGCAGCGGCCAGTCGGCGATGGCGTCCGAGCCGTCGGCCATGGCCTCGGTCTCACGGTACGGCGAGGCGACGGACCCGGCATCCAGGTGGTCACGTCCGATGACGATCGGCGCTTTCAACTCGCCCGAGGCGACCATCTCGTTGAACTTCAGCCCGGCCAGGTGACGCTCCTTGTAGCCGAGCCAGCAGATCCGTGCAGGCAGCCCCTCGAAGTGCACCTTCTCTGCCGCCTGATCGAGCCAGCGGTGCAGGGCCGCATCCTCCGGGAACAGTTCCTTCACCGCCTGGTCGGTTGCTGCAATGTCAGCGGGATCACCCGACAACGCCACCCAGCGGAACGGCCCCTTGCCTTCCGCGAACAGCGGGCGAATGTACGCGGGAACGAAGCCCGGGAACGCGAATGCCCTCTCGAACCCGCCCAGCTCGGCCTCGCGCCGGATGGAGTTCCCGTAATCGAAGACAGCGGCGCCGGCATCCTGAAACCCGACCATCGCGGCGACGTGCGCGGCCATCGACTCCCGAGCGCGCAACGTGAAATCCTCCGGGTCACGCTCCGCTTCGCCCTTCCACTCACCGACTGAGACTCCGACTGGCAGGTATGCAAGCGGGTCGTGTGCACTGGTTTGGTCGGTGACGATATCGATCGGCACACCCCGACGAAGGAGCTCAGGGAAGATCTCGGCAGCGTTGCCGACCACTCCCACGGAAAGTGCCTCGCCAGCATCTTTGGCGGCGAGGACATCTGCCACGGCCGAGTCCAGGTCGGTCGTGTATCGATCAAGGTAGCCGTGCTCCACGCGACGAGCGAGTCGCGTCTCATCGACGTCGACGATCAGCACCGCACCGCCGTTCATCGTGACGGCGAGTGGTTGCGCCCCGCCCATGCCGCCGGCCCCGCCGGTGAGCGTCAGCGTGCCGGCAAGCGACTCGCGACCGAGAGAGCGCGCCACCTCGACGAAGGTCTCGTACGTGCCCTGCAGGATGCCCTGCGTGCCGATGTAGATCCACGACCCCGCCGTCATCTGCCCGTACATGGTGAGCCCGAGCGCCTCGAGCCTGCGGAACTCCGGCCACGTTGCCCAATCGCCCACGAGATTCGAGTTCGCGATCAGGACGCGCGGCGCCCACTCGTGCGTGCGGAACACGCCGACTGGTTTGCCGGACTGCACGAGCAGGGTCTCGTCTGGCTCGAGCTCATCGAGCGTGCGGATGATCGCGTCATACGCCTCCCACGAACGGGCTGCCTTGCCAGTACCGCCATAGACCACGAGATCTTCCGGATGCTCGGCCACCTCCGGATCGAGGTTGTTCATCAGCATCCGCTTGGCGGCCTCCGCACCCCAACTCTTGGCGGTGCGTTCGTTACCGCGTGCGGCGCGGATGTCACTCCGAGACAGCGGCGTTTCATGAGACATCGGCGTTCTCCTTCGCAGTACGAGCAACAGCGCCCGATCGGACGAGCTCAGTGACGGCTTCAATCTCGGGCGAGAGGAACCGGTCGGGGCCTGGGCCTTGCACAACCGTGCGGACGAGGTCGCGGACGGCGCCGGTCACCGCTCCTGCCTCGAGCGGCGCACGCAGGTCGAGCGCGCGAGCGCCGGTGAGCACCTCGATCGCGATCACGCGAGTCAGCCCGTCGATCGCGCGACGGAGCTTGCGGGCCGCGGCCCACCCCATCGAGACGTGATCCTCCTGCATCGCGGATGACGGTATCGAATCGACGGATGCCGGAGCGGCAAGACGCTTCAGCTCGGAGACGATCCCCGCCGCGGCATACTGCGCGATCATGAGGCCGGAGTCCACACCAACCTCATGTGCGAGGAACGGCGGCAGGCCGCGGTTGCGGGCAGCGTCGAGGGCGCGGTCGGTACGCCGCTCGGAGACGCTGGCGACATCGGCCACCGAGATCGCCAAGAAGTCGAGCACGGCCGCGACCGGAGCACCGTGGAAGTTTCCGTTCGACTCGATCCGGCCGTCCACGGTGATGATCGGGTTGTCGATCACACTTGCCAGTTCACGCGAGGCGATTGTGGCGGCGTGTGCCATCGTGTCGCGCATGACCCCGTGCACCTGCGGTGAGCAGCGCAGCGAGTACGCATCCTGCACTCGGCCGTCTTCCGGGCCCTTGTGGCTGGCGAGAATGGGCGACTCCGCGAGGAAAGCACGCAGATTCGCCGCCGACTTCGCCTGCCCGACCTGCGGGCGCAGCGCCATCAGATCAGCGGCGAATACGGCGTCCGTTCCCAACTGACTCTCGATCGACATCGCCGCCGCGAGGTCTGCGGTGGTGATGAGGGTTTCGAGATCGTGCAGCGCGAGCAGCAGCATCCCGAGCATGCCGTCGGTGCCATTGATGAGGGCGAGACCCTCCTTCTCCACGAGGACGAGCGGTTCGATTCCTGCGGCCGCGAGCGCCTCGGATGCGGCCTGCAGGATGCCATCCACCCGCACCTCGCCCTCTCCCATCGCTGCCAACGCGATGTGCGCGAGCGGGGCGAGGTCGCCGGAGCATCCCAGCGATCCGTACTCTCTGACGACCGGGGTGATACCCGCGTTCAGCATGGCGGCATATGTTTCGGCGACGACGGGACGCACACCTGTGCGACCGGATGCCAGGGTCTGCAACCGCAAAAGCTGCAGCGCCCGCACCACCTCGGCCTCAACCTCATCCCCCGTGCCCGCAGCGTGTGAGCGGATGAGACTCGCCTGCAACTGGTGGCGTCGCTCTGGCGCGATGAACGTGGTCGCGAGCGCACCGAAGCCGGTGGAGACGCCATAGTGCGGATCCGGGTCCGCGGCGAGCGCGTCAACGATGCCACGTGTCTCGGCAATCCGGTCGAGTGCCGCGTCATCGAGCATGATCCGCGCACCGTGCCGAGTGATCGCGACGACATCGGCCGGGCTCAAGACATCGGCGCCGACGCGCACTTCATCACCGACGCGCGCTACACCGCCGACGAGGATAGGGGGAAACTCTGCCATGGCTTGATTCCACACCCTGGCACTGGCGGCGAACAGAGGCGCATGACATCCTTTGTCTGTGATCCCAGACAGTACAACCGGAGCGCAGGTTCCCGCTGCCGACCAGACCCTGCGCATTCTGCGGTATCTGGCGGGGCGCCCCGCATCCGTCGCAGCATCCGCGATCGCTCGCGAGTTGGCTTTGCCCCGTTCGACGGTTCACCATTTACTGAACACCCTCGCCGCGCACGGGTTCGTGCTGCACCTGCGCGAAGAACGACGCTGGGCACTGGGAACGGCGGCATCCGAGCTCGCCGGCGGATTCGCTCGCCAGCAACCGCTGGCACGACTCGGTCGCCCTCTGGTCGCGGCGCTCGCCGACCGTCTGGGAGAGAGCACGCACCTGGCCGTGTTGAGCGGCAGCGACGTGGTCTACATCGTCGAAGAGCGCGCTCCGCGGCGTCCGGCACTGGTCACCGATGTGGGTGTGCGGCTGCCAGCGCATCTGACGGCGACCGGTCGCGCGATGCTGGCTGCGCTCCCCCGCGAGCAGGTGCGGGCGCTGTACCCGAACGCATCGGCGTTCTCCACCCGCACCCACCGCGGACCGAACACGCCCAGAGAGCTCCGCGAGCTGCTGCGGAGCATCCGCGCCGCTGGGTTCGCATCGGAGGACGGCGAGGTGACGGAGGGCATGCGATCGGTGGGAGCCGCGGTACGCGACACATCAGGATGGCCGCTCGCCGCCGTCGCCGCGACCTGGTCGAGCGATACCGGGCCGGCACAAGCGGATGCCGCGAGCGCGGTGATTCAGACCGCAGCAGAGCTCCAGCGCAGACTGCGCCATTGACGTGTCGCAGAACTGCGACATCGGCGCGACAGGACGGCGACATCGGTTCGATACTCTCAAAGGCATGAACACGACCGCACGCCGAGCAGTGGCCGCACTGAGTACCGCTCTCACGCTTATCGCCGCAGCCGGATGCTCGGCCCAGATTCCGGCCGAATCGACGCCGACGGCACCCGCCGCAGTCGAGTCTGAACCTGCGGCGAGCACGCCCGAGCCCGATGCACCCACTGGCCTGCCCACGGTCGCGGGATATGCCGAGGGTGAGTTCCCGCCGGTGCCGCTGTTCCAGCTGCCCGACCTCTCCCTTCTGGATGCGAGTGTCTCTTCCTTCACGATCGAGGTTCGCGACGACTTCGCGACGATCCCCGGTGTGACGGTCTCTGCCGCGCAGTGCGATGCCGGCGGCAGCGTGATCGCCGGCAACGGCAGCGCCTACCTGTACGGCGACGGCTCGGGCAACTACACCGGTGCCGACGGCAGCATCCAGAACTACGGTGACGGGTCTGGCTCCTTCACTCTCAACGGTGTGAAGGTCGACAACTACGGTGACGGATCGGGCACCTACGACGATGGCACCGTCAGCATCCAGAACTACGGCGACGGCTCCGGCGTCTACAGCGATGCCAGCATGAGCGTGAACATCTACGGCGACGGTTCCGGCATCTACACGGCAGGCGCCGTGGTCATCAACAACTACGGCGACGGATCTGGCAACTACGCAGATGGCACCGTCAGCATCGAGAATTACGGCGACGGCTCCGGCGTCTACAGCGACGCTGACATCACGATCAACAATTACGGTGACGGGACCGGCACGATCGATGGCGTACCAATCGAGGTCGAACCGATCGCGATCGTGCCGGTGCTCGGAGTCTTTCCTCCGCTGAGCGCGCTGCAGCCGATCGAGTCATGCGGCACCATCCTCACCTTCCAGGACGGCGTGCTCTTCGACTTCGACCGCAGCGAGGTGCGCGCTGACGCTGCAGGCACCCTCAAGACCGTCGCAGCCGTGCTGACCGAGTATGACGTCCCCCAGGCGATCGTGTCCGGCCACACCGACGCGATCGGCTCCGACGACGACAACCAGACGCTCTCCGAAGAACGCGCCGCATCCGTGGTCGCCGCTCTGGAAAAGGCCGGAGTCACGTCAGCTCTCACCGCAGAGGGATATGGCGAAACCAGCCCCGTTGCCGCGAACGAGATCGACGGCGAAGACAACGCGGCCGGCCGTCAGCTCAACCGCCGCGTCGAGATCTTCATCCCTGCGGCTCTCTGACCCCATACTTCTGCCCATCTCACCGGTCCCCCTCAAGGAGACAGCATGCTCACCGTCCGTTCACTCGCGATCGCCGCAGCCGTTGGCATCCTCATCACCACGCTCACCGGATGCGCCGTGTCGGTGACCGACCCCGATACGGATACGACGCAGGAGTCCGCCGTTGAGACGGAGCCGCAGGACGCGGTGGCCAACGACGAGGATGCCCCCGAGGAGGATGCCCCGGACGACGCCGAGGACGGCCCCGTGAACGCAGACTCCGGCCCCACCGAGTGGAGCGCCGAGGTCGGCGAGACCCGCGATGAAAAGCTCGCCTCGGTCATGAAGACCGTGACGTGCGACGGCGACCTCGTCCTCGGAGACAACGAGACCGGGCAGGTCATCCAAGTCGATGGCCCCTGCGAGCACCTCGTTCTCGATATGCACGGCGGCTTCGTCGTAGCGGGAGAGATCACCACCCTGGACATCCGCGGCGTCGGGAACGCGGTGTTTGTCGACGCGGTGAACACGCTCAACGTCACAGGAGACGGCGGCGCCGTGTACTGGCTCGGCCCGACACCGGCCGTGAACGATAGCGGCGTCGGCAACGTGCTCACGGCAGGATGAGTCTGTGGCATCCGACCGACCCCGCCTCCTCCTCGTCGATGATGACGAGGCGATCACCGGCGCGCTGAGCGCGTTTCTGGAGCGCAGCGGCTATGACGTCCGCATCGCCGGCGATGGCCGGGCGGGTTTGGATGCCGTGGCCGAACAGGTTCCTGATCTCGTCGTCAGTGACGTCCTGATGCCGCACATGGATGGGCGCGAGTTCGTGCGCCTGTTGCGCGAGCGCGACCTCTGGCTGCCGGTGATCCTGCTCACTCAGGTCGGCGAATCGTGGGAGCGCAGCGCGGCACTGGACGAGGGCGCAGACGACTATCTGAACAAGCCGTTCGATCCCCAGGAGCTACTCTCACGCATCCGCGCGGTGCTGCGAAGGGCATCGCAGGGTGCGGGCGGACTGCCGGCAGCGACGAAGTTGCGTGCCGGAGAGCTGCTCCTGGATCGCACTTCTCGTCGGGCGTGGCTGCAGGAGCGCGAGATCACTCTGACCCCCAAAGCGATGACGCTGTTGGAGTACCTGATGACGCATCCGCAGGAGGCGCTACCGAGAGAACGGCTGCTCGCGGCGCTGTGGGGCTTTGATTTCGCCAGCTCAAGTCGCGCGGTCGATCACCGGATCGCCGAGCTGCGTCGGGTTCTCGGCGACGACCCGACCACACCTCGCTTCATCGATACCGCACCGAGTCTCGGCTATCGCTTCATCGCCGCGGTGGTGCCAGCGTGAGCGCCGCAAGTCGCTTCGGCTGGAACCCCGCTCACCGTGTCAGATTGGCCGCCGCGGTCATCAGCCCGGTCATACTGGGCGCTGCAGCAGGTGGCATCTTGCTCTTGCTCGGCGAACGCCGCAGCCTGACGATCGCGATCGCGCTTCCCGCCGTCTTCCTGGCCGCAGGCGTCCTGATCAGCCTGATCGTGGGGATCGCCCTACTCGTGCGCTCGCGTCGCCGCCGCAGCAGGGCGCGTGTCGCCGCCGCCCACATCGAAGGCGAGGCAGTGGGCCAGCGCACAGAGCGAGAGAGCCATCGCACGTTCTTGGCCCGACTTGATCACGAACTGAAGAATCCTCTGACCGCGATTCTCGCGACCGCCGCAGGCCGAGACTCACCGGAATGGCACACAGTCGATGCGCAGGCGCGAAAGCTGGGCACTCTCGTCCGAGATCTGCGCAAGCTTGCCGAATTGGAGACGCGAGAACTGGAACGAGAACAGGTCGACCTCGAGCTCCTGCTCCAAGAAGCCGTCGAGGCGATCCGCCAGCGCGACGGCGCCTCGGCGGCCCGCATCCGCGTGGACGTCACGCGAGTTCCGTGGACCGTGCCGCCAGTGCATGCCGACATCGATCTGTTGTCGCTCGCGATCGACAACGTCCTCGGCAACGCCGTGAAGTACTCTGCCGAGGGCCCGATCGAGGTTCGGCTTCGCGAGGAAAGCGGATGGGCAGTCATCGAGGTCGCCGACGCGGGCCGTGGCATCCCCGCAGTCGATCTTCCCGTCGTCTTCGACGAGCTGGCGCGCGCGCAGAACGCACGCGATGTGCAGGGCTCGGGGCTCGGTCTCACGCTCGTGTCGACGGTGCTTGCCCGACACGGCGGCGACGTCGCACTGCGTTCCGTGGAAGGATCCGGCAGCGTGATCACGCTGCGCCTGCCGCTGCGTTGAACCTGAGTCCGCCGCTGCGCTGAACATTCCTGCCGCTGCGCTGGACACGCTCGCCGCTGCGCTGGAAAAGGTGGAAGGGGCCGCAGGCTCACCCGCCCGCGACCCCCTCTCAGGAGTCGGATTTCTCCGTCAGATCAGCCAGCCGCGCCCTTGCGGGACTTAATGAAGCTCTCCGGCTCCTGCTTGGCACGCTTGACTGCTCGCTTCTCTTTCAGCGACAGCTTCGCGGATTTCTTACCTGTTCGTTCTGTGGGTGTCTTTCCAGACATCGAGACTCGCTTCCCTCTTATTCGGCTGGCGGGTGTAACCACTGACCATAGCCAGTTCCACGGTGAAGTCAAATTTCCCGGTGAGAAGGAAAAAACGTGCTCTCCGAACCGGTCAGGAGATCCGAAGCGACTACGCTCAGAACGTGCTCGATACACTCACGGGATTCGTTGTCGTCGGGCTCGCGATCGCCGTCGGATATCTCATCGGGCGCATCGACCTTCTCGGCCCGCACGCCCGCCATGTGCTCGGGCGACTGACGTTCTTCGTGCTCTCCCCCTTCCTGCTGTTCACCGTGCTCGCTCAGGCCGATGCATCGATGCTGTTCTCGTCGCTGCTGCCTGTGTCCGCGATCGCTGCGGTCGTGGTCATTGGTGCGCACGCGCTCGTGGCGAAGTACATCTGGAAGCGCAGCGTCGGTGAGACCGTCATCGGTGCGCTGTCGGCTGGGCAGGTGAACTCGAACAACATCGGCATTCCGCTGTCGCTGTATCTGCTGGGCAGCGCCGCGTACCCGGCGCCGGTAATCCTGCTGCAGTTGATGGTGTTTACACCGATCTCGCTGACGATCCTCGACGCCGTCACGAGTGGGCGTACGTCGCCCTGGCGCACCTTCGTGCGCACGGCGACGAACCCGATCATTCTCGGCTCAGCGCTGGGGACCCTCGTCTCGGTGTTCGACATCGAACTGCCGCCGATCGTGATGGAACCGACCACTCTGTTGGCGAACGCCTGCGTTCCGGTGTTGCTGATCAGTTACGGCATCTCACTGCACGGCCAGAAGGTTCTCGGCACCTCGGGGCACCGTAGGGACGTACTGCTCGCGAGCACCTTGAAACTGCTGATCATGCCGCTCGTCGCGTGGGTCACCGCACAGTTCGTGTTCGGTCTGTCCGCGCACGAGGTCTTGATCGTCGTCGTTCTTGCGGCGCTGCCGACCGCACAGAACGTCTTCAACTACTCGCAGCGCTACGACGTCGGCGAGGCGATGTCTCGCGATACGGTCTTCATCACGACGATCGGCTGCGTACCCGTGCTGCTGATCGCGACACTGCTCTTGGGGTGAGGGCGGGCAACTGGAAGAGTGTCAGCATGAGCGCTCTCCGCATCCTGCACCTCAGCGACACCCATTTCTCCGCAGACGGCGGGCGTCACTACGGCGTCGTCGATACTGCCGAGCACCTGGGCAGAGCACTGGCGCATGTCGAACACCTCACTTTCGACCTGGTCGTCGTCTCAGGCGACGTCAGCGATGACGGTTCTGAGGAGTCGTACCGCCTGGTCAGGGATGCCGTCATCCCCTGGGCCAGAGATCGTGGAGCACGCACGGTGTTCGCGATGGGCAATCACGACCGGCGCGACGCCTTCCGCGCCACACTGGGTGGCGGACAACCGGATGCCAGTGAACAGGAACTGCCGGGCATCGATCTGGACCGTCCTGTGGCGTCTGTCGCCGAACAGGACGGGTGGCGAGTCATCGTTCTCGACAGCTCGGTGCCTGGCGCGGGATTCGGCACCCTCGAGGCCGCGCAGAAGCAGTTCCTGCGCGAGCTTCTCGCCTCCTCCGCGACGCACGGCACGGTCGTGGTCGTGCATCATCCACCGGTCAGGGCGCAGACCGTTCTGCTTCAGGCCCTCGCTCTCGACGAACGTGACGGGCAGGACCTGATCGACATCGTGCGCGGCACCGATGTACGCCTCATCCTCGCTGGCCACTACCACCAGGCCATCACGGAGTTCGTGGGTGGAGTTGCCGTCACTGTTGCTCCCGGCGTGACGAATATCTCCCACGCCTTCGCCGACCCGACCGAGGAATCCGCGATCGACGCTTTCGGCGGCTCGGTCATCACGATCGACGACGACCGGGTGCGCGTGGTTCCGTTTACCGAGCGGCTGACACCGGATGACGTGGTCTTTCACTTCGACGCGGATGTCGTGGCGCAGATCGTTCAGGATGCCGGCCGGCCGGACTGATCGGGCGCACTGAAGCGGCGCTGATCAGAGGAAAACGAAGAAGCCCCGCCGGAGCGGGGCTTCTTCTTACTGTCTCAACACAGTGTGGACCTAAGGGGATTCGAACCCCTGACCTCCTCGATGCGAACGAGGCGCGCTACCAACTGCGCCATAGGCCCATGAACCTCAGCTAGATTATCACGCCCGAAAGGTGCGATGCGCCGCTCGAGAGCTCAGCCGACGGCGCGGCGTTGCAGCAGCTGACGCACGTGTTCTTCGATTTCCGCGTCATCCACGAAACCCATCTTCGCGTACGGCGAGGCGGGCGCCTTGGCTGCGGGGATGGCGACCGGTGCGGGCTGTGCCATCTCTTCCGCGCGCTCACGCAACCGGGCGACGCGTTCGGCACGGCGCAGTTCCTGTTTCGCCTCGATCTCGGCCCGTGCCGTCTGCGCCAGCGAACCGCTGACCGATACCAGCGGCGCGGGCAGCGGGCGGGGCGTCCACGTTGCGCGACCCTGATCATGCAGCGGCGGTGCCACGCGCGCAGCCGCGCTCTCGACGACGACCTCGGCCGGCCGACGAGCCGCACGAAGCGACACGGATGCCATCTTCTGCAGCGTGGCCGCGGCAACGACGGCGAGCGCACCACCGATCCAGATCATCAGCTGCGCGCCACCAATCAGCACCTGCCATACACCCAGCCCCACAAGCACCAGACCGGCAAGCAGCAGAACTGTCGCCACCATGCGTACGTTGCGACGAGCGCGCGCCTGTCGCATCACCGGATCGGCGCGGGTCGCGGCAAGCTCGGCACGAAGGCGCACCAGCTCAGATGCTTCCTTCTCCGACTGCAGACGCTTCACCAGCTTCTGTTGGGCCAGCACGGTGCGTGCGTTGAGCTCGAGGTGCACTTCATTAGGTGTCTCACTCGTTTCCGCCAGCACACGCAGCGCCTGATTCAGGCGCACAGCGTTCCGCTCCGAGGCGTTGTACTGATACCGGCCACGCCACGAGGGCAGCAGGTACAGCATCCAGAGCAGCACCGAGACAAGGACGATGACGCCCCCACTCAGTACTGGCCCATTCATAGGGACAACGGTATGCGACGCAGGCCAGCCTTCGCCTCAGTCGAGGCGCGTGTCGCTCGCGGGAATCATAGTTCTCAGAGCGAGAGCCGGTCTGACGGCGGGATGGTCGCGGCATCCTGCGGTACGAGACCGTTCACCCAGCGCGCCAGAACGCCATCCGGAACGTCCTCGCGGGTGAGCGCGAAAGCGTAATGATCGCGCCAGTCGCCGTCGATGTGGATGTAACGCCGACGCAGCCCCTCGTAGCGGAAGCCGAGCTTCTGCACGATTCGCAGGCTTGCCGTGTTCTCCGGACGGATACAGATCTCCATCCGGTGCAGCCCGTACTCGCGGAAGGCCGCATCCGTGGCAAGCGCCACCGCCGCCGGAGTGATCCCTCGACCGGCGAAGCGCTCACTCACCCAATACCCGATGGTCGCTGAGCACAGCGAACCGCGGGACACTCCCCACACGTTGAGCTGACCGGCGATTTCACCGTCGTATTCCACGACGAACGGGTATCCGCCACCATCGCGGTACTGCTGCAGCAGCCGGCGAATACCGAGCCGCATGTCAAACGATGCGACACCATTCGGTATGGTCGCTTCCCAGCGTTGCAGCCAGGCACGGTTCTGAAGCAGTTCCTGCTGGAGAACACGCGCATCACGGGTGCGGACAAGCCTCAGCTCGACCGGTCCATGACGTCGCCCCTGCACGAATTCCATCCGATCCTCGAACCCGAGCCTCTACAGGCGCGCGCCGAACTCCTTCAACCACGGACGAAGCTCCGGTCCGAGGTCATCGCGGTCGGCTGCGAGCTGCACGATCGCCTTGATGTAGTCGACGCGGTCGCCGGTGTCATAACGACGGCCACGGAAGATGACGCCGACGACGCCGGGGCCATCGGTTTCTGCAGCAAGCTCCTGCAGCGCATCTGTGAGCTGGATCTCCCCGCCCTTGCCAGGCTGGGTACGCTCCAGGATCGGGAACACAGACGCAGGCAGTACGTAACGACCGATGACGGCGAGGTTGGACGGCGCGTCTTCTGCGGCCGGCTTCTCGACGAGACCGGTGACACGGACGAGGTCGTCATTGTCTGTGGTCTCGATCGCAGCGGCGCCGTACATGTGAATGTTGGCGGGCTCGACCTCCATGAGAGCGACAACTGCCGCACCGGTGCGCTCGTGCTCCGCGATCATCGTCGAGAGAAGCTCGTCACGCTCATCGATGAGGTCATCACCGAGCAGCACGACGAAGGAGCTGTCGCCGACGTGGGTCCTGGCTCGCAACACCGCGTGGCCCAGTCCCTTCGGCTCACCCTGACGCAGGTAGTGGATATCGGCCAGATCACTGGACTTCATGACCCGCTCGAGGCGATCAACGTCGCCCTTCTCCGTGAGCTTGACCTCAAGTTCGGGGACGGAGTCGAAGTGATTGGAGATGGCGTTCTTGTTACGGCCGATGATTACGAGAATGTCATCAATGCCCGCAGCGACTGCTTCTTCGACCACGTACTGAATGGCGGGTTTGTCGACCACCGGCAGCATCTCTTTCGGCATGGCCTTGGTGGCGGGCAAGAATCGTGTGCCCAGGCCGGCTGCCGGAATTACCGCCTTCATTGACTGTTTTCCCATTGTGCCAGCTTAGTGGGGGTGCGACCTTCGGCCCGGAGCTGCGCCCGACCACTTCGGCCTTCCCCTTCGGCGCGACACGTAGACTCGAAGCATGTCGACTGACATCACGCAGGAGAAGCGCGCGCTGCGCGCGGAGTTGCGCGAGCGACGGCAGTTGCTCTCCGACGCGCAGCGTGAGGCCGCCGCATCCGGTATCGGCGAGCAACTCGACGCTCTCGTTGACGACCATGGCGCAGTTTCGATCTCGTGTTTCCTGTCCACGACCGCTGAACCGGGCACACGCGACTTCGTCACCAGTGCCGTGCAGCGGGGCATCCGGGTACTTCTGCCCATCACCCGCGCCGACGGCCTGCTGGACTGGGCCGTCGCGAACGACTCCGATGCAATTGCAGAAGGACTGTTCGGCCTGCCAGAGCCGACCGGCGAAGTCCTTGGCCCGATCGCGGTGAACGACGTCGATCTGATGATCATCCCGGCCGCTGCCGTCGACATGACCGGCATGCGCCTCGGCTGGGGCCGTGGCTACTTCGACAAGACCATCGGCTCAATGGAGAAATGCCCTCCTGTATACGCCGTGATCTATGATTCCGAGATACTCGATTCCCTTCCGCGAGAGGTGCACGACCAGCCGGTGACCGGCATCGTGACCCCCACGCGGACCCTCACCCTGTCGCCTACGCGGCACTGAACACCCGAAAACGGACATGCCTACCTACGCCTATGCCTGCACCGCGTGCAGCCACGCCTTCGACGCCGTCCAGAGTTTCTCCGACGACACCCTCACCGTCTGCCCCGAATGCGGCGGCGGCCTGCGCAAGCAGTACGGCTCCATCGGGGTCACTTTCAACGGATCAGGCTTTTATCGCACTGATTCGCGGAGTGGCGGTGGCGGAAAACCAAAATCAGAGTCATCATCGAAATCGGAATCGTCGACGAGCGCCGCCCCGGCACCCGCGTCGACTCCAGCCTCGACCTGAGGCCTGCTCAATAGATGGGGGTTCCCATGTTCCAGGGATTCAAAGAGTTCATCACTAAAGGCAACGTGATTGACCTCGCGGTCGCCGTTGTGATCGGTGGTGCCTTCACAGCGATCGTGAACGCGGTCGTTGCCAGCATCATAAATCCACTGGTCGCACTCTTCTTCGTCGCGGATGCCGCTGGCAACTTCGGACCGAAGATGATCGGCCTGTACGGGCAGGAAGTGACCTTCCCGCTCGGTACCCTGATCACCGCGATCATCTCGTTCCTCGCAGTCGCGATCGTCGTGTACTTCGCCATCGTCGCGCCGATGAACAAGTACAACGAACGCCAGGCAGCACGCAATCCCGTCGTCGAGGAGGACACCCTGCCGACCGAGCAGGAGCTGCTCATCGATATCCGCGACGCGCTCCGCAAGGGCGCCGCGAACTGAACCGCAGCATCAGCTAAGGCCCTCATCTCCCCGGGAGGTGAGGGCTTTCTTCATACCGCGCTCAGTAGTGCGGGGGTACGTCGCCGAGCATCCGGTCATCGTTGGGACCGTTTCCCACGATGCTGTCTTTCGCCGGCGCCGTGTGCGTGACCACGTCGGGAGAGGCATCCGTTCCTGGCACCGGCGTCAGTCGCGCACGGCGGCTGCCGGGAACTCGCACGATGCGTTGACGCTCCGCACCAGCGACCTGCTCGTCAGACATCGTCAGAGAGATCGATCGGCTGGGTGTCGTTGTCGGCCTTCACCGCGTCTGCGGCAATGCCGAGCACGGCAGCAATGCGGGATGCCGCCGTCACCGGGTCGCTGTAGAGGTCGAATGCATGCACGCGCACATAGTGCCAGCCGAGGCGGCGCAGTACGTGCGGACGCAGGCGCAGCGTCTCGCGCAGCGATTCTCCGCGCGTCTCCGGGTCAGACTCGATGATGACGGCCTTGCCCTTGTGCTGCGCGACGAGCGGCAGCAGACCGCGATAGTCCACGTCGACCGATGCGCCAAGGCGCCGCAGTTCCCGAGCCAGGGCGAGGGTCAACGGGTCGGCCAGGTCTTCCAAGCGCGACTCACGACTGCGTGTCGCGAGGCCTCCGAGGATCGACATGAGCGTGGATGCCCCGTGCACGAGGCGTCCGTCATCGAATGCCGAGGGACGGATAGAGGAGACCAGCACCATTGAGCGACGCGCCCTGGTCATGCTGACGGTCAACAGTCGTTCGCCGTCCGGCGTTGACAGGTCGCCGAAATCGCTGAGCACACGACCGTGCTTGGTGAGCCCGTAGCCCAGGGAGAAGATCACGCGATCGCGACTCTCGGCCACCGACTCTTCCAGAGTGAGCACCGCGAACGGCTCTGCGGTGTAGCGACCGACGAAGTCTGCGACGTCGGAGCGTCCGGCGAAGGCGGTCGTGACGGCGGCGCGAATGCGTTCGGCATGACGGGCGCTCGCGGTGATCACCATGAGCGATTCCGTCGGGCGGTGCACGGCATGCTCGACCACCAGCGTCACAACACGGGAGACCTCAGCGTTGGGGCTCTCTACCGCACCGGAGATCGGGTCGGGTGCGCCGACACCACCCTCGACGTAGTCAACAGTGAGGCTTCCTCGTCCGAGGTAAGAACCGGCCCACGGCAAGGAGATGATCTCGCCACCATAGAAAGCATCGTTGATGAGCTCGGCGAGGTCTTCACCGCCCGCACGGTAGCTGCGGGTGAGCGTCATGACGGGTAAAAGTTCGGCAAGACGTTCGAACACCGAGGTCTCATCGAACGGCAGCTCGGCTTCCCATTCGGTGTCGGCATCCACTGCCATTGCGAAGGGCGTCGGTCGCTGCGTCACCGGATCACCGAAGGCAACGACCTGTCGTGCACGACGGATCGCTGGGGCTGCCTCGGCGAGGTTGATGGCCGCGGCATCCACCAGCAGAACAGTGTCGAACTCGACCGATTCCGGAATCTCGGGCACCTGATATGGAGAGGAGATCCATGCCGGTGCCAACACGTTCATCAGTGTCGGCGCTGCCGAGACGATCTCCGCCGTAGACGGCGTGCCCTGAGTGAGTGCGCGCCGCAGGTGCTGCGACTCTGTGGGCTCATCGACGATACCGATCCGCCACTGATTCGCCAGCTGCCAGGCAAGCAGGGGCCCTGCCATCGAGGCGTGAGCTTCATCGACAAGACGGAAGTCTCGCTCCAGACGGTCAACGACCGCCGTGTTTGCGCCGAGCAAAGCACGGTTGTCCTGCAACGCGCGCTCCAGCAGAGACTGCCACCAGGCGAACTCGAGTTCTTCGGCGACCTGATCTTCCGCGACGTGCCGCACCGAAAGTTCAGCGAGCAGCGGTTCCAGCCCGAGCGTTGCCAACTTGTCGCGGATGGTGGCACGCTCGACGAGGTTGTCGAACACATCTGAGCGTGCAGCGAGACCCGCCAGGGTGCGCACGAGTCGTTCGACAGGAAGCGCGGCGAGCGGCTCACGGCGTCCGAGAGCGGTGTCGAGCTCTGCCAACTCGGCACTGACACGCTGCCACGATCCGAGCACCTCGGAGAGGCCGAGCGGCACCTCAGGGGCGACACCGGCATCGACAAAGCGCTGCCATTGCGTACGCTGCTGCTGAATACGCAGCAGTTCCTCGTGCATCTCGGAGATATGCACGCCGGGGCGCACGTATTCCTTGGCAAGGCGGCGCAGTCGGCGGCGGTTCGCTCCGGAGAGCCCCGGAGCATCGCGCCGAGAGCCATGAGCCTGAATCAACTCGCCCAGCGGGCGCTCGAAAACGGTCGGGCTGAAGCGGTCAAGCGATTCGCGGACGCCCTCGAGCAGCCTCAGGTATTCCCCGAGCTCGTCGATCGTTGCGAAGGGCCGCATCCGCGTCTGCGAGATGAGCTCATAGCCGCGTTCCAGTAGCGCGGGAACGCTGGACGCGTGCAACCGACCGGCAAGTTCGTGCGCCGAGCGCGCTGCCTCGGTGCTGCTGAAGCTCACGCCGTACCAGGGCGAGTCATCCGGACCGAAGCGGAACTCCCCCAGGCGCGCGGCCTGCACCAGCGCAGCAGCCGCGTCGGCACGATCGCCAGCGAGGCGGCGGAGTGTTTCTGTGCTCAGCCGCGCGGTCGTCGACGGTGGCACCGGCAACGATGCCAGACGGGTGAGCTGCCTGGTGGAATCCAGCACGGAGGCGTCGATTCCGGCGACCGGAGCGGTCAGCGCCTTACGGTAATCGAGCAGCACAGCGCGCAGCCGCACCAGCGCGTCATCGACGTCGCTGACCTTGGGCGCTGTGGCCTTCTCGTTGCGTCCGATCGCGCGAACGAGATCGCGACGGATGCTCGCAGGGGACACAGCCAGGCTGTCCAGTCCGATTCCTGCCAGACGGTGGCGCACGCCGTCGAGCGTGGAGCGACGTGCCGACACGACGAGCACGCGCTTGCCTGCGCGGACAAGCTCACCGAGCGCATTGATGACGGTCTGGGTGCCACCGGTGCCGGGGAGCGTGGAGACGACGAGCGAGTGACCGGCCGAGATCCGAGCCAACACTTCTTCCTGCTCGGCGTCGGCGTCGAGCAGGAGCGTGTCGGATGCCGGGGCACGGTCATCTGGACTGGTGATGTGCGGCAGCGGACGTGCGGACGTCACCTGTTCACGGTCGGCGACGTGGCCGGCCAGAGCATTGAGCAGTTGATGATCGAGGGTGCGACTGTCGCGCGCCATCGAGGAGGCGACATCAGCGAAACTCGACACGACAAGCCTCGGCAGCACCGTGAAGGTATCGATCGACTGGGTGGCAACGCGCAGACTGTCGATGACCGGTTGCGGCTTGAAGATGCCGCCGTCATACGCGAGGGAGGCCAGTGCCTCCGCATCGATTGCGATGCCGAAGTGGTCACGCGTGGCCCGCACGAGTTCGGGATTCACCACGAACGCACCCTGCAGCTTCAATTCGAAGTCTGTGTGATGCCGACGGATGGCAAGTGGGCGCAACAGCACTGGGGCTGCGAAATCTACGCCACCGATGCGCCAGCCGGCGAGACCGACAGCAAGGTGGACCGCTTCGATGCCGCGAACCGTGCGCAACTCAGTGTGCTTGGCCGTGATCCGTTCTGCAGCCAGACGTGCGGTGCGCAGACCGACCTCATCGCGGAACAGGTTGGAGAGCAGCGTGGATTTGCCGGTGATGAACTGCGGCAGGCTCCCCGGGTGAGCCTTGGAGATGTCAATGCCACCCTCGACGGTGTCGCGGTAGTTGACAAGCGGCGATGGTCCGCCGAGATCGGCGGCTTCTGCGCGCAACCGGGTGCGTTCGGCGTCGGCGATGTGAGCGACCTCGATTGCGGTCTGGTTGTCTTGTTGGCTGCCGAGCGTCATCGCGGAATCCGCAGCCTTATCTTCACGTCGCCACACATAGGCCACACTAGGCTCCACAGGTGCGCGATCCCTGTATTCTGGCCGGGTTTCACCGGATTGGACCACTTTTTCTGCACACCTGCGCACCTTCGCCTGGTTCTCCCCCACCCGTGTGATCAAGGCGTCATGAAGTCGGCGCCACACGTCAGGATGGGGTCATGACATTCCGCTACGACTTCGCACCCACTCCGTTCGGTGATGCGCTGGTGGTGTTCTCGGACGAGGGGATCGTGCGTTTCGACCTTTCCGAGTCGGCAGACCCCTCGGTGCCATGGCTGCTCGAGAACGTCTCCGCACGTCTGCACGATGTGCCAGCACCCGACCCCGGGGCCGCCGATGAGCTTGCACATTTGCTCGACGATCACTTCGCCGGCACCCCGGTACGTTTTCACGAGCACGTGCGTCTCGACTGGCGCCTGGTCGAAGGTTTCCACCGCACGGCGCTTCAGATGATCAGCACGATCGAATGGGGCGAGACCATGAGCTACGGCGAAGTTGCAGCTCGCGCGGGCAGCCCCGGCGCTGCCCGCGCAGTCGGCACTGCGTGTCGGCTGACGCCCTTCTCGATCATCGTGCCGGTGCACCGTGTCGTGCGCTCCGACGGCAGCCCAGGTCAGTACGGCGCGCATCCGGAGTACAAGCGCTTCTTGCTCGATCTGGAGCGTTAGACGTCAGGAACCCCCGACGTGTGGGCCGTCGGGGGTTCCTGGTCGATCACTGATTCTGTTGACGCAGGCGGCTAGTGCTCCACCGCCTTCTCTGCGCCGAAGCCAGTCAGCGACCGCACTTCCATCTCCGCAGCAAGCTGAGGAGATTCGATCGTGCGACTCGTCACCGTTCCGAGCCAGCCAAGGAAGAACCCGAGCGGGATCGAAACGATGCCGGGGTTATTGAGTGGCCAGATAGAGATGTCGATGGAGGGAATCATCGAGGTCTCCGAACCGGAGAACACCGGCGAGAGGACGATGAGCAGGATGGCAGATGCCAGACCGCCGTACATGCTCCACACCGCGCCACGAGTGTTGAAACGTCGCCAGAACAGCGAGTAGAGGATCGTCGGCAGATTCGCGGATGCCGCAACAGCAAAGGCGAGCGCGACGAGGAAGGCGATGTTCTGCCCCTGTGCGCCGATACCACCGACAATCGCGAGGATGCCGATGACGATCACCGTGCGACGAGCGACCTTCACCTCCGCGTTCGGGTCGGCGTCGACCGGCGATCCATCCGCCTTCTTGCGGCCCTTCTGGATGACGTTCGCGTAGATGTCATGCGCGAACGACGCAGCCGCCGTAATGGTGAGCCCTGCCACGACCGCGAGGATCGTCGCGAACGCGACTGCGGAGATGAAACCGAGCAGGAGCGGACCGCCGAGATACTGCGCAAGCAGCGGTGCGGCGGAGTTCACACCTCCCGGGGCGGCCTTGATCACATCAGCACCGACCAGCGCGCCGGCACCGTATCCGAGCACCAGTGTCAGCAGGTAGAACCCACCGATGAGCCAGATCGCCCAGACGACGGAGCGACGTGCTTCCTTTGCGGTCGGTACCGTGTAGAACCGCATCAGCACGTGCGGGAGCCCTGCGGTTCCGAGCACCAGGGCAAGGCCCAGCGAGATGAAGTCCAAGGGATTGGCGCCGTATTGAAGCCCCGGCGCCAGGATCGCATCGCCGTTCGGCGAGTTCGCGACCGCCGTTTCGAGCAGCGTGTTCAGGCTGAATCCGTGCAGGGCGAGCACCCAGATGGTCATCGCCAGGGCTCCTGCGATGAGCAGCACTGCCTTCACGATCTGCACCCAGGTGGTGCCCTTCATGCCGCCGATGAGGACGTAGACAATCATCAGCACACCGACGACGGCGATGACGATCGACTGACCGACCTTGCCGTCGATGCCCATCAGCAGCGAGACCAGACCACCGGCCCCGGCCATCTGGGCGAGCAGGTAGAAGAAGCACACCACGAGCGTTGTGATCGCGGCGGCCATTCGCACGGGGCGCTGCTTGAGGCGGAACGAGAGCACATCAGCCATCGTGAACTTGCCGGTGTTGCGCATCATCTCGGCGACAAGCAGCAACGCCACCAGCCAAGCCACGAGGAATCCGATGGAGTAAAGGAATCCGTCATACCCATTCACGGCGATCGCGCCGCAGATGCCAAGGAAGGATGCGGCAGACAGGTAGTCTCCGGCGATGGCGAAGCCGTTCTGAGGACCGGTGAAAGAACGCCCTGCCGCGTAATAGTCGGCCGCCGTCTTGTTGTTTTTGCTGGCACGAATGACGATGAAGAGAGTCACCGCGACGAATGCGGCGAAGATGGAGATATTGAGGACGGGATTGTTCTCACCCGCGGGCGCAGCCGCCAAATGGACGATGTTCATGCCTGCGCCTCCACCTTCTCCAGCTCTTCACGAATTTCTTGCGCTTTCGGATCGAGCTTTCGGTTGGCGAAGGAGACGTATCCCATCGTTATAGCGAAAGTCGTGACGAACTGAGCGAGCCCGAGCAGCAGCCCGACGGTAATATCCCCCCACACTCGCTGGCCCATGAATTCCGTCGCATATGCCCCCAACAGCACGTATGCGAAGTACCAGACCAGAAAGAGCACCGCCAACGGAAAGATGAATGACCGTTGCGTTCTCTTCAGTGTTTGAAATCTTGGTGACTGCTGAACGGCGATGTAGTCAATTCCATCTACCGGTTCCGTATCGATTCGGTCTGTCATGAGGCCTCCTTGCCGCATGTAGGGAGCTCGCACGGCGGTGCCCTGCGAGTGGTAGGGTCGACGCTACGAAACGGGGAACTGCGCCGTCACCCCCGAAAGTAGGTATTTGATGCACACCAGCATCACCCTGGATCCAGAGACCGACCTCGTCGCTCAAGCAGTGCGCGAGCTGGCTCAACGCACCCGCTTCCCCGTCGCCTTCGGCGGCCTGATCGAGGACGGTGTCGTCTCGGTCACCAGCATCGTCGGCACCCGCACCCACAGCCTCGAGGGCCTCAAGGTTCGTTCCGAGCGCGGCTTGGGCGGCCGCGCGATGATGGAGCTGCGGCCCCGCATGACCAGTGATTACGGCTCCTCACAGCACATCACCCACGACTACGACGGTTTCGTGCTCGGCGAAGGTCTGCGCACTCTGCTGGCGCTGCCGATCATCGTAAATGGGCGCTCGCGCGGCGTTCTCTATGCCGGAGCATGGAGCGAAGCACCCATCGGCGGCGTCACAACAGCGCCGGCGATGGCGGTCGCCGATTCTGTGGCATCCGAGCTGCGGGTCCGCGACGAAGTCGATCGACGCCTGCGCTCATTGGCGCCGCGTAGTCCGACCTTCACCGCCTTGCATCGCGAAGAACTGCGTGAGAGCTTTGCCGAGTTGCGCGGCCTGGCGGGAAGCGTGAGCGACCCCCTGCTGCGTGAAAGGCTCGCCCGTCTCGAGCAGCGCCTGCTCGCGGTCGCTGGCGATGAAGCACCCGCCACGACAGGTTCAATTCCCACGGTGCATCTGTCTCCACGTGAGACTGATGTGCTCGCGTGCGCCGCGCTCGGCTGCACGAATGCCGAGGTCGCGTCCCAGCTCGGACTGCGCGAAGGAACGGTGAAGGCCTATCTCGGCACGGCGATGTCGAAGTTGGATGCTTCCACGAGACATGCTGCCGTGGCACGGGCACGCCGAGCCGGTCTTCTCCCGTGAATGTCAGGAATCATTCTCGATTAACGACTGATTCATTGTCGCCGACATTCTTTCCTGCGTAAGCTGGCGAAATGGCTCGACGTATAGTGCACCAGTTGGTTGACGACATTGATGGAACGATCCTCGGAATCGGTGAGGGTGAGACCGTTCTGTTCTCCCTCAATAGCACCGCTTATGAGATCGATCTGACTTCCGAGAACGCGGATGCATTGCGAGAGGCGTTGGAACCGTACATTTCGGCGGCACGGCGTGCGTCGGCGCCCACTTCACGCGGCACAGGCCGCAAGCGCACAGCTGCTTCTCCGGAGACCGCTGTGATCCGCGAATGGGCGAATGCTCACGGTCACTCCGTTTCCGAGCGCGGCCGTATTCCCCAGGCCGTCGTCGAGGCGTATCGCGCCGCGCACTAACCGCACATCAATCTTCAGCGGAGATTGCCCACGATTCATCATCGAGGGCAATCTCCGTTGTCATGTCGGTGAGGAATCGTGTGACGATCTCACGGTCTGCGTTCGATAGCCGCGCCGCCGCAGTGAATCTACGAGCATGCTGACGCCCCACCGTCTCAACTGCCGATTTCCGAGTCTCCGGCGTGATCGCGATCGCCAAGGCACGGCGATCAGAGGGGTGCGGCGAACGAGTGATGTGTTCGCCTCGCTCGAGGCGATCAAGCAGTTTGGTGGTGGATGCGGTCGAGATGCCGAGGTGCGTAGCAATCGCCCCCGGAGTCGCGACGACCCCACCGTTCTCGCAGGCGATCAGGAAGTGCAACGCACGCATATCGGTCTGGTTGAGCTTCATGTAGCGAAGCGACGCCTCTGACAGCTTCTGCTCAGCGTCGCGGAGTCCACCCAGCGCCCGCATCAGTCCGCTGATCTGACGGATATCATCTTCGGACATTCCCGCGCGATCGATGAGCTCTCCGCGCGGGTCGCTGACATCGACGTCGTAGATCGCCGAGCCGAACGCGAAAGCGCTCGACTCGGTGGGTTCAGGAGGGACTGCGGGCATGTCCCGATGCTAGCGTGTTCAATGTTTCATGTTAGGTTCTTTTCTTGCCTGGCTAGCAAAGGAAAGAAATGATCAACGACACCGCTTCCCCCCGGCGCATTCGCGTGCGCCGCCGCTCACTGGCGCGGGTGCTTATCCCTGCCGCACTGATCCTCGTCTGGCTTGTCGGCGCCGGCCTCGGCGGCCCACTGTTCGGAAAGGTCGGCGAGGTCTCCTCGAATGACCAGACCAGCTACCTGCCTTCGAGTGCCGACGCCACCCAGGTGCAAGCGCTTCTCGGCGAGTTCAACGACTCCGATGCAATCCCCGCAATCGCGGTGTTCGTCGGCGACGGTGAACTCTCTGACGCACAGCTCGCCGCCATCGACGATGCCATCGCCGGCGCGCCGGACGTCGAGGGTGTGGCGAACGAGGTCTCCCCCGGCATCCCCTCCGAGGATGGCAAGGCCGTGCAGGCGTTCATCCCGATCTCCAGTGACGCCGAGCTCGGCGACGCGGTATCGGCGCTGGGCGACGAACTGCGTGCGGCGACGCCGGATGACGTGGCGGTGTACATCACCGGGCCCGCAGGCTTCTCCGCAGACCTCGTTGCCGGCTTCGCGGGCATTGACGGACTGCTGCTGGGCGTCGCTCTGCTTGCGGTATTCCTGATCCTGGTGCTCGTCTATCGCTCCGCGCTGCTGCCGATCGTCGTTCTCTCCACCAGCCTGTTCGGTCTATGCGTGGCGCTGCTAGTGGTGTGGTGGCTTGCGAAGTGGGAGATCCTGCTGCTGAGTGGCCAGACGCAGGGCATCCTGTTCATCCTCGTTATCGGCGCAGCCACCGACTACTCGCTGCTCTTTGTCGCGAGATTCCGTGAGGAACTGCGCCATACGAAGGACAAGGGCGCGGCGACCATGGCTGCGTGGAAGGGATCGCTTGAGCCGATCGCCGCGTCCGGCGGCACCGTGATCGCGGGGCTCCTGTGCCTACTGCTGAGCGATCTGAAGTCCAACAGCACGCTCGGACCTGTCGCTGCCATCGGCATCGTGTTCGCGATGCTTTCCGCTCTCACGCTCCTGCCCGCACTGCTGTTCACGTTCGGACGAGCAGTGTTCTGGCCACGTCGCCCGGCGTTCGAACCCGAAGTCGTGGCAGCGGAGACAGGCGTCGCCACCAAGGGCCTGTGGGCGGCTCTCGCCCGCGGCATCCAGAAGCGCCCACGCCTGATCTGGATCGTGACGACGCTCGTCCTCGTCGCTGGGGCGACCGGATTCACTCAGCTCAACGCTTCGGGGATACCGCAGTCAGAACTGGTGCTGGGGGCATCGGAAGCCCGCGATGGCCAGGTCGCTCTGGGCGAACACTTCCCCGGCGGCTCCGGGAGCCCCGCCTACGTGATCGTCGCCGAGGATTCGCTGCAGGAGGTCGCGGATCTGCTGCTGGCGCACGATGGCGTCGAGTCGGTCTCTGTGAATGCGTCGGACTCCCCCAGCGGCACAGCCAGCGTCACCGAGGATGGCATCACCGCGTTCGGTCCCCCCGGAACGCCCGCTCCCGATCCGACCGTCGTCGACGGTGACGTGATGCTGCAGGCGACGCTGAGCGACGCAGCGGATTCGGATGCCGCGGCATCCACCGTCCGAGACCTCCGCACCGAGCTCTCCGAACACGATGCGCTCGTCGGCGGCGTGACGGCGACCTCAATCGACACGAATGACACGTCGATCCACGACCGAAATCTGATCATCCCGCTGATCCTGGTCGTGATCCTGGCCATTCTGATGTTGTTGCTGCGTTCGATCCTGGCACCGGTGCTGCTGATCCTCACCACTGTGCTGTCGTTCGGTACCGCGATGGGTGTTGCCGCGTGGGTGTTCAACGGGATCTTCGACTTCCCCGGGGCCGATCCAGCGGTGCCGCTCTACGGCTTCGTGTTCCTCGTCGCCCTGGGGATTGACTACAACATCTTCCTGATGACGCGTGTGCGTGAGGAATCGATCAAGCACGGCACGCGCGAAGGCATCCTGCGTGGGCTGTCGGTCACCGGCGGCGTGATCACCTCCGCTGGTCTCGTGTTGGCAGCGACGTTCGCGGCTCTGTCGGTGATTCCGATTCTGTTCCTGGTGCAATTGGCGTTCATCGTCGCCTTCGGCGTGCTGCTGGATACGTTCATCGTGCGGTCACTGCTGGTTCCCGCACTGTCGTACGACATCGGGCGCTCGATCTGGTGGCCGTCGAAACTCAGTCGCGGAAAGAAATAGCGCTGAGAGACGAAGGCGCGTCAGACGAAGGCGCGTCAGACGAAGACGGGGATGAACGAGACAATGAGTCCGATCGCGCCGATGGCGGTGAAGACCGTTCCCAGCGTCAGGAAGAAACGCCGCAGCATCGGCGGATGCGTCCGCGCATGGCTCGAGTTCCGCACGCTCACGAATCCTCGATGCCAGTCGTCCTCCACGTGCTCGCGCGAGGTGAGCGGACGTTCGTGAAATTCCCCGCCGGCGAACCAGCGCGCGCTCGTGACGCCACCGCGATCGATCACGGCCATGTCGACGCTTTCCCAGCGTCCTTCGGCGAGCGCGATCATTCCGGCGATCACGAGCAGCGGGATGCCGATGCCGAGCCCGATCCACGACAGCACCTCGCCCACCACGGCGAGAGTGTCGATCATTTGCACAGGTTTAGTTTAGGAGACAAGCGGTGGCGTGTAGACCCACGTCTGCACACTGCGAATGCCTTCCATCGCCGTCCAGTCAGTTCCGCCCAGCACGATGAGTGAATTGTCGGCCCAGATCGCAAAGCCCGCCTCGAGTGGGGCTCCGGACGGACGCTCCAGCGCCGTCCAATGAGACAGCTCATCGTCGTACACATACCCCGATCCGACGGTGAAACGACCGCCACCGAGCGCCGCGTAGATCCACGCATCGCCCAGTGGCTCTGGTGCGGCAGCGAGCGGAGCCCATTCACCTTCGGGGAGTGTGATCGTTCCACCGAATGGATAAGTGCGCCCCCAGTTTCCGTTTGCACCACCATCGGCGCCGCCGAGTTCCGGCGCGACCAGTCTGGTTCCGCTCCACGCCCATTGCCAGCTGAAGATCTGCCCGGTGTCCGGAAGCCGAACCCATTCTCCGGAGCCTGAGTCGTAGAGCGCGGCGAGCGTGATCGATGGGTCGTCTGACCCTGGGCTCTCGACGAGCTCCCTCCCGGTCAGGACAAGTCCGGCCGGCGTCGGAGTGAGGACTCGTTCAATCGCCGGACCCAGTGGATCTGCGGGGAGTTCCGACCACACTCCGGTGGTGATGTCCAAGACGAGATCAGCGACAACGCCCGACTCGTGAGATCCGGTCATGAAGAGGATGCGGTCGCCGTCTGGGACCAGGCTCCCCCACGGCATCTCCGGAATGTCCCAACGCTCCCACTCGTCGGCATCCAGGTCGTAGGAGATCAGGGCATCCTCGTCGGCGTTCATCACTTTGATGAACAGTTGCCCCTCTGTAAAGGCGGCGGATGCGCCTGGTGAAATGTCGATGGGCGCATCCGCGATCTTTCGCCACGTGCCGAGAGCAGGGTCAAATGCCGCACCATCGCGCATCAGCCCCGTCGCGAGGCAATCAGCGTTGGGCGGGCACGGCGGTCCGGTCTCACCGCCCACAACAAGAATCTCAGAGCCCGTCCAGGCCGCGACCGCCACGCCGCGTGCATCCAGCGGAAAGTCCTCACCGCGGTTCCACCCCGTCAGTGCCGGGGTTGTGGATTCGGTGGCGGGGTCCGTCGTGGAGTCGGCGGTGGGTGTCGAACTCTCGCCCGTGCAGCCGCCGAGCGCAATGCTCAGAATAACGATGCCTGCGGCGATGTGCCACCGATGCCGGAAGTTGCCCATACTCCGTAGTGTCCCACCGAGGGAATTCGTCTCAAGGCGGTCACACACCGCCTGTTGCAGCTGTCCCGAATAAAGTGCCCCTGGAGGGAGTCGAATTTGAAGATCGGTTCCGGACTGATCGCGATCAGGCCCTCCAGGCCCGGAATTACGCGGATTCCGACTGATCGGCACTGATCGAAAAACACGCCTTCCGGACCTGTTCCGTAAAAAGTGTGGGCAAAATGTGGGCAGTCAGACGGCGCTCAGCTGTGGAGCATCGTGTGCCTCAGGCAGTCGGTGCGAAGCGAGTCCGCAGGTCAGCCTTCCTGATCTTGCCGCTCGCTGTTCTCGGTAGCTCGTCGACGATCACCGTCTTTGCTGGCACTTTGTAACGCGCCAGTCGTCCATCGAGATGGGCACGCACTTGATCCGTGTCGATCGTGATGCCGTCCCGAACCGTAAGCACCGCCCAGGGCACTTCACCCCACCGGTCGTCGGGAATTCCGATGACGGCCACGCCGGTGACGCCGTCGAGGTCGTTGATGAGGTTCTCAATCTCCGCGGGATAGATGTTCTCGCCGCCGGAGATGATCATGTCTTTGAGTCGGTCTGAGATGTAGAGCACGCCATCGTCATCAAGGTAGCCCAGATCTCCAGAGCGGAACCATCCGTCGGCGGTGAATGCTTCCGCTGTCTCCTCCGGGCGCCCGTAGTAGCCGGCGAACACGTTGGGTCCTGAGACCTCAATCTCACCGACGGTGCCGGTCGGTACCTCACGGCCATCTTCGCCCGCGATCCGCACATCGGTGAAGAAATGTGGGACCCCGACGCTCCCCTGCTTCTCGCGCGTGCGATCTGGCGCCAGCAAGGTTGCTCCTGGAGCGGTCTCGGTCATCCCGTAGCCCTGTGAGAACGACAGTCCACGTTCCTCATAGGCGTTGAGTACGCGTGAGGGGACGGCGGAACCGCCGCAGGTCAACTTCCGCATGCTCGAGACATCCGTGGTCGCCCAATCGGGATGATCACAAAGCAGCTGGTACGTCGTCGGCACGCCCGACAGCATGGAGACGCCATAGTTCTGGATGAGCGCGAGCGCACGAGAGGGATCGAATCGCTTCTCGAGCACCAACGTGCCGCCCTTGATAATGATCGGAAGGGCACCCATCCCCAGGGAGGCCACGTGGAATAGCGGCGAGATCATCAGGGCCACATCGGTCGAGACGATGTCGTAGTCAATGATCGCGTTCAGCGCCGCCCAGGTGAGATTCCCATGCGTGAGTACTGCACCCTTGGGCTTGCCCGTTGTTCCCGAGGTATAGAGGATGGCTGCAGGACGGTCGAGCGCGGCAGGCGAGTCCGGAAAGTTGCTCGCCGATGAGGCTTCTGGTGATCCCTCGACCACGGATACATCAGGCACATCGATCGAGCTCGCGTCCAGTAAGTATTCAATCCCTAGTGAGAGGCCATCTAATCGCGCCCCGAACTCAGGATCGTGAATCAGCACCCGCGCATTCGAATCAGTGACGACGTGCTGAATCTCAGGGGACGCGAGGCGAGTGTTGACTGGAACGAACACCGCCCCGATCTGCACAGCCCCGAACAGGGCCGCGAGAAACTCAGGGGAGTTTTCTCCCAGATAGGCGACACGGTCGCCCGTTCTGATGCCGCGGCGGCTCAGGGCAGCCGCGACGCGGTCTGCCAGCGCTGCCAGGCCGCTGTAGGTGAGTTCGTTCCCGTCGTCGAAGACGAGTGCGATCTTCTCCGGTGTCTTCAGACGGCGCGTGGCCATCCAGGAGCCGAGTCCGTGATTATGCATCGTATGTCTCTCCGTCGAGGCAAGCGGTCGTCCGCGACCGTCGGGATGGTGGAAACTCCGGGCCGGTATCTGAAGGACACCGGCCCGGAGAGGCTGTCAGGCGTAGAAGCGCTGCAGGCTACGGGCGACGACAGCAGGCTTGCTGTTGCCTTCCGCGTCGATCGTGATGTCGATCGTGAGCTGGGCGCCACCTGCTACCTCGGTGACTTCGACGACCGTGGCAGTTGCGCGGACGCGCGAGCCAACCCGGACCGGCGACACGAAACGAACCTTGTCAAGGCCGTAGTTCACCTTGGTGGTGACGCCTTCGACGTCCAGCAGTGATTCCCACAGCGGGATGAGCAGCGACAGGCTGAGGAAGCCGTGCGCGATCGGACCGCCGAAGGGACCATCCTTCGCGCGCTCAGGGTCGGTGTGGATCCACTGGTGGTCATCGGTCGCGTCGGCGAACGTGTTGACCCGTTCCTGAGTGATATCGATCCACTCGGACGGGCCGAGCTCCGATCCGATGAGGGTGGCGAGGTCTGCGTAAGTGACGGTGGTGGTCATAGTGGTGAGTCCTTTCAGAGGGGAATGACGTCAGCGTTCAAGCGTCGAGGCCGAGGAGACGGGCCGCGTTGCCTTTGAGGATTCCCGGCATCACCTCGGGCTTGAGTGCCGTCTGCTCGACATCCTTGAGCCATCGGTCCGGGGTGATGAGCGGGAAGTCCGACCCGAACAGGATGCGTTTCTTCAGGAGCGAGTTCGCGTACCGGACGAGTTCGGCAGGGAAGTACTTCGGGCTCCACCCAGACAGGTCGATCCAGGTGTTGTGCTTGTGCGTGGCGACCGAGAGCGCCTCGTCCTGCCACGGCACAGACGGGTGCGCCATAATGATCTGCAGGTCGGGGTTCTCCGCAGCCACACCGTCCAGCAGCATCGGGTTCGACAGCCCAAGCCGAAGGCCACGACCGCCAGGAAGGCCAGCGCCGATACCGGTCTGCCCGGTGTGGAACAACGCAACAACACCGGCATCCTGCAGAGCTGCATAGATCGGCTGGTAGCGGGCGTCGCTCGGATCGAAGTTCTGCACCGTCGGGTGGAACTTAAATCCGCGCACGCCATGATCGCCGATCAGGCGGTTGACCCGCTCGACGGCGTCAGCACGGTTCGGGTCGACCGAGCCGAAGGGGATGAGGACGTCATTATTGCGCGCCGCGCCCTCCGCGATCTCCGCGCTGGAAATCGGCGGGTGCTCCAGGTGAGTCTCAGCATCGACCGAGAACACGACCGCCGCCATCTTGCGCTCACGGTAGTACGCCGCGATGGAGTCCAGATCGGGGCGACCAGCATCGGTGGAGAAGTACTTCGTCGCGGCCTCGTTGAGGTCGTCGGGCAAGGATGAGTGTCCGTGTCCGTCGACTTCGACATGCACGTGCATGTCGATCGCGATGATCGACTCGAGGTCGATCGCAGATTCGTAGCGTGTCATCGCAAGTCTCGAATCATGCCTGAGCGGGCTGAAGCTCGGCGGGCAGCGCCGGGAACTTCTCGCCGACCGACTGCACGTTACCGGTGAGGAGAGCAGACTGCTCGACGAGCGCATCGTAGGTCCATCCGCCGTCACGGTACTCGGTCACGGCCGGCTCCGGGTGGCTCCAGACCTGCAGGCGATCGCCGCCGACGCCGATCGCCTGACCGGTGATCGCGGCTGCTTCGTCGGACGCAAGGAATGCAATGAGGCCGGAGACGTCGGACGCATTGCCGAAGCCGATCTCCTTGCGGAAGAACTCGGGCATGGGCTCGCCCTTGGCATCTGCCTCAACAGCAGCGGCGAAGTACGGCACGGTGGCGGTCATCGCGGTCGCGGCGACCGGAATGACTGCGTTGGCAGTGATGCCCGCCTTCTTGAGCTCAAGCGCCCAGGTGCGGACCATCCCGACAATGCCAGCCTTGGCAGCGCCATAGTTGGTCTGACCGAAGTTGCCACGCTGACCAGTCGGGGACCCGATCGTGATGATGCGGCCAGCGACACCGTTCTCACGCATGTAGGTCGCTGCCTCGCGGACGCAGGTGAAGGTGCCGCGGAGGTGCACGTTGATCACCAGGTCGAAGTCCTCGTCGCTCATCTTCCAGAGCACGGTGTCGCGGAGAACTCCCGCGTTCGTGACAAGAATGTCGAGTCCCCCGAAGGAATCAACCGCAGTCTGTACGAGCTGCTTCGCCGTCTCAGTGGAACCGACCGGCGCGACCACGGCAACTGCCTTGCCACCGTCGGCCTCGATGGTGGCAACCGCATCGGCGGCGGTCTGCGCGTCGACGTCGTTGATCACGACGGATGCGCCCTGCCGCGCGAGTTCCTGGGCGTAGGCGAGGCCGAGGCCGCGGCCCGAACCGGTGACAATGGCGACTTTGCCGTTCAGCGACATGGTGTGCTCCTTAAGATCGTAAATTGATAAGACCACACAATAGTAGGAAAAGTCAACTATCTACTTCTTCATTCGCTATGCTGGTCGTGTGACCACCGACATCGACACCCCATCACGTCAGCAGCAGCTGGCGGCTGGCAGCATCGGGAGCGACGTCAGCTTCCTGATGGCCCGCGCGAACGCCGTCTCCCTTTCGACCGCCAACACCCGGCTCGCCGGCCACGGCCTCCGCGTGCGTTCGTACAGCGTGCTGGCGCTCGCCTGCGACGATGGTCGGCCGAGTCAGAAGGAGATCGCCGAGCTGCTGCGCCTTGACCCCAGCCAGGTGGTCAGTCTTATCGACGACCTCCAGGACCGTGGATACGTCGAGCGCGTGCCGGACCCCCGCGACCGTCGATCGAACGTGCTGACGGCGACACCGAAGGGACGAGAGGCTCACGCCCGCGCGCGCGTCGACGCACGCCGCGCCGAAGAGGACCTGCTGGCGCCCCTCACAGTAGCCGAGCGGGAGACGCTCAGCCGCGTGCTCCGGCAGCTCGCCTTCCCATCCGCTTGAGCCACCCGAACACTCGCCTCGCAGCCTCAGTCAACCCGCCTCCAGAATCGAGCAGATGATGACGTCCGTCGCCCTTCCCCGCACGATCTTCGACGAGTCGCACGACGAGTTCCGAAGCGTCGTTCGTCGTTTCGTCGAGCGCGAGGTCAGCCCGAATCTCGAAGCGTGGGGTGAAGCAGGTCGTGTAGACCGCAGCTTCTTCCGCAAGGCTGCCGAGACCGGCCTGATCGGCATCACCGCACCCGAGGAGTTCGGTGGCGGCGGCGTCGAAGACTTCCGATACAACGCGATCATCATCGAGGAGTTCGCCCGCGCCGGCGCGACAGACGTCTCCATGTCGATCGACGGCGAAAACGACCTCGTGGCGCCCTACTTCATCGCCTTCGGCTTACCCGAGCAGAACGCCCGCTGGCTGGCTCCGATGATCTCCGGAGAACTGGTCGGCGCCATCGCTTTGACTGAGCCAGGCACGGGCTCCGACCTCGCAGCCATCACGACGACAGCGATCGCGGATGGTGACGACCTCATCGTCAACGGATCCAAGACCTTCATATCGAACGGGTTGCTCGCGGACTTCTTCATCGTCGCCGTCAGCACCGATCCCGCAGCCGGCCGCAAGGGCATCACGTTGCTCATCATGGATGCTGATACTCCGGGATTCACTCGCAACGGACCGCTGAAGAAGATCGGCCTGTCCGCGCAGGACACCGCCGAGCTGTCTTTCGCCGACGTGCGCGTTCCGCGCACGAACATCCTCGGCACAGCGGGCGAGGGCTTCACCCACATGCGCCGGAACCTCGCGGTCGAGCGTCTCAGCATTGCCGTCACATCCATGGCGCGGATGAGGGCGACGTTCGACCAGGCGTTGACCTACGCGACCGAGCGCAAGGCCTTCGGCGAGCGCATCGCAGACTTCCAGGCGAACCGCTTCTACCTGGCTGAGCTTGCCACCGAGATCGAGGTGACGCAAACGTTCATCGACCGCTGCATCCTCGACGCATCCGGCCACGAGTTGGACGAGGTGACCGCGGCGATGGCGAAGTGGTGGGCAACAGAACTGCACCAGCGCGTCATCCAGCGCGCCCTACAGCTGCACGGCGGCTACGGCTACATGCGCGAATACGCCGTGGCGCACGACTACATGGACTCCCGCGTGGCGACGATCTTCGGCGGTACCACGGAGATTATGAAAGAGATCATCGGGCGGCGCCTGACGCGCTAGCTCGAAAGCGCAACTTCTCCAGCGATGCGTGCGACGCGGGTAGAGCAGACTTTCCAGTTGCCGTCTTCCAGTCGGAACTCCTGGGAGACCTGCTCTATGGCGAAGAGCCTGAGCGGGTCGACGGCACTCATCTCATAGATCGAGCGGGTCGACGCGATCGTTGCGTTCGTCGCGTCGACAAGTTCGAATCGGATGTTCGTTGTCAGATGCTTGTATCCCCGACTCATCGTCTTTTCATTTCTCGCCTCGAGCATCGCGAAGACAGCAGCCTTGCCGGCCACCTCGCGCACCACTTCCCGATGACGGACACCCTCGCTGATCATCTTCGTGTCGTCCGTCAGCAAATTCATCCGGTCGAGCGAGCTATGGCCATCGATGCCATCGGTGCAGGTGATGATCGCGTGCATTACCGCGGTGCACGCGGCTTGCGCCCTCAGCTCGTCAGTGGAGCGGGGTCGACCGATGGATGCCTCGTAAGCGACCATTCTTCTCCTTGATGTAATGCAGGCTTCGGTGCCGCCCATTCGGTCGCGACACTCCACCCGGAATAGGGCGGCGGCATATCAGGTAATAGAATTGCAACCGCAGGATCAACATTAGTTGCATATCCCTCGCACGATGACTTGATCCGTCTAGACAGGAATGGCCAAAGATGAACGACCTCGCGACACAACTGCGTTCCCTCGATCCGCGCATCGCCCTCGGAACGAATGCGTTCGGCTGGACGGCATCCGCCTCCGATTCTGCCGCGGTGCTCAATGAACTCCTCGCTCGGAGCGGCGCTCCGATCCTGCTCGACACTGCGGACGTCTACACCGCTCCCGGGGCCGGCACCGATGCGCTGAAGACCTCGGAGGGCGTGATCGGCGCATGGCTGGCAACGAATCCCGCGGCGCGGGAACGTACGCTCCTGGCTTCCAAGGTGGGCGGAGGACCTGGCACTGGACGCCTATCCGCCACGGGGATCAGGCGCGGCGTCGAGAATTCGCTGAATCGACTGCGCACTGACTATATCGACGTGTACTACGCGCACAAGGACGATCCCGAAACTCCGCTCGAGGAGACCGTGGGCGCATTCGACGCCCTCATCGACGCCGGCCTGATCCGCGGGGTCGGCCTGTCGACGTACTCCCCCGAACGTGCACGCGAATGGATTAAGGTCGCCGACTCGATCGGTGCACGCCGCCCCGTCGCGATCATGCAGCGTTACAACCTGATCTCTCGACAAGGCTTCGAACAAAACTACCGTCCGCTCATCCAGGAGTTCGACCTCGCCGGCTTCGTCTACTTCGTGCTGGCATCCGGGCTCCTCACTGGCAAGTTCACCTCTGCAGCGCAGATCGAAGCGAGTGATCGATCAAAGATGACCGCAATGTTCACCGGCGACGAGGCTTTCGAGTTCGTCGACGCTTTGCGCACGACGGCAAACGAACTCGGCCTGAGCTCCGCCGCTGTTGCCACCGCATGGATGCTCGATCGCGACGGCGTAACGGCACCGGTCGTCGGCGTGCGGTCCGTGGCGCAGCTCCGTCAGGTACTCGACGAACTCACTCCGTTACCTGCAGAGGCGGCAGCCACTCTGACTGCCGCCTCGGAGCAGTTCGCCTGAGTCGGTTCTACCTGCCGGGACGTTGGTTGGTACCCAGGGACGACGGTCAGGACGCCTCGCCCGCGGCACGCAAGGCGCCAGCCAGCAGCTGCGCCAGATGTATACCGTTTCGATCGGTGAGATCGTCGAGCTGGGTGTGGCAGGAGAAGCCATCGGCGAGGATCACTGCATCCGCATCAGCGCCGTTGACGTGCGGCAGGAGCTGCTGCTCGGCAACCGCAATCGATACCTCATAGTGCCCCTGCTCCACACCGAAGTTACCCGCCAAGCCGCAGCAGCTGCTTATGTTCTGCCAGCAATTCTGCGACCGCATGCACGCTCCTGGCAGGTCCGCGGCATCTGGACGGAGCACGGCCGTGCACGATGGCTGGCTTCCCGACGATCAGGATGCCAGCCTCGGCGAACGGGATGAGAATAGCGACGTTGCTCAGGTATGGCAGATTCATAACTGCATTCACAAGCCGCGGCGCGATCCTTGCAAGCTTCGCCCAACGAGGCAACCACCGCGAAATACTCCTACCAAAGTGCCCGTACGTCGATGTAGCCAGGCAAACGAGGCGTTCTCGACCGCAGGGCATGCGGTCGGGAACGCCTCTAGCAATGGTACTTATACAGGCCCCGAGGCGGCGGAAGAATGAATTCGCATCATTCCCCGCCCCCTCATTGAGACTCCCCACTCGCTACTTCGCGACACCAATCCCATCGATGATCGGGTAGCCGGCTTGCCACTCCTGGACCCCGACGAGGTCCTTGCTGTATGCGATCGTGTAGTTGCGCCACATGACCGGGAGGTACGCCGAAGGGGTCTCGCGGACCAGCTGCGCGATCTCCTGGAAGACCTCACCCCGTGCCTGCGGATCTTCGGTGACCTTGGCCTTACGGATCAGATCCTCCACACCGGGCACATCTACCTTGCCGGGGTTGCGGATCGTATCAGTGCTGATGTGACGCCACAGGAACGGAGCAGGATCCACCTCAGGCACGAGGTTTTGCGTTGCGATAGGGATGGTTGGCTTCACCCATGTCGCGTCCGCGACACCGCTACCTGCGGGGAAAGTGAGTTCAACATCCACGCCGATCTCGGCCCAGCTAGCCTGAACGGCTTCGGCGAGTTGTTTATTGTTCGCCTGCGCGGCCATCGTGTAGGTGAAGCCGTCGGGGTATCCCGCCTCCGCGAGGAGGTCTTTCGCAGCATCGATGTCGAACGAGATCGGGTCGAGATCCTTGTCAAATCCAAAGCGGTTCGGGGCCACAAGCTGGTCTGCCACGAGGCCACGTCCGAAGTTGATGCCTTCGACGATTCCCTTGCGATCGATCGCGAGGCTGAGCGCTTCACGGACGCGCGGGTCACTCAGCTCTGGTGCAAGGTCCGGGTTGAGACTGATGGCGACCAGCTGGGAGCCGAGCGCGTCGTACATCGGAATGCCCGCGGATTGCACGGCGTCAGCTTGAGACGGCTCGATGATAGCCATGTCAATCTCGTTCGAGCGCATCGCATTCGCCATCGCAATAGGATCCTCGATCCACCGCAGCTTCACTCCTGCGACCTTGACAGCCTCCGGATTCCAGTAGTCCGGATTCGGCACGAGGTCGACTTCGACGCCTTCCACATCCTTCTTAACCAAGAACTTGCCCGTGCCGACCGGCACCGCGAAGTCACCACTTTGCACAGTCTCGGAACTCAAGATGATCCCTGCCCGTCCGGCGAGGACTTCAGGCAGCCCGACGTTCGGGCTCGACAGCACGATACGCGCGTGCAGGTCGTCGACGACCTCCACAGATGCCACCTCCGCGAGATCAGCCCTCGTGTTCGAGCCTTCACCCGCGTAATAGTCAAGGGTCGCTTTGACGTCCTCGGCACCGAAGGTTGTGCCGTCGTTGAACGTGGCGTCCTCACGCAAAGTGATGTCCCACGTCGTGCCCGCGTCAGGCGAAGTCCACTCCTCCGCCAGAGCCGGAATAAGGTTCAACTCCGCGTCGAGGCCGATTAGGTTGTCATAGACGAACTGATAGATCGGGACAATCGTGGCGCCAGGCATCTTGGACGGATCCCACGAGTTCTGGAGGAAGCGGACGCCGATTGAGATCGTGGCGTCAGGGTCTATCTCTGCAGACTCGGATGGAGCCTTGTCAGCTCCGGCACACCCCGCCAGTATGACGGCGGTCAATGTCACTGCTGCCGCCACGGACACGCGGCGGCGTCGTTGGATGATACGCATTTCACTCCTTTGTGAGACTCGAAGAACATGCAATCAGAACCCTACCGATCGCTTAGGTAAAGGTTATACATGTTGCGACCGATGTCAAGATCAACATGGGTAACGATTTGCCACCCCTTCAGATGATCGAAGCGCCACCGTCGATGACGATCGCCTGGGCAGTGGTGTACGAGGAGAGCGGCGAGAGCAGGAATGCGGCAACCTCCGCGACGTCCGACGCTGGCGCGGGCTCAGCAAGTGACACGTGCGGGGCATCAATGACACTCGCCCCGTCCGGATCCTGAATCCCTCCGGGGCAGATCGCGTTCACCCTCACCCCGTCTCCGGCCCGGCGCACTCCGACTTGGCGCGCAAGTTGAATGAGCGCCGCACCCATCGCTGCATACGCAGCAGACGCTTCCGGAACATCCCAGGACCCGGCAGTGGTGGACTGGACGACGATACTGCCGCCACCCTGCGCCGCAAGGTGATCGGCAGTCATATCCATCAGTCGCGCGGCACCAACGATCGACGAGGCGCCGAGCAAGCCCCCGATCCATGCGAACTGAAAACCTCCCCGCCATTCCGTCACCTGCGCGGGCAACTCATATTCGGAGCCAGGCTCGATCAACACCGACTGCACCACGCCGCCGACACCACTGAGGCGCGCTACCAAATCGTCGAGAGGTCGAGCGCACGTGTCTACGATCGTCACCGCGGCACCCTCAGCGACAAGCCTCTCAGCGACAGCCGCGCCAATCGTCGACCCGGCACCAAGTACGAGCGCCGTCTTATCCGCGAATCCGAGATCCATATAGCCACCTTGCCCCTGAGGTTCATCGCGCCCGAGGCTGGAGCCACCCAGTGGCCACCGAACTGATCGCGCGCAATATGTATCAATATTCCTGTGATCATATGCGATAATGATGCATATTCAAACTTGCGAAGGAGAAGTCATGGAGCTCGGACTGAACGGAAAAGTCGCTGTTGTCACAGGCGGTGGCAGCGGTATCGGTCGAGCTACGGCTCTGCGACTGGGCCGAGAAGGGGCAGCGGTCGTCGTTGCTGATCTCTCCGCCGAACGCGCTGACGCCGTCGCAGCTCAGATCATCGCAGCCGGAGGAACCGCTCTCTCGGCCGCCGGCGATGCCTCCACAATCGACGGTATCGACCGCATCGCGACCAGTGCAGAGAACTGGCGTGGGCCCGTGACTCGGCTCTGCCTGAACGCTGGGATTGGCGGCGAAGGCGACATTCGCACGATGAGTCTCGAGGATTGGCGCAAAGTTTTCGCCATCAACCTCGAGTCGCAGTTCCTGGCGGCTCAGCGTTTCCTGGATCCGATGATCGCCGCCGGCGGCGGCGCAATCGCGACTACTGGATCTTTCGGCGCATTCCGCTCGGGGCATCCGAGTTCGACACCGGCATACGGCGCATCGAAGGCGGCCGTCACCCAGCTGGTACGGCACCTGACCGCGCGGTTCTCCGCAGCAGGAGTTCGCGCGAACTGCATCTGCCCGGGTTCCGTTGAGACCGGCTTCGGCGCGACAGCTGTTGGGTCCGGAACAATGGTCACCGCACCGATGCGTGCACCCGCTGGGCGCCGCGCACAACCAGAGGAAATCGGAGACTGGATGGCGTTCCTCCTGTCCGACCGTGCCCGTCATCTGCGTGGACAAGTGATTCTGGTAGACGGTGGGCGCACAGCAGTGTGACCACTCCGCGACCTTCACAGTCGCCTGGCAGCACACACATCAGCTCGTTTCCGACAAATTCAACCGAAAGCGCTACGCATCCCGCACCACATGGGCGACGGGGCGCGTAGCGCTTTCTGCGGTCAAAACGGCTCAGCGTGACTGACGTTTCGGGAGGTTGCTACTTCTGCACACCGATCCCGTCAATGATCGGGAACCCGCCCTGCCATTCCTCAAGACCGATGATCTTGTCGCTGTACGCCACCGTGAAGTTGCGCCAGAGGACTGGGATGTAAGCGGGAACGATTTCCTGCGTCAACGCACCGATCTCTGCGAAAGCTTGCTGTCGCGCACCTGTGTCCTCGATGCCCTCACTGGTGACGATGAGATCCTCCAGACCCTCGACCTCAATCCCGCCAGGATTTCGCACTGTCTCGACACTTAGGTGACGCAAGAGGAACGGAGCCGGGTCAAGAGTTGGCACGAGGTTTTGCGTTGCGATCGGAATCGTCGGCTTGATCCAGGTCGCCTCCGCGATGCTTGCGCCTTGGGGAAAGACCAGGTCTACGTCAATCCCGATCGATGCCCAGTCCGCCTGAATTGCTTCAGCGAGTTGTTTGTTATTTGCTTGGGCACCGAAAGTATAAGCAAACCCGTCGGCATAGCCGGCCTCCGCCATGAGCTCACGCGCTGCGTCCAGGTCGTAGGGGATGTCTGGGAGCGCAGCATCAAAACCGAATCGTTGCGGTGCGATGAACTGATTCGCGACGGATGCCCGCCCGAAGAAGATGCCCTCAACGAGACCTTCCCGGTCGATGGCCATCGACATCGCGGCACGTACTCTCGGATCAGCAAGTTCGGGCGCAAGGTCGGGATTGACTCCAATGCCGACGAACTCAGTTCCCGACATTTCGTAAGTACGAATACCAGCACCCTTAACGGATTCCGCCTGTGCAGGCTCGATGAGCGCCATATCAATCTCACCCGAACGGATCGCGTTCACCATGGCGGTTGGATCCTCTATCCACCTCAGAGACACGCCCGCAATCCGCACGGCATCCGCGTTCCAATGTGTCGAACTGGCGACGAGGTCCAACTGCACACCGGGCGCATCTCGCTCGACGACGAACTTGCCAGTGCCGATCGGCTGATCAAACTCGCCGCTCGTAACGACATCGGAACTCAGCATCAGACCAGCCCGCGAAGTCAGCGTTGCAGGGAAGCCCACCTGAGGCGCGGACAGTTGAATCTCAAGGTGAGTGTCATCAACGATTGTGACCTCGCTCACCGTCTCGAGGTCGGGTCGTGAGTTCGATGCCTCGCCCGAATAGTACTCGAGCGTCGCTCTCACGTCTTCAGCGTCGAATGTCGAACCATCGCTGAACGCTACCCCCTCACGCAATTCGAAGTTCCAGGTCGTGCCACCGTCCGGCGTCGACCAAGACGTCGCGAGCCCAGGGGCGAGCTCTAGATCAGGCGTCACCCTCACGAGCGTGTCGTAAACCAGTTCATAAATCGGCACGATTGTCGCCCCGGGCATCTTGGACGGATCCCACGAGTTCTGCAGGAATCGAGTGCCGATCGAGACCGTTGCACCCAGATCCAAATCCTCGGACTTGCCGTCTACTGGCGGCTTATCTCCGGCCGCGCACCCTGCAAGCATCAGGGAGGAGATCGCGACCGCCACCCCTAGCCGCATTAGTCGACTGTTCTTCATGACACCCCTTCGTGTACTTTCTACGTACATGCACCATAATGACATCCGTTCGGATGGCATTTAGAATATGCTAACGCGAAAAGTCCGGTGCGAGTGCGCAATCAGCTTCTCGGGGCTACTTGGGGCTACTTGGGGCTACGATCTAGAGAAGCGCGGAAAACATTCGTTTCAAGAACTGATCGGAAGAATTTTTGATGAATAATGCGACCATCGAGCCATTTCCGGGGCCACCAGAGAGCGTCATGCGATGGACCGTCGGTAAAGCAAAAATCACGCGGATTCCAGAGAAATACGTCGAGATCCCATTCCCAACTTTCCTTCCCGATGCCGAACCGACATCCCGCGCCCTGCAGTGGATGCCCGATGAGTTCATCAGCCGGGCCGGAAACGCCATCCAGAGCTTTCATTCGTTCGTGATCGAGATCGACGACGACGTCATCCTTATCGACACCGGGTACGGGGACCAAAAGACCCGCCCTGATCGCGTCAATGCACACCTGCTTCGCACGACATACCTGGACTCACTCGCCCTGGGAGGTTTCAGCCGCCGAAACGTGACGAAAGTTGTCAACTCACACGGACATCTCGATCACATCGGATGGAACACCGTCTTCGATGGGAACGATTGGGTGCCCAGCTTCCCGCGTGCCCAATACTTCATGGATCATTCCGAACTCGCCTACTGGACGACTGATGAGCGGAGTCCGGCGAACAACGAAGACGCGCAGATGCGCGCCATCTCGGATTCACTCCTTCCTCTCCGCTCGCACGAGGTGCTTTCCACGACGCATGGGGCTCAAGAAATCGCGAATGGAGTGGAGGTCAGGCCGTTCCCCGGTCACACGCCAGGGCACCTGTGCGTCCGTGTCAGTTCCAACGGCCAAGAAGCGTGGCTTACGGGCGACTTGCTCGTCCACCCGAGCCACGTCAGCTATCCAGAATGGGGCTGTTCGATCGACACAGATCCCGCCCAGGCGGAACGCTCGAGAAGAGAGCTTCTCACGCTCGCGGCAGAGCGCGACGCACTCGTTCTCGGCGCTCACTGGCCGTCCCCAACAGGCCTGCGTATCCGCGCAACGGCGGACGGCCGATTCATGGGAATAGTGCCGGTCACAGACTAATCCGTCTCACCGCTTGATGAGGGGGCGCTCTCTCCCACGCACGACGCCCTCTCGTCAGGTGTTTTCTACGCGCCGAGTTCTTCATCTCGTCCGGGCGAAATACCTGCCAGTTCATCCAACGTCAAAGTTGCCGTAGGTCGAACGCGATCGGCCCAAGACTCATCCACTCCGGCGAGCATGTGGTCGAATCGGAATCCAGCCAACGGACCGAGCGCATCGAAAGCGGATGCCACAGCGTCACGCGCGTCCTTGCGTAGCCATCCTGCGGGCATCATATCGACGGGCAGGCCTGGGTCCATTGGGACGAGCCGCCGGTACCGGGTGAGCAACAACGTTCTGCGAACCAAGGCTGCGGACGGCGAGAGCGTGCCGTCCGAGAACTCCTGCAACAGTTCCGTCGCTTCGTCTCGCACTGTGGCGTACCCGACGTTGATGCTCCCAAGATCCCACGATTCAATGGGGCGCCGCCCGCGCAGCAGGAACGAAGAATCCTCCACGAGGTGAGCGCTTAGTTGCTCAACACCGCGAACCTCCGCCTTTCTGACGGCGACTTCACGCAGGTCACCAGGCGCGATCCATACGCCGTCGTAGAACGGCGCGAATCCCTCCAGTCGCAGCGAGTCACGCAGTGCCATCCTGATGCGGCTGTGCTGTTCCGGTATGGAGAACGCGACGACTGTCCAGACGCCCGACCATTCGTCGGAGAGTCCGAAATTCAAAATACGGTGGACGCCGGGTTCTGCCCGCGTTCGAGCGATCGGAGCGGCACGAAAGAAGAGGTTGCGCCCGGCACGACGCGTAATGACGAGTTGGTCGCGTTCGAGGCGGCGAAGAGTCGCTCGAGTATTCGGAGCGGCGATCCCGAAATCAGCCAACAAAGCGACCAGGAATGTGCCGGGAACCTCGATCTTCGGGTCATTGCGCCAGTAGTACGCGATGAAAGTAGCGACGATGTCGCGCGCAGTGATCCGCCGAGTTATGCGCCCTTCCACGCTTCCACTTGCAGCGGGCAACTCAACATCTGTGTCCATGGATGTCATTTCTCGATCACGCCCCCAAGCCCATCGGCATGTTCTTTCGTCATAAGCGCTGCTTGAAAGGGCGTGAGGAACATATCGCGGGTGTCAAACTGTCTCCTCACGGCGTCGAACCGCCCAAGATCTGTATATCGCGACTTGAGGAGCTCTGGCTGGTACAGGCTGTCCTTCGCCCAATGGGGTCTCGCACCATAGCCTAACAAGACATCGTGGACTAATTCGTACATTGCGCCCCCCTGTTCCAATGACGTAGCCGCGGCAGAAAGGGTGAGCATCGGGCCGCCCTGATATGGCGATAGGAAGGCATCGTCGCTGGCCACGTTACGCAATGCGAGCGGCATCCCTGTCAGCGTCTCGGGTTGGTCCGAGAGCACGCGCTCTACAGCGGCGACGACCTCAGCAACTTGCGCGAGAGGGATGGAATGCTCAACGACGCTGAAAGTGGCCGGTCGTACGTTGCCCGCCGTTGCCAGCGCCGTGAAACTCGGAAGCGCACCTTCTGATCCTGCACGTGCCGGGACCCATTCGCGCAGATGAAACTTTGAGTTGGCGCGTACGTCACCGTCGGCGTCTGGATACCACCGCGCTGCTCGGCGAACGCCGTCGTCCACAGTCAGCCATTCCGGCGCGAGACGGTCGTGCCATGAATCTTCTATACGCAGCCATGACGCCGGCTGTATCTCCAGGGTCAACTCAGTCACCACCCCGAGCATTCCGAGTCCGACACGCGCTGCTCGGAGCCACTCCTCGTCGCCCTTGCCGACTGTCACGATCTCCGCATCGGCGTTAGCAATCCGGAAACCCTGAGCGTATGCGGAGAGACACCGGTGGCTTAGCCCGGTACCGTGGGTCGCAGTAGCGACCGCCCCGCCGACCGTCTGTCCCGAGAAACCGCCGAGGCTGGGAAGCTCAGCGCCAGCCCGCCAGAGCGCTAGGCACAGATCGGCGAGCGAGGTTCCTGCCGCTACACGCGCGGTGCCCGCCCCGAGATCGATGTCGCGGACACCCTGAAGTGCATCGGTGCGCACGACCACCGAGCCTTCTCCAACTGACTCAGCCCATGAGTATCCGCGCCCCGCCGTGCGCACGGTTTCACCTCCGGCTAGGGCCTCGGAAATGGCGGATACAACCCCCGCTTCGTCAGACGGCGTAACGTCACGTGCGATCGGGACTACTCGAGATCCGGTCCAATTCGACCAGGTTGGGGAAGTCTCAATGCTGGCACTCAACCGGACCTCCGTGTTAGCGCCGCACGAATGTCCTTGCGGAGCAGTTTGCCCATCTCGTTGTGCGGAAGCTCATCCCAGATGACGATCTCGGCAGGCACCCTGGACGAACGCAGCCTCGATCGCACTAGCGCCTTCAACGCTGCAGCGTCGATCTCCGCACCCGACGTCGGCACGAGCACTGCGACGGGGACTTCGCCCCACTGGTCGTCGGGGAGGGCCACGACAGCCGCGTCCGCCACCGACGGGTCGTCGCGGAGGACGTCCTCAATCTCGCCGGGTGAAATGTTCTCGCCGCCACGGACGATGACGTCATCCGCTCGGCCGCTGAGGAACACGTATCCACCTGCGTCGACCAAGCCACGATCCTTCGTCGCGAACCATCCGTCGACAAGGTGCGAGTTCATCCCACGATAGGCACCGGAGATCTGGGGGCCACGCACCCAGATCTCGCCTTCTTCGCCATTGGCGAGTTCGGCCCCATCAGCACCACGGATCTCGAGCTCGATTGAGGGAATCGGTCGACCAACCGATCCGAGGCGTGCCTGCACTGCAGGGTCGGCGGAGGCGAATGCCTCACGGTGATCGTCGGGGCCGAGTAGAGCGATCGTCGAGCTGGTCTCGGTGAGCCCGTAGGCGTTCGTGAAGCCGACGTGAGGCAGATGCTCCAGCGTCGCCCGAATCAGCTCCCCCGGCATACGCCCGCCGCCGTATGACAGGGCGCGCAGCGACGGGAGAGTCTCTCCCGATGAAGTCAGAACATCGAGGATGCGCTGCAGCATCGTTGGAACCACCATCGCCGAGCTAACGGAGTTGGTACGAACAGCAGCGACCCAGCCCTCTGCGTCGAAGGACTCGAGATACACCATCTTGCGGGCGGCGAACACCGATGAGAGCACGGCCGCGATACCCGCGACATGGTACGGCGGCACGCTCACGAGTGCGGCGTCCCCCTCCGGCGCGGACAGCATCTCGACGGTGCCGAGAATGTACGACGTGAGATTCTCGTGACTGAGCTCGACGATCTTGGGTTCGCCGGTCGTCCCGCTCGTGAACAGCCATACGGCGACTTCACCGACTCTGCCTGGCTTCGACTCAACGGGCGCGGGGTTTCGCGCCTCAGCGATGTCGATCACAATGCAGTCGGCGGGTGAGCCGATACGGGCCGCACCTGGCTCGTCCGTGACGATCAGTGCGCGCCCCAACCGCTCGGTCTGACGGCGAAGCTGGTCGTCGGCGAGACGGTAGTTGAGTGGCGCAAACGGCACACCTGCTTCGGCCGCAGCGAACAGCAGCAGCGGCACTGCTGCGGAGTTCGTTCCGATGAAGGCGATGCACTCGGCACCCTCCGCGACCGCACGCGCGGCAAGCCGACCAGCGTCGCGCTGTACTTCACCATAAGAGATCGATCCCGAAACGTCGGTGATCGCTGTGCGTTCTGGCGCAATCTCAGCAATCGTGCTGAGCAGGACTGAGATGCTCATGTCAGTCCGAAGATGGTAGCGCGGTGGCCGCCCGTTGCATCAGCTCGCGTCCATCCGCAGCGAACGGACCTACACCGGGACGTGTGATCATCACGACGAGACCGCTGTCGGCGTCCTCGTGGCGCTTGCCGACCGCAAGCTCCGTGCCTTCGGCTGAGAACTCTGCACCGTCCGCGCGCTCCGTGAGAACCGGTCCTCCAGCGCACGTAAGCTCGATATCAGCGCCTGTGACGACGATTGCTTCGACTGCGGAGACCGCGCTGTACAGGCGGGTTCCTGGTGTCCATTTAGTCATGATCGGTTCCTTTCTCTGGGGCCGTTACCGGCCACGAAATCGCTCGGCACGCAGGCGGAGAGCTCCGCCATCTACGGACAATACATCCGCAGTCACGTAACGCGCCTCGTCGGATGCGAAGTACAGTGCGGCGTTCGCAATGTCCTCCGGGGTGCCCCGGCGCTTGATCGACAGATCAACGATCCCATCGTCGTCGTACATGCCGGAGGCTCGCACGGCATTGCTCATCGGCGTCTCAACAGGACCGGGACAGATTGCGTTGACCCGGATGTTGTTCTCGCCGTACTGGAAGGCGAGGCTGCGCGTGATTGCGACCACTCCCCCCTTCGAAGCTGCATACGCGGCACGTGGGGCCATCCCAATCGCAGCCGCCGAGGCGATATTCACGATTGATCCCCCGCCGCGGGCGATCAACGAGGGAAGAGTGTGCTTGCAGCAGAGGAACACTCCCGTGAGATTCACGTCCATAATCAGCTGCCACGCGTCCTGCTCCAGCTCGTGCAGCTTGAGTGTGTCGCCGAAGGAGATTCCCGCGTTGTTCACGAGGATGTCGACTCCGCCGAACTCGGTCACCGTGGCATCCACCATTGAGGCAACGTCCTCGGCACTGGTGACGTTCGTGCGGACGGCGATCGCGCGCCCACCGCTTGCGGTGATCTGTGCGACGGTTTCCTCCGCCGCCTCCAATGCCATATCCGCGACGGTGACGGCGGCTCCCTGTTCAGCAAAGCACTTCGCGATACCGCGACCTATGCCGCTTCCTGCGCCCGTGACGATCGCCGATTTGCCGGCAATTCTGCCCCTGCTCATGGCAGTTCCTCCTTCTGAGTGCACGGTAATCAGTCCGTGCGTGTGCGAGTCGTGCCACCGTCTACAGGCAGGACCGCGCCGGTGATGTATGAGGATTCTTCGGATGCCAGAAAGGTTGCCGCGTACGCTATGTCATCCGGTTCACCGAATCCAGGCAGCACCTTGCTGACAATCGGCCTGGATTCCTGTTCTGCCGCAGTCGTCGCGATGAAGTCGTTCTTGTACTCGGACGTCTGTGCTAGCTCAGTGCGGCGATCGGTCTCAATCGTGCTGGGTGTGATGACATTAGCGCGCACGCCGTAGTCGGCAGCCTGCGCGGCGACAGCCTTCGTGAGTGCGTTTACTGCCGCCTTCGACGCGGCATAGGCGGGAAGTGCGGATTTAACGAGCGCCGCGATCGACGAAATGTTGACGATCGATCCGCCGCCGCCGTCACGCATGACCGGCAGCACGTGCTTCATCGTGAAGAAGACGCCCTTCGCGTTGACATTCATCGTCTGGTCCCAGACTTCTTCGGTCAGATCGAACAGTTCCGGCGGTTCGATGCCGTACACAGCGTGGTTGTTGCAGAGCACGTCGATCCCGCCAAAGGCGCGTACGGTCTCGTTCACGAGTGCTCGTACCCCGTCCTCGTCGACGACATCAGTGCACACGAACAGGGCTTCTCCGCCGTCTTCTCGAATGAGCTGTGAGGTCTCTTCGCCAGTTTCGACCGTACGGCAGGCGATCACCACACGGGCACCTTCACGTGCGAACATGCGGGCGATCGCGCGGCCGATACCGGTTCCTGCACCGGTGACGATCGCTACCTTTCCGCTGAGGCGTCCAGTTTCGCCAAGTGTCTCCGCGCTCACTGCAGTGCTCCTTCCACGAGCAGATCGATGTACTCTGCCTCGTCGAAGCCGAGTGTGTGTGTGAGGATGTCTTCGTTGTGCTCGCCCATCTTCGGCGCAGGCCCGATTTCCGCCGGCGTACGCGTCAGTTGGAATGGAGGCACCTGGTGCGGAAACGCTCCGAGCACGGAATGCGGCACATCCTTCATGAACTCCCGGTGGATCAGCTGCGGATCCGCATCGATGAAGTCGTGCGGGATCTGCACTGCCGCGCCGCGCACGCCTTCTGCCTGCAGCGTACGCATCACATCATGCGGATCCCGCGTCCTCGTCCACTCGGCGACCAGCTCGTCAAGACGGTCTTCATTAGCCTTACGACCGTCGTGGGTTGCGAACGAGGGATCTGAGGTCCACTCCGGTGCGCCGATTGCGGCCACGAAACGCGACCACTCCTCGTCGCCGAAGACAGCGATCGCACACCAGCGGTCGTCCCCGATGCATGGGTACACACCGTGCGGTGCGGCATTCGGCACCCGGTTGCCCGTGCGGTTCTGCTCGCAACCGTTCACCTCGAAGTCGAGGATGGCAGGCAAAATCTGCTGAGCCGTCACTTCGTACATGCTGGCTTCCAGGTACTGTCCCTCGCCGGTTCGGCGACGATGCAGGAGCGCTCCGACAACACCGATCGCGTTGACCAGCGGCACGATGTAGTCGCCGTAGATTCCAGCGCTCGGGGTGATCGGCGTACGGTCCGGCCATCCGGTGAGGTGCAAGCGCCCGGAGATCGCCGCTCCTGTCCCGTCAATGCCCCATTCGTTCGCAAGCGGCCCCGTCTGGCCGAACATGCTGCCACTGATGTAGATCACATTCGGGTTGATCTTGCGTACGTCCTCGTACCCGTAGCCGAGGGCGGCCAGCGTACCTGGCGTGAAGTTCTCGTTGACGACATCCGCCTGGCGGATGAGACCCTCGATGACTCGACGCGACGACGGATGCTTCAGATCAATAGCGAGGCTCTTCTTGGAGGTATTGAAGTGCGCGAACCAGGGCTTGTCATCGAAGCTCGTGCGCGTCGACTTCGAGAACCGCCGATCCACCCGTGTCATATCGGGCCTCTTTGATGACTCGACCCGGATCACCTCTGCACCGTGGTCCCCGAGCATCTTGCCCGTGATCGAGCCGACCAGAGCCCAGCCGAAGTCGAGGACGCGGATCCCCGTGAGCGGTGGCCGAGTCGATGAGGGCTGAGACAACTGCGGCTCGGATACCGCGCTTTCCGTCACGGATGATGCCGCGGCGAGATCTGCGAGCACCGCTTCGGTGTCCGCGCCCAGCAACGGGGCCGGCGTGTTGATGCCGGTGCTCGACACACTGGCCTTGAAGAAGTATCGGGGGATGTCGACGTCACCGAGCGCTGGGTCCGCCACGCGGACCCAGTAGTCCCGCGAACGCAGATGCTCGCACGCATGGATGTCGCCCGGTTCGTTCGCCACTGCCGCGTTGATTCCGCGTGCAATCGATTCCCGGTTGATCTCTTCTCGCGTAAACCGAGCGAAGAATGGTCCGATCACCGCGGCGAATCGATCCCACTCCGCTTGGGTGATTCCTGCTTTGTCAAAGGCGAACCAGTCGTCGATCTCCTGCAGGGGGTGCACGGGCACGTACTCGCTGATCCAGTCCGACAGTGCCTTGTTCGCCGTCGCCCCGAACGCTCCGCCGAGCATGTGCCAGAAGAGATGGCCGTCCTGGCAAGGCCAGAACCACTCAGTCGCAGTCGGACCGAGCTGAGACTTGTGCCCTTCGCGGGACAGCGCCAACTGCTCGCTCCAGGCGACGATCGCCGACGTCATACGACTCGCAGCAACCTCCTGCACCGAGACGTCGACATCCTGGCCCTGCCCGGAGACGTCCGCTTCGTAGTAGGCCAGCATGATGCCCAGCGCGGCAGCGACACCGGCGTGAAAGTACCCGGAGTCCAACGATTCCTTTACGGGGGGACGGTCAGGATCGCCGGTGTTGTTCAAAACGCCGCTCATCGCGACCGCTGTCAGCTCCGACGCGATGTAGTCGGAGTACGGCCCCGTTCGTCCGAACGGCGTCACCGATGCTCCGATGAGAGAGGGGTTCTCGGCGCGCAGATCGGCGGCGGCCAGTCCCCGTCGTGACAGCGCGTGCGGATCCGAGCTCTCCACGATGACAGCGGCAGTCTTCGCCAATGCACGAAAGGTCTCCGCATCCTTCTCGTCGTCCAGATCCAGCACGATACTGCGCTTGCCTGCGTTGAACGAGCGCCAGTAAAGGCTGTTCTCGACGCCCGGCTCGTCGCCGCTGAACGGCGGGAGGAATCGCGCCGGATCACCACCGGGGCGCTCGACCTTGATCACTTCGGCACCGAGCTCGGCAAGGATCTTGCCGCAGACGAAGCCCATCTCATCACTCAGGTCCAGCACGCGGACACCCACGAGCATCGAAGTCATTCCTTCTCCTCTGTTCTTTCATGCGCATCCTGTGCCGCCGCGACACCGAGGCTGCTGAGGAAGGACGCGACGCTTTCGCGCAGCTGGACTGCGTCCGCGAGTTCATAGTCAGTGTCGATCAGCGCGAGAGTCGGGATGCCGTATGCGCGCAATGCGTCCGCCTGGTCGGGATAGTCCCAGCCGAATGAGGTGTCCCCGCGCAGGTGCACCGCGATCACGGCATCGGGCTCAGTTCGAACAGCCATCTCCACGCGCTGCGTGATCCGCCGCTCACGGCCGAAGCCCCAGCTTTCCGGGAACTTGTATGTCCAGCGATCGGCGAGTGCCTCGAACGGATCCGGAAGGCTCTCAGCGACGGGCGTGTGCGCGTATCGCATACCGAACTCGGTGTCCTCACCGATCACCACCGCCCCGAGATCTTCGATCATTTGAATGAATCCCACATGATCGACAGAGCTTCCAGTCACGAAGATCCGCGGATGCCGAACGGTCGCGCTCTCCCCTTCGACTGCGGCGAGTGCTCTCTCAAGAAGATCGTTGAATGCTGCCTTCGGCATGAGCATCGCAGCAAGTGTGATGACAGTCGCATCCACCCCCGAGATGCGCGGGGTATCGCCGATGCGAAGCGCCTCAACCTTTTGCAAGAGAGCACGCGTCCGGTTTGTGACGCGGATCGCGTCCCACATTCGCTCGAATGTCACGCGCTGCGGGCTGATTGCGGAGATCTCCTCCGCGAAGCGAACCATTCCCTCACGGTTGTACTCACGGTGTTCGGCGAATGTGCCGCGCGCACGTTCGAGGTACAGCGTGTGGGCGATGTCGGGCGCACCGAAAACTTCACTGTAGACCTCGAAGAATCCGGCGCTCTCTCCGATCCATCGGTCTCCACCCGTGACGCACAGAAGATCACAATCGTCGTGACGTCCGGTCACGAGTGCCTCGTACAGGTACCGGATTCGTGCGGGCGCCGAGACGTCCAGGTGCTCGGTGATTCGATCGGGGGCAACGGCGAGGTCTCCGGTCAGGAGCATCGGCCGATATCCAGCGGCCATAGCGAGCTCCTCCGGAAAGCCCGTATCGAGGAACCCGGCGACCGGTTCGTCCACGCCGCCTGAGAGCTCCGTGATCACGCTGGCATCCCATCGGTTCTCGACGACCGAGTGGAATACATTGAACGCGTCATTGCGGTTCATGCGTACCTCCAAAACAAGATTAGTAATAGCTTAGCACTCGTTCGAAGAAAAAGTGTTACACGTTATGGATACACGTTCCCGCGGGGAGTAACTCAAGATTCGCCATATATCAATATGGAAACCATCATCGGCAACCTATCTGCCTCCGATCGGCTCCTTATCGAACCTTCAGTTACGCGTGGAAGCGGCCTGGATGCCTTCGATGAATATGGTGACCTGTTGACGCATCGACTCTTCATCCCACGCTTCGCTGTCGAACGGCGCGTAATCAAGCAAGAGCACGTCGATCCCCGCCTGCTTCAATGTCAGCGCCATGTAACGCGACGACGCCACGGTGTCGCGCGTGGCGGCACGGGCGGGGAGAACGACACCATCGACGCCGAATTCACGGCACTGCGCGATGATGAGTTCCGCCGCTGCCTTGGGGCTGCTGCCGGTGTACTTCATGTGACGACGCAGGAACGCGGCACGCAGTGCATCCGTGGACGGGTCCTGAATGAGGCGCTTCGCGCGGGGCAGGTACATCGTCTCGATGAAGACCGCCCCGTGGCTCTCCTCCCACGCGTTGAGGAACCCGAGATTGAACCACAGCGGGGTGCCGCCCCAAAGGAGGCGGGTATGTTCTTGAGGGACCGCGAACGCGCCATCGGCTGCTCGTTCGACGACTTCGTCGTGCACGCGCTTGACATGATCGAGCGCCCACTCGTGACCGAAGTGGGTCTCGAAGATCGCAACCTCCGAGTACGCGTCCGTCGCAGTGAACAGCGCCGGACCGCCCCCAGCCCAACCAAGCTGAACGATGCGCTCGTAGTACTTCGACATCTCGTTGGCACGCATCATCAGCTCGCGCAGCTCGGTTTCGCGATAGGGAACCCCGGTCAGCTGCTCGAGCAACCGGATAGCGGTGCGTAGTTCCGACACCGAGAAGTTGATGATCCGCGGGTCGCGCCACTCGGGCCCTTCCCACCATCCGTCTGGAATCTGCTGCTGGCGATACGGGTCATCGGTGAGTAGCACCGGAACACCGAACTCGCGCGCGTAAAGCTCGTAGATGCCCGGTTCCTGCATGTAACCGCCGAAGATCGCGGCAGGTTTCGGCAGCCCGCCATACGGCGCACGATCGTCCGGCTCGAAGCAGTACCCCAGCGGGAGGCTTTCGTAGCTCGACAGTGAGGGGAAATATCCGCGGCGTTCGATTGCGGCCTGATAGTGCCCGTAAAGCTGCTTCGCTGCCATCACCGAGCCGTACTGCACGGGCAGAACGAGATAGAGGCCCATCGCGTTGAAGAGTTCCATCGGGCCGTACCCGAATACGAACTGCTGCCCGGCCGCGATGTCCGCCCACATCCGCTCGTTGTAGGTGCGGTTCAGACTGGTCGCCTCACGGACGGAGTCTAGTCGCTTCACACTCCGTGCGCCCTGCCAATTCTGCGTCACGGCGACACCCCAGCTTCAGGGGGCGTCTGCTCGATCACCGGAAGCGCCGCGAGAGGGGCGCCGCCAAGTGTAGGCCCGCTGGTGTGCAGATGGCACCGAGAGGTGCCGCCGCCGATGACCTCGACGACAGGCGCAGGCTCCACCCGGCAGATCTCCATGGCGAATGGGCAACGACTGCTGAACGAGCACCCAGGAGGCGGATTCGTCGGGTCAGGGACGTCTCCCTCCAGCACTCGCTTTTTCGTGGAACGTTGAAGAAGCGGATCAGGCTCCGGAACCGCTTCGAGCAGCACCTGAGTGTAAGGATGCGCCGGCGATTCGAAGATGCGGTCGACGGGCCCCTCCTCCATGATCTCGCCGAGGTACATCACCGCGACGCTGTCGGAGATGTGACGTACCACCGCGAGGTCGTGCGAGATGAAGAGGTACGACAGGCCGAGGCGCTCCCGCAGGCTTTCGAGAAGACTCAGCACCTGGTTTTGCGTCGAAACATCGAGCGCACTGACCGCTTCGTCGCAGATCAGAATTTCAGGCTCGAGCACAATTGCTCGAGCGATGGCGATGCGCTGCCTTTGACCACCAGAGAACTCGTCGGGGTGGCGGTCCGCGAACTCCGCACGCAGACCGACAAGGTCGAGCACCTCCTCGACGCGCCGGCGTCGCGCTGCCCTCGACATGCGCGTGTGGACTTTGAGTGGCTCTGCGATGCTCTGACCCACGGTCAATGATGGGTTCAGCGAGGAATAGGGGTCTTGGAAGACCATCTGCACCTTGCGGCGATGAGAGCGGAACTTTCGCTCGCTGAGGTCGGTGACGTCTGCACCAAGCAGAACGATGCGGCCCTCAGAACCAATGAGTCGCATTACCGCTCGCGCAAGCGTGGACTTCCCGGATCCGGATTCGCCCACGATGCCGAGAGTCTGTCCGGATTGCAGCGAGATGTCCACTCCGCGAACGGCGCGAACAGTCGTCCGATGCCCGCCGCGCACAACGGGGAAGGACACCACCAGATTCTCCGCCTCCAGGACTGTCTGGGCGTGGGTGACTTCAGTCATTTGGTGGCCTCGTCCTTCCACTCGATACCTCGCGTGCAACGGTTTGCGCGCCCGTCGCCGATCTGCAGGAGAGTCGTTGGCGCGAGACACTCGTCACGCGCGTACCGGCACCGCGGGGCGAACCGGCAACCTTCGGCAAATTCGGCCGGCCGCGGTGGCGTGCCAGGAATCCACTCGAGCGCGGTGCGCTCTCCGCGCAGGCGAGGCATCGATGCCAATAGTCGGCTCGTATAGGGGTGCTGCGGTGATGCGAAGGTCTCCACCACGCCGCCGGTCTCCACAATCTGCCCGGCGTACATCACGGCGACGCGGTCGCAAATATCCGCGACGACGCCCATGTTGTGGGTAATGAATATCATCGCCAAGCCGAGTTCGTCGCGCATCTCCGCCAGCAACGAAAGAATTTGGGCCTGAACGCTCACGTCAAGCGCCGTCGTCGGTTCATCAGCGATCAGAAGCGCCGGATCGTTGGCGATCGCCATCGCGATCAGCACACGCTGGCGCATGCCGCCGGAGAATTCATGCGGGTAGCTGTCGGCACGCACTTTCGCGTTCGGGATACGAACCTTGTCCATCGCCTCGATCGCGATCCGATTCGCTTCGTCGCGCGACACGCCCCGGTGCAGCCGGATGCCTTCCGCGATCTGATGGCCGACTTTAAAAGACGGATCGAGGCTGGTCATGGGCTCTTGGAACACCATGGCGATGTCATTGCCACGCAGACGTGCGAGGTCGCGTTCGGGCATCTGGAGCAGATCCTGACCCTGAAACGACGCACGACCAGAAACGCGCTGACCACGGCGACGGCCAACAAAACCCATCAGCGTCATCGCCGATACGCTCTTGCCGGATCCCGACTCGCCTACAAGGCCGAGAGTCTCACCAGGGCGCACGGAGTAGGTCACTCCATCCACGACTGGCAGCCAACGGCCGTCGACTTGGATCTCAGTGCGGAGGTCCTCGATCTCCAGAATGGGATCCGACGTGTTTACCGTCATTGGGTGACCTTCTTTCCAATCGAGTCGCGGATGCCGTCGCCGAGCAGGTTGAGCGAGTAGACGCAACCGGCGATCATCACACCTGGGAAGACCGCCAACCAGGGTGCGCGATCGATGTAGCCGAACGAGGATGAAAGCATTGCGCCCCAGGACGCCTGAGGCGGCTGGACGCCCACTCCGATGAAGCTCAGTCCGGCTTCGATCAGCATGACAAGACCCGCGAGAATGGCGATGTAGACGATCAGCTGGGGAATGACATTGGGGAGGATGTGGCGGAACAATATCTGTCCCGACGGCGTGCCGATGCTGCGTGCTGCCTCGACATAGGTTTCCTCACGGACCGCGAGTACCGATCCGCGCACGAGGCGGATTGCGCCCGGTGCGAGTACGATCCCGAGCGCGACCATCGCGTTGTTCAGGCTCGGTCCGAGGATACCGGCGATCGCGATGGCGAGCATGATGCCAGGGAAGCTCATCAGCACGTCGGTAACGAACATGATGATCTTCCCTACCCAGCCGCGAAAGAATCCCGCGGCCAAGCCGAGCGTCACACCGATTACCACGGTGAGAGTCGTTCCCTGAAGTGCGGCAAGGAGAGAGACCTGCGTGCCAACGATCAGTCGACTGAGGAGATCACGGCCGAGCTCATCGGTGCCAAGAACGTGGCCGTTGCTACCGGGCGGTAGCAACACCGAAGTCAGGTTGACCGCGTTGGGGTCATGCGGCATCAGCAGATCCGCGAAGAATGCGACCATCACGACCACGGCAAGTGCGATCAGTCCGGCGACTGCGAGCTTCTGCTTGGCCAAGCGCCGAAAGAAGCTGACTCGTTGGGGCCGCGGGGCGGGCAGTTGAATTGTGAAAGTCATGAGACCCGCACCTTCGGATTGAGGACGGTGTACAGGATGTCCGTCAAGAAGTTGACGACGATCACAATGACCGTGGTGACCAGCACGATCCCCTGTAGCACAGGGAGGTCCTTGGAGAAAATCGAGTTGATGGCGAGGCTGCCCAACCCGGGGATATTGAAGACCTTCTCGACGACGACCGAACCCCCGAGCATGCCCGCGATGTTCAATCCGATGATCGTGACGATCGGCTGAGCGGCGTTTTTCAACGCGCGCGTCCACAGCACTCGCCGACGAGAAAGCCCCTGCGAGCGGGCCGTGCGGATGTAATCCTGGCTCAGCACCTCCGAGACCGAGCTTCGGGTGTACCGCTGAAGTTCCGCTCCGACTGCGAGCGACAAAGTGACGGCGGGCAGCGTGATATGCCCGAGCCAGTCCACAGGGTCGTCAGCGAAGGAGGTGTATCCGACCGCGGGAAAGATTGGAATTGCGAACGCGAGGAGCAAGATCAGGATCATGCCGATCCAGAAGCTCGGAGCGACAATACCGAGAGTCGAGAGAACCGTCGTCACGCGGTCAAGCGGGCCGCCACGGTGTGCTGCAGCGACCATGCCCAGCAGAACACCGCTGAGCACGGCGATGAGAACCGCAAACATCGCGATGGAGAATGTCGCCGGGAACCGTGTCGCGATCAGTTCGGCCACCGGCGTGCGGTAGACAAACGACGTACCAAGGTCACCGGTGAGCAACTGTCCGAACCAGCTGAGGTACTGCACGAGCCACGGGCGATCTAGGCCGAGCTCCGCGCGAATGAGGGCGACGGTCGCGGGGTCAGCGTTGTCACCCGCGAGGGTCACCGCGATATCGCCGGGTATCAGCAGAGAGAGGCTGAACACCAGCATGGTGGTCGCTACGAAGACGAGCACCATGCGGGCGAACCGCAGGCCAATAAATCGTACGGCGCTCAACGAGATCGTTCGACGCGCCCTCTCCGTTCCTGCCGCGCTGCCCCGATGGCTCGGGCGCCCGACTCCTGTGCTTGTCGCCGTCATCATAATCTTCCTTCGCTCTCACCCACGGGAGGAGGGTCGTCGTCGATCAATGATGTACATTTCACTCCTATGTGAGATTCAGGCGGACATGTAATTCCGTTACGTCCGGTCGCTAAGTCAAAGGTTACACATAACGTGCCCCCTGTCAACGTGAAACCTCAACACTTTAGGAGCTCAGCAAGTTGCGGAGGAACCTCGCCAACCACTCAGGTTGATCTGTGTGCACGTTGTGACCCGCTCCGTCCACGACAACAACGGAGGAACGCGGCACGCGACTGACAAACTCCTCCGCTTCAGCATCCTGCACGCCGCCGTGCTCAGCGCGAAGAAGCACCGTGCGTGAGGCAGCACTCTGGAACGACTGCCAGGTCGCATCGCGCTCGCGAGCTCGCAGCGGCACGGCATCCATGAACGCTTCGTCCCATAACCACTCTCGCAGCCCATCGGCTCGCTCACGCGTGCTGCGAAGTACCGCCCGCTCGAGTGAGTTCCGATCCCGATGCGGCATGCGTTGGCGCATCGCGTCGACGAGCGTTCCGAGCGACGCTGAGTGCATCCGCGTCGGGTCGGCCGTTCCGATGCGGTGCGGGGTGGCATCGAGTATCACCATCGTCCGAATCCCGCCGATCACCGCTGCAGCATGCGCGCCGACAAAGCTCCCAAGTGAGTGCGCGACGAAACACGTCGGGGCGATCCCCGCCCCAACGAGCGCTTGCGCCAGTTGATCCCCCATGGCAGCCACCCGATAACCATCGACTGGACGCCGATCCGATTGCCCATGTCCGGGGAGATCAATCGCGAGCGCGGCGATCCCGAGTTCGAGCATCATTCGATTCCAAGTCTGAGCATGCAATCCAGCACCGTGCAGAAGCACGACTTCCGGGTCACCCACACCCCATTGCAACGCGCTCAGCGCATCACTGTCCGTGCCGAGCCGGCGCCGCCGAACAACAGGTTCGGGTAGACCGAGACGACGCGCGAAGTTCGCTATGCTTTCGATCTCTGCGGTCGGATCGACCCCTTGCTCATCACCCATGCGCTCTCCATCTCATGACGCCAAAACATACACTCATTAACCCGATCGAGTGGTAATCCGTTACACTATTAGCGTATCTTGATCTCGCATCAAGAAGGGATGAAGATGTCTCGAACGTACCGGCGGCCGATGCCTACGATCGATGATCCTGCTCTGTCGTGGAATGAGATCGCGTCCACCTTCACTTTCGGCGACCCGGCAACCCTCCCATGGGGAGTGCGCGTGAACGCCGACCCCACCGACGCTGCTGCTCGTGCTGCTCTGCGTACGGCTCCTCTGCTCACGTATTCGGTGGACGACGACGATCCGCATGCCGATCTTTCACTCACTACAAGTCAGCTACCGCGAGTCTTGAAAATGTTGAATGAGCGTCCGCTGACGGTCATCACGCTCGCGCTACTGCTTCGGTCCACCGAGCACGCTTCCATCGTCGACGCGATCGCCGCGGAATCGCTTGCTTACAGCACATTACAAGCCGGCCCCGAGTACGCGGGGTGGCTGGCCTCGCGTCAGACGCCGACGCCCTCGCCCGATATGGGCCCATACGTTCAGATCACCGACGACGGAACCGGAAGAACACTGGTCTTGAACCGCCCGCAGGCGTCAAATGCCATCGACGCGCTCACCAGAGCCGAGCTCTACGCGGCGTTCCGCGCGTCCGCGATCGACGATGCGCCACTCGCATGGGTCGGGACCGGTCGCCATTTCTGCATCGGAGGAGACCTTGCCGAGTTCGGCCTGGTTGAGTCCCCCGCGCACGGGCACATCTCACGCATGCAACAGAACCTTCCGTTGGCCGTCGCCGAGACCGGTGCGAAGCTCACCGCGCGGGTGCACGGCGCGGTCATCGGTGCAGGGATGGAACTATCATCCTTCGCGCACCGCGTCATCGCCTCTCCTGATGCGCGCTGGCGATTGCCCGAAGTGAAGATGGGCCTCTTGCCCGGGTGCGGCGGGACAGTGAGCATCCCGCGCCGCATCGGGCGGCAGCGCACACTGCTCCTCACGATCACGGGGCAGATCTTGGACGCGCAGACCGCACTCCGCTGGGGGCTTGTGGACGAAGTCACCGCGCCATGATCCAAAAGCTGGCCACCGCGTCTCCGACGGAGAAATGGAACGCAATCGGAGCAGCCGGGATCACCGCCTCCGGCGCGATACCAAGCGGCGATCCCATTGGTCGCATGGATACTACCGCCCGCGCCCTTCTCCGGTTCTCCCGTTCTGTCGGCACCCCGGTCGAGATCCGTGGCGGGGAGCTGCTTGTCGAGCGGGCGAGACTAACGGGAACGACTGCGCCGCCGGCGGCGGGAACGACGCTGCGCGGTTCGGGAGTAATGCTTCGCCATCCGCAAGGCTGGGCGGCGTACAACATCGCGCGGCCCGCCGATGAGGAAGCCGTCGGCGCACTCACGGCTGGACAAGTGATCGCCGTAGATCACGCAGCCATGGAGCGTTGGGCGGCTGTTACATCGCGGGACGAGGCGCTACACACCGCCGCGCTTGTCGACATCCCGTCTGCAGCAGTCCCCGAACAGGTGGATGCCCGGCCGGCTTCGCCGTTCCGGCTCAGCGCATTGGCACAACGAGCGCGTCAGAGAATGTCCGACATCCGCGTCGCCGACTTCTCATCGCTCTGGGCCGGACCGCTCGCTGCCGCATTGCTCAGTGAGGCCGGGGCACAAGTGCAGCGGTTCGAAGCTCATGATCGTCGAGAGCTCCCCGCACCCGGGGATGAAGCATTCTCCCACCGGCTCAACAGCTCAAAGGAGTTGGTGCTCTTCGAGCGTCGCGACCGGGAACACATCACCGCCGCCCTGGCAGACGCCGATGTGGTCATCGTGTCCGCGCGGCCGCGCGCGCTGCTGTCACTGGGAATCGTGCCCCGGCCCGGCCAGGTCTTCGTCCGGATCACCGCTCACGGAGCGGCAGGTGCAGGCAGCGATCGCGTCGGATTCGGGGATGACTGTGCTGCCGCGGCCGGAGCGGTCGGTTGGGTGCAGCAACAACCGGTGTTCGCTGCCGACGCGTTGGCAGACCCCGCGACTGGACTTCTCGCCGCCACCGCCGCGATCGGACTCGTGCGCGCGGGACTGGCCGGGGTCATCGATCTGAACCTGCGGGCCAGCGCCCGTTGGCTGACGGCAAGCGGCCAGAGTTCATGATCAGCTGCGTCATCAACGCGGAAGTCGATGGCCGGCCTGGCCAGCGATTGATCCTCCGCGGTGGGGTGATCGAGGATATCGACTCCGCACGAGCGCCGGTCGGTGCCACTGTCATCGATGCGCACGGTGGCGCCGTTGTCTCCGGACTGAGCGACCATCATCTGCACGTCCGCTCCACCGCGGCACGCCGACTATCGATCGAAGTCGGAGATGTTCGCGACCGCGACGAGTTCGCATCTCGACTCCGCGGACACCCGAGCGTCAGCGTCACGATGCGCTTCGTGGGTTACGACAGCGACCGGCTCGGGCAGTTGTCACTCGATGTGCTCGAGTCGCTGGCCCCGAACTCGCCGCCCATGCGCGTTCAGCACCGAAGTGGCCATCACTGGGTGCTGAACGCGGCGGCACGCACACAGCTCATCGCTCTCGGGTTCGACGTGCCACGCGACGGCATCCTCTGGGATCAAGATGCCGCCCTCGCCGCGTTCCCCTCGATCCTCACCGATGCCGATGTCACAGCCGAGTTCCGTCGGATGCGCGCACAGGGAATCGTTCGTGCATCCGATCTCACTGCCACGAATCGGGATGCAGACGCGACAGCGCTTCGGGCGGCGGCGGCAGGCGTAGTCGAGCTCACCGTGTTCGGTGCACCCGATGCTGGCCTCGACGGTGTGAAGTTCCTCGTCCACGATCACCTGGGCATCACCCCTGATCGGATTGTCGAGGCTATCCAAGCCGCTGGCGGTGCACCCGTCGCACTGCACACCGTGACAGATGCCGCCCTCGCTCTCAGTCTTGCGGCCTGCGAGGATGCGGCGCGCGACGCCGCCGCGGTCCGCTTCGAGCACGCCTTCATCTGCTCTCCTGATGCGATTCCCGTTCTCGCGAACTCCGGCGCGACTGTCGGTGCCCATCCCGGATTCTTTGTGACCCAGGGCGACCGGCTTGTCCGCGCACTCACCAACGGTGAGCAGCGCAACTACCAGCCGCTGCGGTCGCTGATTGACGCGGGGATCGCTCTGTACGGTGGCACCGATGCCCCTTACGGCACCGCAAACATTTGGAAGGCCATGCAAGCGGCTGTCGACCGTCGCACGCCCGGCGGCAGTGTGATCGCAGCAGAGCAAGCGCTCACCCCGGAAGAGGCGATCGACCTCTTCTCCCCCGCCGGCGCGCACTCAGACGCGCCGCATCCCACCGTGCAGATAGGAGACAGTTCTCTCGTCGTGCTCGACCGCCCGTGGCACGTAGCGCGTTCGGCGCTCGGAAGCACGACTGTGACAGCAGTGCTGAGTGGACATTGGCGTCACGCTCTGCGGCGGACTTGACGCGCCATGCGGAACAGAACCTCGAACATCGAGAGTCGTACAAACGGCCGTCGACCGATACGTCCACCCGTGAAGAGATAGCCACCGGTTCCGCCGGCGAAAACCCTCACCGACGGAACCGACTGCCAGGCTCCTATAAATACACCGCTTCCCCTTCAATGGCGCGCAGCTCGCTGAGCCGATCGATCTCGTTCGGGCTCAGATCGAGCCAGTCGGCGAGAACTGAATCGGTATCAGCGCCCAGATCTGGCGCACACTGCAGTTCAGGAGATGCTCCATCGATCAGCCAGGGCGCACCGACGATAATCTGGTCGTCAAGCGTGGGATGTTTGACGCTGCGCAATAGGCCCCGCTCAGCCAAGTGCACATCATCGAGCAGATCAGGCCCGTTCATGACCTTGCTGCACGCCACCCCAACGAGACTCAGCTCTTCCGCAGCCCGACTCGACACTCGCCTGGACACCCATGCGCGTATCTGGCGCTCCGCGGCTTCACGCCCTGCATCGGACTGAGCCGCAGTCACAAGGTCGATGCCCACGACACCGCCGAGCGCATCGCGTTCTTGCTGCGTGTGTGTGGCGATGGCGAGCCACTCGTCATCACCATCGCAGGCATAGACGCCGTAGGGCCACTCATTGTATAGGCCGTTTCCATTCCGATGAGGACGCTCGCCCGTCACCTGATACTCGATCACGGAGTCCCCCACGAGCCCCGTAATCGCCTGTTGCGCAGAAACATCGACGCTTCCGCCTCGACCTCGACGATCAACATCAACGAGTGCGGCCACCGTCCCAATGACAGCAACCGTTCCGACCCGAAGGTCAATCGAGTCGCGCACCTCAGTCGGAGGACCATCAGAGTACCCGGTCAGATGACCGAGCCCGCCCATCGAATTGAAGTTCGATGCGTACCCGACATAGCCAGGATCCGTGCCGCCTCGACCGCCGTTCGAGATACACGTGACGACCAGCTCCGGGCGCTCAGCCTTCAAATCGTCGTAGCTCAGCCCGAGGTTCTCCAGAACTCCTGCTCGATAGTTCGAAAAGACGACGTCTGCGCTCAAGGCAAGGTCACGAAGCAACGCGCGGCCCTCGTTCGTTTTGAAGTCGAGCCCCAAGCTCGACTTTCCGAGGTTCACCGAGTTGAAACGAGCCGAGCTATTCAGACCCGGCGTATCATTGCCTGCCATCTGGCGGAATAGATCGGGGCGGTTGGAGGATTCAACCTTCACGACCGTGGCACCGAGCATGGCCAGCAGCTCGGTCGCGTAGGGGCCCGCAGCGACCCAGGTCAGGTCGAGAACGCGTACGCCCGACAAGGGTAAGTGCGGTTCGATCTTTCGATCGCCCGCACTCGTCGTCAGCGTTGACGTCGACGACTCGGCAGAGGCCAGCCAATCGTCGATCTCAGCGTTGTGCACGCCAGGTGTCTCGGGCCACGCCTTCAACGGAGGCATCGGGTTGCCGTCGAACGTATAACCAGGCCGGGGAACCATGAGGTCATGCCCTGATTGTGAAAGAATCGAAAGGTCTCCCCGTTTGAGCGCATGCTCGGAAGTGACCAGCGCCTCTGCATCCGCGTAGTACCCGACAGGCACACCTAACGGAGCCAATTCTTCATAAAGATCAATCGCACGAAGTCGGCTGCAAACTTCACGAATGATGACGTCGAGTTCGCGTCCGTTGCTCTCACGCCCAGATCGCGTCGAAAAGCGCGGATCGTCGATCAGCTCCGGCATCCCGATGCCGTTGGCCATTGCTGCCCAAAACTTGTCCTGGGTGGGGCGAACCGTGATGAATCCATCGATGCACGGGAAGATACCACCGAAGTCGTAGCCCCGATCAGCACGGTTAACTCGGATGCGCTGGTTCAGCTGACGATCAATCGTGACTCGACCCAGCGAGAGCTCGACATCTTGCTTCGAGATATCCGAAACCGCCCCGTCGCCCGACCGCAACCGCCGCAGAATGAGCGCCAATGTGTTGATCGCGCCGACGCACCCGGCGTCGTAATCGGACAAGTGACGGCTAGCCTTGACCGGCTCACGGTCAGGGAACAGCTCGTAGCTCAATCCACCTGGAAGCAGCGCTCCCTCGCCTCCTGAATGGAACACGTCGAGCTCATACCCGACCTGGCCAGCCTTCGCGCCCGTTGCACCATACGCCCGGAGGGAAGTGATGATCTTGCCCTGCCGCGCGAGATCGGCCAAAGCGTGCCCCAGATCGGCCAGAATACGGTGCCCATCGGCACCAATCACAATAATGTCTGCACGCGCAACAAGTTCGTTCAGCCGGCGCCGGTCCTTGCTAATCGCGGGATCGATAGAAACTCCCGACTTGCCGGTGTTGGCGTACATGAACAGTGGGCTCGTATCGGACTCGTTCGCCAGCGTCGGGCCGAAGGTCCTGATCCACTCACCTTCTTCCGGTTCGACCTTGATCACTTTTGCGCCGAACTCCCCTAGAAGCTTCGCGCAGTATGCGGCCCCCAGATCTCCTGCGAGTTCGAGAACGACGAAGTCACTCAATACAGATTTGTCGAACATGGTTTCCTTCCGCGTGTACACAACGTCCTGACCGAGCTTCTTGATCGAACGTCCTAAGTTTCTCTGGGTTGGCACAGCTGTCGGCGAGACTAGAACACGTCCCGCCGACAGCCATATGTCACTTCGCGATGCCTATGCCTTGGAGGACTGGGTATCCGCCCTGCCATTCCTGCACGCCAGTCAGGTGGTCGCTATACACGATCGTGTAGTCGCGCCACAGGATAGGGATGTAGTTAGGAATGTTCTCGCGGGTCAGCATTCCGATTTCCTTCAGGAGCTGTGCGCGTTCGTCCACATCAGCGGTTGAACGAGCCTCCTCGATGAGTTCTGGAAGTCCCTCTACCTCGACGTCACCTGGATTACGAATCGACTCAGTACTGAGGCTGCGGTACAGGAAGCTGACCGGATCGACATCGATTGCGAGGTTTTGAAGTGCCAGCGGGATGGAAGGCTCCAGCCACGCAGCGGTAGGAAGGTTCTCTCCAGGAGGAAGTCCAATCGAAATATCCACGCCCAGCTTTGCCCAGCTATCTTGAATGACCTCAGCGATCTGCTTGTTCCCAATGTTGATGAACATGTCAGCTTTGAATCCGTCAGCGTAACCAGCTTCTGCCATGAGTTCCTTGGCGCGTTCCATGTCGAACGGGATCGGGTCGACGTCATCTGCTTCGCCAACGAAGTCGTTTGCGATACTCGCACGGCCGAACATGATCGAGTTGACAATGCCCTCCCGGTCGATAGCCATGGCGAGCGCCAAACGCACGCGCGGATCATCCAACTCGAGCGCGAAGTCCGGATTCAGGAGCATCGCAACCATTTGGTCGCTATACATTTGGTAGGAATGCAATCCAGCCGTGGCCAGCACGTCATCAGCCTGTGCAGGCTCAATAATTGCCATGTCAACGTCGCCCGATTTGATGGCGTTCGCGCGAGCTATCGGGTCTTCGATGGAACGAACCGTGACTCCGGCCACCTTGATCAGGTCAGCGTTCCAGTGGTCGGGATTCGGTACAAGCTGAATCTCAACACCCTTTACGCCAGATTTCAGAAGGAAGGGCCCGGTGCCAATCGGATCGTCAAAGAGCCCGGATTCCACGACTTCGGAACTCAGAATGGTTCCGATCGCACCAGCAAGGCTATCGGGGAGGCCGGCGTTGGGAGCTGTCTGCTGAATTTGAATGGTGTGCTCGTCTACAACATCAATGCTGCTGACGTTCGAGAAATCGGCACGAATATTCGAAGTTTCACCCGAGTAATACTCCAGCGTCGCTTTTACATCTTCGGCGTCGAACGCCGATCCGTCTGAAAAAGTAACACCCTCACGCAGTGCGAATTGCCAGCTCTGAGCGTCGTCCTCCGTGCTCCATGACAAGGCAAGGCCCGGGATCAGGTTGCCGTCGGGATCGAGGCCGATCAGGTTGTCATAAACAAGCTGGTAAATGGGCACTGTCGTAGCACCGGGTGCCTTCGACGGGTCCCACGAGTTCTGGATGTATCGGACGCCGACTGTCATTGTCGCCGTCGGGTCACTCTCCCGTTCTGCCGTAGGCGAGGCAGTGGGATCAGCGCCTCCGGCGCATCCTGCGAGCGCGACTGCGGTCAGCACCGCGATGGATCCGGCGATCGTACGCCGAAGCGGGAAACCGTTGAGAATTGTCATGACATTCACTCCTATGTGAATCGTTCGGTAGTGGGGTGGGCATGATGAGGCGCTCGGTGCCTCGTTTACACGATTGCTGAATGATTAGTTGTGAAGGACGACGAGCGACCCCTTGCCCATTTGGCCGAAGCCCGTGACTAGTCCGAGGCTGGCATCTTTCACTTGCGCCACACCCGCCTCGCCTCTCAGCTGCTTGACTGCCTCGACGACGTGGTTAATTCCTCCCACGTGCGCCTGCGAAAGAAGACCACCGTGTGTGTTGATGGGCAATCGCCCTCCAGGCCCAATTCCGATTTCTTTGATAAAATCGGGGGACTCACCACGTGCGCAGAATCCCATCTCCTCCAGTTGTCGAAGAACGACAAAAGTGAAGCAGTCATAGACCTCTGCGAAGTCGAAGTCCTTGGGACTCACACCGAGCTCACCGAAGATGCGCGAGGCAACCTTCGTGATTCCCATCGTGAAGAAGTCCTTGCGCGAGAACTGGTCGTCGGGCGAGTCCGGCATGCCCTCGCCACCGCCCGCGATGTAGACCTGCTTGCGCGATCCTGAGTCGGCCGAGCCGGCCGCTTCAACGATAACTGCGCCTGCGCCGTCGGATTCTTGACTCACGTCATAGATGCGGAAGGGGTCTGTGAGCAGTGGAGCCTCGTCATACATTTCTTCGGTGAGTTCACGACCTTGGAAGTACGCCTTGTCGTTTTTGTGTGCGTGCTTGCGAGTCTCGACTGCGACAGTCTTCATGCCGTCGGCGCTCGGCTTAAACTCATGCATCCACCGATTCGCGTGGAAGCTGTGCCATTGCATCGGCACACTGATCCCATTCGGAAACTCGGAATGCGTACGAATTTCATGTCCGGCGAGACGCGGAGGTTCAGCCATCATGGCGCCGCTCGGATCACCGAGACGGGGTCCGTCAAACTTTGATCCACCTGCCGAAACCAACACGCGGCTGGCACGCCCCGACGCAACAACGTCAGCGGCCAGTGCCACCGCTGACGCTTGACTCGCCGAGCCTAGTGCGTTGAAAAGGACCGAGTGGAACCGCAAATCACGAATGCCGAGGCCCTGAACATAATCTTCAGGGGCACATGTGCGGTATCCGATCACACCGTCAATAGATGAAGGAGCGATGCCCGCATCTTCACAAGCCGCAAGAGCCGCTTGTAAGACGTAGATCTTTCCTGGAATTGTTGTCTTTCGTCCGAAGTTAGACTCGCCAACTCCCGAGATAACCGCCTTACGCTGCTGTTTCATCTGCCAGCCTCCATTCCAGAACGGCGAACTCACCCACGCTGTCGAACCCAACCTCGACCTCTTGGTCGCAGCCCACGCCGTCTGCCGAAGCATCACGCAGAAGCCCCAACATCCTGACGCCGTTTCCGAAGTCTCCGAGAACAGTGAAATACGGTGCGCGCGCCGCAAACCAGGGGTGAAACGCCCGGTTCACGGTCACGTAACTAAATACCCGTGCTCGCGTTGGCATTGCGACCTGATCGAAGTCGATGGAGTGGCATTCGTCGCACATGACTCGCGGAGGCCACTGCAATGCTTTGCAGTCTCGACAGCAGGGAACGAGCACCTCTCCACGCTTTAAGCCCTCATAGTGCTTGACGTATAACGGGTCAATGCTCTTGGGAAATGGGCGCGTGGGCTCGGCTTGGTTAGACATCACGACGTACCTCCCCGGCCAAGAGAAAGGACCCACGACGTTGCTTTCACGTTGATCACCCGCCACTCCTTTGTGCATTAGGGAACAGTTTTACTTCTGCTAGTGTTCGTAACTGTGACATACTCGGAGTCAGGCGTCAACCATCGTGAATACAGCTAGGGTGAACGAACAGCCCGGGTGAGCGACAAGGAACAACGATGTCAAAATCGTCGAATCAGACGGAACTTGATACTGCAGGGCCGCGGTGGCAAACAGGGAACAACCCCCAGCACCTACTCGTCACCATCGTCGGCGACTACTGGATCGGTGGCCTTGAGCACATTCCCACCGCTACGCTGATCACTCTTGTCGGCAAACTCGGTGTGACACCTGACAGCGGGCGTGTTTCGCTGAGCCGCCTCACTCGTCGCACGATTATGCAAATGCAAAAAGTAGGAAGGCGAACCTCTTACCGATTCCATGACGAAGCAATCGAAGGCGCGCACATGGTCGGTCGCACGATCGCCACCTACGGAGAAGCTACCGAGTGGTCGGGGGAATGGACACTATGCACATTCTCTGTGCCGGACACTCGAGCCGACACGCGGCGCCAGCTGCGTTCTCGACTTCGCATGCTCGGTTTCGCGCCAATCTACGACGGTGTTTGGGCCTCGCCTCTTCGCCGCAGAAAAGCCGCCAGCGCACTCCTCGACGAGCTCGGAGTCGACAACGCGTCAGTGTTCCTCGCGTTTGAACATGTTCGAGACGGTCGGACTCCGCTCTCAACTGGCCATGATCTCGAGTCCATCCGCGAGCGACTGGAGTCGTTCGCTAACCGCTGGCACCACACCGTCCTCAGGCTCACAGAGCTATCTCCGCGGGAGAGTTTCATCGCACGAACCTCAATCACCGACGAGTATCGTCGCTTCCCAAGCATCGATCCCAACCTCCCCGACAGCACTCTCCCGGATGAGTGGGTAGCCTCCCGCGCACGCGCGCGTGCGCTCTTTCACGAGGCATACATCGGCATGGCGCCTAGCGCTATCAGCTACGTGAAATCAATCGTCGCTGAGACGGCGCCGAACCTTGCGGCTCTTGTCCACACGCATCTGCCAGATGACTTCCTCCGCGCAGCGCCGGGACACGTCGACTGCACCCTCTGCTATCCCCCGGCAGGCGATGAGTGACACGCCTTACTGCCGGGACTGTTTCCGATTTCAAATCATCGACGCAACAGTGACGGAATGTTCAAGGCCACCTGACGATTGAATAACTGCATCGCATACTGACCGACGACTCTGATGACGCCTTCGTCGGAATCACCCCATCACCGTCGATAGGATCAGCAACTGCCAATAGTCTGCGATCCGTTAACAACGGCAACCGCTTTCAGGCAGCACCACTGGGTCCATGGTGGGAACGCAATGCCATCGGGATCGACGCAAGGCGTTCGATCCCGATGGCAAGACTCAGATGGCGACTGCTCGCCCTACGGAAAGCATGAGCCGGTTGGCCCAGTTGAAGTAGGCCGCGCTCTGGATCATGTCCACGATCGCGACGTCCTCCAGGCCCCCGTCGCGCAGGGCTGTGATGTCCTCCGCGTCAAACAGAATAGGGCTCTGCGCCAGCGCCTCGGACGCTGAGACAATCGCGTTCCACCGCTCCCCCAAGTCGGCGCTCGTTCCCTCTTCAAGCAACCGGTCGAGATCTTCCGGTCGCTTTGAAAAGTTCGACGACGTGCGCGCATGGACTGAGGCGCAGTACACGCACCCGTTCGTGCGTGAAACCGCGGTCGCGGCCAGTTCTCGTTCCGCGCGTGGGAGCCCGCCGTCGGATTCCTTTGTGAAGATGTCACGGTCCATCAGCGTGCGCGCGCGAAGCACCTCAGGGTCACGCACCAGCAGACGAAAATAGTCAAAATCAGCGCGTGGTGGATTGATGACGCCGTCCCAATGCCGGTCGGTGAACTCGTCCCTCGGCAGGGGCTCGAGCCATGGAACCCATCCGATGGTGTCGCGAGTGAAACCCTGGGGGTGCGGCAGGTCGTACGACAGCGCGGTCGGACGCACAGAAATCTCGGTCATGCTGCCATCTCCTTCTCTAGAACACGCAGTCCCGAAGCAACCCGCTGCTGGAACGAGAGGAACGACACCAACTGCGACAGAGTCACAATCCCATCGATGCTCCATCCGGCCTCGAGCAGTCGCTCGTGCGCATCACGATCCGTCTCGCGCGGCCGATACACAAGAAGATGCGAATGCTCTAATGCTGCCGCGATCCGCGCTCCGAACACCTCGTCCGACGCCTTGTACCGCAACCCATCGGTACTCTCCGCGGCTAGTCCCGGCTCGGAGAACTGTCCGAAGGGCCCGCTCGTGGCAGACTCTGCCGCAGCCGCCAGTACCGTCTTAGCCACGTCCGGGGCGAAGCTTCTTGCGCCCTCAGCGTAGAAGGCCGCTGCCGCGTCATCGGAAGTCAACTTCGTCGCGAACGCTGAGATAAGCCACCGCTCCGACAGAGTGAACTCCGAGTCGTCCACAGGGAGGAACAAGGCATCGAAACTCGTCTGCGCCTGCTCCCGTGCCACATCTCGACGCAGCCCACTCGCCCTTCCCGGGGCGAGATGATCAATAACATCCGGCGGTATTACGAACATGAATTTCCTCTTTCGACAACAGGTGAAACCGACGCATCCCAACCAAGAGCTGGTGCAACACTGACGGCGAATAGCTCGATGGCACGCATTGTTTGCTCGTGCGGGGCATCGACGGGATGGATCTGGATGGCGACCTCGTCTACATGGGCGAGAAGCGCATCCGAAGACAAAGCAGAGACGACCTCGTCAGGGGTTCCGAGGTATGTGTCACCGTTTGCGATGAGCTCATCGACTGGCGCGGACGCGTCGCGGCCCAGGAGACGTGCCACTCGGCGCAGCCCAGTTTCTGCGTGCCCAAGCGCCTCTGCGCGGTCGTCAGCGGTGTACACCGTCCGCGAAGCCATGATCCGTGGTTCTGCGCTGTCTGGTAACGCATCGAGATACGCCTCAATGATCGGCATCTGCAGGTCATACAGTGACGCATTCGGCTTGTCGCTCGGACGCGGTTGCGTGCGACTCAGCATCAAGCCATGGGCCCCCGCACCAGCACGACGCCCACCCGCGGCAGAAAACGTCGCTTGCCACACCCGTTCCGGCATGGATCCCGCCGGGGGATACAACGTGTTGCCGTCGCCCAGGTCGGAACCGGCGAGCGCATCGGTGAACGTCGTCAGCTTTCTCTCGAAGTCAACCGTCTTGTCGGCCAGCTTCAGACCGAACGGGGCGAAGGAGCGCGGGGTCCCTCCGCTCCCCAAGCCGATGTCGATCCGGCCACCAGAGAGGATATCCGCCACTACCGCGTCCTCAGCCACACGGACTGGGTCCTCAAGGGTCAAGGTGATGATGCCGGTGCCGAGTCGAATCCGTTCCGTTTGTCTGGCCACGTCCGCAAGGAACACGAACGGCGATGGTAATCCGCCCTCGACCGGGTGAAAGTGGTGTTGAGCAACCCACGCTCGGTGATAACCCAGACGCTCGGCGTGTTGAATTTGGTCGGTGGCGAAACGATATCGTTCCGCCGCGCTCACATCTTCGAGCAGCCGGGTGAAGTAGGAGATATGCATGCGATCCTTTCTGTAGTTCAAGCAGTTTCGGCGCTGAGGATTGGAAGAGAGCCGCGCCTGAGTGTCGTCATGGCGCGGGAACACCGACGCCATCGAGAATTGGATATCCGGCCTGCCACGCCTGCACGCCGACGAGGTTCTCGCTATACGCGATCGTGTAGTTCCGCCAGATGACCGGAATGTGCGCAGGGACCATCTCACTTGTCCGTTCGGCAACGTCCATCATGAACTTTTCGCGACCGCCGTTGTCGACTGTGGCCTGAGCCTGCTCTATCAGGCGCATTACTCCCGGCACCTCGACCTTGCCGGGGTTGCCGATAGCTTCAGGGCTCAGATGGCGCCTAAGGAAGGAAGCGGGATCGAGATCCGGCACGAAATTCCTGATCCCGAGCGGAATGGACGAGTTTTCCCACGTCTCAGCGCCGGGGAGCGGAAATACTAGTTCGGCGGTCACGCCGATCTCAGCCCAACTCGCCTGTACTGCCATGGCGAGTTGCTTGTTGTTGGCCGGGGCAGACATCTCAAACACGAATCCGTGCGGGTACCCAGCGCCCGCTAGCAGCTTCTTGGCGCCCTCGATGTCATACGGAGCGTCAGCCAAATCGGCATTAAATCCGAAGCGATCGGATGCTATGAATTGATTCGCGGTGGAGGCATGACCGAACATAATGCCATCGACGATCCCTTTGCGATCGATAGCCATGGACAATGCCATGCGTACGCGAGGATCGGCAAGCTCGGGGCTGAGCGCCGGATTCATACTGATAGCGACAAGTTGAGCGCTTTGAAGCTCGTAAGTCCGGAGACCGGCTTCCTTGACGGCATCAGAGCCCTCGGGATCAATGATCCCTATGTCAATCTCCGAGGAGCGTAGTGCATTCACCATCCCGGTCGGATCGTTGACTTGCAACACGTTCACACCTGCCAGTTTCACCGCATCGGCGCTCCGATAACCCGGGTTTCTGACAAGATTCACCTCCGTTCCAGGGACCTCCTTGTCCAACACGAACATGCCCGTACCCACCGGAACGGAGAAGTCCCCAGACGTCACAATCTCAGAACTGAGGATGATTCCCGCGCGGCCGGCGAGCATCTCTGGAAAGCCCGCATCCGCGGACGCAAGCGTGATCCTGACGTGATGATCATCTATGGTCTCGACGCTGCGCACTCCTCCGAGATCGCTACGGACGTTCGACCCGACATCAGCGTTGTGAGCCAGCGTGAATTTTACGTCTTCCGCATCGAATGACGTGCCGTCGCTGAACTTCACGTTTTCACGTAGTGCGATGTCCCACGTGATGCCTTCGTCTGACGTGGTCCACTTCTCCGCCAGAACCGGGACGAGATTCAAGTCCGCATCCAGCCCAATCAGATTCTCGTACACGAGCTGATATATGGGGACGATAGTTGCGCCCGGCATTTTCGAAGGATCCCACGAGTTCTGTAGGAACCGTACGCCTACCGCGATCGTCGCGTCACGATCTGTTTCGGCGGATACATGTGATGCCTCAGGCTTTCCGTCTGCACAACCGGCGAAGACCATTGCCGCAATGGCTAGGCCTGCGCACGCGCCAAGACGAAAGTGGCGCGGCTGCATCTTGTTGTTCATGTCGCTCCTTTATGGGTCGATCACTCAAAATGTAATCAAACAACTTCGAACGCTAGGTCTTATGTTATATGTTGTCCCTCATGGACTCCAGAACCTGCCGGCTCTCACGAAGCCGCGACGGGACGCCCCAACGAGAGCATGAGCCGGTTGGCCCAGTTGAAGAAGGCAGCACTTTGAATCAAATCGACGATCGCGATGTCCTTCAGTCCGACGTCACGGAGTGCGGTGATGTCCTCGACATCGAACATGAGCGGGCTTTGTGTCAGCGCCTCCGAAGCCGCGATGATCGCATTCCATCGATCTCCCAGATCTACGCCCAGCCCTTCGTCAAGGAGACGATCCACGTCTTCTGTGCGCTTAGAGTAAGTGGCCGACTTGCGACCGTGGGCCGCGGCACACAGCACGCATCCGTTCGTTCGCGACGCCGCGGTCGCCGCCAGTTCTCGTTCCGCGCGTGGGAGCCCGCCGTCGGATTCCTTCGTGAAGATGTCACGGTCCATCAGCGTGCGCGCGCGAAGCACCTCAGGGTCACGCACCAGCAGACGAAAATAGTCAAAATCTGGATTCAGCGGAGTGAGCAAGCCTGCACGATGTCGGTCGGTAAACTCGTCGCTCGGCAGTGGCCCCAGCCATGGAACCCATCCGATGGTGTCGCGAGTGAAACCCTGAGGGTGCGGCAGGTCGTACGACAGCACGGTCGGACGCACAGAAATCTCGGTCATGCTGCCATCTCCTTCTCTAGAACACGCAGCCCCGCAGCAACCCGCTGCTGGAACACGCGGAACGACACCAACCGCGACAGAGAAATCACCGGCCCCGTCACGGATCGACTACGTCGCCCGCCGAAAGCACTCTTGCTCCCGGCGCTTCTTCTTAGCAAGAACTCAGCACACGCATCTGCACTCAGGGACAAGTCGTCGTTGTTTGTGGTGGACACGTTAGTTCAGGAGCGATCGGGTCGATCACGTACTTATAGGACCAATAACGGCCTCTTATACAGACCGACCCGGGTCACGCTCGACCTCATTATGGAACGAAGTCGTGGACACGACCCGTCAACAGAGAACGATGTTCCGTCCCTGGCGAGCTCAACAGTGAAACGAGGTGAGAATGTCCAAGCCTGAAGCCGAACACCGGGACCTCGACCTCGACCTGCGCACGCTTCGTATCGTCCGCGCCCTCACCGAGACGGGATCCATCTCGGGCGCAGCGCGCTCGCTCGGCCTGAGCCAGCCTGCGGTCAGCCAACATATCCAGCGCTCCGAGTCTCGACTCGGAATGCAGATCATCGTGCGCTCCGGACGGAGTATCGCACTCTCCGAGGCGGGCGCGAAGCTCAGCGACATCTCCGGAGATATCCTCGCAACAGTCGATTCCTGTCTCGCGCAGCTACGTGGGCTTGCCGACCTTCGGGCCGGCAATATCGCACTGTCTGGGTTCTCATCCGCATCCTCCACAATCGTGCCTCCTGTGCTGACAGCTCTCCGCCGCATCGCACCCGGCCTCACAGTCACCTACACCGAGGCGGAACCTGGAGACGCTCTAGCTGGCATCGCTGATGGAACAATCGATCTTGCCGTGGTGTGCAATTACCCACTCGATCCACTCGACCCGGTTTTGCTCGCGAGTCATCGCATCAAAACGATCGACCAGTTCGTCGACCCGATCTACGGGATCTTTCCGCGCGATCACCCGCTTGCCTCTGAGGACGTCGTCGAGCTCGCCGACATGGAAGATGACGAATGGATCGCAGGATGCCCGCGGTGCCGCGCTCACGTCGTGCACGCGAGCAGAGCCGTGGGCTTCGAACCTCGAGTGACGATGGAAACGGACAATTTCAGCGCGGTGCTCAGTCTGGTCGCCAGCGGGTTGGGCGTTTCTGCACTCCCGAAGCTCGCGATCGCCTCGGCTGTCGTTCCGCGGGGAGTGGCGATCAAGCGGATCAATCCGAGCGAAAGCCGTACTATCAGCCTCGCGTTCTCTGAAGATGCGACCGCCATCCCTGCCGTGCGTGCGGTGCTTTCGGCGTTTACCTCTATGGACGCCTCCAGATGGCGCCTCACCGAGTCTTCAGGGCGTTCATCCCTGTTCTTGCGGAACCGTGACCGTCTCGATGGTCACAGGGTGTGAGCAGCTGAGTTGCACCAGCCCACGGGCCGGTGATGCCCCGCTCCGGGATCTCGCAACACAAACATATGAGGAGGATCAACATGAACGACGTGACAACGAGCACATTGCAAGAGAGTCGGATTGATTCGCGTGCACTCCGCGATGTGCTTGGACATTACCCGACCGGTGTCGTTGTGGTGACCGGCATGAGTCCCGAGGGTGCACCACTCGGCATGGTCGTCGGCACATTCAGCTCCGTGTCGCTCGATCCACCGATGGTGTCCTTCATGCCGACGAAGAACTCCGAGACTTACGCGATGCTGCGCCAGGCGACGACCTGGTGCATCAACGTCCTCGCTTATGATCAGCAGGCTGAGACACGGACCCTCGCCCAGCGTGATCCACGCAAGTTCGACGGCGTCACGTGGGTAATTTCGGCGCATGGCGCACCGAGGCTCGACGCCGCTGTGGCCCACATTCACTGCTCACTCGCGCAGGAGATCGAGGCGGGGGACCATCTCATCGTGTTATGCGATGTGCAGGACGTCGAGGTGTCACGCCCAGTCACGCCCCTGCTGTTTTTCCAGGGCGGCTATGGCGGCTTCTCCACTACCGCTAGCGCCGCTCATGTGGACTCCGACCTCATTTCGGCGGTGCGCGTCGCAGAGGCCGCCCGTCCGCAGCTCACTGCACTCGCCGATCGCTTCGACTGCGAAGCTGTCGCACTCATCCAGATCAACGATCACGATCAGACGATCGGCGCGGTTGCTCGCACGGTCTCGGTGGATACTCACGAACGTCTTGGAGCGCGAATGGCACTCATCCCACCATTCGGTGAGACCTCGGTGGCTTGGAGCGACGAGCAGACAGCCAAGTGGCTCAGGCGTATCTCCCCATCTGACCCTGAGGTCGCAGAGATGTACAGGAAACGCCTCGCCGCAGTGCGCTCACGGGGCTACACCGCACACCTTCTTCCGGCAGGCCGCGAGGACGACCACCGCGCGTTCGGACAGGCCTTGCACGAATACTCGCTCGGACAGCTCACGCCCGCGCGTGACCGAGCCGTGCGGAGTGCGATCGCAAGGGCTGCAGATTTCTTCCCTTCCGAGCCGTTTGTCGACGATGCGCCCGAACACGTCATCACGCTCACCGTGCCCGTTTTCGACCCCACAACTACGCCACAAACGAATTCCGGTCTGGTCTTGCGTCTGGGGTCGATGCGGAAGACCATCACAAGTGCGCAGGCCCGCGAACGCGTCGCGGCATTGCAGCAGGCTGCCGCTGAGGTGAGCGAATCGTTGGCCGGCCCCCACCGCGGCGATCTCGAGCGCTACTTGAATTCAGGACTGCGCGAACGGACCTGACGCGGCGCGAAACCCGCAGCTCTCCAAGGGAGGATCCTCACAACCCACGAGTCTCGCCACCCTGCCCGAACCCATTCAATTAATGCAATGAACATGGATCGGTCGTATTGCCTGGTTTATACATCGAATGATGAATAACAACTGCATGCCACAGAGTTCCCCAGAGAAATAGCGAAGATCGTGCCGCATTCCTTCTGGGGTCCAATGAAGACAACTTCACCTGAAGCAAGATTGTCGACATATGAGTGCAATATCCGCCAGAGCGGTCGGATGTCACTATGTGACATTAAATGAGATCGCACCACACAATGGAGTGAAATGATCAAGGAAAAACGATTTGCCCGCAGTTGGCCAGCGATCGCCGCGGCAGTTCTGGCCGCCACGGCGCTCGCCGGTTGCGCCGGCGGCAATGTCGCGCCAAGCCCCACAGTCGCCGTAGAATTCGACCCGGACGCGACGCTTACTGTCGGTGTTCGCCTATTAGGGGACACATGGGACCCTTCTCGACAGCCCGGAGCGACGACCTCGCCGGTTGATGAGCTCTACTACGACACCCTCATCGGTCTGGACGCGGACCTCGCTCTGGTTCCAGAACTCGCAGAGAATTGGTCGAGCGACGACGATGGCCAAACCTGGGTTCTTGCGCTTCGCGAAGACGTTACATTCAGCGACGGCACAACATTCGACGCGCAGGACGTGAAGTCTACGCTCGAGCATTACGCTGCCGAGGGGTCCACTCTCCGATCCCAGTTGGCGGGCCTGAGCAGTGTTGAGGTCGTCGATGACCATCACGTCCGGGTTGTGCTCTCCACACCCAACGTCGAATTGCCCTCCCTACTGGCGGGCCAGGTGGGCACGATGCTGAGCTCAGACGTCATCACCTCCGGCGACTTCTCAGAACTCGTCGGCACAGGCAAGTTCATCATGGCGAGTTACTCCCCAGGAGTCGAGAAGGTGATGGTCGCAAATCCGGACTACTGGAATCCCGACGCGGTCAAGATCGCTGGCGTGACCGTCCGTGCCATCGACGACCCGGTCGCGATGGCCAACGCAGTCCGTTCCGGGGAGATCGACATGGCAGTCATCGAACCGCCGCAGGCCGCTTCGGTAGAGTCTGCCGGTGTTTCCACCTACGAAATCACCGGAGCACAACTGGTGACAGTGTTCCAGAACCCCGACCTCGCCCCCGAGCTCGTCGACCCGCGCGTACGCATGGCCTTAGCCATGGCAATTGATCGGGCCGGCATCATCGATGGGCTCTACTTCGGGAGGGGCGAAGAAGCGAGTCAATTCATCGCGCCAGGCCGCTTCGGGTTTAATCCTGATGTCGAACCAATTGCCTACGATATCGAGGGGGCACGTGCACTCTTGGCGGAAGCCGGATACCCTGATGGATTCTCGCTGCCTTACACGATGGCAGTCCAGGCAAACAGTAAACAGCTCGCAGAAACCATTCAGTCCAGTTGGGCCGAGATCGGCGTGAACATTGAGTTGACATTCCCGCCCGGCGGAGCCGGCGCAGAGGCCACGTGGGTCAAGCCCACGATTCCAATGTCACTGCCGAACCTCGTCCCGGGAATCGATCCGGCTTCATTCCTGTTGAAAAACCTCAGCCCCACGGCGCCTCGCAACCCAGGCAACGTCGAGGTGCCGGGCACGATGCAACTCATCCAACAGGCTCAGGTCACTGTCGACGACAACGACCGGGAGGCGATCTACCAGCAGATTGCAAGCCTCACCCGCGAGACAGTGTCGGCATACACGCCCATCATGTGGCGCAACTACACAGTCGCGTACAGTGACAAGCTCGTCGGTATGCAGGAATGGCAGGCAGGCTTTCCAATCCTGGATGGCGTGGGCGTAGCGAAGTAGAGAGTGGATCCGGCGGGCGAGAACCCGCCGGATCCACCGACTTACGCGGCGGGCATCCTCGATGGCGGTCGCGTGGATGCCGGTCGCGATCGGCCGGGGCCACGTTTCACCGTTTCCGCGAGTCTGCTGTAGCGCTTCTTCCCTGCAGCCCAATGTCCTTGCGATCTCCGCCCGCCAGAGCGGGTGGATTTTCTGCGGCTAGCAGGGCAGTGAAAAGCTGGGCAGGTGGGCGGCCACCGAGCACGGCGCGGGCCCCGTGAATGACCTTGTCCTCGACAGTATCCAGATGGCCGTACTCAGATCGGTCCCCTTCGTGTGATCTTGAGGTGTCGAGCCATCTCCGCATCTTGGCCCCAATAGCCTGATAGATGCTCTCGTGTCTCAACCGCATCGTGGCGTCGTCGACGAATCACGCAGCTTCATGAACCGCTCACGGGTGGCCGATTACGGACGACGCCCCGGACCCTTCTTCACACGCCGAATCGAAGACATCACAACTCCCAGAATGGACGAAGTGTTGCGACGACGGATCGAACCGCTGCGCCGCTAGTGTCCAGTTTTCGAGCGCCGCCGACGTTGTAGACCGAAACTTCAACCGACCAACCGGCAGTGGAACGTATCCTGGTCGGCCCTGTATGCCGTCGAATCCGTCCGTGTTGGAATCGACGTCGGATCACCTAGGAACGCGCTGTAATGCTGGTGGGTAGGTCGCGGAGAGCGTCGGTAATGCGGGAAAGCGCAGTCTGCAAGATTGTCGCGGGCATCGCAAAGTTAAGTCGCACATACCCTCTGCCGACTTCTCCGCAGGCTGCGCCGTCGGAGACCACGACGCCTGACGTCGCGCTGAGGTACCCCGCTGGAGAAAGAGAAGGGAACTCGAAAGCTCGGAGGTTGATCCAAGCCAGATATGTCGCTTCCGGCGATTCAAGCCCTACAGGCAAGCCACACGCCTCGAAATGGTTCACCACCAAGTCGCGATTCTCTTCGAACTGTCGTAACGTTCCGTCGAGCCAATCCCGTCCCGAGGTGTACGCCGCGCAGGTTCCGATGGCGCCGAGAATACTGTTTGAGTAGGTCGGAAAGAGACCGAGGCTCTGCCACCGGTCGTTATCGACATCACCGGAGAAAATCAGCTGGGCGGATTTCAGCCCGGCGATGTTCCACCCTTTGGAAGCGGAAAACGCTGTGATCGTGTGTGCGGCCGCCCCCGGAGAGGTAGACGCGTACGGGACGTGCGTGCTTCCAGCGTAGACGACCGGGGCATGGATCTCGTCGGCGAATACGCGGGCGCCATGACGCTCGACCACGTGACTCAGTGCATTCATCTCATCAACTGGCATGACCGTCCCGAGAGGATTATGCGGGTTGCACAGAATCAGAAGCCCCGCGCCGTCGGCGAGGTGACGCTCGATGACGGAGAGGTCAAGTGACCAGCCGTGTGACGATCGCCTCATCGGCACTTGGATGACTTCGCGGCCCATGCTCTCCGGAACCGTGAGGAATGGCATGTAGGCCGGAGTCGGGACAATCACAGCCGTGCCCGGGCGCGTGAAGTGCTCGATTGTGATGCGAAGTCCTGTCAGGACATCGGGAATGAGATGCACGTACTCAGAGCCCACGGCCCAACCAAAGCGATCACGGTAGAGATCAGCGCACGCGGATTCTGCCGCTGCACCTACCGCGGAAGGTACATATGCCAATTGCTCATCACCGATAGCGGCTTGAAGTGCTTCGACCACGGCTGGTGCGGTCCCGAAGTCGGACTCCGCGATCCACGCCCCGATCTTTCCGGGATGGTCTGCCCATTTGAGCGAACGCACGCGTGCAGTCGCCCGGTCGGCAGTTCTCTGCGACAGTTCCATTGCTCGCCTCGCCTCAGCTGTGCTCAATCAACGCCGTTGCGTCCCTGAATAGGTTCATTTATAGCGCTTCGTTCGGCTTGCGCTCGCGCGGATAATCAGGTGTTATCGCTTCCATAAGGGATCGACGACCGATATGTGCCACTGGATAGATTGCAATGAACATTAACGTCGAGGTTCCCCGGACTACGCATAAGAGTTAGCTCCCTGCCTCGCATAAGTAAAGGCTGTCCATCATTGATAGAACCCAACGGCGCAGCCGCGTGAGGATGCATCGAATCCGGTCGCATCACCCCAGAGCGAGCGGAGCCAGTGATGCTTGACCTTGTTATCCTCGTCGGGCATCCCGATTCAAGTTCCCGCTCACGGTTGGTAAGCGAACGGTTGGCAAAGACACTGTTTTCCGCAACCGGTGTCCAGCTCACGGTTGTGGAGCTAGCCGATCACCGGCACGAGATGTTCGGGACGTCTGCTGCGTTGGACGCCGCCGCCGATACGGTTTCGAGCTGTGATCTGCTCTTAGTCGCGTCACCCACATTCAACGGCGCTTACTCCGGACTGCTGAAAGCGTTCTTCGATCGTCAGCACATGGAGCTCGCAGGCGTGACCGCGATCCCGATCATGACGGGCGGCAACGCCGATAACGCACTCACCGTTTCGCTGGTCCTTGCTCCCCTCCTACTGGGAATGGGTGCAAGCCTCCCCTTCCCCGGGGTCTTCTTGACAACGGATCAGGTTGACGCACCCGGCGCGGAGTGGCAGTCAACATCGCAACGCGTGTCAGCGAGCCTCTCCCCTCACTCGGTCATCGGTCCATTCCTGAGGGAACACCCGATCGTGGGGGAATTTTAGAGGAGCGAGAAATAGGCCTGGTCATGAGGCCATGCGACAGGCTAAATCTCTTGGAAAGCAAGTGGCATGTGGTGAAGCCGGAAGTTCAATCTGCACCCTCGTTCCGACATCTAGCGGCGTTTGCTGTCCGACGCCGGCGTAGTGCCCGGCGCGAAGCGGTTGCTACGCGATCCCGGAGCGAAGCGGAGGGTGAGTCTGCAAATAGCGAGAGCCGGGAATGGAGCCGGCGGCGGACAGCTACGATCTCGAAGTCGGAGCGTGGTCCCCTGCCGACGCCATCGTTCATCGCACTCCAACCTGCTGCGACGAAACTGCACCGGCGAAATTCTCAAGGCCCAACGTCGACTCGTGCTGCGGAATTGTCCCGGGCGGGAGGTAGCCGGCCAGGTACCGTGCTTCGAGCGCCACGGCTTCGTCTACTCGATCTTCGAGGCGTTGTCGCGTGGCACTGTCGAGCGTGGCGTGATGGCCGCGTTCGGTCCCGGAGTCTCGGCAATGAGTTCGTGCCGCGTTGTCGGCGGCGCCGGCATCGGCCGCCAAAAGCGCAGATCGTGCTGCGCGAATCCACTCGGTGAGGCCTCGCAGATCCAACTCGTCCGACGTGTTCGGCACTGACGACGGTCGCGACTGCGTCGGTATCTCGTCACGTGCGGACCGATGCAGATCGTCTTGCGCTGCTCTGACGGCATCTGCCAGATCTGACTCCGGCAGGCCACGCATCATCCCGTCTGCGATTTCGTTACGTGCCGCCTCGTCTGAGTGAGCAATAACTATCGCTTCGTTGTGATGTCTCCCCCGGGTCAGACCGACGTACAGTCCCGATGCGTCGACACCTGGGCCGACGATGGATGTGTCGGTCGTTTCACCCTGGATGCCATGGACCGTCGTGGCATAGGCCAGTTGTACGTGCTCGGCAGCGTATTCGCGAGAGACCGTCCGGCTATCTGCCGCGTCGTCGATTCGCTGCAGTTCCACGACTGCGGGGCCGATCCGCGCGACAATCCAGATCGCACGGTTCTCAACCCCGATCTTGCGGTCATTGCGGCGGGTCTGCACGACGTCGCCTTCCAGAATCCGTTGCTCGTCGCGACCGATCGCGATCCGCCGCGTGTTGAGCTGTTGGCGCGAGATGCGCTCTTGTTGAATGGCGTCGTTGATCAACGAGGCTTCTTCGTTTGTTGCGGTGACGATGGCGACAGATTGGCCGCGGTCGTGATGATCGAAGTATCGCTTGGCGAGCACGGCGCGCACCGCGTCACGATCATCAGCACGGAGCACATGCTGACGTTCTTGAAGTTCTATTGCGGCATCCAATGCTTCGCTTCGGGTGTGTGGCGAGCGAAGCCGGAGTGTGAGCGCCGCGTACTCAGGATCCTCGAAGCGATGCACGCCGGCTAATTCAACGGCTTGACCTGCACGACGCGCGGCCAGCGCCATGGCACCAGCGTGTCCGACGGGGCTCGCCTGGTTGGGGTCGCCGACCATGACGATGCCGGCGCCTGTTTCGATCGCGAGTTGTGTCAAGGCGTCAGCGGTGTTGAGATCCAGCATCCCTGCCTCGTCTACGGCGATGCGGGCCGTCGCATCGAGCGGATAGCGTCTGGGGCCCCGGTAGACACGGTGATCGTTTGATGGGTCGCGTTGCCCTGGGCGCAGCCTCCACCAGAGGTCTGCGCTGGCGTCGTCCTTGCCCCAGCGCCAGCCATGATCGGCGAGAAGGGCATGGATGCTGGTCCCTGCCGCGCCGACTTCACGACTCGCAACCGCTGCGGCTTTCCGCGTCGGTGCGACGATGAGCAATCGCCGCTTGTTCGCCTCAAGTACCGTCTTCGCCACGCGCAGCATTGTCGTCTTTCCGGTGCCGGCCGGGCCCGTTACTGTCACAAGCCGGTCGTCTCCGGCAATGGCGTTGGCAGCGATGCGCTGGGAAGGATCGAGCCTGCCATCGTCCGGGACCGCGTGACGTGCTGCGTCGATGGGAACCTCGGATGGTCGCGTCCCGGATGCGTTGCTCAGCCATATGAGGCGCACGCCGAGTTCAGACTTCAACTGTGCGAACGTGCGCGTGACCAGCGACTTCACGTGTTGGGGCTTGCCGGTCACTTCGGGGATCAGGTCTCGCGTGTGCGCAAGCGCCCGGGCCGTCACGTCATCGACGAGGTTTTGCAGGTCTTGACGGGCTCCGATGGTCCCGCAGGTTGCGACGGCGCGCACCGCTCCGGCTCTGATGTCGAGCACGCTGAAGCGTCCGTTGCTCGCCTGCGATCGGTTATCTGCGTCGGCCACCGCGCGGCGTGCGAGCAGGTCGTAGTCCAGCACGTCCCGGTCGCGTGCTCGGGTGCTTATCGGCGCCCGAATGGCCATCACGTTGGCGTCGAGTCGCAGTAGCTCCCCCTTCGTGAGTGTGCTCCATTCGTCTTCGTTCACATCCGCCGGTTTTCCGGGACGGTTGATGGCCCACGCCTGCCGGTCAATGGACTGCACAACGTCAGGACTTGGTGAGTCCCCGGGGTGGGCAGACCTCCACGCTTCAAGAAGCATCGCCCGGTTCGCTTCAATCTGGTTCGAGCGACGAGACACGGCTCGAACCAGATGGGCGAGCTGTTCAATCTCGCCGTTTGCGTTGAGGGAGAATCCGTGCGCCGCAAGGGCAGACACCCACTCCGGGTCCGCACGCGCGGCCAACTCCCCCTCGGCATTGATGAGATTCTGCACGCGCATCGCAACGCGTGAGTCAACGTTGGACCACTTTCCGTCGGCTCCGCGAACACGCACGTTCAACCACAGGTGTCGGTGAATGTGCGGATCCAAAGCCCGCGATCTACGGTGCTGAAGCTCGACGACCTCCAGCCGCTGGAGGCGCTCACGGTTACGGCCGCCGGCCCCGCGCCGGGCGTTCAACTCGTGTTCCCACGTCATGATGATGTGATTGCGCAGGCGATCCTGCAGCGCCTCGTATGCATGCTCGATTTCGGGGTGCAGAAGCGCGGCGATGCTGAACGTTTTCGGGGCGTTGATGGTGCAATCGAGAATCAGATCGGATGCTGGTGATGCGAGTTCACGCCCGCGCCGTTCTCCGGTCTCTGGATCACGCCCGTCGACCCATTTGCTGAGCTGCTGCGCATCCAATTCGTCGCGCATGATCGTTCCGCGCTCGGCAACGAACCGGGCGACCGTTGAGGTATCGACTCTGCTATACGCGCCGAGCGCGTCAATGCCGCTGGCACGCAGGTGGCAATCGCAGCTTCCGCGGAACGCGTAGGCCATCGCCTGTCGAACTCCTTGTGAGCCCGCACCCCGTTTCCAGCGTTCGAGTCCTCCTCGCACGGCATCAGCGTACGCGAAACTTGCCTATTAGGCTAGAGCATTCACAGAAAGTGCCTGCGTGCATTCCCATTCTGTTCATCACTCTGCGATCGCCTCTTCCAGGAGGACTCGCGTCAGGCCTGCTCGATGAGGGTGAGCCAGGCGTTGAGCTCGTTGACTGCATCGGTGAGGCCGATGGTCAGGCCTGCGGATTCGGCTGCGCTGGTGAAACTCGATTCCCAGTGCGGGTGTGCGGTGCTTCTGGCCGGCCAATCGCGCTGCCTTCCGCCCGCCGCAGCGGCTTCGGCGGCGCGGCTGGTGAATACGTCCTCTATGGCGGCACGCACCTCACCTCGTGTCGGGTGCTGCGTTGCTTCGATAAGGTCGCGCAGTAGTAGGAGATCGATGACATCGCGGGCACGGTCGTTGACGAACGCGGGGGGCTCATGCGGGTCGGTGCAGGCATGGACCTTCTGCGCGATCTGGTACGCCATCGAAAGGCTCGTGAGGTGATCCGGGCTAGGCAGCCCGAACCCTGCCAGTGATGGAGCCGGGATGTTCTCCGGGAATCCTCCTGCGAGCCCTTCGTCTGGTGAGATCTCAATCTGCACTTTTCGCCATGTGACACCGTTCAGCGCGACGGTGATGCCGAAGCGGCGGGGCTTGACGATCCGATTCGGTACCTCGATGGTCTCGACCTCGCCGCGCACGAGCGTGAGGGGACCCCATTGCTCCGCGAGCGCCTTGTCTACCCAGGTGAGGAACTGGTCGAGGTCGCCACGCACGAGCCCGTCGATGTCCTTCGTGGTGCGAGACATGCCCGGAAGCCGGTACTGGAGCATCGTCCCGCCCTTCAGCAGAAACAACGGGGAACCATGCTCATCCACCGCTCGTTGCAGGGCTGCCGTTACGACGGTTGCGGCGACGAGCCACCCGAGCCGCGGGCCGGCGGTTCCGAGATGGTCTTGGGCTTGCGTGATCCAGGCATTGAGAATCCGCGCCGACGCGGGCGTCTTAACCTTCGGCGCGAGGGTGTTTAGCGAATCTGCGAGGTTCGCGGGGTCACGCTCGGCCATCACGAGACTCCAGTTCGACAGTCAGCTTCTCGCGGTCGGACGCCGGGAGGATGCTGGTGCGTCCTGCCCGGTCGAGCGCCTGCCGGATCAGGTAGGTAGGCACGCCCGAGGAGATGCCTTGTGAAATTGCCGTCGGCACGGTGACGATGCGGATGCCCTGCCACCATGTCACCTGCTGCGGCGACAAATCTTCGTAATGAACCACGAAACGCTCTCCGCCCGCACGACGCAGACGCCGATGACGCGCAACAGAGACATGGATGCGGTCGGGATTAATGTCGGTGATGTCCCACGCATCCAGAGCTGTGTCGTGGCTCAGGCATGCTTCCGGCACGCCCGTCCACAGGAGCGCGAGCTGGTACTGATCCTGCTCGGTCTCTGGCACCTGTGGGACCCGGTAGACGCCGTGCGCGGACCGCTCGATCCTGCCACGGGTGACCATCGTGGACAGCTCCGCGTGCGAGACACCCTCCTCGATGGCCTGCGCGGTCGTGATGAAGCCATGCTGATCCAGCGCAACCTCGCGTAGACGCTCCAACTTCGTCACAACAGCCATGTCAATACCTTAGCAAAAAGTAAAGGTATTGACACTACCCGGAACACTCTAGGGTGCCGAGCTGAGACGTTGCAACGTCCCGTCAGCGCTCATCCCCATCGCCCAACCGCGCCGACGCCTCAATCCAATCCTCCAGCTCGTCGAGCGCGTAGAGGATGAGTCGACCGATCTTCCGATACCGCGGTCCGCGCCGCTCGTATCTCCATTCGGCGAGCTTCTTCACGGTCAGCCCGGGGATGAGATCGGCGACTTCCTGCGGGCTGATGTATGTGTGATCCAGGCTCGGCGAGCTCGGACTGGTCAGCGTGGACATGACTTTCCCTCTCTTGCGTATCTGAAATCAGGATTGACACAAGTACACCCCTTAGACGTACACTCAGTCAAGGGGTTTCTGTGAATCTCTGGCGCGGTAAGGCAAACTAAGGGGGTGAAGGTTGACGTGAAGACTCTCGATGGCAAATCGATGACGTGGCGCTCTGCCACCCAGCCCGTGGGAACCGCGCTGCGCATTGCCCCTGCCCTGATCGCATCCACCACCGACGACGACACCGGCGTGGAAACCACAATCGAGGCGCAGTACCGGGAAGCCGAAGGGCGCTACATCGTCACCGCGATCACCAATCGCGCGACTCGTAAGGACTTCGACCAGCAGGCTCTCCGCCGTACGGCATCCGTTGCGATCCTGCAAGCGGCAGTCCCACAGTGCATCGCCGTGCATTTCAACGACGAGGACATCGATGCGAACTGGGCCAGAATCTCCGACCTCACCTCCGGCGAGGGCCGCATCATCCCGCCTTGGATGGCGAAAGCCGCGATCAAGCGCGGCGCCAAAGATGACCGCATGCACGTTGTCGAGATCATCTACGGTGCATCCGCCCTGGCCGGCATCCCTCCCGTCCGCGCGGTGCAGACAGAACTCGGAGTCCCGCACCGCACCGCTTCCGATTGGATCAAGAGCGCGCGCGCTGCCGGTCGACTCGAGGGCATGACGTACAACGTCGGCCGCCAGGCAGATGGGTAGCATCACCCCATACGACACGGCCAATGGCCGGCGCTACCGCGTGCGCTACAGGAAACCCGATCACACGCAGACAGACAAGCGCGGTTTCACAACGAAACGTGAGGCCGAGCGCTTCCTCGCTTCAGTGACGATCGCGAAGGCCACCGGTGATTACATTGATCCCTCGCTATCGCGGGTCACCGTCGGCGCACTGGCAGCAACGTGGCTGGCGTCAAAGCGCCCTCCGGTCCTGAAGCCTTCTTCGTACCTCCCGCTGAAGACGGCATGGCACGTGCATGTCGAACCTCGTTGGGGGCAGCGAGAGTTGCGTTCGATCTTGCCCTCGGAAGTGCAAGCGTGGGTGACCGAGCTGGCGACAACACGTTCGCCATCGGTCGTTATCCGCGCACTCGGCGTTCTAGCCGGGGTCTTGGACATGGCGATCGATGACCGGCGGATCTCCCGAAACCCGGCACGCGGACTCCGCAACCTTCCCCGGCGCTCCGGCCGCAAGCGTCGAGTCTATCTGACCCACAAACAGTTGCTGATTCTCGCGCGGGTCTCCGCCCATCCCACGCTCGTGATGGTCCTCGGGTATTGCGGGCTGAGATGGGGCGAGGCCACCGCGCTGCGCGTGCGACACGTCAACCGCGTGAGACGACGTTTCAACGTCGAAGAGAACGCGGTGCTGGTCCGATGGCAGATTCATGTCGGCACTCCGAAGACGCACGAACGCCGATCGGTGCCGTACATGGCCGCGCTTACGCCGCTCGTCGATGCCGTGTGTGAAGACAAAGAACCCGACGATCTACTCTTCGGCAATGGCAAGACGCACATGAAGCGCGAGAATGATGACAAGTCGTGGTTCGCGGTTGCCGTCAGACGAGCCCAGAAAATCGATCCGACAATCCCACGGCTCACACCTCATGATCTTCGTCACACCGCAGCATCTCTTGCAATCAGCGCGGGCGCGAATGTGAAGGCCGTCCAGAAAATGCTCGGTCACGCATCAGCCGCGATGACCTTGGACACCTACTCAGATCTCTTCGAGGACGATCTTGACGCGGTCGCGGCACAGATGGAAACAGCTGCTGCTACTGGCCCACACAGCGTCCTCGACGTCAGCGCTCTGCTCGACGCCGAGCAGCGTTTCGGCCGATTCTGACGCGGTTTTTCCGGACCCAATCCCACCGAAGTGTGGGCAAAGTGTGGGCAAACGGCCCATTTTCGGCGTTTTCCGCGTCTGCGATCCCAGTGTTTTCTAGGCAGAATCGATGGTGCCCCTGGAGGGAGTCGAACCCCCAACCCTTTCCTTAGGACGGAACTGCTCTTCCATTGAGCTACAGAGGCTGGCCCGACCAGTCTAGCCAATCACGCGAGCTCGGTTCGCTCATCGGCAGCCGCAATCAGGTGCTGGTCGTGTGATGCGACAAGCACGGCGATACCGTCGTCGAGCAACCCGCGCAACAGAGTGATGAGCTGATCAGCCGTGGCGCGATCCAGGCTCGCAGTCGGCTCGTCCGCCATCACCACGGCAGGGCTCAGCAGCAGTGCCCGTGCGAAGGCCACCCGCTGGCGTTCACCACCGGAGAGCCGCTCCGGGAAGTAGGTCGCGCGATCTCCCACACCCAGCCGGTGCAGCAGGTCCCGCGCACGACGCGAGAATGCACGCGTGCGACGGTCAGGAACGGCGGGCAACAGCACATTCTCGAGGGCCGTAAGCCCTGGCACCAAGAACGGCCTGTCGCACCCAGCTGACCTCCTCGACCCGCTCCTGACGTGTGGCATCCACGGGCAGCAGCGTCTCATCCAGGGACAGCGCCGACCGACGGCGTCGCAGCTGATTTCGTGACAGGTTCCTCGCCGTCACCAGCATCCATGGCAGCCGCCAGGCGACCACGAAGACATCCTGAGTGATGTCATCGGCATCCGAATCATCGCGCAGCATGCTCCACGAGTAGAGATACACCGCCTTCGAGTGACGCTCGAATAACGTCGCAAAGGCACCCCGGTCACCTCGTCGGGCGAGCCTGATCAGCTCGGCGTCGGCGTCTTCGATGTACATGGATCCTCGCGGGTCGGGAAAGGTCTCTCACCCTGTACTGTCGGGATCCAGCAAATCATGACATCCGAATTCCGGAAATCTGAGTCCTCACGCCGCCAGAGCCAAATAAGGTTCCCAACACGGATCGCTACGCTCGGTCCCTCGAACCGTCCACGAGGATCCTCGCGGCGGCCGCGGGCTGAACCGCAGCTGCCACTGCATCTCCTGCGGCGTGCGGTCGCTCTTGACGTTGTTGCACCGCAGGCAGCAGGCGACAAGATTCTCCCAGGAATACGCTCCGCCGCGTGAGCGCGGCAGAACATGATCGATCGTGGAAGCTGACTTGCCGCAATAGCCACACCGATGGTCGTCTCGTCTCAGCACGCCGCGTCTGGTTACGGGGACACGCCGGCTGCGAGGGAGACGAACGTATCTCGCCAGCACGATGACGGCGGGACGATCGTAGGCGCCACCTGCCGCCCAGACAGGATCATCCTCCACGCGTTCCACCACGGTGGCCTTCTGATTCATGACGAGCACCAGGGCTCGTTTGAAGGACACCACCGCGAGCGGTTCATACCCGGCGTTCAGAACAAGTGTGCGCATCGTCTTCCTCTCGATCCGCCGGGACGGCTTCCCGGCACTCTCGACTCACACGACGCCACACGGACGACAGAGGAAAGTACGCAGGAACCAAAAAAGGCGCCGTCTTTACAGACAGCGCCTTTCGCACACGACAAGCTCAGTGCATCCCTGCGGGCAATGCCGAAGAACGTAACGACCGAGTGCATCCATGGTGCGGATGCTCGGTATTCGTTCCATCGGCTTTCTCCCATCCGTGCGACGACGGGTACAGGCTAACCCATCGTGCCGACAGATGACGAAACAGCAGGTGAACGCTCAGACGCGTGTTGCGTTGGAGGTCACGGGAAAAAGATCAGCCAGCGTTGGCTGCGAGCCAAGAGTACGGCTCGACGAGCGAGCCTCCGTACCAGACCTCGAAGTGCAGGTGGTTCGCCGTCGAGCGTCCCGTGCTTCCGACGAATCCGATGAGCTGACCGGCGCCAACGCTCTGCCCAGCCTGGACTTGCCGGGAGCCGTAGGTCATGTGGCCGTAGGTCGTGGAAACGCTCTGTCCGCCGACGACGTGATCGATCATGACCGCCACACCGTAGCCGCCGATGCTCTCGGCCGAGGCTCGGACCACACCTGCAGCTGTCGAGTAGATGGGCGTGCCCTGGGGCGCGAGCATGTCGACACCGTTGTGCCCGCCACCGATGGTGCGTCCCTGGTTGTACGAGCCCTGCGGGAGCGGGTAGCGCACTTCACCCGAACCCGGCGAGACCAGCTCGTAGTTGCCAGGGTTGAAGTTCCTCGGTGTGGAAGCCACGGAAGCCGCGGCCGCAGCTGCGGCGCGAGCGGCAGCTGCTTCCTTTTCCTTCTTCTCCGCGATCTCCTCAGGAGTCGTGGCGGTGTACGTGCCACGGTCAAGGGGCGCTGCGGTGGCTTGAGAGGCGACCACAAGCGACTGTGCGTCGTCGAAGGCAACCTGCTGGAGCGTCGCGGTGGCGTCAACCGGAGCGCCGGAAGATGCGAATGAGGGAAGCGCGATTCCAGCAACCAGAACACCGACGGCGCCGAAGATGGCGATCGAGCGCATCGGCTTGATCATCTTGCGTGCGGCGTTACGAGGGGCGACAGCGAGCGGTCGCTTCGGAAGTTTTTCGGGTGTGGTCGTGGTTGATTCAATATCTAGGGCCAAAAGGTGATCCTCCTGCGCCTCGGCGCTCGGGTGGCGCTGGCTCGTCGGCACTTTGCTTATCGGGGCATCTGCTCGGGGCACGCAATGCGATCTATCCGCGAAGATGACGAGCCGGTGAGGCAATCTTCGCGGGTTTGCCGCCAGCGGGCTTTCTTCACTGGCGACTTGTCCGAGGTTACCGGATGATAACGATTCTGTCACCCTGGGTTGTGGACAACCACCCGAAAGCGGGTGCCACACAGCTACCAGGCACGGCCCGTCAGGCCGGATCGCCCACCAAGAAGATGTGCGAAGCAAGCTCAACCGGAAGCTCAAGTGCCTCGTCGTTGCCGTCCATCTGGATCAGCACATAGCCCTCGTTGAAGCGATAGTTGCCGTGCGCACCGGGCAAGACGCCCGCATCGCGCAACTGCTCCAGCAGCTCGGGATCGACCTGCGCCGGCTCGGCGAGACGGCGCACCGTTCCTTCGATCGGCTCACCGGCAGCGTTGAGCTTCTGCACGAGCCCGATGACGCCCTGATCAAACGTGCGCGCGGCAACATCACCGAGCTGGTCAAGGCCAGGGATCGGGTTGCCATACGGCGATTCGGTGGGGTGGCCGAGCAGCTCGATGAGGCGGCGCTCAACCTGCTCGCTCATCACGTGCTCCCAACGGCAGGCCTCTTCATGCACGTAAGCCCAGTCCAAACCGATCACATCCGCCAGCAACCGTTCTGCCAGACGGTGCTTGCGCATCACGTCGACAGCCTTGCGCCGGCCAGAGTCGGTCAACTCGAGTGTGCGATCCTCGGCGACGATGACGAGCCCATCGCGTTCCATGCGCCCGACGGTCTGCGAGACGGTTGGACCGGAGTGTCCGAGTCGCTCCGAGATGCGGGCGCGCAGCGGCACGATGTTCTCCTCCTCGAGTTCGAGGATGGTGCGGAGATACATCTCCGTTGTGTCGATCAAATCTGCCATTAGGCCCTCCGGGGTCTTCTTAGGTAAGCCTACCTTCCCGCGCAGACGCCGGAGTTGGTCACAGTGAAAGTGGTCATGTCCGCGCGCGCCTAGAATCAACGCATGGCGATCGAGATACCCCGTGACCTTCTGCCCGTTGACGGCCGCTTCGGCTGTGGCCCCTCGAAGGTGCGCCCAGCGCAGCTCGAAGCGCTGGTGGCATCCGGTGCCAGCATCCTCGGCACTTCACACCGCCAGGCCCCGGTGAAGAACCTCGTCGGCAGCGTCCGCGAGCAGTTCGCGAGCCTGTTTCGCATTCCGGAAGGTTATGAGATCCTGCTCGGCAACGGCGGATCGACCGCGTTCTGGGATGCCGCAGCATTCGGCCTGATCGAGCGCCGCAGCCAGAACCTCACCTTCGGGGAGTTCGGCGGCAAGTTCGCCAAGGCGGCCGGCGCCCCGTGGCTCCAGGCCCCCGACGTACGCAAGGCAGAGCCCGGATCGCTCGTCGCGGCAGAGATCGTCGACGGCGTCGACGTTTACGCGTGGCCACACAACGAGACCTCCACCGGTGTCGCAGCCCCCGTCGAGCGCGTGGCCGCCGACGGCGCCCTCACCGTGATCGACGCGACCAGCGCCGCGGGTGGCATCGACTTCGATGTGACCCAAGCCGATGTCTACTACTTCGCACCGCAGAAGAACCTCGGCTCGGATGGTGGCCTGTGGTTTGCTGCGGTATCGCCGGCTGCGATCGAGCGGATCGAGCGGATCGCGGCATCCGATCGCTACATCCCCGAGTTCCTGAGTCTGAAGAACGCGGTCGACAACTCCCGTCTGAACCAGACGCTGAACACGCCGGCACTCACGACCCTGCACTTGCTGGACAACCAGCTGAAGTGGATCAACGACAACGGTGGGCTCGCCTGGGCTGGCGCGCGCACGGCGGAGTCGTCACAGGTGCTCTACGACTGGGCAGAGGCTTCCGCTATCGCGACTCCGTTCGTCGCTGACCCCTCGCACCGTTCCCCCGTCGTCGTCACGATCGACTTCGACGACAGCATCGACGCCGCGGCGATCGCGAAGACACTGCGCGCCAATGGCGTGGTAGACACCGAGCCGTATCGCAAGCTCGGGCGCAATCAGTTGCGCGTCGCGACCTTCGTCTCGATCGAACCGGATGACGTACGCCAGCTCACCCGTTCGATCGACTACGTGCTCGCGAACACCGCGGGCTGATCCACGCAACGAAATAGGGGCCGGCATCATGCCGGCCCCTATTTTTGTATGTGTCGTCTTCGTATGTGTCGACGAGGATCACTCCTCTTCGTCGGACTCTGCCTCTTCATCGAAAGCGACCACGGTCTCGTCATCGAAAGCCACTAGGGACCCGTCGTCAGCATTCGGCTCATCGATCGCCGAATCGTCAAGCTCGTCGATGTCGACACCGTCGAGGTCGCCAGCGTGCAGCACGCGCGACTCCGAGGGGTCGTCATCGTCGTCGTCGTCAAGATCATCGTCGTCGGACTCGTCTTCATCGGATTCGTCGTCTTCATCGGACTCGTCGTCGGACGCATCAGAGACCTCAGCCGTCTCGCCGGCCTCCAGCGCCGCCGCTGCGGCCTGCTCGGCAAGCTCCACCTGGTGTGCACGATAATCCGCAAGCCGCTCAGCCCACGGCACCCACTCCGGCGCGAGCAACGCACCCTCGTTAGGCATCAACTCGATCTCGAGCACGGTCGGCTCGGCGTCTTCAACGCGCGCCACAGTGACCGTCCAATACCAGCCCGGGTAGCCCGGCAGGCGGTTCTCGAAGCGCAACGATACGGAGCCGTCGTCCTCTGCCAGGTAGCCCGCAGGCGGGCCAACCGTCGAGGCAGGAGTGATCTCGTGCAGCGCGGCGAGCGCGAGATCGTGCGCACCGATCAGGTGCGCGTCAGGCTCAGGCATCGAGGTCATCAGCAACCTTTCGCAAGACTGCTGCGATCTTGTGACCCTGGGCGCTGGCCGGGTATCGCCCGCGGCGCAAATCGCCGCCGATCCCGTCGAGCAGCTTCACCAGATCCTCGACGATGATCGCCATATCGTCTGCGGGCTTGCGCTTGGCCTTCGAGAGGCTGACGGGAGCTTCGAGCACGCGCACGGACAATGCCTGCAGACCGCGCTTGCCGTCGGCTACACCGAACTCCACTCGAGCCCCTGCCTTGACAGTGGCGTCGGTGGGCAGGGCGGAGGCGTGTAGGAAGACGTCCTGGCCATCATCGCTGGCGATGAAGCCGAACCCCTTCTCGTCGTCGTAGAACCTGACCTTGCCGGTGGGCATGGGAAAACCTCGCTGTGTGATGGTGCCGAAAAATTGCATCGCGTCCATGCGCGACCACCCATCAGCCTACCGGTGTTCCAGGCACTAAGCTGAGACGGATGAGTACGCAGAATTCCGAACCGGAAGTTCCTATCCGCAGGTTGGATCGCACCCTCGCTTACATGGCGTTGACGCTCGCCGCGCTCTCGGTCATCTGCTTCTTCGTCATCATCATCGGCAGCGCGGTCGGAATGGATCAGAACTCCTTCGGCAGCGGCCTCTGGCCTGTCATCGCAGCCATCCCGCTGTACGGTCTGCCCATAGCCTTCGTGATGATCGTCGCCCTGCTCGTGATGAGTTTCGTGCGAAAGGGGCGCGCCGCCCGGCGCACCTGACTATGAGCACGCATGCCCGCCCGCTCGCCGTATGGCTGGCTTCTGCGCCCGATTCGCAACTTGCGATGCTCTTCGAGGCGCGCGGTGTGCGCAGTGATGTCGCATGGCTCGATTTCTTTGACGCCGCCGAGGCTCTCCTCGAGCCCGCATCCATTGAGCGGATGCTGCCACGCCTGACCCTCGCGGAGGCGACGGCGTTGCACCGCGCGGCCACCGGTCAAGGCACCAGCGGCGAGACCGAGCCACTGGCCGAGTCGCTTCTGGCACTTGCGCTACTGCGCCCCGACGGCACACCAGCCCCTCCTGTCGCGGACGCCGTTGCCACTCGAGAGCTTCCGCAGATTGCCGAAACAGTATCGACGAGCCCTGCCTCGGAGGAAGCGCACGCCCACTCGGCTGAACGCGCCTTCACCAGCGTCGGCGCGCTTGCCGATGTGCTGCTGCTGGCCAGAGAGTCGCCGCTTGCGCTGCTGACCAGCGGAATCCTGGCAGCGGGAGAAAAGCGACGGATGGCTGACGCTGGCCTTCCCGTCGAGATCCTCGACGATCTCGTCGCACTTGCCGCAACGGCCGCTCTGATCACGACGATTCAGCGTCAGGTACGCCTGACTTCGGTCGGCGAAGCGTGGCTGCGGCTCGCTGCCGCCGAGCGGTGGGCGGGGCTCGCTGAAGCGTTCCGTGCGGCGCTGCCCCGCGGATTGCGCACAGCGTCCGGAGGATGGCTGCCCGTACCACTGTGGGCGCACCAGCATCCCTGGGATCCTTCCTGGAATGAACGCAGCGCGACCCTCATCGAACGTGCACGTCTGCTGGGGCTGATCGCCGACGGCGGGGCCGAACCGATGTGGGCATCGTCGTTGCGCGAGGGCGCCCCCGCGGATGCGGCAGCGCTGCAACAGATGTTGCCCACCGAAGTTGACCGAATCTTTCTGCAGAACGATCTGTCCGCGATCGCACCTGGTCCCCTCGCCTCAGCGTTAGATGTGAGGCTGCGAGGCATCGCCGCCAGGGAATCCGCGGCACAGGCATCCTCGTATCGATTCACCGCCGAGTCGGTTTCGCACGCGCTTGCTGCTGGCGAAACGGCAGCCTCCATCCTCGAATTCCTCGGCGAGTTGTCGCTGACCGGCATCCCCCAGCCACTCGAGTACCTCGTCACGCAGACCGCGCAGCGACATGGCCTCGTGCGCGTCTTCACCGATGCCGAAACAGGCCGCACCCGCGTCACGAGCGTGGATGCCACACTGCTCGACGCCGTGGGAGTGGACCAAGTACTGCGTCCGCTGGGGCTCACTCGGGAATCCGGTGGCCTCAGCTCCCGTGTCGGACGTGACACGGTCTACTGGGCTCTGACCGACGCACGCTATCCGGCGTCGATCGTCGGCTCCGACGGCCGTCCCCAGGTCGTCGACCGAAACCCGGCGCCGCCAGAGGAGTCTGCTGCGGCAGCATCCTACGATTCGCTGGTCGCACGTCTGCGTGCACAGCAGGGCCCTGACGCGGATGCTGCGTGGTTGGATCGCGAGCTGGAGGCGGCAGTGCGCGCCAAGGCAGTGCTCCTCATCGAGATTGCGATGCCAGACGGTTCCACCCGCGAACTTCAGCTGGAGGCGAGCGGGTTGGGCGGTGGAAGGCTGCGCGGTCGCGACCGTGCGGCCGACGTCGAGCGCACCCTTCCGGTCAAAAGCATCCGTTCCGCGAAAGTGGTCAGCCCTTCGACAAGCTCAGGGACCGACGGGTGAGAATCCGCGCCCGCGGTGAGACCCCGGACGCGACAGCGCGGTAGACTAGCCTGCTATGTCTGATGGCCCACTGATCGTCCAGAGCGACCGCACCGTCCTGCTCGAAGTCGCACACGCGGATGCCGAGAGCGCCCGCCACGAGCTGGCGATCTTCGCCGAGCTGGAGCGCGCGCCAGAGCACATCCACACGTATCGGATCACCCGTCTCGGCCTGTGGAACGCACGCGCCGCCGGTCACACCGCTGAGGACATGCTGTCCACACTCGACCGCTGGTCGCGCTTTCCCGTGCCGCCGTCGGTATCGGTCGACCTCCGCGAGACAGTGAACCGCTACGGTCGCCTTGTCATCGAGCGTGACGATGAGGGCACGCTGGTTCTTCGCTCCAATGATCCGGCCGTTCTCACCCAGGTGGCGAACAACAAGCGCATCCAGCCGCTGCTGGTCGGGCATCCCACCCCTGACACCTTCGTGGTCGACGCGTGGGCGCGGGGGCAGATCAAACAGGAACTTTTGAAGATCGGCTGGCCGGCCGAAGACCTCGCCGGTTACACCCCTGGAACGCCGCACGAGATTGACCTCGCCGAGGATGGCTGGCACATCCGGCCGTACCAGCAGGACGCCGTCGACGCCTTCTCCCGGGACGGTTCTGGCGTCGTGGTGCTCCCCTGTGGCGCAGGAAAGACGATCGTCGGCGCGGGGGCGATGGCAGCCACCGGGACAACGACGCTGATCCTCGTGACAAATACGGTCTCCGCACGGCAGTGGCGAGATGAGCTGCTCAAGCGCACGTCGCTCACCGCCGAGGAGATCGGCGAGTACTCCGGCCAGGTCAAGGAAGTCAAGCCGGTCACGATCGCGACCTACCAGATCCTCACCGCGAAAAGGAAGGGCGAGTACGCCCACCTGTCGCTACTCGATGCGATGGACTGGGGCCTCATCATCTACGACGAGGTGCACCTGCTGCCGGCACCCGTGTTCAAGCTGACTGCTGATCTGCAAGCCCGCCGCCGCATCGGTCTGACGGCCACTCTGGTGCGCGAAGACGGCCGCGAGGGCGACGTGTTCAGCCTCATCGGCCCCAAGCGCTTCGACGCCCCCTGGAAACAGATCGAGGCTCAGGGGTACATCTCCCCCGCAGCCTGTTACGAGGTTCGTGTCGACCTGCCGCCGGATGACCGGATGGAGTACGCCGCGGCGACGGATGAAGACCGCTATCGCCTTGCGGCATCGTCACCGGTCAAGATCGCCGCCGTACGGGAGCTGATCGCCAAGCACCCCGGCGAACGCATCCTCGTGATCGGGCAGTATCTCGACCAGCTCGACATCCTTTCCGATGCGCTGAACGCACCGCAGATCACGGGCGCCACGCCGATCGATGATCGTGAGAAGTTGTACCAGCAGTTCCGTGTGGGCGAGATCGAGCTGCTCGTCGTATCCAAGGTCGCGAACTTCTCAATCGATCTGCCCGAGGCATCCGTCGCGATCCAGGTTTCCGGGTCATTCGGATCCCGTCAGGAAGAGGCCCAGCGACTGGGGCGCCTGCTGCGCCCTAAGGAGTCCGGCCACACCGCGAGTTTCTACACGCTCATCGCCCGCGACACCGTCGACCAGGATTACGCGCAGAACCGCCAGCGTTTTCTCGCCGAACAGGGCTATAGCTACACGATCCTCGACGCTGACGCGCTGGCATCCGCGTAGCGGGTCACCGCGTAGCGGGTGACTCGGTGTCGTCTGCCGGGCTGGCGCCGCAGCGCCAGCACGGGCGCACGCGATCGTCCAGCATCGCGCCGCATTCGGGGCAGACCTGGGCGAGCCAGCAGGCAGCGTCACCGCCCATTTCGTCGCCGTTCATGCCGCCAGGTTACTCCGCCGTCGTCGCAGTTGGAGCAGTCATCGTCGGAGCCGTCGGAGCCGTCGCCGTGCGCGCCAGTCCTCGGGTGCGCGCCCAGCGATCAGCCAGAAGCGCATAGACGATCATCGTGATCGCGGATGCGATGAGATCGGCGGGGGCACCCTCGGTCGCGTTGGCGTCGACGAGGGAGAAGCTACCGAGTACGAAGATCAGCACGTTGTTCACGATGTGCATCGAGATCGCTGCTTCGAGTCCTCCGGTGCGCCAGCTCAGCCACGCGGCGACGATGGCGAAGACGCCGACGCTGAGCCCGCCCCAGAGATCGTATCCGTGCCCGATGACGAACAACGGCGCCGGCAGCAGGATAGCGAACGCCGGATGCCGCAGCCATCCGCCAATCAGCTGCATGAGGTATCCACGGAAGACGTACTCCTCCGCTGCTGCCTGTAGCGGCACGAGCAGAAGCACCAGGACGAGCATGAGCGCGATCCCGGGATGCGATGCGTCGATGACGATTGATTCTCCGGAGAGCGCAGCCAACGCGAACAGAACAGCAAAGTAGACCGCGTACACGGCGAGAGCGAGCAACAGGGTGCGCGCCAGCCAGCCCCATCGGATCCGACCAGCAACCGACGAGAGCAGCCCCGCACCTCGCCCCTCGACGATGCGGGATGCGAGAAAGAGTGCGGGCAGCATCAGGATCAGCGGCACCATCAGCGCGACGAACAACCAGGGCTGATTCAGATCGAAGGATTCGGGACTGTTCAGCCAGGCGTCGAATGCCGACTCGAATCCGGGATTCTCCGCCGCAGCGATTCCGGCCGGGATGATGATCAGGAACGACATCGTTAGGTACATGGCCACGCCGAACAGTCCGGTCAGGAGTACCCGCCACCATCGGTATCGCGGGCGAATCCGCGCCAGGCGGTGATATTCGGCAGAAATCGTCATGTGTCGATCTTCGCCCGGCCGGCGCAGGATCCGCATCGACCGAAAGATCGGACGATGCCCGGCGCCGGTCATCCTTTCGGTCGATACTCGGCAGCATTCCCGCGGCCTAGTCTTGGTATGTGACCTCTCGTTCGTCTTCTGCACGCAGGCGCAGATGGAGCGACATCTGGCGCTGGGCCGCAGCAGCGGCCATCGGAATGCTGGTGTTCGTCGTCGGCTACGGCGTCGAGTTGGAAACCGTCGATCCGGATGGGCAGGATGCCGCGGCGATCGGCGTACGCATGCTGATCGATCTCGCCCTCGGCGTCGTCGTCCTCGGCCTGTACGCATTCCGCCGCCGTGCCCCGCGACTCATCCCCGCCGTGGCGATCGCGCTGACTGCGTTCTCCTGGCTGGGAGCCGGAGCGGCTGCCGCCCTTCTCGTATTCGTCTCGGCCCGCCGACGACCCCGGGAGATCGCCGTTGCCGCGGCCCTGTACACCGCGGTCAACTGCATCGACATCACGGTGCACCCGTTCGATGACGGCACACCGCTGTGGCTGCTGCTCGTCATCGGCGGGATTCTCACGGGTGCGCTGGTTCTGCTCGGTCTTCTCATCGGCGCACGACGGCAATTGGATGAGGCGGCCGACGCAGCGCACACAGCGCAGATCGAGCGGGCGGGCGCCCAAGAGCGCTCGCGTATCGCTCGCGAGATGCACGATGTGCTGGGGCATCGGTTGTCGCTCATCGCTGTGCACGCCGGTGCGCTCGAGTATCGCCGGGATCTCTCCCCACAGCAGGCAGCAGAGGCTGCCGGGGTGATCCGAGAGAACTCCCACCTGGCTCTGGATGAACTGCGTGATGTGCTGGGGGTTCTTCGCGGCGAGGGTCACGGCGACACGGAGCGCAGTCCGCAGCCGGTTGCAGCCGATATCCACACCCTCATCGCGGATGCGCGTGCGGCCGGCAGCACCATCATTATCAGTGCGCTGGACACCGACGGCATCCCAGCGGCGCTCGGCCGACACCTGTTCCGGATCGTGCAAGAGATACTCACCAACGCGCGGAAGCACGCCCAGGGCGAGCGCATCTTTCTTCACCTGACATCGGATGCCGTCTCCGGCGTGCGGCTTTCCGCTCAGAACCGGGTGGGCGCGCCCATCGCCCCGCCCGGTTTCGGGCTCACCGGCGTCGCCGAGCGTACACGTCTGGCCGGAGGCCAGCTTCTCATCGATGAGGCGGACGGGCTCTTCCGAGTAGAGGTGGTGCTGCCATGGCCGAATTGAGAGTGCTGCTCGTCGATGACGAACAACTCGTGCGCACCGGCCTTCGTCTGCTGTTGGATGGCAGCGATGGCATCCGTATCGTCGGGGAAGCCGCCGACGGCGAGGCTGCAATCGAGGCGGCGCTGCGCATGCGTCCGGATGTCGTGCTGATGGATATCCGGATGCCGCGACTCGACGGCATCCGCGCAACAGCACGAATACTCGCCGAGCGCCCCGATGCGCGCATCGTCATGCTGACGACATTCGACGCCGACGCCGAAGTGCTCGGCGCACTGGAGAGCGGCGCAATGGGGTTCCTGCTCAAAGACACGCCACCGGTCGATCTGATCGCGGCGTTGCATCAGGTCGCCGATGGCCGGATGATGCTCTCGCCCTCCGTCACCCGCCAGCTGGTCATCGCTGCCACCGACGGTCGGATCGCCGATCGACGCCGGGTCGCGAACAGCCGACTCAGCGAACTCACCGCACGTGAACGTGAGGTAGCAGAGGCAGTCGCACACGGCCTCAGTAACGCCGAGATCGCCGCGAAACTGTTCCTCAGTCTCGCCACCGTGAAGACCCATGTGGGGCGGATCATGGACAAGCTGCCCGCCAACAATCGCGTGCAGATCGCGATCTGCGTGCATGAAGCAGGAGACGACATATCGGGCGCTCCGAAAGATAATCAGCCTTCGCATGGCTGAAGTCACCATAATGGGGACATGACTGATGCGCGCATCCTGGTCGTCGATGACGAGCCCAACATCCGTGACCTGCTTTCCACAGGCCTGAGCTTCGCTGGATTCCAGGTGAAGACGGTCGCGAATGGTGCGGCCACGATCTCTGCTGTCCTCGAAGAGGAGCCGGATCTCATCATCCTCGATGTCATGCTCCCCGACATGAACGGGTTCAGCGTGACCAAGCGCCTGCGTGGCGCGGGCTTCACCGCCCCGATCCTCTTCCTCACGGCGAAGGATGACACGCAAGACAAGATCGAAGGTCTGAACGCCGGCGGTGACGACTACGTCACCAAGCCGTTCGCCCTCGATGAGATCGTCGCTCGTGCCCAGGCGATCCTCCGCCGCACGATGCAGGCCGATGAGGAGTCGATCATCCGTGCCGGCGAGCTGTCGATGGATCAGGACACGCACGATGTGTTCGTCGGCAAGGAGCCGATTGAGCTCAGCCCGACCGAGTTCAAGCTGCTGCGCTACCTGATGCTCAACCCCAACCGCGTGCTCTCGAAGGCGCAGATCCTCGACCACGTGTGGGAGTACGACTTCAACGGCGATGCCGGCATCGTCGAGAGCTACATCTCGTACCTGCGTCGCAAGATTGATCCGCATACCGAAGAATCTGTCATTCAGACCAAGCGCGGTTTCGGCTACATGCTGAAGGTGGGCAAGTAGCCACCGAAGGGAACGGCATGGGGCAACAGCCTGACGCCGTCACCGGTTGGTGGCGGCGGATCAGCCTTCGCGCGAAGGTCACCGGGGTCACCGTCGCTGTCCTCGCGCTCGGCCTTCTCGTCGCCGGTATCGGCACGGTGCCGCTGCTGCGCAATTCCCTGGTCGAGAACATCAACGCGCAACTGCCGTCACTGGTCACGAGTGACCTCGCCAGCCGCTGGTTCGACATGGAGCTGGTCGACGGTAACCTGGCGCTCACCCCATCCGAGACGGCCCCACGCGCGGCCGACTACGTCTTCGCGGTGTATGCCGCCGATGGCACCCTTCTCGCGCAGTCACCCGGGCCGGCGGATACACCGCTGCCAGTTTTCCCCGAGACGTTCACGCTCGAACAGGCCTACGCCCTCGACGGCAAGATTCTCCCCCTGAAGAGTGCGGACGGCAGCGCGTTTCACGCGTCCGTCGCCGGGCGCGGTGGCCCGGACGGCACCCTGTATGTGCAGTACGTCGCGCTGCCTCTGGAAGAGGCCGACCGCATCATCAGCCAGTACTTCGCGGTCTACACGACCGTGGCACTTGTCACGACGCTCGTCGCGGCGCTCCTCATCCGAGGCCTCGTCACGCTCACCTTCCGCCGCCTCGGGCAGGTCGAATCCACCGCAATGCTGATCGCCTCCGGTGACTTCAGCCAGCGTCTCACCGACTTCGAGCCCACCACCGAGGTGGGCCGTCTCAACTTCGCGATCAACACGATGCTCGAGCGAATCGACGAGTCGATCGCGCAGCGTGACCGCACAGTGCGGCACATGCGCCGCTTCATCGGCGATGCCAGCCACGAGCTGCGCACTCCGCTGGTGAGCGTGCGCGGTTATGCGGAGCTTTACCGTATGGGCGCGATCCGTGGCGAAGAAGACACGGCCAGGGCGATGGAGCGCATCGAGAAGGAAGCGATCCGGATGGGCGTGCTCGTCGAGGATCTGCTCGCTCTCGCAAGGCTCGATGAAGAGCCGGAGCTGCAGATCGTGCCGCTCGATCTGCGACCGGTCGCCCGTGACGCCGCGCTCGATCTGCGCGCCACTGCCCCACGGCGAACGATCACCGTCGTCGACAAAACAGTGGATGCCATGCCGACCGCCTCGCTGCGAACCCACTCGCCGCGGCCGGAGACTTCCAGCACGCCCACCTCACGGGCGCGCGCTGGCGCACTTGCCCGACTGCGCCGCAAGCCCCGCACTACTGGGCAGGCGATGCCGGAGATCGACTTCACCGAAGCAGAAGATATTCCGGTGCGCACGCCGCCGATCATCCTCGGCGAGGAAAACAAGGTGCGCCAGGTCGTGGCGAACCTGCTGGGCAATGCCCGGCGGTTCTCCGCAGAGGACAGCCCGATCGAACTCGTCGTCGATACGGATCGCGCGGCCGGCACCGGCAGCATCTCGATCGTCGATCATGGCGAAGGCATCCCGCCGGAGATCCGTGAGCAGATCTTCGAACGCTTCTGGCGCGCAGACACGTCCAGAGCGCGTGAGACCGGCGGTTCCGGCCTCGGCCTCGCGATCGTGTCATCGATCGTCTCCGCCCTCCACGGCAGCGTACGCGTCGACGAGACGCCGGGAGGGGGCGCGACGTTCACGGTGATCTTCCCGCTCGCGCCTGCGCAGGCGACGCCTGAGCACCTGTTGGAAGATACCCAGCCGCTGGAGCGACTGAACCTCGACGCTCTTTGATCTCTGACGCTTTCTGACGCGCACTGGGCTGACTCGTTCTCCACCAATTGGTGACGCTGTCGCTCATCCACGGAACGTGGTTTCTCGCCTCACGCGCCGACCGGCACTCTCGTAACGTATGAGCTCCGACGAAAGGAGTTCCCATGTCCGTATACACCGTCGACACCGAGGCCGTCTTTGCCGCCAACGGTGCCGCAAGAGCCACAATGGAACGATTGCGCAGCGAGTCGCTGGCGCTGAAAGCACAGCTCACCCAGTTGCAGTCTTCGTGGACAGGCGCTGCATCAGTGGCGTTCCAAGGCTGCAGCGATCAGTGGAGTGCCGCCCAGATGCATGTCGAACAGGTGCTGGATTCAATCGGCGTTGCACTGGGATCTGCGGCGACGCAGTACTCAGATGCCGATCAGTACTCGGCAAGCCTCTTTCGCTGACTTACCCTCCCCGAACGCAGAAACGCCCCGGCCGAGGCCGGGGCGTTTCTGTCTGTGCGTGTGGACTTAGAAGTCCATGCCACCCGTCGGGTCGCCAGCCGGAGCTGCGGCCCGCTCAGGCTTGTCGGCGACAACGACCTCAGTGGTGAGGAAGAGACCGGCGATCGAGGCTGCGTTCTGCAGCGCCGAGCGCGTCACCTTGGCGGGGTCGATGATGCCAGCGGCAAACATCTCCACGTACTCACCGGTTGCGGCGTTGAGGCCGTGACCGCTGGGAAGCTCGGAGACCTTGTGCGCGACGACACCGGGCTCGAGACCAGCGTTGAGCGCAATCTGCTTGAGCGGAGCCGAGATGGCGACGCGAACGATGTTCGCACCCGTTGCCTCGTCACCCGTGAGCTCAAGAGAATCAAGTGCCTTCGTGCCAGCCTGGATGAGCGCGACGCCACCACCGGGGACGATGCCCTCTTCGACGGCTGCCTTCGCGTTGCGAACGGCGTCCTCGATGCGGTGCTTGCGCTCCTTGAGCTCGACCTCGGTTGCCGCTCCGGCCTTGATGACCGCAACGCCACCAGCGAGCTTGGCGAGACGCTCCTGGAGCTTCTCACGGTCGTAGTCGCTGTCGGTGTTCTCGATCTCGCGGCGGATCTGGGTTACGCGACCCTCGATCTGCTCGGTCTCGCCAGCACCCTCGACGATTGTTGTCTCGTCCTTGGTGATGATGACCTTGCGCGCACGGCCCAGCAGGTCGAGCGTGGTGTTCTCGAGCTTGAGACCGACCTCTTCGGTGATGACCTGACCACCGGTGAGGATCGCGATGTCCTGCAGCTGCGCCTTGCGACGGTCGCCGAAGCCGGGAGCCTTGACAGCAGCCGACTTGAAGATGCCGCGGATCTTGTTCAGCACCAGAGTCGCAAGAGCTTCGCCCTCGACGTCCTCGGCAATGATGACAAGCTCCTTGCCTTCCTGGATCACCTTGTCGACGATCGGGAGAAGATCCTTGATGCTCGAGATCTTCGAGTTCGCGATGAGGATGTAAGGCTCCTCGAACACGGCCTCCTGGCGGTCTGCATCCGTCACGAAGTACGGGTTCAGGTAGCCCTTGTCGAAGCGCATGCCCTCGGTGAGCTCGAGCTCGGTGCCGAAGGTCTGCGACTCCTCGACGGTGACAACGCCTTCCTTGCCGACCTTGTCGATCGCCTCAGCGATGAGCTCGCCGATTTCGGTGTCAGCGGCGGAGATAGATGCCGTAGCGGCAATCTGCTCCTTCGAATCGATCTCCCTGGCGCTGGCGAGCAGCTCCGCGGTGATCGCTGCAACAGCCTTCTCGATGCCGCGCTTGAGCGAGATCGGGTCGGCGCCGGCTGCGACGTTGCGCAGGCCTTCACGAACGAGTGCCTGAGCGAGGACGGTCGCGGTGGTGGTTCCATCACCTGCGACGTCATCGGTCTTCTTGGCGACCTCCTTGACGAGCTCCGCACCGATCTTCTCGTACGGGTCGTCCAGCTCGATCTCCTTGGCGATCGACACACCGTCGTTAGTGATCGTGGGAGCGCCCCACTTCTTCTCAAGCACGACGTTGCGACCGCGCGGGCCGAGGGTCACCTTGACAGCGTCGGCGAGGATGTTGAGGCCGCGCTCGAGACCGCGACGGGCCTCCTCATCGAAAGCGATGATCTTTGCCATGAGTTTTGTCGTCCCTCCTGGACGTAGACGTTCTGGTTAGCACTCACAGTACGAGAGTGCTAACGCCCATTCTGGCACTCGACCCCATCGAGTGCAAGCCGCGGAGGGTGCTTATTCTGCGGGAGTCTCCACAGACTCGGGCTCGACGCTCGAGCGATCAAGGCCGATGACGACGACAAGCTGCTTCTGCTCGGGGTCATTCGGGTCAGCATAGAAATCGCTCTCCGAGACCTGAGCTCCGCCGATCACGTCAGCCAGGCCGATCGCGGCCAGCTGGTCTGCCTCTGCCACGTAGTAGACGGTTGTCTCGGCGAAGTCCTGCTGACCGGCCTCGCCGTAGCTCACTGAATCGGCGGGCCATCCGTTGTTCAGCAGGGTGTCACGCAACTGCACGTCGAGTCCAGACTCCGGCGTAGCGTTGAGCACGAGTACTGAGTAGGACGTGTCGACGACGCCCGCGACTTCGGGTGCGGGGGCTCCGGTGGAACCAGCACCGGGGAACAGCGTGATGCGCCCCATCAGCATCAGCGCGACGAAAATACCGACGACGATGATCACGAGCGCTGCGACAAAAGACCACAGCAACACGATCCAGCCGTTCATTCCTGGGGCCTCGGCTCGATGCGCTCCTACGCGTCCTGAGGAACGGGGAACATCATCGAAGCGGTCTTTGACAAGCTGGGGCACTCGTCGATGCTATCTGTCGAGGCCTTGGAATCCACACATAGCGCACCGGGAGAGACGCGTCAGCCGGCAAATCCACGCATCCGCGCCACGCGCTTATCCGTCCTGTTCTCGCGCAGCCGACGCAGTCGACGCACCAGAAGGGGGTCATGATCGAGTGCCTGCTCTGTGTCAATCAGCCTGCCGAGCAGTTGATAGTAGCGAGCGGGACTCATCCCGAGCTTCGTACGGATGGTCTCTTCCTTCGCGCCACCGTGCCGCGGCCAAGCGGCTTCCAGCGCGAGGATCGCGCGGTCGCGATCGGTGAGGTCTCCGAGCATGCGTCCAGGCTAAGGGCGATTCTCCGGCGAACCAGCGCGCCACTCCCACCAGCGTCCCAATGGGTCAGCGGCCGCACGTACTTTCCCGTCGATCGCGACGACGAACCCCGGCCAGGTATCGGCATCGACCGGCGGATGCCAGGCGTCATGCAGTGCCGGCGTGTCGATCGTGATCCAGCGGGCCGGCAGGTGTTGCAGCTGTGCGATCAGCGCGTGCCTTGATGCCCAAGGGATGTGGGCGAGCACGCCGGGCGTTGTGATGACGAGCGTCGCGTCTGGCGGAGCGGATGCCGCGAGCGCCGCCACCTCAGCTCCGGCGTCACCGCGCACCATCCGCGGCGGATCGGCCGCGACGATATCGAGGGCAGCAGCGATCCGCGCTTCTCGGCCTGTCTCCCCTGGCCAGACCAGCCCCTGCAGCCAGGCACGGTCTCTCGGGTCGCCGGCGTCGAGCGGGTCAAGATCGATCCCGGCACGCCAGACGATCTGCGGCATCCGCACCGGCGGCCTCGGCCCACGCACCTCGCTGGTGAGCACGACTTCGGAGGGTCCGCCATCCGGATCGAGAGCCGCGCGCAGTGTGCCGTCGGTGTCAACAAAACGATATGAGTAGCGATCGGGGTAGAGACAGAGGCCACCCGACGCCCCAAGCTCGAGCAGCGCGATTGGTCCGGCGATCTCGGAGAGCACCGGAAGCAGTGGTGCAAGGCGCAGCGGCTCGTTGGTCTGCACCCGGCGCGCAGAGCACTCGGCGACAATCTCGTCTGAGTGCGCGAGCAGGAATGCCCGCCACTTCTCGAAGCCCTCCAGTGGCGCGCCCAGCATCCGCGTCACCGCGAACACGAGTGGCGGCTGCCTGCGCGTGTCGGGAATGCGGGCGAGCACCGCCCGCACGTCGGAGTCAGCGGCGACCCCAGCGGCCCATTCTTCGTACAGCGCAGAGCGGCCGGGCGCCTCCTCGCGCGCAAAACGGTCGTAGCGTTCGCGCACAGCATCCGTCATCCATCCATTCTCGCCCGGTGATCGGCCCACGGCTGCCCGACGCGGTGGACAATGGAAGAGACATAGGAGGCCCCATGGACTACAACGTGAAGAAGACGGATGCCGAATGGCGCGAAGAACTCGGCGACGAAGAGTTCGCGGTGCTGCGCAAAGCCGCGACCGAACGCGCCTGGACAGGCGAGCTGCTCGATGAGAAGCGTGGCGGCCTGTACACCTGCGGAGCCTGCGGAACAGAACTGTTCAAGAGCGGCACGAAGTTCGATTCGGGATGCGGATGGCCGAGCTTCTACGAGTCGATCCGCCCGGACGCGGTGCAGCTCATCGAGGACAACACGCTCGGCATGCAGCGCACGGAAGTCCGCTGCGCGAACTGCGGTTCACACCTCGGTCACGTTTTCCCGGATGGTTTCGGCACCCCCACTGGCGACCGGTACTGCATGAACTCGTTGTCGCTGAACTTCACGCCCGAGGCTCCCCAGGCGTGAGCGCGCTCGATGCGGCCCTGGCCCGGCAGTCCTGGTCGAAGGTCACCGAGGACGCACCAACCAGCGACGAGCTACTGCCACTGGTGGCCGCGGCAGGTCGCGTTGCCGACCATTCCTCTTTGCGGCCGTGGCGCCTGATCGAACTGCGCGGCGACGATCGCGTGGTGCTCGGGGAGGCCATCGCGAAGGCACAGAGCGACAAGAGCCCCTCGTCGAAGCCGCTGCGTGCCGCATTGCTGATCGCTGTGGTGGCGAGCTACCACAAGAGCGACAAGGTGCCGCGGTGGGAGCAGGAGGCCGTCGCCGCCGGCGTCGCACACACGCTCAGCTTGCTGCTGGATGAGGCCGGATGGGGCGTCATCTGGCGCACTGGCGGCTACACACGCTCGAAGGCCGTCGCGAAGGCGCACGGGCTGAAGAAGAACGAGGAGCTACTGGGGTGGCTCTACGTCGGCGGCAAACCGCAGGGCAAGAAGCCCGGTCGTCGCAAGAGCGTCGACGCCCGCGACCTGTTGACCCGGATGCCTGCGCAGAAGAAGTAGCGGCTCGGGTCGGTTCGGTTCGGGCAGGGGTCGCGGATGGCCGCTTCCCGCCGACCTAAGCGGCAATCTGCGCCACCTCCGTCCGGGCTCGGGCGATTCTCAGCGCTGTCGGCGCCGCCAGGGCATGGCCACGACGACGGATGCCACGGCAACGAAGACCATCCCGATCAGCTGCCACAGCGCCGGCCCCGCCGCGGCTGGCCAGAGCAGGTCGATGACGACTGAGGCGACGAGCTGTCCGAGCACGGATCCGAGCCCGAGCAGCAGCACACCCGTGTGGGCGACGATTGCCGCGCCCAACAGGATGTACACGAATCCCAGCAGCCCGCCGAGGTATAACCAGGGTTCGAGTGGCAGTGCCTGCGGCATCCCGCGTACTGCGACGCTGACGCCCGCTGCGACGCACAGCACGAGGGTTCCGGTGATGAAGCTCATCAGCGTCGCGGTCATCGGAGACTGCACGCGTTGCGCGAGGCGTCCGTTGGTGGCCGACTGCCACGCGATACCGACACCAGCGGCGAATGGCAGCAGAAGCAGCCACAGCGGTGTGTCGGCGAGCACGTCTCCCCCGAGCGAGACGCCGACCGCGGCGAGCGCGAAGACACCACCGAGCACGCGTCCCGGCGTGACCGCGACGACGCCGGCCGGTCCGAATCCGATGCGGTCGAGGACAAGACCGTGCAAAGTCTGCCCTGCCACGACGCCGACGGTGAAGAGCGAGACTCCGAGGACGCCCGCTGTCACGCCCTGGGTGGAGACCGTGAGTGCTCCACACGCGCCGCCGAGCAGCATCCATGTCGGGATCGTGCGCGAGCGGATGCCGCGCCACAGCCGACCGGCACCGGCGCGCGCTGATGGCAGTGCGATGGTGACGACGATCAGGACGACAAGTCCGACGCTGAAGGAGATGAGCCCGGCGAGGATGCCATCGTCGATGCGGACTCCGAGCACGCCGTTGATCCGCGCCTGGATCGCGGTCATCGCTCCGATCGAGACGGCACCGCCCAGCGCCAACGGCGCGGAAAGCCTGCGGGTCTCGGTCACTCGTGCACACTACCCGAGCAGACGCTGCTCTTTCTGACCACCGAATGTCCGTGCGCGGGGTTAGCCTTGCCGCATGTGCGCAAGCTACGGGCTGGACCCTCGCTTCACCGACGCGGAGCTGCTGGCCGAGGCAGATGCCGACGTCCTCGAGGGGCTGCGAGTCTGGGCCGCGCAGAACGCGGGCGAGACGGTGCGTCCCACCGGAAAGAACCTCCGCAATCTGAGCCCACTGATCGTGCCGCGGGATGCCGGGACGACTCTGGAGCCCGCGTGGTGGGGCTATCTGGTGAATGGCGAGCCGGCGAAGTTCCCGTCAATCAACACGCGCTCTGAGCGACTGCAGGAGCGACCGGGCGGATTGAAGAGCCGCGCGATCGTGCCGTCCACCGGGTGGTTCGAGATGCAGAAGCCCAGCCGGGTGTGGCACGAGTTCGCTCTCGACAACCGTGCATTGTTCGGCATGGCCGCCGTCACGCAGCGTGGTCGCACTGCCGACGGCGAATCGTTCACCTGCTATTCCATCGTGATGCGCTCGGCCCCGGCCCACCTGGCCGACGTCCATGACCGGATGCCGGTGCTCATCCCGACCGCGTTCGCGCAGGACTGGCTGAACGCCGAGGCAGGGCGGGACATCATCGAAGAGGCACTGCTGGCTGCGGCATCCCTCGACGAGCGCGTCACAGTGACACCACGGGAGAACGACAAGGGCGAAGCGGATCGACTGTTCTGACGATCACCGCGGCGGCAGTAGCGCCCGCCTCAGCTGATCCCGCACTGCGGCGTCGACGCCCGCGTGCTCCAGGTATGCCAGCGCCCCACCATGCTCGCTGTCGAGCCAGTCGAACATCTCGCTGAGCAGTTCGGGCGGTGAGCCCGCGAGTACGTCGACGAGGTTGTCGGTGACCTTCACACGGAACCATCGCATTTTGCGCAGCATGCGCTGTGTCCACTCCCCCGACAGGTTCGCCGCGGTGGCGGCATAGTCCGACACGATGATGTCGCGGTCGATGTCGAGCGCAGTGAGAATGAGCGCTGAGACCAGGCCGGTGCGATCTTTACCCGCGGTGCAGTGCACGACGACCGGGCCTTCGGCGGATGCGACGGCCCGGATGACACGGCCGAGATCCTGTTGATGCCGGGTGAGCACCACGTCGTACACGTCCCGAAGTGTGAGCGTGCTCGGGTCGACGTTGCGCGGGGCACCGTCGATGGGAACAGAGAGATAGGCGGCACCGGTTCCACGCAGTCGGTCGCGCCCGCCGATACGTCGATCGATTGCCGAACGCAGGTCGATGACCTGCCGGATGCCGAGTTCCACCAGCCGGTTACGGCCGTCGCGGGTGAGGCGGTGCAGAGCATCCGATCGGTAAAGCAGCCCGGGTTTCAGCACTCCGGGGGCGACCTCGCGAAAATTGTACGTGCCAGGCACATCGAGGCGGGTGACGGCGGCGTCCATGCCGCAATGCTAGCCCGGGGGCCGACCCATGTCGGATATCGTGGGCGTCACGACAGGGAGGACGCCATGTCCGATGAGAAACCCCGCCCTCGCGCGTTGCGTGACGGCACGACCGAGCCCCGCTTTGCCGAGCGCTACGCAACGATCGACGAAGTTGCCGCGCTACTCGGCGTCACACCGGTGTCGCTGCGCCAGACGATGCGCCGACGCGATTCTGGGGAAGCGTCTTCGGCCAGCGACGCGTTCATCGACCCGATCGGTAACGTGTCCGGCTACCTGTGGGATCGCGATGATCTGACTCCGACGGCGATCGAGGCGTGGCACAATCGGCCGCGGCGCGGGCGGAAGCCGAACAGCGCGCAGTAGGTGAGAGCGCTGTGATGATTCGTGAGATATGGAGCCGACTGCGGGGTTCGAACCCGCGACATCCTGTTTACAAGACAGGTGTTATCCCTAGCTCTTCTCTGGACTGTAATTCACGTCATTCACGGGACTTTCCACCGCGTCGATGACACACTGCAACATACAGTGTCATCAAAGGAGCGGATTTGGCACGAGCGGTATCGGTCCAGACACCCGAGAAGTGGGCTGTGCTCGATGGGCGCGGCATCCCGATCCCGGCGGTCACGTCCTTCCTGCGGTACCTGGACAACGTCGGGATGTCTCCGAACACGATCGACGCTTACGCGCATGACTTGGCACATTTCTTCTCATTTCTGGAAGAGACCGGGCAGCTCTGGACGGCTGTCACCAACGATGTCCTTGCGCAATTCGTGCGCTACATGCGCACTCCACTCGACGCTCTCGTTCGACCATCGAATCCTGAGGGGCAGCGATCGCGGAAGTCCGTGAACCGGGCGATGACCACACTGTCTTCGTATTCGAAGCATCTCCACGACACCACCAACGATCAGGTCTACGTCGGGCTACTAAGAACGGCGCGGAGGCGGCGCAATCGGTTCTCCGAGCTCGATGAGACCTTGACCACAATCGGGCCGCGGATGCGCATTGCAGATAGCGAAAAGAGGACGCTATCTGACGGGTCCATCACGGCGATCATCGAAGCGACCAGCAACCTCAGGGATCGATTCCTTTTCACTCTCCTGGATGAGACCGGTCTTCGCATTGGTCAAGCGCTGCTCCTTCGTCACTCGGACATCAAGGTGCCGAACGCGTCGATCCGCGTTATGAAGTACGACGATGTCGAAGGCGTCGACGCGAGGAACAAGAGTTACAACTACGCCGTGATCCCCGTCTCGGCATCACTCATCCGCCTCTACGCCGCCTACATGCATTCTGAGTACAAGTACCTCGACTCAGACTTCGTCTTTGTCAATCTGTGGGCGGGCGAATATGGGAGCCCGCTCACCTATCGATCAGTCGAGCAGCTGGTCTATCGGCTGCGGAGAAAGACCGGCATCTATGCCTGGACGGCTCATACCTTCCGTCATTCGTTCGTCACCCGAATGCTCGCGAAGAAGGTTCCGGTCGAGACCATCTCGTATCTCGTAACCCATTCGAGCGTCCAGACAACCCTCGATACCTATAACCATCTCGATGTCGAGCACGTCCGAGAACAATTGATAGAAGCAGGAGCGTGGGAACGTGGCTAAATCAAGAATCAGCAATGGCGAGCTGGCCGCCCTAGATCTGCGGGTCGAGCTCGACGCCCGCTTCTTGCTCGACCCAATTCCCCTAGATGTCGAGGCCAGGTACTCGAAGCCTCCGTGCGCAGTTCCTGGTTGCGGGATGATCGCAGCACAGGTTGATGCGCGTCTTTGCCGAACTGATCAGGGTCACTTCCGCAAGTCGGGTTCGTCGGATGTCGAGAGCTGGATTCTCACTCAGCACCGGACGGTCTATCGACGGAAATCGCCGGAGGGATTCGATGTCGCCGCCGCGGGGCTCATGCGCGACGAGCTCGCCTACGGTCTGTCAAAGCGCGCGGAGCGGGACCAGATCACCTTGCCCGGAGTAGTTGGATCGCTTGCAAGAGTGCTGGCCGCATCCAAGTACAGCTCCCTTCTCGAACTCCGCCATAACCGAATCAAGATCGAAGAGATCAGCCGGGCTACCGGTGGCTACACGGATGTCGCTCGCGCCTTCCTTCTCGACACTCTCGACGTTCTGTGCCTCCTCGCCGGCCACGAACCGACCAGGAGGTATCTCGGCATTGCCGCGGCAGGCGGAGGCGCTTTTGTGAACCACAACCTGATTACCAATGCTGAATTCGCTGCGTCGATCGAGCGATGGATGAACTACCGACTCGCTGCCGAGATCGGAGCACCCCAATACATCCAAGCGATGCATGGCCATCTATCGGCCTTCTGCGCATATCTGGATTTCAAAGGCGTAACCGCCTGGAAGGACCTAGCTCGCGAGCACATGCTCGGATTCCTGGCCCACATCAAGACGGTTGAGTATGCGCCAGGCCGGACCTACAGCGCCAAGTATCAGATCGCCATTTGCAGCGCTATCAACGTCTTCATCGACGAAGCGGGCCTGAACGAATGGGCCGACATTCGCCGCAGCGCTCGATGGCTGCCCAACGAACTCCCGAAAGTCTCGAAAAGTCCGCCGCGGCTGATTGGCAAACAAGTTGCTGCCAGGCTGCGAGACGCCGGGAATCTACAACTGGTGGAAGACCTCGACTGTCGACTGATCATCCGCATCGCTGCAGAGACCGGCTTGAGGCGCAAAGACATTGCGGCCGGCATGACGACCGACGCCCTGCTGGACCTCGGAGACGACCGGTGGTCGATCGTCTATAGAGACTCAAAAAGCAAGAAAATGAAGAGCGCCCCGGTCCACGCAGGTGTTGCAAAGGCGATTCAAGACCACATCTCTTACAAGCAGACAAAGCTGCCGGGCACGCGGAACCTGTTCGCGCGCAATTTGAAAGACACGGTGATCACACTCACCCTGATCAACAACGCGCTCACGAAGCTGATCAAGGCGCTGGACATTCGAACCTCGAGTGGCGAATACTTGCCGGTGACCCCACACATGTTCCGGCACCAGAACGCCACCGACTGGCTGAACGGCGGCATGTCGCTCGTGGTGGTGCAGAAGCTCCTCGGCCACGATTCGATCGTCACTACCGAGATTTACGGTCGAATGTCCGAACAGGCCGTGCGCGAAGCGTGGGAGAAGTCTCGCGCTGTTTCAAACACTGGCGAAGTGGTCGAGAGGCCCATCGGCATCATGGAAGAGGCGGCCTGGACCCACGCCTTCATGGGCGGAGCCTCTCAGGCGCTACCGAACGGAAAGTGCGGCATGCCGTGCGGCGAGACATGCGAGCATGCCAATGCTTGCTTGTTCTGCCCGCTTTTCATGACCACCCCGGAGTATCTCCCGGTCCTCAGGGAGCAACGCGACGAGCACGCACAGATGATCGAGATGGCCAACGAACACGGACACGTGCGGATCGCCGAAAAGAACCAGCGCCCGTTCCTCGCCCTCAACAAGCTCATCGCCAGTCTCGAACAGATCGAACGTCGCGATCTCGCACTAGCGGAGGCGGGCGAGTAGATGTCAGATCGTTTAGTTGCCGCAGCCCAAGAGCGATCGAAAACGGCCACAGAAGCTGTAATTGCCTCGCTACGAAAGCATGAGGAGAGCCACCTCGCTGTCTCGGTTAGCTCCGTGGCAGCTGACGCGGGAGTCTCGCGGAACTTCATCTACTCGACCCCGTCGCTTAGGGACATGGTCATGGCCGCTCGGCTGGATCCCTTGCGACAGCCAGCACGAACACTGCCTCAGAGTGCTCGCTCCGCGGGATCTGATGCGTCTCTCCGGACGCGACTCGCAGCAGCGCTCCACCGAGCCGAGCAGCTAGAGCACGATCTCGCGGAGGAGAAGCGGAAGAACGGGGTTCTCCTCGCCGAAATTCTTGAACTCCAAAACCCGCAGACGCCGAAAAAGGTTCAACCGATTCGGCCGCGCCGCTTCTAACGTGTCACGTGACACGCTAGTTCGGATAATTTGACAACATCGGACTCCCGGAATTACAAGGATTTTAGTTGTCGCGTTCGATTGACCTTTGCCAACCTACTTCGGACAAGCGCGATGGGTTTGAGGTTGGAGCTCGCTCGAAGTCCTCATAATGAAAGCAACTTGACCGATGCCTTGTAATCGCTGGAGGAGAAAAGGCGCTCCTTCGCGATGGGAACTCTTCATCGTTCAAGACGTGCTGAGCGCAAACGCTAGTGACGGAGGGGAGCAGCTCGGCGAGGCTTCTTGCCGTAGGTTCCCGAGCCGACACTCTTGCAAACGGGCAAGGATCATTGATTAGCGCCCCCAAGGCGGTGAACACTTGAGAGCCCGCAAGCGGAAGGCCCAAAAGAGCCTGGCGAGGGGACATGAACGGCATGGCATCGAAACTCCTGGGCAATACGACCGGTCAGATCGAGATTCTTGCTCACCTTGGGCAGATAGTTGCAGGCGCTCCTGAGCCGATTCGAGTATCGATATTGAACTCGCCGACGATCATCCCAGTGGTACCGCGCTGACTCACTCCCGGTTGCGGCCATCAATGATCACCATGACGTCCGCCAGAGCATGGCCGTCAGTGAGCCACTGCACCGGACTGAGCCCGTCCAGCATTTCGTCCGCGTCCGGCTCCGTCATGAGGTCGCGCACAGTGACTGGATGGTAGCTGCGTGGCAACGCGCAGACAATCTCCTGCAGCCCTGGCAGAAGACCCGACGTCGTGAATTGCCACGTCGGGAACCAGAGCGCTTCACCTACCTCAGACGCAAAAGAGTACAGCGCACCCTCCGACGCAGCACGACGCACACTGGCGGGCTCGAGGTTGAGGAACGCAGCGACGCGGTCGACATCCCACGATGCAGCCACGGCTTGCCGGTGAGCTGCTGCGCGATTTTTAGCAAGCTCGGCATCACCCTCTCGAAGCGCCTCATCCGAGAGATCAGCTTCTGTCACGCCGGCGTACTTGATGAGAAAGTCGCGGGTAGAGCGGTCGGCTTCGGTTGTCATGGTGACGACGCTACGCGTTGCCAGCGGCACCAGACAAGGATGCTGCGGCTTGTTGCCAGAAAGTAGGCTGCTCTGCCTTCCTCAGGTGCGCGTCGTCCACGACCAACGCTGAGCGGGCGTCCCGCGATGCTGCTGTGGTCCGCTAAAGGCGAGGCACATTCATCGGCGATCCGACGACGTCGGCATTGTGTCAAGTGAAAACCGACGATTTCGAAGATCTGGCGATAGGGATGCGCAACGCGGCGGGCGCGCTGCAGCTGATGAGCCTTCGTCGAAAGCTCAGCGAGGAAGATCGGGCCAGATCTCGTAACCAAGGATGACAGCGTGGACACGGTCTCTGAGATGGAGCTTCGCGAAGATGGAGTTGATGTGAGATTTCACCGTCGTCTCCGCAAGGCGGAGCTCTTTGCTGATCTCAGTGTTCGAAAGGCCCCTGACTATCGCGGCAAACACGTCGCTCTCTCTCGGTGTCAATTCACGAAGCCGGTCGTCGTTCGCTTCGGACTTTCGAGCGGCCGGTTGTGTCGAGACGAAGTGATCGATCAGTTTCACGGTCAGTCCGGGGTCCACGACGGCCGCGCCCGAGGCAACGGTCTTGACCGCAGCGACCAGCGCTTCGGGCTTCGTACTCTTCAGAAGGAAGGCGCTCGCTCCTGCTCGAAGACTGCCGAAGGCGTATTCATCGAGGTTGAAGGTGGTGAGCACGATGACTTTGGTAGTTGGTTGTGCAGTGGTCAGGATCTTGGTGGCTTCTATGCCACCGATGCCGGGCATTCGGACATCCATGAGAACGACGTCTGGTTTCTCACGGAGGATCAACGGGATGGCTTCTTCACCGCTTGCGGCTTCTCCGACCACCTTGATGTTGTCGTCAGAGTCGAGGATGAGCGCGTTTCCTACACGTTCGAGAGGCTGATCGTCGACAACAATGACGGTCACCATGTGGCGTGTCAGATCATTCATGATTCGGCTCCGTCGCTGTCTGGTGAGGGTACGGGCAGCGTCGCGCGGGTTCTCCATCCGCCTGTCGGCGCTGGGCCCGCGTGGTGCGTTCCGCCGAATGCTGCGGCCCGCTCTGCCATCGCGGTGAGACCGATACCCGCACCGATACTCTCTGCGCGGCCCGCGTCCTGTCCGTCATCGGTCACGGTGATACGAAGCTTCTCGCCGTCACCGGCGATCTCGACGGTGACGGCTGTCGGGTTCCTTGCATAGCGGAGCGCATTGGTGAGAGATTCCTGCACGATGCGGTAGACCGTGTTCTGCAGCGGAAGGTTCTCCCGAAGAGGCAACCCGCTCTGGGTCAGGGTGACGGGAAGCCCTGCGGATCGAAACGTGTCGGTGAGTTCTTCAAGAGTAGGCAGATTGTGTCCTGATTCGTGCAAGGCGTGATCAAGGTCGGCATCGTTATCGCGGAGTATGCGGAGGATTGTTTGCATCTCACTGAGCACGTTCGCGCCGACGTTGCCGAGTTGTTCGAGCGCGTCTGCTGCGCGCTCGGGGTGCTTCTTCCATCCGGCTTTGGCTCCACCGGCGAGGGCGATCATGACGGTGATGGAGTGCGCCACCACGTCGTGCATTTCTGCGGTGATTCGGCTGCGTTCGGTGAGCGCGGCTGCCTCGATGCGTGCGTTCACGAGCTCTGCGAGAGCAGTCCGTTGTTCACGTCGTGCTCTGACCGCGATACCGAGTAAGAGGGCGACGAGTAGAGACGGTTGGAGCACGTTGAGAAGGATCGGCTCGAGACCGACCAAGATGCGCAGGCCTGACGCGGCGAACGGGATCGCAACGCTCATGAGATACCCCAGGAGCGCTCTACTCAGCGGCATGCGGGAAGCGACGGCGTAGAGGACGACCATGCCTTCGATGAACGAGGAGCCGAAACCTGATTGCATCAAGGGGCTGAGACTGGTGAATGTGATCACCAGGGCCAAGACCAGAAGCGGGCGGGACCTGCGCCACCACAGAGCCATGCCGGTCGCTAAGACGAGGACATAACCGAGCCACGCATTCTCGTTCGGCACAAGGATCAACGCGACAAGCGCGGGCACGGTGCAGACGAGAATAATTACGACATCGATGACACGTGGATGACGAGTGAGCCAGGCCAACGGTGCCCACAACGCTGGTGCGAGTGTTGCCTCATCAAATGGTGCGGCGTCGACCCGAACCGATCGTCTGCTGCGTGCCGCTTGGGCGTCTACTCCGCCGCGAGTCCCCGTAGTCCTCCGGCTAGTGTCCGGTTCCTCGATTTTGCGAGACGGCGTGCGCATGATGCTCCTTCCGCCTCATTATCAGCAATTTTACTGTCCCGCATGTCGAGGAAGCGAGCTCGCGGCTCAGGCGTCGCGTGTCTTGAGGACGATGCCGGAGACAACGAGCATGCCGATTGCCCACCCTCCGAGGACAAGGTATCCCTGCCAGTCGGTGAGACCGGCTCCGGATTCGATCGTGCTGATTAGGAGTCGGCCGGCGATGCTCGGGAAGAACTCGACGGCGTCCCTGATCGGGTCGATGGGGATCGATCGGACCATTTCCGGGAGGATGCTCAGCAGCAGCACGGGGATGAGGATCGCGACGACCACGTTGCGGACGAGGAACGCGATCCCTGTAGCCAAGATGCCGATTGCGGCGAGGTAGAGGCCCGATTTGCTGGCCAACAGGAAGACACCCTCGATGGTGATTGAGTAATCCACTTCGGTTCCGGAGAGGATCAGCGCAGGGATCGTCTGGGCGGCGAGTGTCCCGAGGAAGGCGATACCGAAACCGATCACTGCCGCGAGGAAGGCCTTCGCAAGCAGCATCCGGATTCGCCCAGGGACTGCGAGGAAGCTCAATTTGATCTGTCCAGAGGTGTACTCGCTGGTGACGAACAGCGCGATGACGACGGCGAACAGGAGCTGTATCCAGAGGACGCTGTCAACGAAAGCGATCGGCTCGATCTTGGTGAGGTCCGTGCCCGGTGCCCGGTTGCCGGTGGGGTTGGCAAACGACAGGGCGAGCATTGTTGCGGATGCCGGTATGAAGAGTGTTGCGACGGCGACGAGGACGCGGTTCGACGTGAGTGTGAAGAACTTGACGAACTCGGCTCGGATACTCCTGGGCAGGTTCACCCGATTCGCGGCGACGGTCTTGGGCAGCGTGGCGGTGGCAGTCATAGTCGGTGCTTTCTGGTCGATGAGGGGTCGGGCAGTGTCGTGAGCGTTCACGCGTCGCGCTTCTTGACGGCTACACACGCAGCAGCCAGGAGCAGCGCGCTCCAGAGCACGAGTACCCCGATACCGCCCCATGGCGTGAGCACGGCGCTCCCGCCGTCGGGCGCGAGGACGAGTTGTCCGGCGACGCTGGGGAGAAACGAGATCAGGTTCCTCATCCACTCGACGGGCACCGCAGCTAGGAGCAAAGGAGCAACGGTAATCAGGCAGAGCACGGTGACGAGGCTGGCGACGGTGTCGCGGATGATCGCGGTCAGCGCCAGTGCGAGCACGCTGATTGCAGCCAAGTACAGCCCTGATCCGAGCACCAGCCGGAGCGAGAGGAGTGCGGGAAGCTCAATACTGAGGGCTCCTTGTTCCGCCAATATCCAGGCGGCAAGGAGTACCAGGCTGGACGAGGTGATCCCGATGACGAAGCTGGTGAGGGCAAGCACAGCCGCTTTCCCCGTGACTACCTGGGTCCGAGTGGGGACGGCGAGGATGGTAATCCTGATTGAGCCTGAGGTGTATTCGGATGCCATGAACAGCACAGACAAGATGGCGAGGAGAACGCCTGCCCAGACGACGCCTTCGAGAAGTTGACTGGGGAGGAGTGTCTCATTCGCTGCTGTTGACGGATGTTCGGCGTCAGTGTTCTGCGCAGCGATCGTGGTGATCAGGCGCAGGGCCGCGGCGAGAAGGACGAGCATGAAGGCGACGAGTGCGGTGACCAGCTGTGAAGGAAGCGTCGTCAGCTTCAGCCGTTCCGAGGAGAGCACCCTCCAGAAACTTACTTCGATGGCTCTGCGCTGCGATGTGAGCTGGCTGTCAGTAAGTGCCGGGGTGATCATCGTTCGCCCTGGGGCTTGTCCTCGGCCGTGGGGGTCGGTGGAGTCGTTCGACCTGATTGGTACTGCACGGCGTCTCTGGTGATCACCCGGTATGCGTCCTCCAAGGAGTGTTGCACGGGTGTCACCTCGAACAGCACGATGCCCGCCGCAGTCGCTTTCTGCGCGATCTGCTCGGCACTCAGACCTTGAACGTCAACGGATCCCGACCCGTCGTAGCTCGTCGTCACGTTAGGAGCGGCGAGCAGTTCGACCAGCCCGGCAATGTTGTGCGTCTTCACTCGAACGACGTCGCTGGTGTCCACGAGGTCACCGATCGGTGCGTCCGCGATGATCTCACCCTTTCCGATCACGATGACGTGATCGGCAATCAGGGACATCTCACCGAGCAGGTGCGATGAGAGCAAGATCGTCCGGCCCTCGTCGGCGAGGCCGCGCAGCAGATTCCGAATCCAGGTGACCCCGTCTGGGTCGAGACCGTTGACTGGTTCATCAAGGATGAGTGTGTGCGGGTCGCCCAACAGTGCGACGGCGAGCCCCAGGCGTTGGCCCATACCGAGTGAAAAGCCCCCGACCTTCTTGCCAGCGACGCTGGACAAGCCTGTCAGTTCCAACACCTCATCAACGCGCGCATTCGAGATCCCGTGGGTGGCCGCGACAGTGCGCAGGTGGTTTCTTGCCGTGCGCGACTTGTGCGCGGATTTTGCGTCCAGAAGTGCCCCCACTTCGCGAAGAGGTGCGCGCAGCTGCGCATACCGTTTCCCTGCGATCGTCGCGGAGCCTGACGTTGGATGGTCGAGTCCCACGATCGAGCGCATTGTGGTGGACTTTCCTGCCCCATTCGGCCCGAGAAAGCCAGTAACTTGCCCGGGAGGGGCGGTAAACGAGACGTCCTTCACCGCGTAAGTGTTGCCATATTTCTTGGAGAGATCATGTACTTGGATCGACATCGGTCGTTCTCCTCATAGGGGTGAGACGCAAGGCGAGACCTGCCAGCGCGCGCATATGTTGCTTGCCTTCCACGCTACGAATCGGCAGAGATTATCGGGACCTCCCACAGGTGGAACTCTTACCGCGCCGAAACTACGAAACCTCCACCCCAGGGTGGTTCTAACGCTGATGAAATGCCCACCCGTTAGCACACGCGGCGCGGAAGCCCTCTATAAGGGAGAAATAGGGTCGAAGAGACGTCGGAGAGTCATCAGAATCGTGGGTGCCCCAGGCAGAGGGCATCACCAAAGCGTATGGTCCCAGCGTCGCTCTCGAGCGAGTCAGCCTGACGGTGAACGTCGGCGAAGCTGTGGCTGTGGCTTTTGCTGAAGGGTGGCGGCATCACCGCCCGCAAGAGGGACCTCCACAGCGAACTCCCGTCCAGTGACGAAGCTCCGGGAAGTTGCGGGCGGAGCTGAGCCCGTAGGACCCGCCCGATGAAATGCCCGCTGAGCGGGGGTCAAATGCATCACACCGACAGATGCGCCGGTCGATGAGGGCTGTTTGTCCGAACTACGTGGCAAAGTCCGAACTAGCGTGGCACATGACATAACGGACGGACCCGAGATGCCGGGCGTTCACCACGTTTTGGAGCCCCCTGCCGGGATCGAACCGGCTACCTTCTCATTACAAGTGAGATGCTCTACCAAGTGAGCTAAGGAGGCGTGACATGCCTTCAATTCAGATTACTGCTTTGGGATCGTAACATCGATGACATGTCATCCAGTCCCGATCCCAGTAACGCTGCCGGAATTCAGTGGCTGGCTAGAGATAAGCGTCGCTCTACCAGCTGAGCTAAGTCGGCATGCGCCACCGAAACGATGCCGCACTACAGATTCTATGACACCCAGCTGCCAACTCTGAACGGACAGCGTCGGAGGCACAGTGCAGACTGGAGCGGTGATCCAGCGATTGCCGATTCGACGCGTTGAGATGCATCCGCTCTCACCGGCACCTCTCGACGCGTGGCCGGCCACTCTGCCGCCCGTGCGACAAGTACTGGAGAGCGGATGGGACCTCGGCCCGGTCACGGTCCTGACCGGTGAGAACGGCAGTGGCAAGTCCACGCTGGTCGAAGCGATCGCGATCGCTTACGGGTTGAATCCGGAAGGCGGGTCGACCGGAGCCATGCACGCCACGCGCGCGACGGAATCGGCGCTCGGTGAGCATCTGCAACTCGTCCGTGACGGCGGTGCCCCAAAGAAGGGCTTCTTCCTGCGCGCCGAGACCATGCACGGGTTCTACTCGTACCTCGAGGAGGTGGGGATCGGCGGCCCGTTGCACACCCGCAGCCATGGAGAATCGTTCCTCGATCTGGTCGCGGAACGCGAACACATCAGCGGGCTCTGGATGCTGGATGAGCCCGAATCCGCGCTCTCCGTCTCCGGATGCCTCGCACTGATCGGTCAGTTGCGTGACTTCGTCGCTCGCGGCTCGCAGGTCATCCTGTCCACGCACTCGCCGATCCTCGCGGCATTTCCCGGCGCAGATCGCTACGAGCTCGGCGACTGGGGAATGCGCCGCTCAGAATACGACGACCTCGACCTGGTACGCACCTGGCGAGGGTTCCTCGATTCACCCGAGCGCTACCTGCGCCACCTCAACTGATCGATCCAGACTCAATCGGTGAAGTCCAGGCTCAATCGGTAAACGAAACCGAGACTATTCGGCCGGTGTGTCTTCCGGAGCCGGCGTCTCGACCGAAGCCTCAGTCGGCGTCGGCGTCGGAGATGGTGACGCCGCGGCATCCGTGTCGCTGGCGACGGTGAGCACGAACTGCGAAAACTCAGCCGGGTCCTTCAGCGAGCCGACATACGCCTCGCCGTTGACGACGACCATGGGCGCGCTGGTGAGTACGAGATCGTCGGATCCGGCCAGCGGCCCTGCCAGTGCACGAGCGGTTGCTTCCTTCGCCCATGAGACGAAGTCTGCACCCTCGATACAACTGCGAACGACCTTGGGCTCGTCGACGCCTACGGCGACAGCGAGGTCAGCGAGCTCGACATCGGTACGACCGTTACTGTCTACCTCGGGCTGATCGATGAGCAGTTCGTGGTTGAACGCGTAGAAGTTCTCTGGCGAGTGCGTGGCAACGCACGCAGCAGCGGCTGCAGAACGCAACGAGTACTTCGTGCCGTTCGAGCTGGCGGTAAGCATCGACACCGGGTGGTAGGTCACCGTGACCGCATCCTCGTCGATCCAACCGGACAACTGACGGGCGTTGGCTCGCTCAAACTCCCCCGCACCAGGCGAGAGATAGTCGACGTAGATATGCACATCGACGGCAGTCGTCGCTGTGGTGGGCTCCGGCTCGGCCATCTCTTCGGGGGACTCAGGAGACGGCGTTACGGGCACGCTCTCGCTGACGGCATCCGGGATGTCATGCACGACGATGCCATCGCTTTTCATGCCACTCGGGCTCATGGTCGGCTCTGAGATCGTCGACGTGACGGCCATCGTCACTGCGGTACCAATGGCACCGACGGCAACGATGGCGACCACACCAATGATGATCCTTCGCACAATGCGCACCCTCGACTGCTGTGCGTGCACCTGCTGGGCCTTCTCCCGAACCACCTCACGGGAATTGCGAGGGGTGGGGACGTTCGGCGTTTCGTCGCTCGACATCGTTCCTCTTGAAAGTCTTGTGGGGACGGGCTCCCTGACGTCCGCTTCGCTGAGCAGGACCACCATCGATGTTAACCAGCCAGGCTGGGAAATACCCAGGTGCCGCCGTTCATGTCATACTGAACTCGGCCCGATGGCGGGCCACGGTGGGCTCATATCCACCGCATCCATCACAACGGATCGTCCGGCACGTACCTGCCGGTGAAGGAGAAAATAATGGCATCCGTAACTTTCGATGACGCCACGCGTCTGTACCCCGGCGGAACCCGCCCGGCGGTCGACAAGCTCAACCTCGAGGTTGCAGACGGCGAATTCCTCGTCCTCGTCGGCCCCTCCGGCTGTGGTAAGTCCACCTCGCTGCGCATGCTCGCTGGCCTCGAAGAGGTCAACGACGGCCGCATCCTCATCGGCGATCGCGACGTCACCGACGTGCCGCCGAAGGACCGCGACATCGCGATGGTCTTCCAGAACTACGCGCTGTACCCGCACATGACCGTCGCCGAGAACATGGGCTTCGCGCTCAAGATCGCTGGCATCGGCAAGGAAGAGCGGGCCTCCCGTGTACTCGAGGCTGCAAAGCTCCTCGACCTGGAGGAGTACCTCACTCGCAAGCCGAAGGCACTCTCCGGTGGTCAGCGTCAGCGTGTCGCCATGGGCCGTGCAATCGTCCGTCAGCCGCAGGTGTTCCTCATGGACGAGCCACTGTCGAACCTTGACGCCAAGCTTCGCGTTCAGACGCGTACGCAGATCGCGTCGCTGCAGCGTCGCCTCGGCGTCACCACGGTCTACGTCACCCACGACCAGACCGAGGCCCTGACCATGGGTGACCGCATCGCGGTGCTCAAGGATGGTCTGCTCCAGCAGGTCGGCACGCCCCGCGACCTGTACGAGAAGCCGGAGAACCTGTTCGTTGCCGGCTTCATCGGCTCGCCTGCCATGAACCTGTTCTCGACGGATCTCGCCGAGGGTGGCGTGCAGTTCGGCACCGAGGTCGTCCCGCTCGACCGCGACACCGTGGGCCGCGCCAACGGCTCGCAGGTCACGGTGGGCGTGCGCCCGGAGGACATCGTCGTCGGCCCCGCCGATGGCAAGGGTCTCTCGGTCACGGTCGACCTCGTCGAAGAGCTCGGCGCTGACGGCTACCTCTACGGCCACGCAGATGTCAACGGCAAGCGCACCGACCTCGTCGCACGCGTCGACGGCCGCAACCACCCGAGCGCCGGCCAGACGGTCACGCTCGCCGCGACCGCCGGTCACGTCCACGCATTCGACATCGAGTCGGGCCTGCGTCTGAACGACAAGCCGGTCGTCTCGGCCTCGTAAGTTCGTTTCACACGCGGCGCGGGCTCCTTCGGGTCGCCCGCGCCGCGTCGTTTCTCCGGGAGCACCATGCAGGACGCACTGCGCATCACCGCCAGCAAGATCAATCCCGAACTGTTGTCGCTGCCATGGTCGACTCCGCTCGCGAAGTGGCCTTCCGAGCGCATCGTCTCGCTCCCCAAGGGCCTCTCCCGACACCTGGTGCGCTTCGCCGATCTCTCGGGTCGCGTCGTCGCGGTCAAGGAGACGACCGCGGAGATGGCGCAGCGCGAGTACGACATGCTCGGAAACCTGGCCCGCCTGGACGTACCGTGCGTTGATCGTGCCGCCGTGATCGCTGGACGAACGGATGCTGACGGCCATCCCCTCCCCGCTGTACTGGTCACTGTCCACCTGCGCTTCTCTATGCCGTACCGGGCACTGTTCACCCGCGTACTGCGCCCTGACACCGCCACCCGACTCGTCGACGCACTCGCTCTTTTGCTCGTTCGCTTGCACAACGTCGGCTTCTACTGGGGTGACGTCTCCCTCTCGAACACGCTTTTCCGGCGCGATGCCGGTGCGTTCGCCGCCTATCTGGTGGATGCCGAAACCGGCGAGCTGCACGAAGAAGGCCTCACCGACGGGCAGCGCCTCTACGACCTGGATCTTGCACGCACGAACATCGCCGGCGAAATCATGGACCTCGCCGCGGGCGGGCGGCTCGAGCACGGAGTGGATGCTGTCGCCATCGCCGACGGCATCGTGTCGTCGTATCACTCGCTGTGGGCTGCCCTCACTGCCGAGGAATCCTTCTCTGCAAATGAGACGTGGCGCATCACTGAACGCGTAGAGCGGCTCAACGCGTTGGGCTTCGACATCGACGAGATGTCGATGAAGACCACCGCGGACGGCACGGTTGTGGAAATTCAGCCCAAGGTGGTGGATGCCGGACACCACCAGCGCCGTCTCATCCGCCTGACCGGGCTTGACGTCGAGGAAAATCAGGCCCGTCGTCTATTGAACGACCTTGATGAATTCCGGGCACGCTCGAAGAAGGACTGGGCAGACGAGGAGATGTACGCGCACGAATGGCTCACGCGCGTGTTCGAGCCCGTCGTGCGAGCGATCCCCTATGACCTGCGAGCGAAGCTGGAGCCTGCGGAGGTCTTCCACCAGGTGCTCGAGCACCGCTGGTACCTGTCGCAGGCTGGTGGGCGCTCTGTTCCGCTCGCGGAGGTGCTGACGTCATACATCAACGAGGTGCTGCGTCACCGCCGCGATGAGGCGACGATCATGGGGCCGCCCACCGAGACGATGTCGCTTCCGGTGATGACCGGCGCGATGCCGATCTCTGCCGAGGACGAAGCCCTCGACTGGCGCGACCTGGTCTAGGGGCTCTCCCTCATTGCGAGTGGGTAGCTGTGGCTCGAGATTCGCAGAAAATCGAGCCACAGCTACCCACTCGCACGCGGTTTTCAGTACCCGACGGCGAAGTTCTCTCGAGTGTGCTTCGGATTCTCGATCTCATCGAGGAACGCGACGCCGAGGTCGCGGCCAGAGATGAAGGATTCGCCGTTCTCATCGGTGACCAGAACCGGGCCGCCATCGCGGTACTTCCCGGTGCGCTCCCCCGGCGCCCAGACGCCGAAGCCACCGGCCGGGTGCACGAAGAACCAGTCTTTGCCACTGGTGTCGGCGCGCAGGTCTTCCAGCACACCGATGGCTTCAAGCGACTCTGCCTTGTACTCCTCCGGGAAATCCGTGTCGACGAGACGCGCTCCTCCGGGAGCGACGAGGCTGCCGCCGGCGCCACCGACGACGCCCAGACGGACCTCATCAGGCAGCGCGGCGAACAGCTCGGCGGTCGCCGGACGCACCTTGCCCACCATGTCGCCTCGCGGAGCAAGCGCCTGGATCACGACGTCGACCTTGCCGATCTGCGCGAGCAGGCTCGGCACGTCGAGGATCGTGCCCTCGACGTACGTCGCGCCCTCCACTGGCTCAGTGGCTACTGAGCGGGCGATCGAGATCACCGAATGACCGCGAGACACCGCCTCAGCGACGATGTTCGAACCGGCATAGCCGGTCCCTCCGACGACAGCGATACGGGCCATGGTTCTCCTTCTGGAACAGCAGTATGGTCTCTAGAGCCAGCGACCGGAGCGACCCGATTATTCCTTGGTCAGCGCTGCGCCCGCATCGTCGACACCTGGTAGAGCGCAACGGATGCCGCGATACCAGCGTTCAGCGACTCGGTCGCCGCTGAGATCGGAATCGAGATGATCTGGTCGCAGTTCTCCGTGACCAAGCGCGAAAGCCCCTTGCCCTCAGAGCCCACCACGATGACCACTGGGCGGTCGGCCAGCTGGAGCGAGGGCAATGAGACATCGCCGCCGCCGTCGAGGCCGATGACGAACACGCCCTGCTTCTTGAATTCCTTCAGCTGCGTGGTCAGGTTCGTCGCCATCGCCACCGGGAGGCGCGCTGCCGCGCCCGCACTGGTCTTCCACGCTGCGGAGTTCACACCCGCCGAGCGACGCTGCGGCAGGATGATGCCGTGCCCGCCGAAGGCGGCAGTCGATCGGATGATCGCACCGAGGTTGCGCGGATCGGTGATGCCGTCAAGCGCCACGAACAGCGGCACCTCGCCACGGTCGATGACCTTCTCGAGCAGGTCCTGCGGGTGCGCGTACTCGTACGGCGGCACCTTGAGCGCGACGCCCTGGTGCACGCCGTCGAAGCCGGCCATGCGGTCAAGTTCCTGACGGGTGACCTCCATCACAGGGATGCCGCGGCCGGTTGCGATCGACAGCATCTCCTTCACGCGGTCGTCCATCTCGACGCGCTGCGCGATGTAGAACGCGGTCGCGGGGATCTTCGCCCGCAGCGCCTCGAGTACCGAGTTACGACCGGTGACGTTCTCAGTGTCGTCTCCGGCCTTCGCCTTCGGTGCGCGGTTCGGGTTGCTCCCGCCACCGCTCGACGAGCGTGCGCCGGGCGGACGACCCTTACCGCCAGCCGCCGCGTACCGCTCGTTTGCGGCCTTGCGCTTGCCTGCGACGTGCCAGGCGCGGTCCTCCGCCTTGGGCGTCGGGCCGCGGCCCTCGAGCGACTTGCGTCCGAGTCCGCCGGTGCCCTTGAGCGGGCCCTTCTTCTTACCGTTATGTGCGCCGGGGCGCGGTGGCTTAGCCATCAATACTCCAATGAGTTCCGTCTGCTGTGTCTTCCAAAGCAATGCCTGCCGCCGCGAGTGCGTCGCGGATGCGGTCAGCCGTTGCCCAGTCCTTGTCGGCCCGCGCCTGGGCGCGTTGCGTAATCATCGTCTGCACGAGGGCATCGAGAGCGGATGCCTCTGCCCCTCCTGCTGCGGCTGCCACTGCGCCATTCAGCCCGAGCACGTCGAGCATCGCGGCAAGTGCGCGAGCCGCGTGAATCGCGGCATCGGTGTCGCCGGCATCCAATGCGGAGTTTCCCGCCCGTACCGTCTCGTGCACGGCGGCCAAAGCCTGCGGCACCCCGAGATCATCGTCCATCGCTGCTGCGAACGCATCCGGAAGTACTCCGGGCGCGAGCACAGCAGGATCAGCATCCACTGCGCGCAGCACCCGCTGCCGGAACGTGTCGATGCGCTCGAGAGCAGCCTCAGCCTCGGCATATGACGAGTCCGACAGATCAAGGCTCGAGCGGTAGTGCGCAGCGGCAAGTGCGTAGCGGATCACAAGCGGGTCGTGATCGGCGAGCACACTGGCTGCGAGAGTGAAGTTCCCGAGCGACTTCGACATCTTCTGGCCGTCGACGGTGACAAGGCCGTTGTGCATCCAGTACCGAGCGAAGGCGTCACCGGCCGCTGTCGACTGCGCAAGTTCATTCTCGTGATGAGGGAAGCGCAGATCGAGGCCGCCTCCGTGGATGTCGAACTCCGCACCGAGATACCGCTTCGCCATCGCCGAGCACTCGATGTGCCAGCCAGGACGGCCAGCACCCCAAGGCGATTCCCAGATCGCGTCGGCCGGCTCGCCGGGCTTGGCACCCTTCCAAAGCGCGAAGTCCTGCGCGTTCCGCTTGCCTCGGGGGTCAGCATCCTCTGCCGCCTCCATCGCATCGACGCCCTGGCGCGTGAGTGCGCCGTACTGCGCCCACGAATGGACGTCGAAGTAGACATCACCCGATCCGTCGGGCGCAGGGTACGCGTGTCCACGCTCGATGAGGGTGGTGATGAGTTCCTGCATCTGCGGGATGGATGCTGTCGCCCGAGGCTCGTACGTCGGCGCCAGGATGCCGATACCGGCGTACGCCGCGGTGAACTCCTGCTCCATCCGATAGGCCAAAGCCCACCAGGGCTCAGCATCCGTCGCGTTCATCAACACCTTGTCGTCGATGTCCGTGACGTTGCGCACGAAGGTCACCCGACCGTAGCGATGTGCGAGCCAGCGACGAAGAATATCGAAACTCAGAGCCGCACGAACGTGACCGATGTGGGGTCCTGACTGCACCGTCGGACCACATACATACATCGTGATGTTCTCGGGGTCGAGAGGCACGAAGTCGCGCAGCTGCTGTGCGCGAGTGTCATGGAGGCGGAGAGTCACTGAACTAGACTACCGGGGCCGCGCTGAGCGTTTCCTATCGCATGGAATACACAAGTGCGATCGCCGTCGCAGCGATGCCTTCGTCACGGCCCGTGAAGCCGAGCCCGTCCGTCGTCGTCGCTGACACTGAGACTGGCGCGCCGCCCAGCGCCGCGGACAGCACCGCTTCGGCTTCGGCCCGCCGGCCGCTGAACCGTGGCCGATTTCCTTGGAACTGCACCGAGACGTTGCCAATTGCGAAGTCGGCCTCAGCGAGGATTTCACGCGTGCGAGCGAGGAACACCTCACCATGTGCTCCGGCATACTCCGGATGCGCGGTGCCGAAGTGCTGACCAATATCTCCGAGCCCGGCAGCACCCAGGAGTGCGTCCACGATCGCGTGTGCCACGGCGTCGCCATCCGAATGCCCCGACAGCGCTGACTCCCCCGGCCACTCCAGACCGGCGAGCCAGAGGCTTCCCTCTCCGCCGAAGGCGTGCACGTCTGTGCCGATGCCCACGCGAGGAATGACCGGCCCAAATGCGACCGGGGCTGATGCGAGCGGGACTGATGTGACCGGCGCTGCGACAACCGGCGCTGCGAGAATCTGCCGCGCACGCTCCAGGTCTGCCGGCGTGGTGATCTTGAATGCCATCGGCGACCCTTCGATGTGACGCACCGGGTGGCCGGCTGCGGCGAACAGGGCGGCATCATCGGTGTACTCGACTCCTGATGCGATCGCTGCGGCGTAAGACGCCTCCAGCAGCGCCCGCGGAAAACCCTGCGGCGTCTGTGCTGCGGCGAGTTCGGAGCGATCGACGGCAGCGACGACGTCGCGGTCATCCACTCGTTTGATGGTGTCGATGACCGCCAGCGCAGGAATGACTCCCGCATCGCGCGTCACGGCAGCGACGACCGCATCGATCTGCGCGGGCGGAGTGAGTGCGCGCGCAGCGTCATGCACGAGCACTGTCGTGATGTCGCCCCACAGTGCATCAAGGCCCGCGGCAACCGACTGCTGTCTGGTCTCGCCGCCGACGACGACGCGGCCGAGGTCACGCCGATCCCCGGCTGCTTCGAGCAATGCCGTCTCGGCATCCCCCTCATGTCCAGCAGGGGCGACGACGATGACCTGCGCAGGACCGGCGGCGAACACACCGTCGAGTGCATGGCGAAGCACCGAGCGCGCATCGATGCCGACGAACGCCTTGGGCGCTCCGGCACGCAAACGCGTGCCGGCACCAGCCGCGACGACGATGATCGCCGCAGTGGGCACAGGCAGGAGTTCTGGTACGACGGTCACATGCTCAGGTTACCGTCGCACCGCTCACGGCCCGAGAATTGGCCCGCAACATGAAAAACGTCGTGCACGCATGTTTTCCATGCGGCACGACGTCTGTCGTGGTCTAGCGGTCTATTTCTCGCGGCTTAGGAAGCCAAGACCTCGTCAAGGATAACGCCGGCCTTTTCCTCGTCGCACTTCTCAGCGAGCGCAAGCTCGGAGATGAGGATCTGGCGCGCCTTCGCAAGCATGCGCTTCTCACCAGCGGACAGGCCGCGGTCCTGATCGCGACGCCACAGGTCACGAACGACCTCGCTGACCTTGATCACATCGCCAGAAGCGAGCTTCTCAAGGTTCGCCTTGTAGCGACGAGACCAGTTCGTCGGCTCTTCTGTGAACGGCGCACGCAGTACCTCGAACACCTGGTCGAGCCCCTCCTGGCCGATGACATCGCGAACGCCGACAAGATCGACGTTCTCAGCGGGCACCTCAATGATGAGGTCGCCCTGGGTGACATTGAGCTTCAGATATTTCTTGGTCTCGCCCTTGATGACGCGATCCTTGACCTCGATGATCGTCGCGGCCCCATGGTGCGGATAGACGACCGTTTCGCCAACCTCAAAAAGCATAAAATCGTGTCCTTTCGGCAACCTACAGAATACCACAGGCAAGATGCGCTAAGGTTTGCCCCCGCAGCGATCCCGAGCAGCCTCTCTGATACCCATAGAATGGGTACGGTTACCCAATGCCTTCAGGAGGACTCGTGAAACTGCGCCTTGTAGCGTCTGCCGCCGTCAGCGCCCTTGTTCTACTCGGGGCGACGGGATGCACCTTCATCACCCCACAGTCGACTGAGGTCAAGTATTCGGCCTCTGACGGGGTGAATGTTGCCGACTCGGACGGGCCGCTCGCGATCCGCAACGCGATGGTCATCGCGACAGAAGACGGCTCCACCGGCAACCTCGTCGCTGCCATCGTCAACGACACGGACAAGAGCGAGACGCTCACCGTGGAGATCGAAGGCCTCGAGCCTCTGACCGTGCGCGTCGGCGCAGGCGACACGCTGAGCCTGGGCGCGAACGCCGAGCCGCTGCGCATCGACGACCTCGACACGATGCCTGGTGCCACCATCGAGATGTACTTCCAGTCTGGAGACGCCACCGGAACCAGCACCGAAGTGCCCGTTCTCGACGGCACGCTCTCCTACTACGCAGACCTGGTTCCGAAGGACTGACGCTGATCCTCGTCAGCATCTGCTGACAGCAAGAGAGGCCGGCACCCACACGGGTGCCGGCCTCTCTTGCGTCGTTCAGCCCTCGAAGCGATAGCCCAGTCCGCGCACGGTCACCAGCATGACCGGCTCACTGGGGTTCTCCTCGATACGTGAACGGATGCGCTTGATGTGCACATCCAGCGTCTTGGTGTCTCCGAAATAGTCGCTGCCCCACACTCGATCGATCAGCTGACCGCGCGTGAGAACTCTGCCGGAGTTGCGCATCAGCAGTTCAAGCAGCTCGAATTCCTTGAGCGGCATGTTGATCTCGCTTCCGGCGACGGAGACCGTGTGCCGATCGATGTCGAGAGCGACTCTGCCACCGTCGAGCACGCGTTCGTCGAGATCGTTGTCAGCCTGCACGACTCGGCGCAGTACCGCACGCATGCGCGCGAGCAGTTCACGAGACGAGTACGGCTTGGTGATGTAGTCATCCGCGCCCAGTTCCAGCCCGACGACGATATCCACCTCGGAATCCTTCGCGGTGACCATGATGATCGGAACCGTAGAGGTCGACCGGATCTGGCGGCACACCTCAGTTCCCGGCATCCCCGGGAGCATGAGATCGAGCAACACGATGTCGGCGCCGCGTTCACCGAACGCGGTGAGGGCGCCGGGACCGTCCTCTGCGATCTCCACCTCATAGCCCTCACGGCGCATCAGGTATGCCAGCGGGTCGGCGAGGTCTGGTTCGTCCTCGACGATCAGGATGCGAGTCATTCGGTCTCTCCGTTTCGGATGCGTACGGATACGGCTTCCTTGGCCGCTTTCCGCGCGCGCTTCTTCTTGTTCTTCCGGTCGGATTCTTCCGATTCCGGGGCTTCGATTCGTGGTAAGACAATGGTGAACGTCGATCCGCGGGCGGGGCGCGACCACAGACGCACCTCTCCCCCGTGTCGCTGGGTGGCGTGCTTGACGATCGAGAGCCCGAGGCCAGTGCCGCCGGTTCGCCGCGAGCGTGCTTCGTCGGCACGGTAGAACCGCTCGAAGATGCGATCGCGGTCAGACTCGTTGATTCCGATGCCCTGATCCGAAACGGCGATCTCGACCGTCCGACCCTCGATCTTGACACCGATGCCCACGCGCGACCCCTTCGGCGAGTACACGATCGCGTTCGCGATGAGGTTGCTGACCGCCTCGATGAGAATCTGCACGTCGCCACGAACAAAAGCGCCTCGATCGCCGCCGCGGAGGAGGTCGACGCCGGCGGAATCTGCCTGTACGGCGTGCGCCTCGACGGATGCGGTGATGACCTCATCGATGGCGACCGGATCGAAATCGGTGATCCCATCAGCTGCCTGCAGACGCGACAGGCTCATGATGCGACCGGTGAGCTGGCCGAGGCGGGAGGCTTCAGCCGAGATACGCGCGGCGAAGATGCGCACCTGCGCCGGATCGTCTGCCGCCGATTCGATCGCCTCGGCGAGCAGGCTCACCGCACCGACCGGAGTCTTCAGCTCGTGGCTGGTGTTGGCGACGAAGTCGCGGCGCACCTGATCCAGCCGTTCCTGCTCGGTGACATCGCGGATGATCAGCAGAGTCAAGCGTGGGCCAAGGGTGCTGGCTCGCGCCGACACCAGTCGTGGATCCAGGCTCACGCCTGGCCGCGTGATTCGCATCGTCTCTGTGGTGGATGCCCCGGTGGAGCGCACCGTACGCACAAGCTGACGCAGCTCTTGGTTGTCGAGCGTTGCACCGACGTCGATACCGAACCGTGCGGCGGCATGTGAGGTCGCGAGCACAAGCCCCGACGTGTCGATGACACAGGCCGCGTCGTCCATGCTGTCCAGTACGTCCGCAGTTCCCTGCGGGACCGTGGCAGCTGATTCCTCCACGACCTTGGCTCTCGCCCGATATGCCCAGACGATGAGCACTGACAGCCCGGCGCCGATCACCAAACCCATGGCAAGGGCAAGGAGCGCGATCTGCGGCGTGGTCATTCCTCCAGCGTAGGGTGCGTTCACCTCGACTTCAGCGAGTTTCCGCATCAGAACGGGAAGCCGAGAACTAGTATTCACGTACTGGGCACCGTCCGTTAACCTTTGACGAACACAATCAATGAGGGCGCGCGCACATGGCAGTGCCCTCCATCGGCCGGTCGAAACCGCCCGAGATCCGAATGAAAGGTTGCGCCGCACATGCGCGAAGTCTTCCACCAGTCCCTCGTGGACCTGCAGTCTCGCCTCGTGGAGATTGCCGACCTCGTCACGGTCTCCATCGACAAGGCCACTCGGGCCTTCGCCACCAGCGACGTCTCCCTCGCTGAAGAGGTGATTGCCGACGACACCAAGATCGACGAACTGGCCGTCAAACTCGACGAGCAGGCCATCGAGATCCTCGCCCGCCAGCAGCCGGTCGCGCGTGACCTTCGCATCGTCGTCTTCGCGCTGCGTGTGAGCGCTTCGTTGGAGCGCATGGGCGACATGTCAGAGCACATCGCTCAGCTTGCTCGCATGCGCTTCCCTGAACGTGCCATCCCGAAGGGGCTCAAGGGCACGTTCACGAAGATGGGCGAACAAGACGTCGAGATCGCCCGCACGCTCTCCGAACTGCTGCGCACTCAGGACCTACGCCTTGCCGATGTCATCCGCAACGCAGATGACGAGGTCGATGAACTGCACGCTCGCGTGTTCGAGAAGGTGCTCAGCGACACCTGGAAGGGTGAAGCCAACGCGACCGTCGATGCCACGCTCGCCAGCCGTTACCACGAGCGCTTCGCCGATCACGCCGTCGCTGTTGCGAAGAAGGTCGTGTACCTCGCCACCGGCGATTGGGACGTCGACGAGGACGACATCGCTCTGGCCGCAGCTGAGGCTGAGGCTGAAGAGAGTGGCGGTAAGGGCCTCGCCTGACGCCCCTGCTTACTGACGAGGCCCCCTGTTGCAGATGCAGCAGGGGGCCTCGTCGTGTACCAGGGGCGTCGGTGTTACTTCTTGCCCTGCGAAGCGACCGCAGCAGCGCCGGCGGCAGCGGCCTCGGGGTCGAGGTAACGGCCAGGACCGGTGGGAACGTTGTTGTCATCGAGCTCGTAGATCAGCGGGATGCCGGTAGGGATGTTCAGCTCGGCGATCTCGTCGTCGCTGATGCCGTCCAGGTGCTTGACGAGACCACGCAGCGAATTGCCGTGCGCCACGACGAGAACGGTCTTGCCCGCCTCGAGGTCAGGAACGATCGCGCTCTCCCAGTAGGGCAGCATCCGGTCGATGACGATGGAAAGCGACTCGGTGCGAGGCACATCGCCGTCGATGCCGACATAGCGCGGGTCATTCACCTGGCTGAACTCGCTGGCGTCGTCGAGCAGGGGCGGCGGTACGTCGAACGAGCGACGCCACAACTGGAACTGCTCTGGACCGAACTCTTCCAGAGTCTGCGCCTTGTCCTTGCCCTGCAGAGCGCCGTAGTGACGCTCGTTGAGCCGCCAGGAGCGGGTCACCGGGATCCACAGGCGGTCGGCAGCATCCAGAGCGATATCCGCGGTCTGGATGGCGCGACTCAGCAGCGAGGTGTGCAAAACGTCGGGCAGCAGGCCGGACTCGGCAAGCAACTCGCCGCCGCGGCGAGCCTCCTCCTTGCCCTTTTCAGTGAGGCGGACATCCACCCAACCGGTGAACAGGTTCAGTTCGTTCCACTCGCTCTGGCCGTGGCGGAGCAGGATGAGGGTGCGCGTCATGGCTCCAGTCTATCGAGAGCCCTCCCCGCCGATGGCAGGATGGATGCATGGCGTCATCTCCACTCGGGCATCCCACCAGGGGCACCACGGGAACCAACAGACTGCGCCGCAATGATCGCTGGATCGCCGCTAGCCCCGCGTTTCGCACTGCCGCAGATCCACTGGTGATCGATCTGGGATTCGGCGCCAGCGGTGTCACCGCGTTCGAGCTGGCGACCAGGCTCGGCCGGGTGCGTCCGGATGCCGAGGTCATCGGTTTCGAGCTCGATCCTGAGCGCGTCGCCACCGCTCGTAGGCAGCTCGATGATGTGCGTGCAGGCCGCACGCCCTTCTCCCCCGATCTTCGCGTCTCCTTCGCACGTGGTGGGTTCGAAGTGCCGCTGACCGGAGGCCGTCGCCCCGCCGCGATCAGAGCGATGAACGTGCTGCGCCAGTACGACGAATCGGAAGTGCCAGCCGCATGGGCATCGATGGCCGCCAGACTCACCCCGCAGGGGCTGTTGTTCGAGGGCACCTGCGACGAGATCGGCCGCATCGCCAGCTGGATCGATGTCGCTCCCGACGGCCAACCCCAACGCTTCACGATCTCGTTGCGGCTGGCAGAGCTGGAGCATCCCCGCATCGTCGCCGAACGCCTTCCCAAGGCACTGATCCACCGCAACGTGCCCGGCGAGCGCGTGCACGACCTGCTCATCGGCCTGGATCGCGAGTGGGATCGCGCGGCGTCGCTGTCGACGTTCGGTGCGACCCAGCGGTTCCTCGCCACGGTGAAGGCACTCAAAGACCAGGGATGGCCGGTGCTGGGTGGCCGCACTCGCTGGCGGCTCGGTGAGCTCACGGTGCCGTGGAGCGCGGTCGCGCCGCGCTGAGTTCGATCAGCCCCAGCGTTCCTGCAACCACGCCACTCCGGCGAGCGCCTCGCTGCGCTGGAAAGCACGAATCGTGGGCATGTTCGGCGGCGCGGGCCTACGAGCCTGATCGAACCAACGACCGATCGCTCCAGCCAGCACCGCGTCGACTTCCTCAGCCGGCACACCTGCGAACAGTTCGTGAGAGTGCAGCAGGTGTTCTGCTTCCACCGTCTCGCCGCGCAGGCGGACATCTAGGAGATAGAACAGGCCATCGACCCACCGTGCGCCGACGGCGGCCCACGGCCAATCGATGATCCATGCCTTGCCCGCACGATCGATGAGGATGTTGTCGGCACGGCCGTCCAGGTGCATCAGGTGCTCACCGTCGACCGCTTCGCATACCCGCGAAGCCGTGTCTCGCAGCCTCTCGCGCATGCCCATCACCCACTGCGGCAGATCCGCACCGCTATCATCGGCTGCGATCGCCAACCAGCTGTCTCGTTCCGCAGTGAACTCGTCAGTCGCCCGCGGCAGCGATGCGAGTGCCGAGCCGGAGACCACGGGTAATGTCGCAAAAGCATCGAGCACAGCGACGGTGTCGGAACCGTCGAGCGCTGCACCGGGATGGCGGGCCTCCACGTCATCGAGAATCAACGCGACCCAGTCATCCACAATCCAGGACCCAAGCAAACGGGGCGCGCTGACCTCGGCGGGAAGCGCCGACATCACGTCAATCTCACGCGCGTGCAACTCGAACGCCCCGGAGTTGTGGTCGCGGCGCACCGCTTTCACGAACGCGCGCCGCCCATCCGCCGTCGAGACGCGGTCCGCGCTGCCGGGCGAGAAACCGCCTGCTTGGCTGACCGTCGAGACCACGGGACCGCCGAGGATACGCGCGCACTCGGCGTGAATCCCTTCGGGAAGATCTGCCCAGAGCATGCGGGTTTTGACCTGGTGCGACATCCGTACACGATATCGCGCCGGTGGCGGAAGAAAAACACGGCTCCAAGTTCGATCGCAGCCAGGTTTTCCTTCCCGCATCGGGGGTGGATCCTGGCGTGCGTGCCGAGGGATGCGGCGCGCTCAGGCTCGGCGCGGATCCTGTCCTTCAGGACGACGAGAGAGACGGGTCAGCCGCGGCACATCGGCGGTGGCACCAGCATCCGCCGGCACGATCACCTGCTGCGCCGCGGAGACATCGACAGTATCTGTCCGCACGATCAGCTCAGCTGTCGGCGCACGCCGCGACAGTATGGCCAGCGCGATCGGCCCATCTTCGTAGTGACGGGCAACCGAGGTGATGTGCCCGACTTCGGCATCGCCGGCGAAGATCGCAGACCCTGGCTCTGGCAGCACATCATCGCTGCCGTCGAGGTGGAGCGCGGCGAGGCGACGCGGCGGGTGGCCGAGATTGTGCACCTTCGCGACGGTCTCCTGGCCCCGGTAGCAGCCCTTGTTCAGGTGCACCGCGCTGCGGATCCAGTCGGTCTCGTGTGGCAGCGAACGTTCATCGACTTCACTGGCCCAGCGTGGTCGCCAGGCTGCGATACGCAACGCCTCAACGGCCAGAATGCCAGCGGCCTCGAATGTGGAGATGGCGGATGCCACGGCATCCGCCTCGACGATCGCCACCCGCCACGCATACTCGCCAGCAGGGTGTTCCGCAACGTTCGCGTACTGATGCCCGCCCGGCTGCACAGCGACCCACGGATCGGACCAGACGAGCGGCGTGCCACCCGGAGCCGCGGCGATCGCACGCACCGCAGCATCTGCATCCCCTCCGGCGAAGAAGCCGATCAGTTCGAGTTCTGGGCGCACGGACACGGTGACCCGCGAGCGGAAAACCATCCGCTTCAACCAGGCGGCGAGGGGCTCGACATCTGCGGCGTCCGCGATCAGCCACACGGATGAGCCGTCCTCGAAGGCGCCGGCGGCGTGTTCGACACGTCCCTGGGGATCGAGCACGAGCAGTTCGGTACTGTCACCGGAGCGCAGTCCTGCGACGGCCTGCGAAGTGATGGAGTCCAGCCAGCTCAGCCGGTCCTCCCCTGCCACTTCGATCACGCCGCGGTCTCCCAGCGGCGCAACGGCACTGCCCGCCAGCAGTCGACGCTGCTCTCGCATGGGGTCGCCCAGGTGAATGAGAACGCCGTCGGTCGCGATCGCGCCGGGCAGCGCCGCAAAAACATCAATGAGGGTGGGCATGATCAGACCTTAGCTAGACGTGCTGAGGCATGCGACGCCAGCGTCGCGCCGAGAGCTGCGATGTCCCACGCCCAGAGCAGGTGATTGTCGACCAGCCCATACATGCGACTGGCAGCGCCGTACTCTTTGCCGCCGGCACCGCGCACGATCGCGTCCGTGCTGATGTCGACGCGCGGGCCGTTGATTTCACCGAGGTACAGCTCGAGCGCGCCGTCAGAGTGCGCAACCGACACTTCCAGCGGGAAACCGCCCGATTCGCTCCGGAGCTGCTCGACGTCGTGGACAGTACGCGCCGGAGCCGCCTCGATCGGAGGCAGCAAAGCCGGGCCTGCATCAGCTTCTGTCGCGGGACGAGCGATACGCCAGAAGCCGGTTTCGGCGACGAGCGGCACGGATGCTTCGCCCTCTGCCGCAGCCATCCAGCCGGTCGCAGAGTAGTTCAGGTAGCCCGCACCATCGTGGCTGAAACTCACCCGATGGGTGAACTCGCCTTCGAAGCGGTGATCACCTGCGGTGTACTCGATGACTCCGGTGCCTTCCCAGACGCCGATGAGCCAGCTCAGCGGCGCGAGATCAGCCGGAAGATCGGTGGGAAGCCCGAGCATCAAAACTCAGATCAGCGCTGGCCACGGAACAGGTTCCGAAGAACCACACCGGCCACGAAGAAAATCGCGAGACTCGCAAGCCCCAGCAGACCGATGAAGAAGAGTTCCAGAGCGACGAGATCCATGGCCCTACTCTACCCCCGCTGTCGTTGCCCGCGGCGAATGGATCTCAGGCAGGAACCAGGGCTGCCAGAGCGAACCCCGCCGAAACCACACCGAGCAGCAGCAGCGCACCGGTCACGCTCGCGGCGATCCGGAAGATAAACCCCTTGGTCTGGCCGTACCCGAGCTGCAGGGCGAAGGAGAGCAGAATCGCACCGCCGAAACCGACGAGCAACCATTGGACGCGCCATTCCTCAGGCACGAAGATGCCGATCATGACCGCCGCGAGGAGCGCAGCAGCCCACACGACGACGACGCCACTCAGAGGACTGCGCGGTGCGAGAGCGGGTTCAGGCATGACTCCATTGTTACCTATTCGACGCGGATGATGCCCCCACCACGTCACAGCGTCTGCCGTCGCTCGGTATCATTGGCGCACGGCTTCCCCCGATCGCCGTGCAGGGCGTCGGCCTCGTCGCCCGAAAGGAAAGTGCGTGGCCCTGATCCTGGTTCTGACCTCAGCTCCAACTTCGGAGCAGGTTCTGCCCGCCCTCGACCTGCTCAGTCACCGGGTGCGTCAGATCTCTGCAGAACCCGCTCAGCTCGTCAGTGCGCCCGAGAGCGAGATCGTGATCGTCGACGCCAGGCACGACCTCGCCGGCGCGAAATCTTTGTGCAAGCTGCTGCGCACGACCGGCCAGGATGCTCCCCTTCTGCTCGTCGTCACTGAAGGCGGCATGAGCGCTGTCTCCGGAGACTGGGGCATCGACGATGTGCTGCTCACGAATGCCGGACCTGCCGAGACCGATGCGCGCATCCGACTGGCGATCGCTCGCAGCGACGCCAACTCCGCGCCAACTCGAGTGCACGCATCCGGAGTCACGATCGATGAACAGTCCTACTCCGCCAAACTGCGCGGCAAGGCACTGGATCTCACCTACAAGGAGTTTCAGCTCCTGCATTTCCTGGCCACGCATCCGTCACGGGTGTTCACTCGCGAACAGCTGCTGAGTGAAGTGTGGGGCTACGACTACTTCGGTGGCACACGCACCGTGGATGTGCATGTGCGTCGCCTGCGCGCGAAACTCGGCGACCAGGAGCAGATCATCGGCACCGTTCGCAACGTCGGCTACCGCTTCAATGTGTACGACGATGACCAAATGTCGTCGGCGAGCCGCTGACACATCGCGGACTCGTTCACACGTGTGCCACCCGGCGATGCAAAGATGTACAGCATGATCGATCCCGCTTTCGCAGACGCTGGCCTTGGTGACGCCGAGGACGACGACTTCGACGCCGTCGAATCGCCGGACTCGTTGCTCCCTGACCATCGCTTTCATGATCGCGAGATCAGCTGGCTCGCGTTCAACCAGCGCGTGCTGGAGTTGGCCGAGGACTCGAGCCTCCCCGAGCTGGAGAGAGCGAACTTCCTGGCGATCTTCGCGAGCAACCTCGACGAGTTCTTCATGGTGCGCGTGGCCGGCCTCAAGCGCCGCATCCTCACCGGCCTCGCTGTTCCCACCAACGTCGGCCGATCGCCTTCCGACGTCCTCACCGATATTTCCAACGATGCCCATGCCCTTCAGCTTCGGCACGCCGTAGCCTGGACCGATCTGGTGCGCCCCGCCCTGGCGGATGCCGGAATCGAGATCACCGAATGGGATGAACTCAGCGATGCCGAGCGCGCGGCTTTCACCGAATATTTCCAGCTGCACGTCTTCCCGGTGCTCATGCCGCTCGCGGTTGACCCGGCGCATCCCTTCCCGTACATCTCCGGGCTTTCACTGAATCTCGCGATCCGCATCCGCAACGCGCGCACCGGCCGTCAGGAGTTCGCGAGGCTCAAGGTGCCGCCCATGCTGCCGCGATTCGTCGAGGTTCCAGGATCCGGCGAGATCAAGCGATTCCTTCGTCTGGAAGAGCTGATCGCCAACCACCTCGGCGACCTCTTCCCCGGAATGGAAGTGCTCGATCACCACGCGTTCCGTCTGACCCGCAACGAGGATGTGGAGATCGAGGAAGACGAGAGCGAGAACCTCATCCAGGCCCTTGAGGCCGAGCTTCTGCGCCGCCGCTTCGGTCCGCCGATCCGTCTCGAGATCACCGATGACATGGACGATGTCACTCTCGACCTGCTCATCAAAGAGCTCGACATCACCGATCAAGAGGTCTACCGCCTCCCTGGCCCGCTTGATATGCGCGGACTCTTCTCGCTCTCGCGCGTGAACCGCCCCGACCTGCGCTACCCGCCGCACCTGCCCACGACCGCGCTGGCCTTCCAGCCGATCGGCTCGAGCACCCGCGCCGACATCTTCTCCGCGATCAGCCAGGGCGATGTGCTGGTGCATCACCCCTATGAATCCTTCGCCACCAGCGTGCAGGCCTTCCTCGAGCAGGCGGCGCGCGACCCGCACGTACTCGCCATCAAGCAGACGCTGTACCGCACCTCGGGTGACAGTCCTATTGTGCAGGCCCTCATCGACGCGGCCGAAGCCGGCAAGTCTGTGCTCGCGCTCGTCGAGGTGAAGGCGCGCTTCGACGAGGCGAACAACATCGTCTGGGCGCGCAAGCTGGAAAAGGCCGGCGTCCATGTCGTCTACGGACTGGTGGGCTTGAAGACACACTGCAAGCTCGCCCTCGTGATCCGCGAAGAAGAGGGCACGCTACGCCACTACTCGCACGTCGGTACCGGAAACTACAATCCGAAGACGAGCCGTGTGTACGAAGATTTCGGGCTCTTCACCGCCGATGCTCAGGTCGGCAAAGACCTCACCAGGCTGTTCAATGAACTCAGCGGGTACGCGATCGAGAAGAAGTTCAAGCGACTTCTTGTCGCCCCCTTGCACCTGCGCAAGGGGCTGCTTCGCCAGATCGACAACGAGCGCAAGAACGCGGAAGCCGGCGCACCCGCGCACATCCGCATCAAGGTCAACTCGCTGGTCGATGAAGAGATTATCGATGCGCTGTACCGTGCGAGCCAGGCGGGCGTGAAGGTCGATGTCTGGGTGCGCGGCATCTGCAGCATCAAGGTCGATCTGCCCGGCACCAGCGACAACATCACCGTGCGTAGCATCCTGGGCCGTTATCTGGAGCACTCACGGATCTTCGCCTTCGAGAACGACGGCGACCCGCAAGTGCACATCGGCAGCGCCGACATGATGCACCGCAACCTCGATCGTCGTGTCGAAGCGCTCGTGCGCGTAACCGGCCCCGACCACATCAAAGAACTGCTGTCCTTCTTCGATCTCGCCATGGATGACACGACGAGCTCGTGGCATCTCGGCGCCGAGGGCGTGTGGGATCGCCACTTCGCGGATGCCGATGGAAATCCACTGGTGGATCTGCAGGACTACACGATGAATCAGGTTCGTCGTCGTCGGCGAACGCGCACTGTGCGATGATCACGACGGCTCTGGGCATGCGGGATGACAAGGCTGTGTACGCGGCGGGCGCCGTGGTGTGGCGATTGGTTGAGGGCAAGCTTCGCGTGCTTCTCATCCACCGCACGAAGTATCGCGATGTGACGCTGCCCAAGGGCAAAGTCGATCCGGGCGAGATGCTCGCTCAGACAGCGGTGCGCGAGGTGCATGAGGAAACGGGCATCCGGGTGTTCCTCGGAGTTCCAGTGGGCGTCAGCCGATACTTCATGCGTCCCAAGCGTCAGAAGGTCGTGCACTACTGGGCAGCCGAAGCAACTGACGAAGCGATTCGCAGTTCCACCTTCGTGCCGAACAGTGAAATCGCAGCATTGGAATGGGTGAGCCTGAAAAAGGCTCGAAAGTGCCTCAGCTATCCGGTGGATCTGGAGATTCTGGACGAGTTCGAACGGCTCGTCGACGATGGCGTGCTGCGCACGTTCCCGATCATCGTGCTGCGACATGCGAAAGCGATCGGGCGATCCGATTGGGAAATGTCAGATGCTTCGCGCCCGCTGACCGAGCGCGGCAAGAAGCAGGCCGCGGCCATCGTCGCGCCGCTGCGTGCCTTCGGCGTGCGCAAAATTATCACTAGTGACGCCGTGCGCTGCGTGGAGACGATCACACCGCTCGCGAAGGCCCTGGATCGCAAGCCAGTGGAGACAGGGCGCATCAGCCAGGATGCGTGGGAGGAGGGACGCTCGGACGCCAGGGCCGTAATCGGCAAACGAGTGCGCTCCGGCAAGCCAGCACTGCTGTGCAGTCATGGACCCGTGCTCCCGGACCTTTTGACGGAGCTCGCGCTCGCGACCGGCACCATGCACGGCTCATACCTCGGCAGTGCTTCTGCGCTCGAGGTGGCCGCGTTCTCCGTGGCGCACCTGTCGGCGACGAACCCTGGTTCTGGCATCATCTCGATCGAGACGCACGTTCCGAAGCTCTGACGTTTTCCTGCGCGAGCAGGAGCGACTCCAAGGGGTCGCCAGTCGTTCACCTTCTGTTTACCTGTGCGGGAGAGTCTCGTTAACTGCCGCGCTTAGCGTCACTGTGTGCCCTGCACCGGGCCTCAACCATCCACGATCGAAGGATCCACAGTGAAGATCTCCCGAATCGCCCGAATCAGCGCCATCGGCGCCGTCGCCGCCCTTGCTCTCGCTGGCTGTGCCGCGAACGAAGCTCCTGCTGCCGACACATCCGATGCACCCGCCGAGACCGGCGCGACTGCGCTCTCCGGCACCATCGACGCCACCGGCGCTTCCTCGCAGGCAGCCGCCCAGGAGGCCTGGGTCGCCGCTTTCCAGACCGCCAACGTTGAGGTCACCATCAACTACGAGCCCACTGGCTCGGGCACAGGACGTGAAAACTTCCTCGAGGGCGGCAGCAACTTCATCGGCTCCGACCGCGCGTTCAACGCCGAGGAGATCGCCGCCGGCGGCTTCGGCGCCTGCACCACAGACGACATCATCGAGATCCCCGTCTACATCTCGCCGGTCGCCGTGGCGTTCAACCTCGAGGGCGTCGACACGCTGAACCTGGATGCCGCCACCATCGCGAGCATCTTCGCCGGCACCATCTCCAACTGGAACGACTCCGCGATCGCGACGCTCAACCCCGACGCCACGCTCCCCGATCTGGCCATCTCGCCGGTTCACCGCTCCGACCCGTCCGGCACGCAGGAGACCTTCACCAACTACCTCGCGGCGACCGCTGCAGACATCTGGACCTATGAGGTCTCCGACGAGTGGCCGATCGAGGGTGGCGAAGCCGCTCAGGGTACCTCCGGTGTCGTTCAGGCCATCACCGCCGGCAACGGTGCGATCGGCTTCGCCGACGCTTCACAGGTCGGCGACCTCGGTCAGGTGCACGTCGGCGTCAATGGTGAGTACATCGCGTACTCGGCGGAGGCCGCTTCGCAGCTCGTCGAGGGCGCGACCCTCGAAGATGGCCGCGGCGAGGGTGACCTCGCGTTCGCGGTCGACCCCGCTGCTGCCGCAGACGGCGCATACCCGATCGCTCTGGTCAGCTACCTGATCGGCTGCGAGCAGTACGAAGACGCCAACGTCGCTGAGCTGGTCAAGTCGTACTTCACCTACATCGCCAGCCCCGAGGGCCAGGACGCCGCCGCAGACAACGCCGGCAACGCCCCCATCTCGGACGGCCTGCGCGAGAAGGTCCTCGCCGCGATCGACCTCATCCAGGTCGGCTGATCACCGCCTGATGGCATACAGCTGACGTTGATGCCCTCGCCCCCGAACAGGGTGCGAGGGCATCGACGAGCACGCTACGCTTCACTCCGACTCCTCCGCCCGAAACAGGGAGACCATGAGCACGACCGAGCAGGTACAGTCCGCGCGCACCGATCCGCCGGCCCCGATCAACGCCAAGCAGCGCCTGGGTGATCGGGTGTTCTCCGGCACTGCGCTCAGCGCCGGGATCATCATCCTCGGCGTCCTCGCGGCTGTTGCGGCGTTCCTCATCATCCAGAGCATCCCCGCGTTCCAGGGCGACACCAGCGATAACCACATCCTCAAGGGCGAGTCGTTCTGGACGTACGTCTGGCCACTGGTGTTCGGCACACTCTGGGCCGCGTTCATGGCGCTGGTCATCGCCGCCCCGATCTCGATCGGCATCGCGCTGTTCATCTCGCACTACGCGCCCCGTAAGCTCGCCTCGCTCCTCGGCTACATCATCGACCTGCTCGCTGCCGTCCCCTCTGTCGTCTTCGGCCTGTGGGGCGGATTGGTGCTGGCTCCGATGCTGCAGCCGATCTACGCCTGGCTGAGCGAAAACGCGAGCTGGATCCCGTTCTTCCAAGGCCAGGTCTCCTCCACCGGCAAGACGATTCTGACGGCAGCACTGGTGCTCGCCGTGATGTGCATCCCGATCATGACCGCCATCTGCCGGGAAGTCTTCCTGCAGACGCCCACGCTCCACGAAGAGGCGGCGCTCGCGCTCGGTGCCACCCGCTGGGAGATGGTGCGGATGGCCGTTCTCCCCTTCGCCCGCGGCGGCATGGTGTCTGCGGCCATGCTCGCCCTCGGCCGCGCGCTCGGTGAGACGATGGCGGTCACGATGGTGCTCTCCCCCTCGGCTGTTGTCAGCTTCCTGGTGATCACCGCAACGAACCCGACGCCGATCCCCGCGAACATCGCCCTCGCCTTCCCCGAGGCGCATGGCACCGGCGTCAACACACTGGTCGCAACCGGCCTCATCCTCTTCGTCGTGACCTTCGCGGTCAATGCGGTGGCACGCTGGATCGTCGCCCGCCGCGCCGAGTTCTCGGGAGCGAACTGACATGACCCTCACTGCTGCGCCGGGCGTCGCTCTCGCCCCCAACGTCGCTCTCACCTCAGGCAGGCTTCCGAAGTGGGCTCCATGGGCTCTGCTGCTGCTGTCGCTGGTGATCTCCTTCGCTGTGTTTGGCGTTGCGAGCATCGGTGAGAATCTCGCCGACTTCAACATCGTGGGTGCATCGCTCATCGGCATCCTGATCTACATGGTCCTGATCACGGTTCTCTCCATGATCGTGGAAAGCCGCCGCAAGGCAGTCGATCGACTGATGACGGCGCTCGTCGCCACCGCGTTCCTGATCGCCCTGATGCCGCTCGTCTCGCTGCTGTGGACCGTGGTCTCGAACGGACTCAACCGCTTCGATCCCGAGTTCTTCTCGTTCTCGATGCGCAACGTCGTCGGTGAAGGCGGCGGCATCGTGCATGCCATCTGGGGCACGCTGCTGATCACTCTCACCGCCACCGTGATCTCGGTGCCCATCGGTCTGATGACCTCGATCTACCTGGTCGAGTACGGCCGCGGCAAGCTCGCGAAGGGCATCACGTTCTTCGTCGACGTGATGACCGGCATCCCCTCGATCGTCGCGGGCCTGTTCATCTACGCCGTCTTCTCGGTGATCTTCCGCCCTGGAATCTCGATGGGTATCATGGGCGCGCTGTCGCTCGCGGTGCTGATGACGCCGGTGGTCGTGCGAGGGAGCGAAGAACTCCTGAAGATCGTCCCGAACGAGCTGCGCGAGGCCGCCTACGCGCTGGGCGTGCCGAAGTGGCTGACGATCCTCAAGGTCGTGTTGCCCACCTCTATCGCGGGCATCATGACCTCGATCACCCTGGCGATTGCTCGCGTGATCGGCGAGACCGCGCCCCTGCTGCTGACCGCCGGATTCACGATGAGCGTGAATACGAACATCTTCGATGGGCAGATGATGACTCTGCCCGTGTTCGCCTACAACCAGTACATGAACCAGGGCACGAACCCGGATGCCGCGCTCGACCGCGCATGGGCATCCGCTCTCACCCTGATCCTGATCGTCATGGTGTTGAACCTGCTCGCGCGACTCATCGCGAAGTGGTTCGCCCCGAAGACCTCCGGCCGCTGAGCCGTACCCGATATTTAAGGAATCTCACGTGTCCAAGAGCATCGAAGTCAACGACCTCAACGTCTACTACAGCGATTTCCTCGCTGTGGAGGGCGTGTCCCTCGACATTCAGCCGCGTAGCGTGACCGCGTTCATCGGTCCGTCCGGTTGTGGCAAGTCCACGTTCCTGCGCACCCTGAACCGCATGCACGAGGTGATTCCTGGCGCTCGCGTGCAGGGCGAAGTGCTGCTGGACGGCAAGGACCTTTACGGCCCCGGTGTCGACCCTGTGCTTGTTCGTCGGCAGGTGGGTATGGTGTTCCAGCGTCCGAACCCCTTCCCGACGATGTCGATCAAGGAGAACGTGCTCGCGGGCGTCAAGCTGAACAACAAGCGGATGTCCAAGAGCGATCAGGAAGCGTTGGTCGAGAGTGCGCTCACCGGAGCGAACCTCTGGAATGAGGTCAAGGATCGCCTCGACCGGCCAGGCTCCGGCCTCTCGGGTGGCCAGCAGCAGCGTCTGTGCATCGCTCGCGCGATTGCCGTTGAGCCCCAGGTCATCCTGATGGATGAGCCGTGCTCAGCCCTCGACCCGATCTCCACCTATGCGATCGAAGAGCTGATCGGCGAACTGAAGAACCAGTACACCGTCGTCATCGTGACGCACAACATGCAGCAGGCTTCCCGCGTCTCGGATCGGACGGCATTCTTCAACATCGCCGGCACCGGCAAGCCAGGCAAGCTCATCGAGTACGGCGACACGTCGGCGATCTTCACCACCCCGACGGTGCAGGCGACCGAGGACTACGTGTCCGGCCGGTTCGGGTAGGTCCTCTCCGCTCCGTCGGTCCGTGCACAACTTCGGACCCCGACTCCGACACGCCGCGAGATCCCTCGATCTCGCGGCGTGTCGCATTTCCCGTCCGAAGTTGTGCTCGGGCGCACTCATTCTGCACATGCCGGCAGAGTCACGGGTTGTCCCCGATTCGTGGGATCTGCGGCACGGCCGGCACCACGGATGAACCAAGGTGTGACGCATGTGCACTTCGAGCCTTCCACTTGTCTGGACATTCGCAGAGCTTCGCAAGTCGTATTCCCGGCGCAAGATCGCGCAGCTTCGCGCGACCGAACAACTGCAGTCGATTCGCCGTGGTGTCTACGCTGGCACCGCCGCCTGTGACCCCGTTCGAACAGCGGCGGCGCACGGCGGAGGGATCTGCTGTGAGACGGCTGCTCGCCATCTTGGGCTCTGGGTGCTGGAGGATCAAGGCGTACACGTCTGGATGCACGAGAATCGGCACCAGTACACGCACACGGCGGATGATTGTGATTGCATTCCACACTGGGATTCAGGGCCCGCGAGATCTGCATTCGCGACACCGTCAGTCCCGCGAATCCTGCGTCAGATATATGGATGCCGCGGCGCAGAGGCGTTCTTCGTGGCGTTGGAGTCCGCCCGCCGCAAGCGCCTGATCAGCAGCGCGAACCTGACATGGCTCCGACGCAAGGTGGATCGCCGCGGCCAGGATCTCATCGATTTCTCGAGGAGCGATGCGGATAGCGGGCTGGAGTCATTGGTCAGGTTGCGATTACGACACCACGGATGGGATGTCCACACTCAGATGCAGATCGTTGCTACCGGACGAGTGGACCTACTCATCGACGACTGGCTTATCGTCGAAGCAGATGGCAAGGAGAACCACGACGACGAGTCGCATCGACACAAGGACCTCGTCCGAGACGCGAACTCAGCGATCTGGGGCTACATCACCCTACGTTTCGACTACGCGATGATCATCCATGACTGGGAGACGGTCGAAGCGGCGATAGTCGCAGTGATGTCCCTTCGCCCGCGCGACCCGGGCACAACTTCGGATCCCCGGCGCGACATACCGAGGACGACATGACTTTCACGGCGTGTCCGAGTCCGGATCCGAAGTTGTGCACGGATCAGTCGCGCGGGGAGAGGAGGTAGTGGTTCAGATCGGATGTCAGTGCGGGCACTGTGGGGATCGGATGAGCGTCGATGGCGGTGATCGGGGCTGCCAGGCGGAGACTCGACACCAGCCATGCGGCATCCGCGCTGGGCAGATCCGTCGCCGGAATCCGGTCGTACCCCGTCTCGAAGCCGCGTCCCGACAGGTATTCGTAGACGCTCAGCTGCGTGGTGCCGTGCAGGATGCCGCCAGCCGGCGCCGGGGTCACGAAGCGGTCTCCGAAGCGGAGGATCAGCGACGCCGTCGGAGCCTCGAGCACGAAGCCGTCCGTGGACAGGAATATCGCGTCATCCGCCCCTCGCCTGCGTGCCTCGCGCAGCGCCGCCATGTTCACTGCATACGACAGCGTCTTGGCGCCCAGCAGTAGCCACGGTGCACGCTCGGCCACATCGAGGTCATAACCCCGGTCCAGCGTCACGACGCGAACGCCTTCGCCACGCACACGGGAGAAATCGGATGCCGGCGCCGCAGTCACCCACGCCGTCGGAGTCGGACCGTGCTCCACGCCGCGGCTGAGGATCAGTTTGATCACGGCCTCCCCGGGCGAGCACTCCGCAGCGGCCACTGCGACCGCCTGACGCCACTGCTCTTGATGCGGCACCGGAAGGTCGCACAGGTGCGCAGAGTTCGCAAGACGCTCAAGGTGCGCGATGACCTCCTGGGCGTGTCCGTTGATCACGCCGATCGACTCGAACACGCCATCACCGCGCTGCGTACTGAGCTCACCAACGCTGAGAGCGGGGGCTGTGGCATCCACCACGGTGAACGAGTCTGCGTAGTCGGCCCGTTCCTCGTCGGCATGGACGGGATCGATGATCAGGGCGAAGCGCTGGGTCATGAATCGACTCTACGACCAGGATGACGGAGGGAATACCCTCGGCGTCGGGACGTTACAATGGAGTAGCCGGGCCGCATAACCCCGGGCTCCAATTTTTGCCGCTTTGAGCGGCCTCCCGCCGAGAGGCGTTTCTGCGGCCCGGTCTTTCTCTGCCTACGGGCACTCGCCCCTGGCGCTCGCCCCGCAGTCGCTCGCCCATAAGCACTCGCCCCGGCGCGACCGTTCGAATCAGGTCAGGCCGCCCACGCGCCACAGCGCGGCCGCCGCGCTGAGGTCATTCGCATACGTGTGCAGCCGCCGCGCGCGTGCGGTGAGCTCTGTCGCTCGCACCGGCTCGGTCGCCTCGTAGTCATCCGCTGTGTGTGTCGCACCCGACACCTGCACCCGGCAGAAAGCTGCGGCTCGTTCCAATGCAACGGCGAAGTCGCCCTGGAACACGCCCCGCAGAATCGTGTCGATGAGCGCCACGAGCTCTTCCGGGCTCGCCGGCACCGGTGCTCCCGCGACGACAGCATCCGCCGACGCCAGCTCGACCCTGCCGCGCTCGTACAGCAGCGCCGAGGTCTGCGGATCAGTGTGGATCGCAAGCTGCAGCAGATACAGTCGCCACAGCGCGCCGGGCAGCGAGACTGCCGTCGCCGTCGCCCACAGCTCAGCGATGTCGTCGATACCGTGTTCACTGGTGAACGCGATCAGCCGTTTGGCGCTCTTACCGGATTCATCGTCACGAGCCCGCGTCAGTAGAGCGGATGCCGTGGCGTGGGCCACGCGCTGCGCTTCGGCGGAGTCGGATGCGCCGACGAGCTTGTCGAAGGATGCCGATGGTCGGCGAACTGGTCGGTGGAACTGCTCAGGCATCCATCCAGGCTACTCGCGCCTCAGGCTACTCGTGCTCAGGCTGTCGGGATCGCGATGATCGGATCCGTCGTGGGCAGGCCTGTCGGCGATCCGCCGGCTTCTTCCACCGTCACGGCGATGACATCGCCCTCGTGCATCGGTCCGTCGAGCAAGGCGGTTGCAGATCCAGCATCCGTGTTGAATAGCCCAGCAGGCACAGGCTCGTCTCCGCGCACGAACCAGAGCTGATACGACTGTTCCGTGCTGAGCGTCTCGAGACCTTCGGTGACCAGCACTGCATTTCCGACGGACTCCGACCAGTGGGCGGTAGCGAGCACGCCGGATTCCAATTTGACCGTCGCCTGTTGCGCGTCCGAGGCGGATTCGATCTGTTCCAGAGCGACGATGGATGCTGGTGGCGCCAGCTGCGACGACAGATACACCGCCCCGAACCCGATGCCGACGAGAAGCACGACAGACGCGGCGAGCGTGAACATCACGCGCGACCATCGCCGCGGAGCAGGGAGCGCATCCTCAGCCGCAGCCTCAGCCGCATCCGAAACAACCAATTCTGGACGACTCGGTTCGAACGTCTGCTGCGGCGTGGTGGCGATCTGCGCGAGCAGCATGTCGCGAATACCGGCGGGCGGTGCGACGGGCGAAGTGGCATCGGCGAGCATCGCTGCGGTCTCGGCATCCCCTGCCGCGATCGCTGCCCACTCAGGATGCGCGCTGAGGGCGTCCGCATAGCGCTGCTCATCAGCATCCGACAGCGCGTTCAGGGCCTTCCCTGCCGCGAGTTCGGCGAATTCGTTCTCGTTCATGCGTTCACCCCCATTTCGTTCCGAAGTCGTGAAAGTCCGTCTCTTACTCTGGTCTTGACGGTTCCCAGCGGCGCTCCGATGAGCACCGATATCTCGCTCTGACTGTAACCGCCGTAGTACGACAGGACGAGCGCCTCACGCTGCGGGTCAGGCAGCGTCGCAAGTGCTGCGACCACCCGGTCCCCCTCGATGCTCATCTCGACCTGCTCGGCGACGCTGTCGTGCGCCACTCCGATATCGCGGATGCCGACCCGAACGTCGCGATCAGTGCTGGATTGCGACGCTCTGACCCGATCGACTGCCCGACGATGAGCGATCGTGAGGATCCAGGTTCGTCCGTGCCCTTTGTTCGGAGCGAAGCGCGCTGCGGATTGCCAGATCTCCAGGAAGACCTCCTGAAGCACCTCTTCACTCTGCGAGCGATTGACGAGGACGCGCAGGATGAGTCCGAACACGCGAGATGAGAGCAGGTCGTAGAGTTCCGCAAAGGCGGTCTGGTCTCCGCCGGCGACGCGGATGAGGAGGTCGGCGACGGGATCTCCCGCCGTGCCGTCCTCGCGCATATCCACGCCGTCGATGACCATCCCCACAAGCATGCCGTATCTCCTCTTCTCCTCCGAACCACGCGCCGATCAGCACGTCATCCCACATGGTTCATCCGCCACGGCTCATCCGCCACACGGCTCATCCGAATGTGAAGGAGTATGCCTGGATGCCGGTCGGAACCTCCACCGTCAGCTCACCGGTCTCACCGTCGGCGGTCTTCAGAAGCTCATATGACTTCGGTGTGCCGTCGACCGAGATCGTGCGGCTCTCGCCGTTCCGGGTGGTGACGATAATCTCTCCCTCGCCGGCGAGCACCATCCTCACCTCAGCGGCTCGATAGGTCAGACGGATGCTTCCGTCATCGCTTGCTGGAGTCGCGAATTGGGTCGCGATCTCCCACTCCCCCTCAAGGGCGAACGAGTCGGCCGGCTGCTTGGCTGGAAGCGTAAAGGTCGTCGTCCCGGCGCCGTAGGCGTCGCCGCCGCCGTAGTTGATGTCCTTTGAAGAGCCGAGGAACGTTTCGGGCGTCGTCGAACCGAGCTCCGGCGTCGCGTCTGCGACCTCTGTCGGCTCCGGCAGCGTGGCTGCGGGGTCGGCATCCTCGAGCAGGTCGCGGATCATGCTCTCGGTCGCTGCGTAGTTGCCCTCGCCGAACGAAATGTGCCGGACGGTGCCCTCGGCGTCGATGAGGTAATGCGCGGGCCAGTAGCGGTTGCGATAATTCGTCCAGGTCGACAGGTTGTTGTCGAGTGCGACCGGGTAGTCGATGCCGAAGTCCTCGATGCCGGCAGCCACGTTGGCCGCATCTTTCTCGAACGCGTATTCGGGGGAATGGATGCCGATGACCTGCAACCCTGCATCCTTGTACGCCTCGTCCCAGGCGACGACATGTGGGAGGGAGCGCTGGCAATTGATGCACGAGTACGCCCAGAAGTCGATCAGTACGACCTGTCCACGCAGATCCTTCAGGTCGATCGCTTCGCCGCCGGGGGTGTTCAGCCACTCCGCTATGCCGCGAATCGATGGTGCCGTCCCGCAGGACTCGAGCTCTTCGGCTCCGTTGGTGCAGTTGTCGAGCTCGCGGTTCTCGTCGGTGACGAGACCACCGAGGTCGAGCGCATCGGCCTGCTTGTCCGCCAGGTCTTCTTGGATGCCTGCTGTGTAGTCCGGAACCAGCCGCTGCAGCATCTGCGGCACGTTGAAGACGAGCCCGACAGCGAGTGCGATCATCGCGATACCCGCAGCGATGCGTAATCCGCGCTCACGTGTGCGAAATGCGCGAATCCGCTCGACGACACTTCGACCAGCGAGGGCGAAGACAAGAAGGGGGATGGCCACGCCGATGGCGAAGGAGAGCGTGAGAGCCACGGTGCCGAGGCCGATCTGACCGGTGGCGCCTGCCACGATGATCGCCGCGAGCACCGGACCGGCACAGGGGACGAAGACCGCGCCGAGCGCGAGCCCGACGCCAAATCCGCTGCCCTGGTTCTTCACTTCCTTTCGAGACTGAAGACGCTGGAATGGCCTCTCCAGCAGCCGCTCAAGCTTCGGGACGAGCAGCCCGACACCCAGGAGCGCGAGTACGACGATCCCTACCCATCGGATGATGTCCTGCGGGAGGCCCAGGAGTCCGAGGATGAGGGATCCGACCAGAGTGACCAGGCTGAAGCTCAGAACGAGTCCCGCGATAACGAGATACGGACGACTGCGTCGAGCGGGAACCGTATCCCCCTCGCCTTCAAAACGCGCCGACTGTGCGCCTCCAGTGAGGAAGATGACCGGGAGTACCGGCAAGATGCACGGAGAGATCCCCGTGATGAGGCCACCGAGCAGCCCGATGATGATGAGGTCCATTTCCTCGCCTTCCGTTGCGGGTACTTCGGATTGAGCGGCCGAATGGATTGGCTCAAAAGTTTTTCAAGAAAGTTCCCATCCGATGTGGGAGGGGCTCCGAAGAATCATCAACGCCACGGGTAGTCCGTGGCTCCGATTCCCGGAGGTAGACATGTTCAGCACCAAGAAGAAGATCACCGCAGCTCTGTCGCTCGGCTTCGCCAGCGTTCTCGTGCTGTCGGGTTGTTCCATGGGCACCGATACTGCCGACGAGGCAGAGCCCACCACACCTGAGTCTTCAGAGACCACGGAAACGACGCCGGAGGCGATGCCCGAGGCCATGGATCCCGCGGCGAACCTCGTCGGCCCCGGCTGCGAGGCGTACGCAGAAGCTGTCCCGGACGGCGGAGGCTCGATCCAGGGCATGTCTCAGGATCCAGTTGCGGTCGCGGCATCCAACAACCCGCTGCTGACGACGCTCGTCGCCGCAGTGAGCGGACAACTGAACCCTGATGTGAACCTCGTTGACACCCTCAACGGCGACGAGTTCACTGTGTTCGCACCCGTGGATGACGCATTTGCGATGATCGACCCGGCCACCATCGAGGGCCTGAAGACCGACTCGGCCACGCTGTCGTCGATCCTCACGTACCACGTGGTTCCCGGCCAGATCGAGCCTGCGGACATCGCCGGCATGCACACCACAGTTCAGGGTGCAGACCTCGAGGTCACCGGCAGCGGGGACGCGTGGATGGTCAACGACGCCAACGTCATCTGCGGTGGAGTCCAGACCGCGAACGCGACCGTATACCTCATCGACTCGGTTCTGATGCCCCCGGCTGAGTGACCGGACGGATCTGATCGTGCCGGTTCGGGGGAGCAACGGCACAATCGGTAGAAGCGCGGTCGCCGACGACACCATGTCGTCGGCGACCGCGCTTTTGTACGCACTACGCCGCGCTGACTTCAAGGTCCCCGCGGCAAAGCACCGGTGGGAAGTACAGCTAGACTAAATGCGCGGGCCTCTAGCTCAGTTGGCAGAGCATCGGACTTCAACACAATAGGAGCGCCTCGGGGGAAACCTCGGGGATGACACCACTCAAAGTCGGGGAACCCTTCCTGGGAAACCAGTTGGCAATCCCGAGCCAAGCCGGATGAAAGTTCGGAAGGTGTAGAGACTGGACGGGTGGCACCTACAGCGAAAGCTATGGTGAAGGGACAGTCCAGACCACGAACGCCCAGCGGGCGGCGGCGAAAGCCGAAGTGGTATGTTAATCCGCGGGTCATGGGTTCGAGCCCCATGGGGCCCACCGCATCTAAACGTCTGACCTCGACGTTATGGTGTCTGCATGAAGAAATGCGGCACCTGTCAGAAGGTTAAGCCGTTGACCGATTTCAATCGGAAATCCTCACGAGTAGACGGCCGCCAGGAAGTGTGTCGAGACTGCAATCGCGCCTCCGCGCGCGCAGGATGCCTGCGCACTGCCGCACGGTTGGCGCCGCGCACACTCCTCCGGCGGCTCTCAGCCGCGAATTGGGCACGGTGGCCTTCAGCCGCGAATCGGGGGACGAGGCACGCCCACGAGTCGTTCAACGCCGGTGAGCACCGCCTCGACCGCACCACCGGATGCCGCAGCGATCTCTGCGGAGAGCCCCACGACCGCCGCCGGCGGCGCCCATACCTCGAAGCGGGCCGTCGCGCCGTAGACCGGATCACCGAGCACTGCACCGATCCCCTGGACACCATGACCGCGCACCCAATCTCGGAGCAGGTTGTCGAAGCGCCCCGCATCCGCATGATTGACAGAGATCGTGACCTCAGCAAGCACGTGACGGTCGACCAGCGTGGCGAGATTCAACGCTTCAGAGACTGCTGACGAATATGCGCGCACCAGCCCGCCCGCGCCGAGCTTGATGCCGCCGAAGTAGCGCGTGACCACGGCGACGACGTCGGTGAGTTCCCGCCGGCGCAGAACCTCGAGCATCGGAATCCCGGCCGTGCCGGATGGCTCGCCGTCATCCGAGGATCGGGCACGGTCTCCGAGATCACCGGTGACCTGCGCGGAGCAGTTGTGCCGCGCATCCCACGCACGCTTCTTCACCGCGGCGATGACGGCATCCGCGTCTTCTGGCGAGGCAACCGGCGCCACGTGCGTGATGAATCGCGACTTCTTGATCACCAACTCGTGGTCGATCGCGGCGGCGATCGTGGACGGATACGTCGTCATGCCGTCAACTCGGCAAGCTTCCTGGTCGTGCGCAGGTTGCGGGCGGTACCCGCGACTCCCAAAGCCCGATCGAGCACGGATTTGGTGAGCTTCGTAGAGTGGACGCCACTTTCGGCGTAGTTGATCCAGAGATCACGGCCGATGAGTGCGAGCTCCTCCCCCGGCACGAGCCTCCCTTCGAGCGCCGCGATCGCTCCGGGTGCCGGCGCATCCTCCAAAAACATCGCATGGACCAGTTTTTCCGCGCCGCCGCCGAACGGCTGCGCGGCAAGTGACGTCGCCAGCTCGTTGTGCGTGCGGGCGATCACGGGCGTGTCCACACCGAATTCGGTCGCGATCACCTCGCGCACGAGCGAACAGGTGGCTGCAGCATCCACCAGCTCATCGCAGATGATGTTCCCGCTGGCAATGTATGTCGAGACGCCGGTGAGCGAAGTTTCGGAGGCCAACACTTCACGCAACCGTGCCATCGGCACAAGATTGCGACCACCGACGTTCACGGCACGCAGCAGGAGGATACTGCGACTCACGACGAGGTGACCAGCTCTGCACCCGCATGCGCGAGCTCGGCCAGCGCCGCCTCGCTGCTCTCCGCACCCACTCCGGCAATGAGATCGGTCAGCAATCGCACGTGTACGCCGTGCGCGATGGCGTCAAGCGCGGATGCCCGGACGCAATGATCCGTCGCGAGGCCGACCACATCGGCACTGAGCACGCCGTGGCCGCTCAGCACAACGGCCACAGAAGCGCCGTCATCTCCGACGCCCTCGAACATCGAATACGCGGCAACGCCCTGCCCCTTGCGGATGTGGTGCGTGACGGCATCCGTCACGAGCAACGGGTCGTACTCGGCACCGGCGCTGTCCGCGACGCAGTGCAACGGCCAGGTGTCCACGAAGTCGGGCTCGTCGGCGAAGTGCCCACCATTGTCGCTGTCGGCGTCGTGCCAGTCTCGCGACGCCACGATCACCTCATAGTCGCCCGCGTGCGCGGCGAGATAGGCGGTGATGCCGGATGCCACGGCGTCACCTCCCGCGACAGCGAGCGCGCCGCCCTCGGTGAAATCGTTCTGCACGTCGACGATGAGTAGTGCCCTGGTCATACTTCGAGGGTACGCGCTCCGCGTTCTCCGCACATGGAGCGTTCTCGTGACACCTAGTGCTCGCGACACCTGGCAATGCATCGACGAGGCGAGGAGAATCGGCGCCATGGGTGCCATCAAACGTTTCGATCATGTGGGAATCACCGTCGCGGACCTCGACACGGTGACGAAGTTCTTCCTGGATCTAGGCCTAGAGAAACTGGGCGGTCCGGTGCAGATGGAGGGCGAGTTCCTCGACACAGTGTGCGGTATTCCCGAAGCGAGGACAACGATCGTCATGCTGCAGGCACCGGGCGGCGGCACCGGCGTCGAACTTTCGAGCTTCGAACGCCCCGATCCTGAACCCGGTCAGCCGTCGGCGATGGCCAACGAACTCGGCCTGCGCAGCGTCGCCTTCGAGGTCGACGATCTGCCAGCGCTTGTCGCGCGGCTGGACCAGGACGGATACGAACTGATCGGTGGCGTCGGAGAATACGAGCACATCTGGCGGATGGCCTATGTGCGCGGCCCGGAGGGCATCATCGTCGCGCTCGCGGAGCGCATCGGATGAACGGCAAAGCCCCGTGATGTTCTTCACATCACGGGGCTTGTCCTCCTGCGTGGAGCCGCCTGTCAGAATCGAACTGACGACCTTCTCATTACGAGTGAGATGCTCTACCGACTGAGCTAAGGCGGCGTGCGCTACGAGAGCGGCACGATCAACGATATTACCTTGCTCCGACCCTCATCGCGAAATCAGTCGCAGTGCAGGTCTTCCCCGGGAACGACATCATCGAGGAGGAACGCCTCAACGGCCGAGTCGACACAGATGTTGCCCTTGTTGTAGCCGGTGTGCCCCTCGCCCACGCGAGTGATCAGCACGCCCTCTTCGAGCTGCTCAGCAAGTGAGACAGACCACTCGTAGGGGGTCGCCGGGTCGTTGGTCGTGCCGACCACGAGGATCGGCCCCGCACCCTCGGCGTGAATCTCACCGCGCGTTCCGGTCGGCTCATATGGCCAGACGGCGCAGGTGTCTGGGCCGCTCCAGTATGGCGCGATGGTCGGCGCTCCTGCTTCGATCTTCTTCATCGAAGCATCTTCTGCCGCCTGGTCGTTCTCGACCGGATAGTCCATGCAGTTGTAGGCGGTGAACGCCTCGCTGGAGTTGTCGAGGTAGATACCGTCCTCGCGGGCATTGTAGGCATCGGCGAGGTAGAACGCTACGTAAGCATCGCCCTGCAGCACCCCATCGAGCGCCTGCGTGAGGCTGCCCCAGTTGCCCTCCGAATACAGCGTGACGATGATCGCTGTCATGAGCGAGTCGGCACCGAGCATGCGCCCGTCGTCATTCTTGAGCGGGCTGCGATCGACGCTGGCGAGGAGCGCACCAAGATCAGCCATGGCCTCGTCGACGGTGCCGTTGAACGGGCACTCACCGGAATCAAGGCAGTCCTGCATGTAGGCGCGCAGCGCCGACTCGAATCCAAGAGCCTGAGTGGTCCCGACCTCAAGTCCGGAGACGGCGGGATCGATCGCACCGTCAAGCACAAGGCGCCCAGCCTTGTCCGGGTACAGGTTCGCGTAGGTCGCGCCGAGGAACGTGCCGTACGAGTAGCCCAGATAGTTGAGCTGCGCGTCTCCCAGTACTGCGCGAAGCAGATCCATGTCGCGGGCGGAGTTGATCGTCGTGATGAATGGCAGGATGCCATCACTGTTAGCCTCACAAGCGTCGGCGAACGCCTGGTCTGCCTTCGTGAGCTCAGCCTCCCAGGCATCGCTGCCGCGCGGCGCCTCGGGGATGTCATAGAGGTACTTATCCATGTTGCCGGCGTCGAAGCACGTCACGGCCGTGGAATCACCCACGCCGCGCGGGTCGAACCCGATCACGTCGTAGTTGTCGATGAGGTCGGCGCCGACGGCGTAGTCGAGGCTGTTCAGGATGAAGTCCCGCCCGCTGCCGCCGGGGCCGCCGGGATTGGTGAGCAGCGATCCGATCGGCGTGCCCGTGGCCTGGTGGCGCGACACTGAGATCTCGATGTCGCCGTCGCCCGGGTTCTCCCAGTCCAGCGGCGCGGTCACGTACGTGCAGTCGAACCCGACGGGGCCGTCGTCGCACGATGTCCAGTCGAGAGTCTGCTCGTAGAACGGCAGCAGGTCCGCCGCAACACCCTCGGTGTCTGGCGCGTTCGTCTGGGAAGGACGCGGCGCGGCCTCCTCAGGGATCACCGAATACAGGCATCCGCTCAGTGCCACAGCTGCCGCGGCAAGCCCCGCCGTCATCACGGCGAGACGTCGCAGGCGAGAAGTCGGTCGAGTGTTCACGGTTTCCTCCCGCTCGCGACAGTCACGAGCAAACTTTCCAGGGCGAGAGTCGGGGCGACGTTACGCTCCAGCGACTCTCTCGTCTCAGCGAGATGGTCAAGAACGACCAGCGTACGTTCCACCGGCCATGCTGTGGCCAACGCACTCAGATCATCATACAATTCACGGTTTATGAGGTCGTCGCCGCGGCCGAACTGCAGCATGACGACGTCACGGAACATCGACTGTAAATCGGTGAGCACGCGGTCGATGCCATCGCGGAGGCTACGCGTCGCGCGTTTCTTCTGGTCGTCTTCCAGCGCGGAGATCTGAGCGCGCAGCGCCGGCGGCACCGCCTGCCCTTCTCCGACTCCGACCATTCGCAGCAGCGACGCACGTTCGGCGGCATCCCGCTCAGCGGTGAGCGTCTTGGCGTCCTCTGTGGCGGCCTGGATGATCTCGCCCGCGACTTCCACGGCGCTGCCCACACCTCGCACCCCGAGCACGGAGCGCAGCGTCGTGTCGCGCCTGCGGCGAGCAGCCTCATCCGTCGCCAGTCGCTGCGCCATGCCGATGTGGCGTTGCGCGTGCCGGGCGGCCTGCTCTGCGATCGCTTCATCGGCGCCGGTGCGCTGCACGATCAGCCGTGTGACGTCGGCGACATCTGGCTCACGCAATCGCAGCGTCCGCACTCTCGAGCGGATCGTCGGCAGGAGATCTGCTTCGCTGGGCGCGCAGAGAATCCACACGGTGTTCTCCGGCGGCTCTTCAAGCGCCTTCAGCAGAACGTTGGAGGTGCGCTCGACCATGCGATCGGCGTCTTCGACAACGAGAACCCGATAGCGCCCGGCCGATGGGGCGAAGTAGGAACGCTCGACGAGCGCACGCGCCTCTTTGATCGTGATGATGACCTTGTCGGTGCGCAGCGCCGTGACATCGGGATGCGTGCCGGCGAGCACCTGCCGCATGGTGTGCTCGTCGTCTGGTGTGTCGGCGACGAGTGCCGCGGCGAAGGCGTACGCGAGCGTTGATCGCCCCGACCCTGGCGGGCCCGTGATCAGCCAGGCGTGCGAAAGCGCAGCGGGATCGGATGCCGCGGTGCGCAGTGCATCGACGGCGTCGTCCTGGCCCCAAATGTCCGTCCACGGGAACGGCGCGAGGGCTACGGATGGCATGGACTCAGCCTAACTGGAGTGTCCGACAGCGCCCGCCGTGCTGTGGTGCATGATGCGGGCTCAGACAAGCGTAGCGACGCGGGTACGGACAGCTTCGGAGATCTCGTCAACGGATGCCGAGGCATCCAGCACCAGGAAACGCTCGGGCTCGGCCTCGGCGAGCTGCAGGAAAGACTCTCGCACTCGAGTGTGAAACTCGGCCTTCTCGGCCTCCAGGCGATCGAACGGCTTGTCAGCGGAGTCGAGGCGCACACGCGCTGCAGCAGGATCAAGGTCGAGCAGCACAGTCAGGTCAGGCAGCGCGCCTTCGGCAGCCCACAGCGACAGTTCGCGCACTTCGACAGCATCGAGAACGCGACCTGCGCCCTGATAGGCGACAGAGGAGTCGAGGTAGCGGTCCTGCAGCACGATATCGCCACGATCGAGCGCGGGCTGCACGACAGTTGCGACGTGATGCGCACGGTCAGCCGCATAGAGCAGCGCCTCGGCACGCGGGGCGATGTCGCCACGGTGGTGCAGAACGATGTCGCGGACCAGCTGACCGACCTCGCTGCCGCCGGGCTCACGCGTGCGAACGACCGTGTGCCCAGCATCCGTCAGCCACGTCTCCAGCAGCTCAGCCTGTGTGGTCTTCCCAGAGCCGTCGCCGCCTTCGAGAGTGATCCACAGCCCTGGGCGTGCGGTCACGAGGCCGCCTTTTTGGCGGCGTTGGCCGCACGAGTAGCCGCGGCCTTCTTCGCCGCAGCCGAGCGCGCCGCAGCCTTCTCTTCATCGGTCTTCGCAGCGGCCTTGGCCGGAGCTTTCTTCGCTACAGCCTTCTTCGCCGGCGCCTTCTTCGCGGCAGCCTTCTTTGCCGGCGCCTTCTTTGCAGCACCACGCTTGGGCGCAGGACCCTTGGCGCGCTTGTCGGCAAGCATCTGCACGGCGATCTCGAAGGTGATCTCTTCCGGCTTCTGCCCGCGCGGAATCGTCACGTTCGTCTCACCGTCGGTGACGTACGCACCGAAGCGGCCATCGCGGATGCGGATCAGTTTGCCACTGACAGGATCAGCTTCGAACTCGGCGAGCGCGCTCGATGCACGACGAGAGCCGGCACCGTACTTCGGCTGCGCGTAGATCGCGAGGGCCTGCTCCAGGGTGACCTCGAAGATCTGCGCTTCGCCCTCGAGCGAACGCGAATCGGCGCCCTTCTTCAGGTACGGACCGTACCGGCCGTTCTGAGCGGTGATCTCGTCGCCTGATTCAGGATCAGCGCCGACCACTCGCGGCAGGCTCAACAATTGCAGCGCGGTGTCGAGATCGATCGTGTCGACCGCCATCGAACGGAACAGCGAACCGGTGCGAGGCTTCGGCGCATCCTTCTTGGCGGGCTTCTTTTTCTTCTTGGGCGCCTCGACGACCTCGCCGGTGGCTTCATCAACCACAACGGCTTCATCGGCGGGAACGACTTCCTCGGGCAAGTTCTCCTGCACGTAGGCGCCGTAGCGTCCGTCCTTGACGACGATGACTCGACCGTTCTCGGGGTTCTCACCGAGCACGCGGTCGCCGGCAACGGGAGCGTCGATGAGCTCCTGCGCCTTGGCTGCGGTGAGCTCGTCCGGCGCGAGCTCTTCCGGAACGTTGACGATGCGCCCGCGCTCCTCCGGTTTCGCCGGGTCGATGACCTCAAGGTAGGGGCCGTACTTGCCGAACCTCAGGGTCGCCGTGTCGGTGATCTTGGTCGAGTTCAGCGCGCGGGCGTCGATCTCACCGAGGTTGTCGACGACCTGGCGTAGTCCCACCTGCTCATCGGTACCGAAGTAGAACGACTTCAGCCATTCGCCGCGCTTCTGCTCACCGCGTGCGATCGCGTCGAGGTCATCCTCGAGGCCGGCGGTGAAGTCGTAATCGATGAGGTGCGCAAAGTGCTCCTCCAGCAGACGCACGACGCTGAATGCCATCCAGGTCGGCACAAGCGCCTGGCCGCGCTTGGTGGCGTAGCCGCGATCGATGACTGTGCCGATGATGCTGGCGAATGTCGATGGGCGGCCGATGCCGTGCTCTTCGAGCGTCTTCACCAGCGACGCTTCAGTGAAGCGGGGCTTCGGATTGGTCTTGTGGCCCTTTGCCTCAGCATCCGACATCACCAGCGCGTCACCGACGGCGACGGCAGGAAGCGACTGGTCCGAGGCTGCGTCGGCATCGCCGCGCTTCTCGTCGCGGCCCTCTTCATAGGCCTCGAGGAAGCCCTTGAAGGTGTAAACGGTTCCGGATGCCGTGAACTCGGCGTTCTGGCCATCGGCGTCGACGGCAATGGTGACCGTGGTGGTCTCGTACTTCGCGTCGGCCATCTGGCTGGCGACGGTGCGCTTCCAGATCAGGTCGTAAACCCGCTGCTCTTCGCGGTCGAGCTCGCCAGACACGGATGCCGGGGTGCGGAACTTCTCGCCCGATGGGCGGATCGCCTCGTGCGCCTCCTGTGCGTTCTTGCTCTTGGACTTGTAGACGCGCGGCTTCAGCGGCACAGCCTTGTCACCGTAGAGCGAGACCGCCTGGCTCCGTGCTGCCTGCACTGCTTGGGTGCTCAGCGCGACAGAGTCGGTACGCATATAGGTGATGAAACCCTTTTCGTACAGACGCTGGGCGACACTCATCGCCTGCTTCGCACTCATCGAGAGCTTGCGACCGGCTTCCTGCTGCAGCGTGGAAGTCGTGAATGGTGCGTAGGGGCTGCGGGTTCCGGGCTTCGCCTCGACCTTGGTAACGGTGCCAGCGCCGGTTTTCTCCACGGCGTGTGCGAGAGCTGTGGCCTTTTTCTCATCGAGAACAAGGACGGCCTTCTTCAGTTTTCCGGCGTCATCGAAGTCAGTACCTCGGGCGAGCTGGCCGCCGTCGACACGCACGAGGCGCACGCGGAAGGAGATACCACTGGACGCGGACGCATCGACATCCCAGTATTCGGCGGAGACGAACGCCATGCGCTCGCGTTCACGCTCGACGATCATGCGGGTGGCTGCGGACTGCACACGGCCGGCCGACAGACCGGTCTTCACCTTGTACCAGAGCACCGGCGAGACATCCCAGCCGTACAGGCGGTCAAGGATGCGGCGGGTTTCCTGTGCGTCGACAAGTGCGAGGTCGAGCTCGCGGGTGTTGCCGACGGCAGCCTGGATCGCGTCCTTGGTGATCTCGTGGAACACCATGCGCTTGACGGGAACCTTCGGTTTCAGCGTCTCCAGCAGGTGCCAGGCGATCGCCTCGCCCTCGCGGTCCTCATCAGTTGCGAGGAGGAGCTCGTCGGCATTCTTCAACGCACGCTTGAGTTCGGCGACCGTCTTCGTCTTGCGATCGGAGACGACATAGTACGGGTCGAAGCCGTTCTCGATGTCGATCGAATACTTCCCGTACGCGGCCTTGTCGGCAGCGGGGATGTCCTTCTTATCAGCGAGGTCGCGAATATGGCCGACAGAGCTGAGTACCTCGTAGTCATCACCGAGGTACCCCTGAATCGACCGCATCTTCGTCGGAGACTCGACGATGACGAGCTTTTTGCCTTCAGCCAAGGGTGCGTCCTTTCTTCGAAGCACACCATACACACCACTTGCATGGTGCGTTCACAGCGAAGCCGTGGGTGAAGCCCGGATCAATGCCGTCAGAATCCCTCTGGTGGCCCGGCGCGGGCTCGGGAGACGGCAGCTAGACCAGAGTACGCCGCTTGAACCTGAACGGTCGCCACTGACCCGTCGATTGTGCACGAGGTGAGAGTCGCACCGGATGCCGCGGCCACTCGCGCGGCGAGCGCGCAGGGCTCCTCATCGGTGATGATCGCCCCGGAGACGGCGTCAGCTGCGGCCAGTGCCGCCGCGTCCGCAGCCCCGGCCGCTCGCTGCGCCGTGACGGCGGCGCCGCCGACGGCCGCGAGTCCCAATGAGAGCGCTGCGGCGACAGCCAGCACACCGGCCGCGAGTGCAGATCCGGCCATCAGAGACCTCCGCTGAGCGCACAGCTCGACGCCGTCAGGGGAATCTGAATGACCCGCCCGATCGTGACGTCGAGCCGTGCACTGACGCAGGACAAATCGCCACGCTGCTCGCTGGATACCTGCGCATCGCTGACGGATGCCACCACCACCGCATACGCGGTCGCAGTGTCCTCTCCGCGGCCGAGAAGCCGCGCAGCATCGGCGACAGCATCCTGAAGTGAGACCTGCCGCGCCGCAGCGCCCAGCGCGCCCGCTCCCAGCAGCAGCGTGAGCACCACTGCGGGGAGGGCGAGCGCGAGCTCTGCGGCGACAGATCCGTGCGCGTCTGTCTTCATCGCACGGACGGTCGTCTTGAGCCACATCGCTATGACACGGTCAATGCCCGGCGCACGAGATCGGTGAGGATGCCGCGCACCTCATCCGAGCGCATGATGACGACGAGAAGTCCAGCAAATGCAACGGCAGCCATTGTCGTGATCGCATATTCAGCGGTCGCGGCACCCGACTCGTCTGTGAATAACGACGCGGCGCGCCGTCTGGTGAGGGTGGAGATGGTGTTCATGTGTTCCTTCTTTCATTGGCGCTGTCGTCAGATCGGCAGCGGGGTGGATGAGAGCACGGAGAGGATCATCGGCGCGACGCCCAACAGCAGGAACGCGGGCAGCGTGCAGACACCGAGTGGGATGAGCAGTTGGGACGAGAGCTTGGCCGCGCGCAGACGCCCACGGATGCGCGCATCGTGTCGTTCCTGTGCGGCAGCGGCGCGCAGGAGCTCGCCCGCGGGAACCCCCGCAGCGCGCGACAGCGCCAGCACTCCCGTCGTGCGCGCGCCGCTCAGCCGGTCGCGCGCGGGGCTGTCGTCGACGAGGCGCAACGAGCGATCGATGGATGCTCCACCGGAGAGCGCAACGGCGACGAGCTCGGCATGCATCCCCGGTGTGCCAGGGTCGGGTTGCGCGCGCCGCAGAAGCTTGTGCGTCCACGCTCGCGCGCAGAAGACCAGCGCGAGGCCCGCGACAAGACAGGCTGTCCCGATCGGGTTGCCGATGAGCACGCCCAGTGTGTCGAACCCCAGCGCGAATCCGAGTATGAGTCCTGCCAGCGGCATCCACATCAGAAGGCGGGCCGTGCCGGCGGGTTCGGCGAGCGCGATGCGCACGTCGTCGGCGGCCGATGCGGCATCCTGCATCGTCTCCGCCAAAGATCTCAGCACCTCGGCCAGCGGGGCGCCCACTGTCGTCGCGACGTCCCAGGCCGCGGCGACGTCGCTCCATGCGCCGCCCTCCGTCTCGATCGCGGAGACGAGAGGCATGCCATCGTCGCAGCGTTCGACCACTCGCTCGGCGTGCACGTCCCCTGAACCGGCGAGGTGTCGCCACGCGATCAGCGGTACAGCTCCCGCCTGCAACAGCACGGCGAGGGTGCGCACCGATACGGCGGCGGCTTCGGCGCTGGCATCCGCCGTTTTGCGCCCACGCACGCTCACCACGGCTGCACCTCTTCAATATCGAGGCGGTCGGCGCGCAACAGAAACCGCCCTGCCTGCGCGATCCGGCGCACGCCGTCTGTCCCGCGAGCAAGATGAACCACGATGGTGAATGCACTCACGGCCTGACGCGCCAGCGCCGTGGCATCCATCCCGGCGAGCGCACCGAGCGCCTCAAGTCGAGCAGGCACATCGACGAGACCACTGGCGTGCAGAGTGCCCGCGCCACCGTCGTGACCGGTGTTCAACGCCGACAGCAGTTCGCGCACTTCCTCACCGCGGCATTCGCCGACGATGAGGCGATCTGGGCGCATCCGCAGCGATTCCCTTACCAGGCGCGCAAGTGTGATCGACCCGGCACCCTCGAGGTTCGCCTGCCTGGCCTCGAGGGCCACATGATGCGGATGCGCGGGGCGCAACTCGGCGACATCCTCAATGGTCACGATGCGCTCCGACGCCGGCACAGCGTGCAGCAGAGCGGCCAGCAGCGTCGTCTTTCCCGTGCCGGTGCCGCCGGTGAGGAGGATATTCGCTCGATCCATCACGAGCTGTTCCAGCCAGGCGCGTTGACGGGCATCGAACGCGCCGAGCGCGGCGAGGGCATCCAGATCTGCCACCCCCACCCGTGGGATGCGCACCGACACCGCTGTGCCGGACGTGGACACCGGCGACAGCACCGCGTGCACACGGATACCGGCGGAAAGTCGCACATCGACGCACGGAGATTGATCGTCCAGATGCCGCCCGCCCGCGCCAATCAGCGCCACAGCGAGGTCGCGCACCTCACGCTCGGAGGCCGCCCACGCCGCCACCCGCTCGGCCCCATCGCCCCGGTCGATGAAAAGACCGTCGACACCGTTGACGAAGACGTCGGTCACCCGCGGGTCCGCACAGTGCTCGGCGAGCGGCCCGAACGCGGCATCCAGATCGACAGGAAGCGCCTGGAGGCCCGCGGCCGCACGCGCAGTGTCACGCGGCTGGATGATGAACGGCTGTGGCATCCCCCGAAACTATGCGCCCTGGCATCCGAACGAAGGGCCAGAACCCACGCCCTGTGGGCAAGTCACCGCATCCGATTGACGGTGCAGAACAACTGATCCACCAGAGGCAGAGGAGTCTGAAAGGGCGGCACCTCACGGGGGGAATGCGATGCCGCCCACTGGCGTGCCGCAACTTGGGGGACACGAGCACGCCGGGCCAGAATGAAATTCGGCTGTCGTCGAGTGTACGCATGACGACCGGTCTCGCAAAACTCCACGCACTACCGACTTTCGGCAGTACTGGCCGAATCGGGTGCAGACTAAAGTCACCGTGTCACGGTCGCGTTTTCTGCGCGGCCTCGTCCCGCCGCAAAGGAGCGCCCGTCATGAGCAGCCAGATCGATCATCTCCTCGACGAGACCCGACAGTTCCCGCCTTCGGACGAGTTCGCCGCAGCCGCCGTCGCACAGCCCGACATCTACGAGCGCGCCGCCGCGGATCGCGAAGGGTTCTGGGGCGACCAGGCCCGCGAGCTGCTGCACTGGCACAAGCCGTTCACCGAAGTACTCGACTGGTCGACGCCGCCATTCGCGAAGTGGTTCGATGACGGCGAACTCAACGTCGCCTACAACTGCCTCGACCGCCACGTCGAAGCCGGCAACGGCGACCGGGTCGCACTGCTGTGGGAAGGCGAACCGGGAGACTCCCGCCGCATCACCTACGCCGAGCTCACCGACGAGGTCAAGCGCGTGGCCAACGTGCTCGCTGGCTACGGCGTCGTCGCCGGAGACCGCGTCGCCATCTACCTGCCGATGATCCCCGAGGCCGTCGCGTCGATGCTCGCCGTTGCCCGCCTCGGCGCGATCCACTCCGTCGTGTTCGGCGGCTACAGCGCAGACAGCCTTCGCTCGCGTATCGATGACGCGGGCGCAAAGGTCGTCATCACCGCCGATGGTGGCTACCGCAAGGGCCGCGTCTCCGCCCTCAAGCCTGCCGTCGACCAGTCACTCAGCGACCGTGGCGACGGTGAGCAGCAGACCGTCGAGCATGTATTGGTCGTCAAGCGCGGCGAGAATGAGGTCGGCTGGGTCGAGGGCCGCGATCACTGGTGGCACGACGCCGTGCCTGCGGCATCCGCAGAGCACGAGGCGCACCCGTTCCCGGCTGAGAACCCGCTGTTCGTCCTCTACACCTCCGGCACCACGGGCAAACCCAAGGGCATCCTGCACACCTCGGGTGGCTACCTCACCCAGGCCGCATACACGCACAAGAACGTCTTCGACTTGAAGCCCGAAACCGACGTGTTCTGGTGCACGGCCGACATCGGCTGGATCACCGGCCACAGCTACGTCACGTACGGGCCCCTGGCCAACGGCGCCACCCAGGTGCTCTACGAAGGCACCCCGGATGCCCCGCACCCCGGACGCTGGTGGGAGATCATCCAGAAGTACAAGGTGTCGATCTTCTATACCGCGCCGACCGCGATCCGCTCGTTCATGAAAACCGGGCGCAGCATTCCTGCCGGATTCGATCTGTCCTCGATCCGCCTGCTCGGATCAGTGGGCGAACCCATCAACCCCGAGGCATGGATGTGGTACCGCGAGGTCATCGGGGCAAATAAGGCCCCGATCGTCGACACGTGGTGGCAGACCGAGACCGGCGCGATCATGGTGTCGGCGCTCCCCGGCGTGGTCTCAACCAAGCCGGGCTCCGCACAGGTGCCGATCCCCGGAATCTCACTCGACGTCGTCGATGAGTCTGGTGCCGAGGTCGGCAACGGCAACGGCGGTCTGCTCGTGATCACCGAGCCGTGGCCGGCAATGCTGCGCGGCATCTGGGGAGACCCCGAGCGCTACCGGGAGACCTACTGGGAGAAGTTCGAAGACCAGGGGTACTACTTCGCCGGTGACGGCGCCCGTCTCGATGAAGACGGCGACGTGTGGCTGCTCGGACGCGTGGATGACGTGATGAACGTGTCGGGACACCGTCTGTCGACGGCCGAGATCGAGTCGTCTCTGGTTGCGCACGAGGCGACGGCCGAGGCCGCAGTGGTCGGCGCATCCGATGACGCGACAGGCCAGGCAGTCGTTGCATTCGTGATCATCAAGGAGAGCTATCTCTCCGGACACGACCCGGCGGGCCTTGCCCAGCTGCTCCGACTGTGGGTCGGCGAGCAGATCGGTGCGATCGCTCGCCCCCGCGACGTCTACATCGTCGGTGAGCTCCCGAAGACCCGCTCCGGAAAGATCATGCGTCGCCTGCTGCGCGATGTCGCCGAGGGCCGCGAGGTCGGCGACACCACGACGCTTGCCGACACCGCGGTGATGAGCATCATCTCGGCGCAGGTGAAGTAGCCCAGTCACCCGCGAGACCGCACAACCACGCCGAGACGACACGCATACGTGTATTTTCGGCGTGGTTTTGTGGTTTCGGTGAAGTGGGCAGTCACTCCGCCGGGATGCTGATCGCGGCCATCTGAGCGCGAACGACCTGAATCCGCTCGAGATCGATCGGGAATTCCCCGTCCACCTCGCGCGCGTGACGCTGCACTTCGTCTCCGAGCGCGATCGCCAGGCCGACCGTCACACGTGCTTCGGCGACGTGATTCGTATCGTCCAGACGCGCATACTCCGGATGCGCATCGAGCCACGCGGCGAGCACATCAACAAGTCGGTCGCGGCTCACCCCGCTCCCCCAGGAGACCGTGCTGGTAACGCCCGGTTCACGCACGAACAGCGCGAACCGGCGGCGCGTGAGGTCGTCGCCGGCCTGTCCCCGCACCGACGCCATCACGATCAGGCTGGCCGCGACCACAAGATCATGTGCGTGCTGCGTGAGGATGCGATCGGTGAGCGCAGGATCGTACTCCAGCGCCGAGCCGAAGATCGCCTGGTCAAGGGAGGAAAAATAGTTGAAGAACGTACTGCGAGAGACCATCGCGGCTTCGCACACGCGGTCGACAGTGACCGCCTGCACCCCTTCTTCATAGGCGAGATCCACCGCTGCACGCTCCATCGAGCGCCGGGCGGTACGCATCTTGCGCTCGCGAAGCCCCTCAGCCATGTTCGCTCCTTCACAACGTCCCTCACCACAATACTCAGTCGATGTTTGGCTTGTGTGCAAGTTTGGACTTAGTCCATACTTGTCGAAATAGTCACGGCTGAAAGGCACCCCATGCGTCGCCCGATTCATAATCGCCCCCTCCCCACGAAGGCCTTCACGCTCACCCGGACCAGCGGCGCGATCGCCACGGTGATCGGTCTGACGCTGATGTCCGTGCCGCTGGTCGCTCACGCCGAGGAGCCGTCGACACACACCGTTGACGTCACGACGAGCATCACCGATGGGATGGATGCCGCATCCCTCGCCGGCGTCGAGATCGCGATCCGCAGCCCCTACGGCGACGATACGGTGATCGCCTCCGGAACCACTGGCGCCGGTGGCACCCTCCAACTCGAGGTGACCGGTGCCGAGTCGAGCTATGTGGTGGATGCTGAGTGGCCGGGCGCCGTCGGCGATCTCGAGACGACCTCGACGCGCACCGAGTTCCCGGTGAGCAGAGATGCTCCCGTCGAGGTCATGCTGTGGGGTCCGTTCGGTGCTGTTTCCGGATCCGTCGTCGCGACAGCGGATGGTGAGCCCGTAGCCGACCTCCGTGGAGCCAGCCTCCTCATCGCGAGCGCGGGCACGCTCGTACAGCAGGTGCCGATCGCCGCCGACGGCTCGTTCGCATCCGGCGCACTACCCACGAGCGATTCCCCGGACTACAGCGTGCGATTCCTGCCGCCGACCGGGTACGACCTCGACGACACGCAGACCGCTGCGAACGAGCCGTTCGCGCTTCCGTCCGCTGAGACGAGCCCGGCAGCGCTAACGATTGAGCGCAGATTCGCGATCGTCTCGAACGGTACAGTGCCGACACCGGAGCCGGAACCCACTACGGAACCGACGCCAGAACCCACGCCGGAACCCACGCCGGAACCCACGGCCGAGCCGACGCCAGAACCCACCGCTGAGCCGACACCGCAACCCACTACCGAGCCCACGCCGGAACCCACAACAGAGCCGACGCCCACCACCCCGGAGCCGACACCGACCACCGACCCGACACCGACACCGACCGCCGAGCCCACCGCGGAACCGAATCCCCTGCCCACCTCCACTCCGTCACCGACGACATCCCCTATCGCCCCGACAGCGCCGATGCTCGTCCCCCCGATAGCACTGGGCAACGCCGCGGACCTCGGAGCAGCCATCGGCGGCATCACCAACGCCCAGTTAAGCCAACTGCTATCGGCCGCTCGCAGCAACCAGCCCGTCCCAGTCACCAATGCAGCAGGCCAGTTGCTCGGCCTGGCGTGGACGCCTGCACCTGCATTGCAGCCGGGGCTGTCTGCCATGAGTTCAGCCACGCTGGTGACCGCCCCTGGTATCGCCTTGATTCAGACGCCGGTGGCAGCAATGAGTCTCGAGGCCGCACTAATGGCCGTCCAGTCATCCCGCGCCTCCGCACTCGATGCCGATCTGGCGGCGCAACTCACCGGGGTCCAGGCGCGCAACACTCAGATTGCAATGTTGAACGCCGCGGTATCCGCCGTGTCCGTGTACCTCGCCTCACCTTCCGACACGACTTACGCCGCATCCGTTGACGAAGTGAAGGCCGCCGGCATCGATCATCCTTTCCTCTCCGCTTCCGCTGAGGACCGCGCGTCGGACGCAGCATCGCTGCTCCAGTCGCTGCGCACCATGATCGATGCGACGGCGAACAGCCAGCAAATGGACATGCTGAGGCTGCAGGCGCTCACGGGCAAGCGCAACGAAGAGTTCGACTTGATGACGAACTTCGTCAAAAAGATGAACGAAACGCGCTCGAGCATCATCGGCAACATGCGCTCGACGCCGATCGCTCTGGGCACTGTGCACTGGGATGGCAGCACGGTGGCCGGCAGCTTCGATCTGGCCGCAGTGCAGGATGGTGACCACCACCTCATCCTGGACATCGCAGATGCCGGCGTCGTCCTCGTCTCCGGCGTCACCGTGCAGCGGAACTCGTTGGCGGCGACGGGAGCAGACCCCAGCGCAGCACTGATTGCGGGCGCAGGACTCATCGCCGTCGGGCTCGCTGCGTTCCTCGGCGCACCGCTGATGCGACGCAAGACTTCCGCTGACCCCCAGTAGGCGGAAACGCGAACAGCCTCCCCATCAGTTGATGGGGAGGCTGTTTGCGCGCCACACGTCAAGCGAGGATGAAGGTGACCTCAACCTCGACCGGGCTGTCCAATGGCAGCACTGCGACGCCGACGGCGGCACGGGCGTGCAGGCCGGCGTCGCCGAAGATCTCGCCGAGAACTTCGCTCGCACCGTTGATCACACCGGGCTGTCCGGAAAACGCCGGGTCGGATGCCACGAAGCCACCGACGCGCAATACGCCGCCGAGCTTGTCCACGCCGCCAGCAGCCGCCGCAGCTGCAGCCACCGCGTTCAGGGCACACGTGCGGGCATAACCCTTGGCATCCTCAGCCGTCACCTCAGCACCCACCTTGCCGGTCGCGGGAAGCGCTCCGCCGGCGAACGGCAGCTGGCCGGACGTGTAGATGAGGCCTGCGTGCACCACCGCGGGGACGTACGCAGCCACGGGTGCTGCCACCTCGGGCAGCACGATTGCGAGTTCGTTCAGACGCGCGGCAATGCTCATGCGGCACCGCCCTCAAACTTGCGTGCTGCCTGCTCGGCTGCGGCGAGACCGACGCTGTTCGAGTCGTCGCCCACGACGGGCCGCTTCAGGTAGGCCACGAGGCCCCCCTCGGGGCCCGTGATGACCTGCACAAGCTCCCAGCCCTGCTTGCCCCAGTTGTTGAGAATCGCTGCGGTGTTGTGAATCAGCAGCGGTGTAGTCAAGTACTCCCACGTAGTCATGGCACTCCTGCACATCAGCGACGGTCGGCTCTGCCGAGCGTCAAAGGCGGTATTCAGGGAACTCCCCTACGATCTAGCGTATGCCTCAGAAGAATCGCACGGCGAAAGGCGTGCTCGGCGGCCTCCTCGGTCTCGTCGGGCTCAGCGTGGTCGCCGGGGTCCTGGTGACCGCAACAGTGACGCCCGCTCTGGCCGTCGCCGGTGCCGCCGGATCCCAAGCCCTCGACCTGTTCGAAAATCTGCCGTCGTATCTCAAGCCGGATGCGCCGATGGAGCCGAGCACGTTCTACGCCATCGGCCACGACGGCAACCCCACGCCGATGGCGAGCTTCTTCGACCAGAACCGCACGCAGGTCACCTTCGAGCAGGTCGCCCCCGTGATGTTCGATGCGATCCTCTCCAGTGAGGACAAGGGCTTCTACGAGCACGGCGGCATCAACGTCGGCGCCACCGCGAGGGCCCTCATCGACAACCTCACCAAGACGTCATCACGCGGCGCCTCGACGATCACCCAGCAGTACGTCAAGAACGTCCTGATCCAGCGGTGCGAGCAAGGTGTCTCGACCACCGACCCGAACTACGGTGAAAAGATCGAGCAGTGCTGGTGGGATGCAGCGAATGCCCAGGGCAGCGACGGCATCGAGCGCAAGTTGCAGGAGTTGCGCTACGCGATCCAGATCGAAAAGGACTACTCGAAGAACGAGATCCTGCTCGGTTACCTGAACATCGCCAGTTTCGGTAGCACGGTCTACGGCATCGAAGCCGCGGCCAACTACTATTTCAGCACCACTGCGGCTAACCTCACCCTCGAGCAGGCAGCGACACTGGCCGGCATGGTGCAGAATCCGAACACCTTCCGGATCGACAAGATCGAGGGTTCTGACACTGACTCGGCGGGCAACGCAGTGAACAGCGAGGCCGACGGCTATGCGCTCGCGAAGGATCGCCGTCACTACGTACTGGGCATGATGATCACCCAGGGCAAGATCACGCAAGAGCAGTACGACGCGGCGGATGCTTCGGCGATCGTGCCGGTGATCAAGCCGGCGACCCAGGGCTGTGCGGCAGCGGTGGCGAATGCCTACTTCTGTAAGTACGTGGAGACCATCGTGCTCGACGACCCCGCCTTCGGAGACACCGACCAGGAGCGCGTGAACGCCCTGCAGCGTGGCGGTTTGGACATCTACACCACGCTCGATCTGCGCGTGCAGGACCCCGCTGTGCATGCCATGCAGAGCCGCGTACCTCCGAACTTGGACAACCAGTACTTCGGCGCAGCCGGGGTAACGATCGAGCCGGGCAACGGCCGCATCCTGGCGATGACGCAGAACACGATCTTCCGAGAATCCGCGACCGAGGTCGAAGACCAGGCGTACTCGTCGCTCGTCTACGCCGCGGACCACGAGCACGGCGGATCCGGAGGCTTCCCGGTCGGCTCGTCTTACAAGCTGTTCACCCTCGTCGACTGGCTAGAAAAGGGCCACTCGGTAAACGAGTCGATCAACGGCCGCCAGCGGAATCTGAAAATACCGGCCGCTTGCGTGGATGCGACTCTCCCGCTGAAAAAGGACCAAATCGAAAACTTCGGTCGCAACGGCGGCTACACCGGCACGCCCATGACGTTCACGAGGAACTCACTCAACTCCGGCTACCTCGCTATGGCGTCCGAGCTCGACATCTGCGACATCAATAAGGTCGCAGAGCGCATGGGAGTCGACCTCGCCAAGGGCGGTAGCCCTGCCGACATCAGTATCAAGGGCAACCTTCCCGTTCCTTACAACGTGCTCGGCGACAAGTTCATCTCCCCATTGGATATGGCGGGCGCCTACGCGACTGTCGCCAACGGCGGCATTTACTGCGAGCCGAAGGCGATCGACAAGGTCATCGACCAGTCGGGCGCCGAGTTGGCAGTGCCCGAGACGATTTGCTCTCAGGTCATCACCCCCGAGGTCGCGGCCACCGCTGCCTACGCTCTTCAGGGCGTCATGACCGGCGGCGGCACCGGCTCCGCCGCCAACACGGGCGACGGTACGCCGCTGATCGGCAAAACCGGCTCGCACGAGAGTTACTCGACCATGATGATCGAGTCGAGCACGAGGGCCACCACTGCGGTGTTCGTCGGCCGCACGGAGGGCCAGGCCGACATGTGGAAGCAGCCGTGGTACAACGGCAACGATCTGGAGAGCATCCGTTACCCCCTTGCCCGCGACATGCAGTACGCCGCCAACCAGCTGCTCGGCGGTGGCGATAACTTCCCGCAGCCGGACAGCAACCTCACGCGCCGGATCCTCACCGATCTGCCCGGCGTCGTCGGACAGACGATCGAGGATGCGACACGCACCCTCGAGGATGCCGGATTCAGCGTTGATGTGGGAGACGCGATCGACAGCGACATCGCCGAGGGGCTCGTCGCCGCACAGGATCCAGGCGCTGGTCAGGCACCTGGTGGCACGACCGTCACGCTCTCGCCCAGCAACGGGCAGAGTGCGACCGTGCCCGATGTGACCGGCGAATCTCTCCAGAGCGCGATCAACACCCTTAATGCCGCGGGATACGGCAATGTGTCACCGCATGGGTCGTGCGCGAAGCCCGACGCCGAGGTAGAGAGCACGAGCCCTTCTGCCGGCACCGCGGCGAACAAGTCCACCACCGTGACGATCAAGTGCTGACGGGGCGTACGCGCTCCGCTCACCCTGCCCTCATCGCGCTCGGCGCGGTGGGGGCTGTGGGTGCCGCCTGCGCCGTCTGGGGCATCGGCATCGAGCGCTACCTCTTCACCGTTCGCGAAGCATCCGTCGCCGCCCTCGCACCGGGTGCGCGACCATTGCAAGTGCTGCACGTCTCAGATGCCCACATGGCTCCCTGGCAGCGCCGCAAGCAGGACTGGCTGTCCTCGCTCGCCGAACTCGAACCGGATCTGGTGATCAACACCGGCGACAATCTGGGTCACCGCGACGGCTTGCAGGGCATCCGGAATGCCTTCGATGCCTTCGCCGGCGTTCCTGGCGTCTTCGTGCACGGCTCCAACGACGTGCAGGGCCCTTCGCCGCGCAACCCGCTGCGGTACTTCTCCGGCCCGTCGAAGCGGCACCGCGATCCCGAGATGCTCGACACCGCAGCCTTGGACGCGTACTTCACGGACGAACTCGGCTGGGCAGGGCTGAACAATGCTGCCGCACGCATCGAAGTGGCTGGCAGCCCCGTCGATCTGTTCGGTGTCGATGATGCCCATCGCGATTGGGATGATCTCGACTCGGTGCCGGCGACGATCGCGTCGCTCGGAGCACGGGACGGCGCCACTCCCCTGCTCGGCGTCACTCACGCCCCGTACCAGCGAGTGCTGAACACCTTCACCGACAACGGCGCGCAGGCGATCTTCGGCGGACACACGCACGGCGGCCAGGTCTGTCTGCCCGGCTTCGGCACGCTCGTCGCGAACTGCGATATTCCACTGAAGCAAGCCAAGGGCTTGAGCACCTGGACGCACGGCGGTCGCAGCATCCCCCTGAACGTCAGCGCAGGATGCGGGCACTCGATCTATGCGCCGGTGCGCTTCGCATGTCGGCCCGAAGCGACCCTGCTCACACTGACCGCGCAGGACACGCCCGCCTGACAGCGCGACCCGCGCTCGATTCGGCGCACGGTCAGTTTCCCTGTAGACTCAAACGGTTGCAACGGGGTGTGGCGCAGCTTGGTAGCGCGCTTCGTTCGGGACGAAGAGGCCGCAGGTTCAAATCCTGTCACCCCGACCACAGTTGCAGGAAGGCCGTCCTACGGGGCGGCCTTCCCCATATCACCTGGAGAGTTCATGACCACGCCTCGACTCGTTGCCTTCGACCTCGATGACACGCTTGCCGCGTCGAAGAGCGCGATCGACCCGCGTATCGCCGCGCATCTGCGCGCGCTGCTCACCCGCGTCGATGTCGCGATCATCTCCGGCGGCAACGAGCAGCAGTTCCGCTCGCAGGTCATCGAGAATCTGGGCGAAGCGGATGCGGCCAGCCTCGGCCGCCTGCACCTTCTGCCGACCTGCGGCACTCGCTACCTGCGCCACGACGGCTCCGAATTCACCACCGTGTACGCCCACGACCTCTCCGACGAAGAGAAGTCCTCGGCACTGCTGGCTCTTCGTGAAGAGGCCGAACGGCTGGGCCTGTGGGAGCAGAACCCGTGGGGCGACATCCTCGAGGACCGCGGCTCGCAGATCACCTTCTCCGCACTCGGCCAGAAGGCGCCGAGCGACGCGAAGCACGCGTGGGATCCGTCCGGCCAGAAGCGTCTGACGCTACGCGACGCGGTTGCCGCACGCGTCCCCGAGCTCGAGGTGCGCGCCGGCGGTTCGACGTCCATCGACATCACCCGGGCCGGCATCGACAAGGCGTACGGCATGCGCTCGCTCACAGAGCACACCGGCATCCCGCTCGACGACATGCTCTTCTACGGCGACCGCCTCGACGAGGGCGGCAACGACTATCCAGTGCTCGCCATGGGCGTCCGCTCGATCGCGGTGTCCGGTTGGGAAGACACCGCGACGAAGCTGGATGAACTGATCCCTACTCTCTGAGGCCCACTCTCTGAGGTCCAATCTCTGAGGCCTCGGGCCGACCAGCCCGAACTCGACAACGCAAATTCCGCCCTTCCCGTAGCTTCGGAAGGGCGGAATTTGCGTTCTCGGCCGGGAGCGGGAAACGCCGGAGCTACTTCGCGACCGGCACCAGACGCTGCAGCTGCGTCACATGACCGGGCTCGAGCTCGGCGAGTGAGGCCACGCCCAGCAGGCGCATGGTGCGCTCGATCTCGGTGCGCAGGATCGCGATCGTACGATCGACGCCCTGCCGTCCGCCAGCCATCAACCCGTAGAGGTACGCGCGTCCGATCAGCGTGAAGTCGGCACCAAGCGCGACGGATGCCACGATGTCGGCGCCGTTCATGATGCCGGTGTCGACCATGACCGTGAAGTCATCGCCCACTGCCTTTCGCACCTTTGGCAGAAGATGGAACGGGATGGGCGCACGGTCGAGCTGGCGTCCGCCGTGGTTTGACAGCACGATGCCGTCGACTCCCGCATCGCGCAGCCGCACAGCATCCTCGACGTTTTGCACGCCCTTGATGACGAGCTTGCCCGGCCAGAGACCACGGATGACCTCGAGATCGTCGTAGCTGATCGTCGGGTCCATCGCGGCATCCAGCAGTTCGCCGACGGTGCCGCCGGTGGTGCTCAGCGAGGCGAACTCGAGCTTCGGAGTGGTGAGGAAGTCATACCACCACCACGGACGCGGAATCGCATTGATGATCGTGCCGAGAGTGAGCTGGGGCGGGATGCTGAATCCATTGCGCTTGTCGCGCAGACGAGCCCCGGCGACCGGGGTGTCGACGGTGAACTGCAGCGTGTCGAAGCCGGCAGTGGCAGCGCGGCGGGTGAGCTCGTAGGAGATCTCGCGGTCACGCATGACGTACAGCTGGAACCAGTTGCGCCCATTCGGGTTCGTTGCCTTCACGCCCTCGATCGAGGTCGTGCCGAGCGTGGAGAGCGTGAACGGGATGCCGGCGGCTGCGGCGGCGCCCGCACCAGCTTCCTCGCCCTCGGTCTGCATCAGACGGGTGAATCCGGTCGGAGCGATGCCGAACGGCAGGGCGCTGGGGCCGCCGAGAATGTCGACGCTGGTGTCGACGTCGGGCGCAGGGCGCAGCACGCCGGGGTGGAATTCGACATCCTCGAATGCCTGGCGTGCACGCGTGAGCGAGATCTCGCCCTCGGCAGAGCCATCGGTGTAGTCGAATGCGGCCTTCGGCGTACGACGCTTCGCGATGGTGCGCAGGTCGTTGATCGTCAGGGCCCCCTCGAGGCGACGCTTCTTGCCATCGAACTCGGGCTTTTTGAACTTCATCAGATCGAGGATCTCGACCGGGTTGGGCAACTGGCGCTTCACCATGATGCTCCTCTCAGTTTCGGGGTTCAGTTTTGGGGTTCAGTTTCGGGAATCGGTGACGCGGAATCGGTGACGCGAGTCAGGCCCGTAGCCGTGTAGTAGCCGGTGATGTGGGCGCGGACCAGCGCGCGGGCGCGATCGGCGTCACCTGCGTCGATCGCAGTGACGATCTCACGGTGCTCGGCGCGGAGGCTGTGTGCCATGGCATCCCAGTCGGCGATCACCTCGGAACCGGCCTGCACATAGGACTCGATGGCCGTGCGCAGGCCCGCCATCATGGCCGCGATCACGGTATTGCCGGATGCTTCGGCCAGAGACAGGTGCAGCTGAGCATCCAGGGCAAGAAATTCGCCTGGGGTCAGTGTGCTGGCATCCATCGCGTCAAGAACGCGGTGAGCTTCAGTCGTGTCGCGGGCAGTGTCCGCCGCGAGGGATGCCGCCACCGCATCTTCCAGCACGAGCCGCGTCCCCACGACATCCGCCAGCGGGAAGCCCTGTGCTGCCACCTGCAGGCGCAGCAGAGCAGACATACCCCCGGAGGGTGTCGCAATCACGATCGCGCCAGACTGCGGGCCCGAACCGGTCGCCGTGCGGATCAGCCCCATGACCTCGAGTACACGCAGCGCCTCGCGGACGCTGGAGCGGCCGACGCCAAGGCTGGCTGCGAGCTCACGCTCGGAGGGAAGCCGGTCACCGGGACCGAGGCGTCCGTCAAGAAGGTCGCGCTCGATGTGCTCGAGCACGAGTCGCCATGCGCGCTCTGCCATTCCGCCTCCTGTGGTCTGACCACAGAATATCGCGTGTGGTCAGACCACGCAAACGTGGGCTTTTGACCGACTCGCCTCGGGTCCTCAGCCCAGGCGTCCGCCGGATTCCTCCAGATAGCAGTGCCCGCACAGCGACTCATACGTGACGACGTCGGCGGGTGCTCCCCCACTGGCCCCTTCATCGATCGCAACCTGGTCGCCATCGAACACGAAGCTGCCGTTGATCACGCGGCCGTTGAACACGGCCTTGCGCCCGCAGCGGCAGATCGTCTTCAGCTCCTCGAGGGAGTGCGCGATCGCGAGCAGACGGGCAGATCCAGGAAACGCATGGGTGAGGAAGTCGTTGCGGATGCCATAGGCGATCACCGGGATGTTGTCATTGACAGCGATCCGGAACAGATCATCGACCTGCTCCGCAGTCAGGAACTGCGCCTCATCGATCAGGAGACACGCGACATCGATCGGCGCGGCGGGGATGAGCCCTTCGTCGCTGCGTCGCTGCATCCGCTCGCGCTCGCTCTGGAACAGCCCACGCGCGTCACCGTCCGGAGGGATCAGGAAATCAACCTCGCGTGTCATGCCGAGGCGGCTCTCCACCTGGCCTGCGCCCTTGGTGTCGATCGCGGGTTTTGCGAGCAGAACGTGCTGCCCGCGCTCTTCATAGTTGTACGCGGCCTGCAGCAGCGACGTCGACTTGCCGGAGTTCATCGCCCCGTAGCGGAAGTAAAGCTTCGCCACGGCGCCGCGTCACTTCGAGATGTTGAGGGTGGCCGCTGTCGCAGCCATGGACTTCTCGGCCACTACCGCATCCCCATTCAGCGTCTGGCCGTACGTCGGGATGAGCTCGCGCAGCGCAGGCTCCCAACCCGAGTACTGCTCCGGGAAGCAGTCCTTCAACAGGTTGAGCATGATCGGCACGGCCGTGGATGCACCGGGCGATGCGCCGAGGAGACCAGCGATCGAGCCGTCAGCCGCCGAGATGACCTCGGTGCCAAACTGCAGCACTCCGCCCTTCTTCGCATCCTTCTTCATGACCTGTGCGCGCTGACCGGCGTCGATGAGCGTCCAGTCCTCATCCTTCGCCGTGGGCATGAAGGTACGCAGGCTGTCGACCTTCTTGCGGTGATTCTTCATCAACTCGCCGACGAGGTAGGTGATGAGGTCGGGGTTCGCGAAGGCGACCCGCAGCATCGGCCACAGGTTATGCGGGCGCACCTGAGTGACCAGATCGAGCATCGAGCCGTTCTTGAGGAACTTGGGGCTGAAGGTCGCGAATGGTCCGAACATCAGCGAGGCTTCGCCGTCGACGACGCGGGTGTCGAGGTGCGGCACCGACATGGGCGGCGCGCCGACGGATGCCTGCGAGTACACCTTCGCCTTGTGCTGCGAGACGATGGCGGGGTTCGAGGTCTTCAGGAACTGTCCACCGATCGGGAAGACGCCGTAGCCCTTGATCTCCGGGATACCGGAGCGCTGCAGCATCTTCAGAGCCCAGCCGCCCGCACCAACGAAGACGAACTTCGCGTTGATCTGACCGGGGGTGTGGCCGAGGGAGTTGCGGAACTTGATGTCCCAGCTGCCGTCCTTCTGTTTCTTGAGCCGACGCACCTCGTGGTTGGTGCGCAGTTCGACGCCGTTGTCCTTGAGGTGGCCGAAGAGCTGGTGGGTGAGCGCGCCAAAGTCGACGTCGGTGCCGGCAGGCACGCGCGTGGCGGCGAAGGGCTCACCGTTGCGGCGCTTCTGCATGAGCAGCGGCGCCCACTTGTTGATCACGCGGGAGTCTTCGCTGTACTCGATACCGTCGAACAGTGGCTGCTTCTTGAGCACCTCGTAGCGGTCCTTGAGGTACGCGACGTCCTTCTCGCCACGCACGAAGGTCATGTGCGGGGTGGCGTTGATGAAGGTCGACGGCGCATCGAGCACGCCCTTGTCGATCAATGACGACCAGAACTGGCGGCTCTGCTGGAACTGCTCGTTGATCGAGACCGCCTTGGCGGGGTCGAGCGGTCCACCGGTCTGCGGCATGTAGTTCAGCTCGCAGAGGGCGGCGTGGCCGGTACCCGCGTTGTTCCACGGGTTCGAACTCTCCTGGGCCACATCAGACAGTCGCTCGAAGGCGACGATCTTCCAGTCTGGCTGCAGCTCGTGCAGCAAGGTACCCAGTGTGGCGCTCATGATGCCACCACCGATGAGGACAACGTCGACGGATTCAGTCACCAGATCAGTCTAATCCGCGGGCGGTGCCCCACGAACCATCCCTGCCCTGCATCCGGCGCCGTGGCGCTGCCCTGCACAGATGCAGGGCGATCGAACGGATGCAGGGCGAAACGCCGTCGGATGGCCAGACATCCGTGCATCCGCCCTGCAAGTGTGCCGGCGGCTCGACGCCACCGACCGGTTATGCGGGGGTTAGGCAGCGACGGTGAGGCGCGCGGCGACGATCTCGGCGATCTGCACGGCGTTGAGGGCTGCGCCCTTGCGCAGGTTGTCGTTGCTGACGAACAGCACGAGGCCCTTGTTCTCGGGTGCAGACTGGTCGGCACGGATGCGGCCGACGAAGCTCGGGTCCTTGCCTGCGGCGTGCAGCGGCGTCGGCACCTCTTCCAGCGCGACGCCGGGAGCCTCGGCGAGAATCTCGCGGGCCCGGTCGGGGGTGATGTCGTCAGCGAACTCCGCGTGGATCGACAGCGAGTGACCGGTGAAGACCGGAACACGCACACACGTGCCCGCGACCAGCAGGCCGGGCAGCTCGAGGATCTTGCGGCTCTCGTTGCGCAGCTTCTTCTCTTCGTCGGTCTCGTTCAGCCCGTCATCGACGATCGCACCCGCGAGCGGGATGACATCGAAGGCGATGGGAGCGACGTAGTTGTTCGGCGCCGGGAAGTCCACGGCGGATCCGTCATGCACGAGGCGCAGCGTGTCACCCTGCGCGAGGACGCCCTCGACCTGGCCGAGCAGCTCCTGCGCACCGGCGAGACCGGAGCCGGAGACGGCCTGGTACGTGGAGACGATGAGCCGCTCGAGACCAGCGGCCTCGGCCAGCGGCTTGAGTACCGGCATGATCGCCATCGTCGTGCAGTTCGGGTTCGCGATGATGCCCTTGGGGCGCTCATCGATGGCGTGCGGGTTGACCTCGCTGACCACGAGCGGAACCTCGGGGTCGCTTCGCCACGCGCTGGAGTTGTCGATCACGACAGCACCTGCGGCCGCGAAGCGCTCGGCGTAGGCACGGCTGGCCGTGGCGCCGGCCGAGAACAGCGCGATGTCGATGCCCGTGGCATCCGCTGTCTCGACATCCTCAACGACGACGTCAACGCCAGCGAACTCGATGACCTTCCCCGCCGAGCGAGCCGATGAGAACAGGCGCAGCTCACGAATCGGGAACGCGCGCTCCACGAGGATCTCGCGAATCACCGCGCCCACCTGGCCGGTGGCGCCGACGATGGCGACGGAATGTCCTGAGTCAGAGATGCGGGTCATGAAAGTTTCCTTGGCGTCGTGCGGTATTGCGAATGGGGCACGAGGCACGGCGTCGGGATGCGGATGCCGCGCCTGGCGCCGATGTCAGGGTTCCGGTGAGTCTACCGCGCCGGACGGATGCCGGAGGTCGGCCGGATGAGGATGGTCATCTCAGCGACCGGTGCCGGCGTGCACGACGGCTTCGGCGTCGCCGTCGAGGCCGTAAGCGGTGTGCACGATGCGGGACGCATCGGCGAGGTCGGTGTCGCGCAGCACCACGGAGATGCGGATCTCAGACGTCGAGATCATCTCGATGTTGATACCGGCGGTCGACAGCGCCTCGAAAAGCGTTGCCGAGACTCCCGAGTGCACCCGCATGCCGGCGCCGACGACCGAGAGCTTGCCGATCTGGTCATCATGGATGAGGCCATCGAACCCGACTTCGGACTGCTCAGCGGCCAGTGCTTTCAGCGCCGCCGAGGCGTCCGCCTTCGGCAAGGTAAACGAGATGTCTGCACGGCCAGTGGCCCCGGACACGTTCTGCACGATCATGTCGACGTTGGCGCCGGACTTTGCGACGATCTTGAAAATCTCAGCGGCCTTGCCCGGAACATCCGGCACGCCGACGACGGTGATCTTCGCCTGGCCCATATCGGTGGCCACGCCTGCGACGATCGGTTCTTCCATGACTTCTCCCTCAGCTTCGCGGGGGTTCTTCATGCCCTCGCCCAGAACGTAAGTGCCTTCGCTTGATGAGAAGGACGATCGTGCGTGGATGAGCACGCCGTGACGGCGGGCGAACTCGACAGCGCGAATGTAGAGCACCTTGGCGCCGTTTGCGGCCAGCTCGAGCATCTCTTCGCTGGAGAGGTGATCGAGCTTCTGCGCACGGGGGATGATTCGCGGATCCGCGGTGTAGATGCCGTCGACGTCGCTGTAGATCTCGCACACGTCGGCGCTCAGCGCGGATGCCAGTGCGACAGCAGTCGTGTCGGAGCCGCCACGGCCGAGTGTGGTGATGTCGCGGGTGTCGCGGTTGAAGCCCTGGAATCCGGCGACGATGACGATCGCGCCCTCGTCGAGCGCCTCCCGCAGGCGAACCGGTGTGACATCGACGATGCGCGCCGAGCCGTGATGGTCATCCGTGATCATGCCGGCCTGACTGCCGGTGAACGAGCGTGCCTCGAAGCCCATGGAATGGATCGCCATGGCGAGCAACGCCATCGAGATGCGCTCCCCACTGGAGAGCAGCATGTCGAGTTCACGCGGTGCGGGAATCGGCGCGACCTCGTTCGCGAGTTCGAGCAGTTCGTCGGTCGTGTCGCCCATCGCGCTCACGGCGACGACGACATCGTGCCCTGCGCGTCGGGTGTCGACGATGCGCTTGGCGACGCGCTTGATGCTCTCAGCGTCGGCGACGGACGAGCCGCCGTACTTCTGCACAATGAGGGCCACGTTCACTCCCAGGGATGTCGGGCAGTTCCGCCCACCGGCCATTCTACTTTCGCCGCGTATGCCGCCAAATGCATGTGACGCTTTGCCGGTCAGAGAATTCCGAGTCGACGCGCCTCGCTGGCCGCGGCGGAACGGCTGGCGACGCCGAGTTTCTCCAGCAGATGCACGACATGGGTTTTGACTGTGGATTCCGTGATGAACAGTCGTGTGGCGATCTCTTTGTTCGCCGCACCCGCATCGATCAGCAGCAGGACGTCGCGTTCGCGTTCGGTGAGTTCGACGCGCGGTGCGCGCAGAGCCGCGATCAGCCGCTCATCGCCGCCCGGCGTGAGAACCAGGGCGCCTGCGGCAGCATCGACGATCGCACGCACGATCGTGTCGGTGTCGACGTCCTTCAGCAGATAGCCGGCAGCTCCGGCCTCGATCGCGCGAATGATCTGCGCATCATGATCGAACGTCGTCAGGATCAGCACGGCTGGGGCATTCGGCAACCGCCGCAGCTCCGCCGTCGTCTGGACGCCATCCATCCCATCACCGAGGCGGAGGTCGCACAGGACGACATCCGGTTTCAGCGCGGATGCCATCGCGAGCGACTCTTCGCCGGTCGAGGCCTCCCCCACCACGGTGAATCCGCGCGCCTCGATGACGGTACGCAGGCCCGCACGCACCACCGGATGATCATCGATCAGCATGACTCGTGTGCTCATGCGCGGCCTTCCTCCACGGACGCCGCTGCACGCACCGGTACCTGCGCAACGAGAACCGTGCCCTCTCCTGGCGCCGAGCGCACGGTGAGCTCTCCCCCGTACTCGCCCAGCCGCGAGCGCATGGCCGAGAGGCCGTACGACGTCGAAGGCGAAGGCATCGCCGAATCGTCGGGCCGGAAGCCGACGCCGTCATCCGTCACCGTCAGCCGTGCATCCGCCCCCACCATCTCCAGCCGGATCTCGACGGCGTGCGCCTGCGCGTGCTGGCGCACGTTCGCGAGCGCCGACTGCGCGACTCGCAAGAACACCACCTCGATCGGCGTCGGCAACGTCGGCAATTCCTGGTCGGCCCTCAGCGCGGTGTCGACGTCGGTGTCTGCATGCAGTGCGTCCAGCATCCGCGTGAGGGCGGCCGCGAGCGCGGAGCCCTCGAGCTCAGCCGGTGCGAGCGCTGCGACGATGCGGCGAAGGTCAATGAGCGAATGCTGCGCGAGAGACTCAATTTGCGGCATCCGCTCGCTGTCACCGCTGCGCGCCAGCAGCACCATGGAGCTGAGTTCCTGGGCGATCGTGTCATGCAGATCGCGCGCGAGGCGAGTGCGCTCGTGAGTGGCGCCAGCCTCACGCTGAGTGCGCGCGAGCTCTTCCTGAAGCGACGACATCTCCTCCTGGGTACGCACCAGTGACGCGATGAGGCGATCGCGTTCGACGGCGTCTCGAACGAGTGCGTCATAGCCGAGGGATATCGCCAGGGCGAAGCCGCCGCCCAACAGCGGTCCTGCGATATGCGCGAACGAGATCGTCACCTGGTGCAGGATCGGCGCGATGATCGCCGCGGTCAACACCGGCAGCGCGAAGACGACCGACGGCCAGGCACGCAGCACGTGTCCGGCGAGCAGTAGCAGCGGAAACGCCAACCACACGAACTCGGCCGAAACGACGAGCATCCCCAACCAGAGGATGCCGAGGCCGCACAGCCACCAGCCCGCAAAGCGACCGCGTGTGAAGCGCGCCCCGGCCCCGTAGCAGGCCAGGAAGGCGCCCGCTGAGAGCATGGCGGGCAGCAGCGGCACGCCGACGGTGATGGCACGCAACGCTGTCACCACGGCCAGCAGCACGGTGATCAGATGCAACGCGAAACGCGCTGAGGTGAGCATCCGCCGCCGAGCGGGATCGGTGACGGCTGGAGCAGACATGATCCGATCATGCCTCGTTCTGCGTCGAGATGTGCAGTCTGGATATCGATCTTTCGATGGATGCTGCACGCGCGGCGGCCGCGCACGCTGGAACTATGACTGTTGAAACCGTTCCCGTCCCGCGCGGCGTTTCGCGCACCGCCTGATGGGGCAGCTGGGGCTCGCGCACACGCACATCCTCACCCTGGGGATGATCGTGCTGCTGATCGTGCTGGCGCTGGAGAAGACGTTCGCGCTGTCATCGAGCAGACTGCTGCGTTGGTTCTTCTGGGTCTACAACATCGGCGTCGTGCTGACCAGCGCGATGCTGATCTGGCACGGGATGCTGCAGGTGCAGGGCCTGGAATCGTCCAAGATGAGCGCCGGCATCGCCGGGATCGGGCACATCCTGATCGGCGCAGGCTTCGTCCTGCTGCTGCTCAGTCTGCGCGCAGTAATTCGTCGGGAGCATGCCGCATCGCAGGGCTGAGTGTGAGACTCAGGGCATCTGCGGCGGTGGTAGCGCCTTCTCTCGGGCACGCAGCCGCCCGCCGGTGCCTGCGAACCAGCATCCGATGATGATGAGTGGGAATCCGATCAGCAGACCCGGCGTCAGCGGCTCGGAGAGCACGATCGCGCCCAGGATGATCGCGACAACCGGATTGACGTAGGTGAACAGGGGCGCACGGACCGGGCCCACTTCGCGGATCAGGGCGAAGAACACCAGGAACGCGACAGCAGTGCACACGAGCGCGAGGATCACGAGCGCGACCGTGGCTGACACCGTCGGTACCTCGTGCTGGGTGGCAAGTGCGATCGGCAGGTAGAAGATGCCGTTGGCGATGAGCGCGAGGGTGATGACGCCGAGCGATGGCGCCGCGCCCAGCTTCTTCGCCACGATGAACGGCGCTGTGGCGTAGAGCACCGCGACCAGCAGAACTTCGCCAGCGGCAAGCAGGTTGCCGCTGGCAAGCCCTGGCCCCGCCACCACCACGAGGACGCCGATGAATCCGATGGCCAGACCGATCACGCGTGCGGGCTTGAGGACGCCGCGATCGCCACCGATGAGTGCGATGATCACGGCGAACAACGGCACGGTGGCAACGAGGAGTCCGGTGAGCCCGGATGGCAGCGTCATCTCTGCGTGGCCGAGCAATACAAACGGTCCGGCGATCTCTACCGCAGCAAATGCCAGCACCCACCGCCAGTGTGGCAGCGCCGCTTTGAGTGCTCCGCTACGGATCGCGAACGGCAGCAGCGCGAGCGCGCCGATGATCGCGCGACCGGCAACGATCGCCGGTGGGGAGTAGGACTGCACCGCGATGCTGATGAACAGATACGGGATGCCCCACAGCACGGCCATGGCACCGAACAGCAGCCACCCCTTTCGGGTAAAACCGCCGTGGGCGTTCATTTTGCGGTGGTCACAGCGTGCGCCGGCCCTCGAACGCGCGACCGAGCGTGACCTCGTCGGCGTACTCGAGATCGCCGCCGACCGGCAGGCCGGATGCCAGGCGCGAGACAGTGATCTGCATCGTGGTGAGCAGACGGCTCAGGTAGCTTGCCGTCGCCTCGCCCTCAAGGTTGGGGTTCGTCGCCAGAATCACTTCCTGCACTGTGCTGTCAGCGAGTCGTGTCATCAGCTGAGTGATGCGCAGGTCATCGGGTCCCACGCCTGCGATCGGGCTGATCGCTCCACCAAGCACGTGGTAAAGGCCACGGAACTCGCGTGTGCGTTCGATCGCTGATACGTCCTTCGCATCTTCGACAACGCAGATCAGCGCCGGATTGCGGCGGGGATCACGGCAGATCGAACAGCGATCCTGCTCGGAGACGTTGCCGCAGACCTCACAGAAGCGCACTCTGGCGCGGACGTCGGCGAGCAGCTCCGCCAGCCGCGCGACATCAAAGGATGGTGTCTGCAAGATATGGAACGTGATGCGCTGCGCGGACTTCGGCCCGATACCGGGAAGACGCCCGAATTCGTCGATGAGCTCCTGAACGATGCCGTCGTACATCAGGCGAACCTCGTCGGAGGCTCGTAGGGCTCTTCGCGCACGAAGGTCGCGCCGAGCACCTGGCGGATGACAGCCTCGCCGTAGCGCTGTACGCCTCCGTTGCCCGCCTTGGGCGGGGTGGCGGGAGCAGTGCGCTGCGGCGCGGGCGCAGAAGGAGCCGCCTGAGGAGCGGGTGCCTGGTGAGCCGGTGCCTGCGGGGTCGGGATCTGCGGAGCCGATGCCTGCGGGGGCATCGGAGGATCGTAGGGTGGCGGCTCGTCGTCGGGGTACGGCGCCTCGTCGTCGCTCGGCATCGGCGGTTCATCGCGATCCGTGGCGCCGTCGCTCGGCGGCAGGGGCGCGGATGCCGCGGACTCCACCTCTGCCGGCTCCTCATCGACCGGGAACTGCGGCTGCGGCGCAGCCACTTCCGCGCTGGGAATTGCGGCAACCGCCCACTCTGTGACGGGCGTCGATGCGGCTGCCTGCTGCGGCGCGGGCGTCGCAGCAGACTTCGGAGCGGTGCGCACAGGAGCAGGCTCGGCGGCCTCGGATAACGCCGTCGGCGGCAGCGGCGCCGGGCGATACTTCACACGTAGGCCGAGTTCCTGATCGATGGCAGCGCGAAGGTGATCGGATGCTCCGTCACCCGGCGTCGTGCCCTTGAACTTCGCGACGTCCTGCTGCCCAGCGAAGCCGATCGTCAGCACCTCGGATGCGGTGTCAAAGTCGAGCGGCTGCACCGTGGTGACCAACAGCCACGACGTGCGACTCACGTCTTCGAGCCGCGTGAGGATGGCCGGCCACGACGAGCGGATGCGTTCGAAATCGACCGGTCCGGACGCGGCGGGTGCGGGTTCAGGTGCGGGTTCAGGTTCAGGTTCGGGTGCGACGGGCGCTTCGACGGGCTCAGCGACCGGCGCGGCAACGACCGGAGTGGCAGCGACCGGCGCAGCAACAACCGGCGCAGCAACGACCGGCGCAGCAACGACCGGCGCAGATACAGCCGGCGCGGCGGCAACAGCCGGCGCAGCAACAACCGGCGCAGCGACAACAGCCGGTACAGCGGCGGGCGCGACGCCAGCCACCGCAACGCCCTGCACCGCAACGCCCTGCCCTGCCGCGCTCAGCACGCGGGCGATCATGAGTTCCAGGTGCAGGCGGGGGGATGTGGCTCCCGCCATGTCATCCAGAGCGGCGCTCACGACGTCGGCAGTACGCGAGAGGCGCGCCGCACCGTACGCAGTGGCCTGTGCGCGCATGCGGATCAGCTCGTCTTCGGCCAGGCCGCGCAGCACGGCGGAGGCACCGTCGCCGACCGCGGCGATCACGATGAGGTCGCGCAGTCGCTCCAGCAGATCATCGACGAAACGGCGCGGGTCTTGCCCGGTCTGCACAACTCGATCGATCGCGGGGAATGCGGCGGCGGCATCGCCAGCGGCGAGCGCCTCGACGATCTCATCCAGCAGCGCACCGTGCGTGTAACCGAGCAGCGACACAGCGCGTTCGTATGCGACCGTGTCGGTGTCAGAGCCCGCGATCAGCTGGTCAAGCAGCGACAGCGTGTCGCGAGGCGATCCACCACCGGCACGAACAACGAGCGGCAGCACACCCTGGGCAACCTTGACGCCCTCTTCCACACAGAGCTTCTCGACGTACTCGAGCATCGCCGCCGGTGGCACCAGCCGGAACGGATAGTGGTGCGTACGAGAGCGGATGGTGCCGAGCACCTTGTCGGGCTCGGTGGTCGCGAAGATGAACTTGACGTGTGCCGGCGGCTCTTCGACGAGTTTCAGCAACGCATTGAAGCCTTGAGGCGTGACCATGTGCGCCTCGTCGAGGATGAAGATCTTGAAGCGATCGCGGCTGGGGGCGAAGGTCGCCCGCTCGCGCAGGTCACGGGCATCGTCGACACCGTTGTGGCTCGCCGCATCGATCTCGACGACGTCGAGGGATCCTCCACCGGCGCGGGACAGCTCTACACAGCTCGGGCACGTGCCACACGGGGTGTCGGTGGGACCCTCCGCGCAGTTCAGGCAACGGGCGAGAATACGCGCTGAGGTGGTCTTTCCGCAGCCGCGAGGACCGGAGAAGAGATAGGCGTGCCCGACCCGGTCGCTGCGCAACGCGGTCATGAGCGGATCAGTCACCTGGGACTGCCCGATCATCTCGCCGAAGTTCTCGGGGCGGTAGCGGCGGTACAGGGCTGTGGTCACTTCCCCAGCCTACGGCGTACCGCCGACACCAAGGTGAGCGATCAGGAGGAGATCGCGTCGAGGACCCCGCCGACCGCCTCGAAGACGCCCCCGACGACTTCGACGACGCCCCCGGTCGCATCCACCATGTCTCCGACTGCAGAGACGAGCATCACCACACCTCCGACGAGCTCGATCACCTCGAACACAGATCCGGCAACCCCGAGCACACCGTCAGCGACATTCAGCGCACCCAGTTCTTCCGACTCCGTCTTGAGGATCTTGGCCCACGACGTCTCCAGGCCGAACAGCACCGCGTAGGGCAGCAGCCGCTCGTTCAGGAGGTAGCGCTCCAGCTTCTCCTGCCTGGCCTCAGCCGACACGTCGCCGCGCATCTCGGCACCGTGCACAGATTGGGAGAAACGCAGCGGCTCTGTCTCGGCGAGCGCAATGTATTCACGTAGCCCGGCCAGATGTGCGCGCAGCGGCTCTGCCGGTGCCAGAAATCGACGCCAGGGACGGGGAACCACCGACACCGCCGCAATCGCGACGAGGAACGCCCCGAACGAGATACCGAAAGTCGCCGGGTCCCCCGCTCCGTCATCTACTGACAACGCCACGCTGAACAGGATGAAGCTCACCACGATCGTGATCCATCCGAAGATCCGGATCAAGACGACGGGCCAGACCGCTCGCCCCGCCTGGAGAAGACCCGCATCCGCCAGCCGCTTCTCCACGCCACGCATCAGCGTGCGCAGCGTCCGTTTCTGGGCACGCCCGTCTGCGGTGAAGCGCCGTACTCGACCCGAGGCGTGGCCTGGGCCGAAGAGCGCCTCGAGAACGGCCAGTTCGTCGGCGCTGAACACTGCGCCGTCGATCACCTCAACACCGATCGGAGCACGAGTATCGTCGTTCTTCTCGCGCGTCGGGGCGAGAAGTCTGATCTTGCGTTGTACTGCCATGTCGATCAGCGCGGCGGAAACGGCTTTGCGGTCGGCTCTTACCAGGAACGCGTCGTACAGCACGGTCGCCCCGGGCGCGGGTGCGAACTGCGCGCCCGTCGATGAGGGCATCCGCGTCGCCTGGACCCGAGCGACGATCGCGAGCGCCAGAAGCGCCAGCGCCGGGACAAGCCCGAGAACGAGCGCGACGACCAACATCAGTCTTCGACCACACCCATGATCGGCATGGTCGTCGTGATGACCGGGACGGATGCCGAGAGCCGCGTGCCGTCGTCGCGCCGTGCGTCCTGGAACTGTTTCAGCGTCGGCCGCCCCGGCAGCAGCGGGCCTTGATCGGCGAGCGCGACCACGACATCCTTGCCCGGCGCCACCGTATATTCGGTTCCACGCACGGTGAATGAGACTGGTTCTCCCGAGCGGGCAACGACGCGCAGTTCATCTCGCGTCACCGTCACCTGCAGAGCAGTGCCCTGCCACTGCAGCGGATACGACAGCGATGGCCAGTCCGCAGGCAATCGTGGGTCAAAGCTCAGTTCACCCGCGTGATCGCGCATGCCGCCGAAGCCGGACACCAGAACGCTCCAGACACCGCCGGCCGATGCCACATGCACACCGTCGGCAGCGTTGTGATGCAGATCGCCGAGATCGACGAACAGTGACTGCTCGAAGTACTCCCTGGCGAGGTTCTGATATCCGACCTCGGCCGCGAGGATCGATTGCACGACGGCTGACAGCGTCGAGTCGCCGGTCGTCAGCGGGTCGTAGTACTGGAAGTCCGCGAGTTTCTCCTCGGGGGTGAAGTGGTTGCCCTGCAGGAACAGTGCAAGCACGACATCCGCCTGCTTGAGCACCTGGAACCGGTAGATAACCAGGGGATGAAAGTGCAGCAGCAGCGGACGCTGATCATCGGGCGTGTGGTCCAGATCCCAGACTTCGCGCTCCAGGAACATCGCGTCCTGAGGGTGGATGCCGAGGCTCTCGCTGAACGGGATGACGATGGCCTCTGCGGCGCGGTCCCACGCATCCGGCTCGCCTTGGCCGACCCCGGTGCGCTCGACGAGCGCCGCGTATGCCCGGGGATGGTCCTCGGCGATCTCCCGCACGACGCGTGCGGCGTAGCGAAGATTATGGCGTGCCATCACGTTGGTAAAGAGGTTGTCGTTGACGACGGTCGTGTACTCATCAGGGCCGGTCACACCGTGGATGTGGAACGTTTCCTCCGGGATGTTTGAGCCCCCGTTGGACGTCCGCCAGAATCCGAGCGTCGCCCAGAGCCTCGCCGTTTCCACGGCGATGTCAGCCCCCTCTCGGCGAAGGAACTCCTCGTCTCCCGTGGCACGGACGTACTTGCCGAGCGCGAAGTTCACGTCGGCGTTGATGTGGTACTGCGCGGTGCCGGCGGCGTAGTAGGCAGAAGCTTCCTCGCCGTTGATGGTGCGCCATGGGAACAGCGCGCCCGCCTCGTTGAGCTGGCCGGCGCGGCGACGAGCCGCAGGCAGCATCAGCACACGCGCGCGCAGCGCATTGCGGGCCCATTGCGGGCTCGTATAGGTAAGGAACGGCAAGACGTAAATCTCGGTGTCCCAGAAGTAGTGACCGCTGTAGCCAGATCCGGTGAGGCCCTTGGCCGGAACACCTGATCCGTCCGCGCGCGCAGATGCCTGAGCCAGCTGGAACAGACACCAACGGGTCGCCTGCTGCAGATCGTCGTGCCCCTCGATCACGACATCCGAACGTTCCCAGAACGCCGCCAACCACTCCCGCTGACGCTCGAACTGGTAGTCCACACCCTCCACAGCCGCTCGGTCGAGCGAGCGACGGCAGCGGTCGACGAGCTCTCTCGCAGGCATCCCGCGAGAGGTGTGGTAACTGACGAGCTTCGTGATCCGAATCGGGATGCCGGCCTTCGCCTGCACGCGGAAGACGTGCTTGGCGATGTCGGGTTCGACCAGCATGCGGACGCTGTAGTCGTTATCGGTCTCGATCACGTGATCGGCGACCGCGGCGACCGTCATGCCGGAATCAGTGGTCTCATACGACAGCACTGAACGCAGACCGTCTTGCCAGTACTCCGCTGGCTGCAGCACTCGCTCGGTGATCCGCTCGGTCTTGCGCGGGTCGAACCCCTTCTTCTGCGCAGCATCCGGTGTGCCGGCGTAGACGTTCCCGCCGTCCTGCCGGTTCAGCAGCTGGCAGGAGACCGTCACCGGGGCATCCGCGTTCTCTACCGTGATCTCGAGGCGAAGGATCGTGAGATGACGTTCTTCGAAGCTGACCATGCGCTCGTCACGGATGTGGATGCGCTTACCGGACGGCGTATCCCACACGAAGCTGCGCGCCAGCACGCCGGTGCTCATGTCCAGGGTGCGGGTGTAGTCACGCACCTCTGATTCCTCGAAGGAGATCGGCTCATCATCGACGTAGACGCGCATAATCTTCGCATCCGGTGCGTTGACGATCGTCTGGCCGACCTCGGCGAAGCCGAAGGCCTGCTCGGCATGCCGAATCGGCCAGGTCTCGTGCAGGCCGTTGATGAAGGTGCCGTGCTCGTGTGCGCCGCGCCCTTCGATGTGGTTGCCACGCAGGCCGAGATAGCCGTTTCCGACCGTGAACATGGTCTCTGCGACGCCGTCGTCTGCATAACGCGTCTCGATGAGGCGCCAGGGGTCGACGGGGAAGCGGTCACGATCGATCATGCGGTCTCCGGAGTTTCGGGCAGAGAGGTTTCAGGCAGAGAGGTTTCGGGCAGAAAGGTTTCAGGCTGAGGAACGTCAATCAGAAGGCTGGCAAGGTCATCGACGATGGAGGTGGCACCGACAGCGCGTAGGTTGTCCGCACCTGCACCACGGTCGACTCCGACGATGACGGCGTAGCCGGCGGATGCCGCGGATGCGACGCCGGACACGGCATCCTCCACTGCCACGCTGTGCTCCGGATTCACGCCCAGCGCGACGGCACCGGCGCGGAACATATCGGGCGCAGGCTTCGAGGCAAGTCCCTCGCGCTCGGCGACCGCGCCGTCGACGACGATGGTGAAGAAATCCCGGATGCCGGCTTTCGCCAGCACCTCTTCCGCATTCTTCGAGCTGGACACGACACCCAGCGGGATGCCTGCGTCGCGAAGCTGTGCGATGAGCGCGAGCGACCCCGGGTACGCAGCGATGCCCTCACGTCGAAGGGATACGGAGAACGCGGCGTTCTTGCGATTGCCGATGCCGCAAATCGTGTCGGTTTCCGGCAGATCATCCACGTGCCCCCACGGAATCTCAACGTTCCGGCTGCGCAGCAGGCTCGCGACTCCGTCGTAGCGCTTCTTGCCGTCGACGTAGGCAAAATAGTCAGCGTCGGTGTACGCCGGGGCGATTCCCCACTTCGCGAACACCTCGTCGAATACGTTCTGCCAGGCGCGCATGTGCACCTCGGCAGTGGGCGTCAGCACGCCATCCAGGTCGAAGAGGATGCCTTCGGCACGGCTCAGGTCGGGCAATGTCTGGGACATTCAGAACTCCCATCGGCTCGGTGGTCTCAGTGGTGGAGCGACACCTCAACGTGCCTGTGTGCCAGCGTAGTGCGGGGCGCTGAACAGGGTAAGGGTTACGCGCCAAGCGGAGCCAGGCCCACCGAGGTGCGACTGTAAACCTGGGGCTGCTCGACTGCTTTAACGAGGAAATCGGCGACGGACGCGCGCGGGATCGCGCGGTTCATCGCGGGCGCCCCGGTGAAGGTCTCGACATACTCGACGACTTCGCTGTTGCTCAGCGTGGTGGGGCGCGCGACGGTGACGTCGAGGCCGGCATCCGTAATGTGGCGCAGTGCAGCACGATGGTCGGCGAGCGGATGCCGCAGCACCCACTGCACTCCGCGGCCAATGATCCCATCCAGCTCACCGTCGACACCGAGAGACGCACAGTAGGCGATCCTGCTGACACCGCCCTGTTGCATGCCGGCGACGATGTTCGCTGTCATCCGCTCAAGTTCGTCAGATTTCTTGAGGCCGGTAGACGGGGCCAGGCACGAGATCACGGCATCCTGTCCCTCGATCGCGGATGCCACGGCAGACGCGTCGAACGCATCTCCCTGCCGCACCGTCACTCCCTCGCGATATTGCAATTTCTCGGGTGTTCTCACGAACGCCGTCACCTCGTGACCAGCCTCTGCGGCACGGCGCACGACGTGCTGACCGACTCCGCCGGTTGCTCCGAAGACGATGATCTTCATGCGAGACTCAGCGTCTGTCGTGCGATCTCGAGTTCTTCATCCGTCGGCACGACCAGCACCTCGACGCGCGACGCATCGGTGGAGATTCTGCGGATGCCTGAGCCTCGTGCCTGGTTGCGCGCGTGATCGATCTCGACGCCGAGGAACCCCAGAGTGGCCAGTGCCTCGGCGCGCACGCGCGCGGCGTTCTCGCCCACGCCCGCGGTGAACGAGATGACGTCGACGCCGCCGAGCTGGGCCATGTACGCGCCGGCATAGGCGCGCAGGCGGTGAATGTAGACGTCGAACGCGAGGGTCGCGGCATCCTCACCCGCGTCGACGCCCGCGAGGATGTCACGCATGTCGCTGCGTCCGGCGAGCCCAGTCAGACCGCTCTGCTTGTTCAGCATCGTGTCCAGCTCGCGGCTGGTCATCTGAGCGACCCGGCCGAGGTGCAGCACGACTGCGGGGTCAATGTCGCCGGAACGGGTTCCCATCACCAGTCCCTCGAGCGGGGTCAGCCCCATCGACGTCTCCACCGAGCGTCCACCGTCGACGGCGGTGACCGAGGCTCCGTTGCCGAGGTGGAACACGATCTGCCGCAGATCTGCCAGGGGACGATCCAGGAACAGTGCGGCCTGCTCGGAGACGTACTTGTGGCTCGTGCCGTGGAATCCGTAACGGCGGATGCGGTGCCGGTCCGCGAGCGCGCGGTCGATCGCGTAGGTGTACGCGGCCGGAGGCAGGGTCTGATGGAAGGCGGTGTCAAAGATGGCCACGTGCGGGACGTCGGCGAAGGCCCGCCGTCCGGCTCGAATTCCGGCGACGGCGCCGGGATTGTGCAGCGGCGCCAAAATCGAGAGGTCCTCGATGTTGATCTCGATCAGGTCGTCGATGAGTGTGGGGGCGAAGAACCTCGCCCCGCCGTGCACGACGCGGTGCCCGACGGCGATGGGCGGATGCTCCGCGAGCTGCGGTCCGTGCTCGGCGAACTGCTCGAGCATGACGGCCATGGCCTCGTTGTGGTCGGCGATCGGTCGCTCACTGCGGTGCGTCGCACTCAGCAGCGTCTGGGTGGGTTCTCCCTCAACCGCGAGATGGCGGACGGTGTGGGAGATCTCGCCGGATTCCTGCCCGATCCGCTCGATGAGCCCTTCGCCGAGCGGCACCTCGCGCTCCATATCCATCAGGCTGTATTTCAGCGAGGAGGATCCGCTGTTGATGACAAGGACGACGCTCATGAGGATGCTCCCTGCGCTGCGCCGGCTGCACCCTGCGCCTGGATCGCGGTGATGGCGACGGTGTTCACGATGTCGTCGACCAGAGCGCCGCGGCTGAGGTCGTTGATCGGCTTGTTCAGCCCCTGCAATACCGGCCCCATCGCCACCGCACCGGCAGAGCGCTGCACCGCCTTGTACGTGTTGTTGCCGGTGTTGAGATCGGGAAATATGAACACCGTGGCACGGCCAGCGACGGCCGAGTCCGGCAGCTTCGCCTTCGCGACCGCAGCATCGGCCGCGGCGTCGTACTGGATCGGCCCCTCCACCGGCAGCTCGGGAGCGCGCTCACGCACGAGCGCGGTCGCCTCGCGGACCTTGTCGACGTCGGCGCCGGTGCCCGACTCCCCCGTCGAATACGACAGCATCGCCACACGCGGTTCGATTCCGAACTGCTGCGCGGTCTCGGCAGAGGAAATCGCGATGTCGGCAAGTTGGATGCTGGTGGGATCGGGGATCACGGCGCAGTCGCCGTAGACCAGCACACGATCGGCGAGCGCCATGAGGAACACGCTCGATACGACATCCACTCCCGGCCTGGTCTTGATGATCTCGAATGAGGGACGAATCGTGTGCGCCGTGGTGTGCGTCGCACCGGAGACCATGCCGTCAGCGAGCCCGAGGTGCACCATGAGCGTGCCGAAGTACGAGACGTCGGTGACGGTGTCTGCCGCCTGCTGAACAGTGACCCCCTTGTGCGCCCGCAGCCGGGCATACTCCTCCGCGAAACGCGCGACGTACTCCGGATCGGTCGGGCTGATGATCTGGGCCACCGAGACGTCAATACCCAGCTCGATCGCACGTGCATGGATGGCAGCCTCGTCCCCGAGGATCGTCAGGTCGGCGACATCGCGTGCGATCAGCGACGCCGCCGCCCGCAGAATGCGATCGTCCTCGCCCTCGGGCAGCACGATGCGCTTGCGGTCCGCGCGCGCGCGTTCGATGAGCCCGTACTGGAACATCAGTGGCGTGACCACGCGCGACTCGGCGAGCCCGAGCTGAGTGGTGAGCTCAGTGATGTCGACGTGGGTCTGGAAGAGTCCGAGCGCCCGGTCGTAGCGATGCCGGGAGTCGGCTGCGAGACGCCCGCGCGCGCCCATCACACGCACGGCCGTGTCGTAGGTGCCGTGATCGGTGGCGATGATCGGCAGCGACGAGGCGAGCCCATCGAGCAGCTGTTCGATCGCCGCGGGGAGCGGGAACGGTCCGTTCAGAATGACTCCGGCGACCGAGGGGAAGGTGCCTGCGGCATCCGCGAGAAGAATTGCCAGCAGTACTTCGGTGCGGTCCGCAGGAATCACCACGACCGCATCCTCAGTGAGGCGCGGCAGCACGTTCACCATCGACATGCCAGCGACGACGACGCTGAGCGCCTCCCGGGTCAGCAGTTCCGGGTCACCCTTGACCAGGCGACCGTCCACAGCGGCCAGGATGCCACGGATGGAGGGCGCGACCAGTTTGCGATCTTCCGGGATCGCCCAGACCGAGGTCTCTCCTGCTCGTGCTGCACGCACCGCGTCGATGGTCTGCGGCAGAGCATCCGGGTCGGATCGGTTCACGATCACGGCGAAGAGCTCGGCGCGCTCCTCCTGCAATTCGGAGAGCGCGAGCGCCGCGATCTGCCCGACCGCTTCCGGCGTGCGCGCGGTGGACGTTCCGAGCTGTTCGGCGTGGGGCTGCTGACCGCGCCCGCCGAGGACGAGCAGCACAGGAGCTGCGAGGTTCGCGGCGATGCGCGCGTTGTATCCGAGCTCTGCCGGGCTCGCGACATCCGTGTAGTCGCTGCCGATGATGACGACCGCGTCACACTGCGCTTCGACCGCTTTGAAACGGGAGACGATGGTGGCGAGTGCCCGGTCGGGAGCGTCGCGCACATGGTCGTAGGTGACGCCGATGCAGTCTTCGTAATCGAGGTGCACGCCATCGTGGGCGAGCAGCAGCTCGAGCACGTAGTCACGCTCTTCAGATGACCGCGCGATCGGGCGGAAGACGCCGACCCGGGGAGTCACTCGCATGAGCGCGTCAAGCACGCCCAGTGCGATGGTGGACTTGCCTGAATGTCCCTCGGCCGAGGTGATGTAGATGCTCCGTGCCACAGAGCCACCCTATGCCCGTCTGCTATGCCGGGCAGGCACCCGACAGCGCGTCGACCACCAGGGTTGCGTCGTCCTCGAACTGTGCGTAGTGGTTGGGGTCGGTGTTGATCTGCACGCGGTGGATCGCCTGGGTCGGCTCCATCTGCTGCCAGCCGGCGAGGCCTGCGAGCCGGCCGAAGAACAACGCCGCAGCTGAGGCCGGGTCCATCCGCTCCTGCGGGCTCCCCCACCACTCCTGCTGCTGGAACAGCCCGATGCTGCTCGTGCGGGTGCCATCCGGGTTGGTGATGCCGGACGTCTCCCAATCGCCGTAGTCGATGTTGTGCAGGCTGCTCTCCCCCATCGCTGCCATCACACCGAGAATCTGGCCGTCGCGTTCGAGCTGCTGCGCTTTGGCCGTCCGAACGATGATCGCGGCGTTTTCCAACTGCCCGCCCTGCCAGCCGGCCACGCCCTCAGCAGGGAAGGCAGCAGTGTCGTCGACACAGACTCGGAGCGGATCCTTCGAGGTCGCCACCGGGATGAGCACGATCAGGAGCGCGGCGAGCGTGAGCGTGCCGAGAGTCAGGATGACCGGTCGTGCGGAGCGCCGCGTCTTTTTCGTCGACTTCTGCGTCGACTTCGTCTTCGTCGACGAGTTCTTAATCGTTGACTTCCGCGTCGGCGCCTTCGGCGTCTTATTCGTCGTCGTCCGAGAACTCACGTAGTGCGATCTCTGGGTCGCCGTGCTCCGGCGAGCGCGGCCACGCCGCCGCCGAGCGCACCGAACAGGTGCGCCTGCCACGAGATGCCGGTACTCACACCGACGATGCCGGCCAGCATCGAGCCGCCGTAGAGCACGATGATGATGAGCGCGATGAGCGCGTAGGCGATGCGGTGCGCGATCGGACGCGGCGAGAACACTCTCACGACGACGTACGCGAAGTAGCCGAACACGAGACCGGATGCCCCGACAGTCAGTGTGCCCGGCGCGTTGACGAGCCAGGTGCCTGCACCTCCGATGAAGGCGACGACAAGGGTCACCAGCCAGAAGCGGCGAGCGCCCTCGATCGCGACGAGGCATCCCAGCACCAGCAGCGGCAGGCTGTTGGCGATGAGGTGCGGCCAGCCGGAGTGAAGCAGCGGCCCGAGCACAATGCCGAAGAGGCTCCCGAAGTCCCAGGAGCGTAAGCCGAACCCGGTGAAAGAACCCGGCAGCACGGCATCCGCAATCTGGATCACCCACATCAGGGCGAGGAGCGCCACCGGCGAGGCGAAGCGTGCGAAAGCAGCGGTGCGTTGCGGTGCGGCGGAAGTACTCACACCACGATCCTCGCAGGCGCAGCTGGACAATCGGCCCAAATACGGCCCGAATCCGGGCAAAAGAAATGACCCTCCGCGCACCCAGCAGAGCCCGGTTACCCTTGCTACGTTTCCGTCCTGGGGGAATTGGCCTGGATGCTGCCACGCGGAGAGCCGAGAAACAGTCTACCCGTCGTGCGGCGTGGTCACGAACGTGCGCCTTGCTGACGGCCCGAGCCGCCCGCGCCGCCTCGGTACAGATGTCGGTCGGATGCACACTTGTCGGCTGAGAACTCGGCGTGTCGGCTGGCATCCGTATTCTGAACCGACATTTGTACCGCCCTAGTTGGCCGGACCTGGGGATACGATCGAGTAACACCCAACGCAGGGCGAGAGGCAGTGCATGGACGACACCGGAACGCCGATGACGGCCGAGCAGTTCGCGACACAGACCTCCGCGATCCTTGCGTCCGTCGGCAAAGTCATCGATGGCAAACCGGAAGCGGTGCGCGGTGCCGTGGTGTGTCTGCTCGCCCAGGGACACCTGCTCATCGAGGATGTGCCTGGCGTTGGCAAGACGATGCTCGCCCGCGCACTGGCGGCCAGCGTGGACGCCACGGTCCGGCGCATCCAGTTCACCCCCGACCTGCTGCCGGGTGATGTCACCGGCGTCTCGGTGTACAACCCCGTTGATCGCGAGTTCGAGTTCAAGCAGGGCGCAGTCTTCGCCCAGATCGTGATCGCCGACGAGATCAACCGCTCTTCTCCCAAAACGCAGTCCGCACTACTGGAGGCGATGGAGGAGGGCCAGGTCACGGTCGACGGGCACACGCACCCGCTGCCTGATCCGTTCCTCGTCGTCGCCACCCAGAACCCGCTCGAGATGGAGGGCACCTATGCGCTCCCCGAGGCGCAGCGCGACCGTTTCATGATGCGCATCTCGATGGGATATCCGGATGCCGCGGCAGAAGCCCTCATGCTTCGCCAGCGTGACAGTGTGAACCCGCTCGCCGCGATCACCCCGGTCGCCGATGCCCACTCGATCAATCGAATGATCGGCTGGGCCCGCGCCGTGCATGTCTCCCCTGCCGTCGAGGAGTACGCCGTCGCGCTGGCACACGCCACGCGGTCCGATCCGAGCCTGCACCTCGGGGCGAGCCCGCGGGCGACGCTGCAGCTTGTGCGCGCCGCCAAGGTCTGGGCGGCACTGGATGGCCGTGACTTCGTGATCCCCGATGACCTCACGACCCTGCTGGCTCCGGTCTTCGCACATCGCCTGCTGCCGGCACGAGGAGTTCACCGTGCCGGCGCGCAACCGATCGAGGCCGCACTCAGCCAGATCGTGGAACGGGTTCGCGTTCCGATTGCGGCCCGAGTCTGACCCAGGGCCATGCGTCGCCGTCGTCCTCTCACCCACCGCGGCGCAGCCGCGGTGCTTGCGGGGCTGCTCTGTGTGATCGCGGCGAACCTGCTCGCGGCGCCGATCCTGATGTACGTCGCGGTGCTGCTGTTTCTGCTCGTCATCTTTGCGGCGCTGGTCGTGCACGTTCCCCGGCGCGGCGGCGCGGTGACCAGGCGCATCTCCACGGATCTGCTCACCGTCGGCGAGGAGTCCCAGGTCGCCGTGCGCTTCGACCTGCGCGCGCTGCGCGTGCCGCACGGGACATGGCGCGATCTGCTGCCGACGGCGGTCTCCGGCAACGCAGAGGGTGAGTTCCCCACCGACAACGGTACGCACATCCGCTACGCGATCACCGGGGTGCGGCGCGGCGTCTGGCCGGTGGGTCCACTGCTGCTGCGCACAATCGACCCCTTCGGCTTCGCCCAGCGCGAGCAGGAGTTCGGCGATACCCGCACCGTCACCATCGTGCCGGAGATCGTTCCGCTCGCACCGCTGAGCAGCATCGTTGGCGCAGCCGGAGGCACCGCACATACTTCTTCGACGAGGCTCGGCCAGGGCAGCGACAACCTCTCGCCCCGGCATTACGTGTCGGGCGACTCCATGCGCCGCATCCATTGGCGAGCGACCGCCCATCGCGGCGATCTGATGGTGCGCCAGGAGGAAGAGGAATCCAGCCCCGATGCGCTCGTCATCCTCGACCGCACCGCGCGCCGCTGGGAGCGAGTGGGAGTGGATGCTGACCCGGCGTTCGAATCGGCAGTCTCCGCATGCGCATCAATCGCCCTGCATCTCGTGCAGGGCGGATACAGCGTCGACGTTCTCGACTCTTCCGGCGCGGTGCTCGGCACCCTCCGCGGGCATGAGGATGACCGTGACTCCCTGCTCGTCGCATTGGCGATGGTCTCCCCTCAGGGCGAGGGACGAGACATCATCACCCTCTTCGACGGCGCACCGCCCGGCCCCCTGGTGATGATCACCGGCCGACTCGATGAAGAGGATGCGGCGCTGCTGAGACACGGCGGCGCCTCAGCTCCCATCCTTCTTGCCACAGAGCCGCTCGATGGTGCTGCGGATGCTGCAGCGGCACTGGGTTGGTCCTCCGCACAGCTCACCGATGATGTGGCATCCGCATGGGAAGACGCACTGCCCGCGCGCATGGCAACCGGAGGTGGGCATGTCACGCGTTGAACCGCGCCCCGCCATCCGGCGGGAGGAACCCACCGTCCGCCGGGAGCGCACTCTTGCCGTCGCAATTTTCACCGTCTGCGCCAGTTTCGTGGCGTTGTGGCCGTACACGTCGGTGATCTCCGCCGGCGGCTGGTCGCTGGTGAGCGTCTTGGTCATCCTCGTCGTCGCCGCCACCGGTTTTGTCGTGCGGCAGTTGCGCGCGGGCAGGGCAGACAGAGTGTGGTCGACGCTGGTCGCCCAGGTGCTCGTGGCGATCATGGCGCTCACTGCGCTCGCGTTCTCGCAGGGGGCGATCTTCGCTGTGATCCCCACGCGCACCACCCTCACTTCGTTAGGCAGGCACGCGAGCGAGGCATTCGAGCAGGTGCAGTACGGCACGGCGCCGCTGGAGGCAACCCCTGCGCTAGGCGCCATGCTCGGCATCGGATTCGCTGTGATCGCGATCCTGCTCGATCAGCTCATCTCGCAGCGGATCACCCTGCTCGCGGCGATCCTGGTTGCCACGGTCGGGGCGATGCCGATGATCATCACGCTCGGAGACGCGAACGTTCCGTGGTTCGTGATGCTGGCACTGCTGACGCTGTTCTTGCTGCGACACAGCATCCGGCATGATCGCACGTCGCCGCGACGCGCATCCCTCGGAGTCACCGTTTCGCTGGGCGCCGCGGCCATCGTCGCAGCGCTTGTGATCACCCCGGCACTGCCGGTCTCTGCCACCTGGATCGGCGTCGGCACCAGTGTGCAACTGAACCCGTCTCTGCGACTGGGAGACGATCTGCGGCGACCCAATCCGTTCACGGTCATGACGCTGGCGACCAGCACCGCGACGGCTCCATATCTGCGCATCGCGAGCCTGTCACAGTTCGATGGCGAGACCTGGACGCCCGATGAGAGCGACGTGCAACCTCTCAGCGACGGCTTCGGCGCACCAGATTGGGCAGACAATATCGAGACGGTCGAGAAGCGCACGTCGATTCGTGTCAGCGGCATTTCCAGTCCGCTGCTGCCCGTACCGTTTCCCGCCACGAAGATCATCGGGCTCTCCTCCGGATGGACGGTGATGCTCGACAATCGCACGGTCGTGTCCGAGAGTCGGGATGCGGAAGGGCAGGACTACACCGTCACCACCCAGACGGCGCTGCCGTCCAGGGAACAGATTCAGGCCGCGACGACGACCAGCGCTGCCGCCGCCTCCGCCGCTGCTGCGGACGAGTCCGACGACGAGCCTGCCGAAGACCTCCCGCCGGTGATCGCCGAGACCGCGCGTGAGGTGACAGCGGATGCCGCGACCGACTACGACAAGCTCATCACGCTGCAGAACTGGTTCCGTTCGCAGTTCAGCTACTCGCTGGAGGCACCGGTCGATGGCGGCTTCGACGGCACCGGCGCGGAGGCTGTCGCGGAGTTCCTCGATGTGCGCTCCGGCTACTGCATCCATTTCGCTGGCGCGTTCGCACTGATGGCGCAATCGCTCGACATGCAGGTGCGCGTCGTCGTCGGCTACCTTCCTGGCCGGCCGACGGATGAGAAGCGCGGCGACGAGTCCATCTTCACCGTCAGTAGCGAACAGCTGCACGCCTGGCCCGAAGTGCACTTCGAGGGCATCGGCTGGGTGCCCTTCGAGCCGACAGCGTCGTTGGGAGTGCCGACGAACTTCGCCGCCGCCGCCACCGAGGGCGGTTCCGGTGCAGGCCCCACCACACCAGCACCGAGCGCCGCACCGTCGACGGCGCCGACCAGCGGTCCAGAACTCGACAGGGACCAGGGCGGCTCCTCGACCGCCGACGGCCAGTCCTTGCAACGTCTGGATCCCACGCCCGTGCTGCTGATCACCGGTGGCGCGTTGCTGGCACTACTGATGCCTGCGCTGATCCGGTTCGTGATTCGTCTGCGGCGTCGTATACGCGCCCGCCACGGCGATGCGATGAGCGCGTGGCAAGAGGTGCGTGACACGCTGATCGATCTGCGCCTGCCAGTATCCGAGGCGCACAGTCCGCGAGCGCGTGGAGCCGCGCTGGTTCAGCGTGGGGTGGATGCCGAAGCAATGCATGTGCTGGTGGACGCGGTGGAGAGCATCAGCTACGCGCGCACTGCAGGCGAAACCGGGAATCTGTCCCCGGCCCTCGCACGCGTCACCGCCGACCTGCGCCGCAGCGTCGATCTACGCGTCCGCGTCGCTGCAGTGCTGGCACCCCGCGCGCTGTTTATCGCGCGCGGGTCACGCGGGTCGGTACTCGCTTAGCGACGCGCTGGCCTAGCGTGTCAGCCGACCGCGATGTGCTCTTCGCAGGGCACGGCCTGGCAACTCTCGCAAACGACGAACTCGCGACCGCATGAGAAGTCCGGGCAGTTCGCCGTGCGTTTGGTGCTCGCGCCGCATCCGACGCAGGTGCCGATCACCGCTGAGTGGTCGCTGAAATCGATCGAACCGCGCTTGTCGAAGACGTAGAGCGAGCCCTCCCACAGTCCGCCATCACCGAACTTCTCGCCGTAGCGGACGATGCCACCATCGAGCTGGTAGACCTCGCCGAAGCCGCGTGCGGTCATCAGGCTCGAGAGCACTTCGCAGCGGATGCCACCGGTGCAGTACGTGACGACGGGCTTGCCCTTCAGATCGTCGTACGCGCCGGAATCGAGCAGCTCCACGAAGTCGCGGGTGGTCGCCGTATCTGGCACCACCGCATCCTTGAATCGCCCAATCTCGGCCTCCAGCGCATTGCGACCGTCAAAGAAGACGACGTCATCGCGTGAGCTGACCAGTGCGTGTAGCTCGTCAGGGCTCAGCCGTGTGCCGCCACCCACGACACCGCCCTCATCGACCCGCAGCTCACCGGGGGCCCCGAACGAGACGATCTCGTCTCGCACCTTGACACTGAGCTTGGGAAAGTCGAGGCTGCGCCCGTCGTCATCCAGGCCCGTTCCCTCGCTCCATTTGATGTCGGCATCCTTGAACGCTGGGTAGGAGCGGAAGGAGCGCGACCATTTCTTGAGCGCCGGCAGGTCACCGCCGAGGGTGCCGTTGACGCCGTCCTTCGAGATGATCAGGCGCCCACGCAGACCGAGGGCCTGGCCGAAGTCGCGCTGCCACAGCCGAATCGCCTCCGGATCCGCAAGCGGAGTGAAGGCGTAGAAGAGGATGATCTTGGGAGTTGCCACTCTGCGATTTTACGCGGCTGCCGCTGACCGCCGGCTCAGCGTCAGCGAACTTGGCCGGTCGCGCATCCCTCGGCCTCACCGGTCGTGCCGGTGATCGCCGGCGGGAGCACGGCGGCCCCGTCGACAGGTGCCTCCGTCGCGGGCACCGTCGGATCGGGCGTCTCCGGCACAGGGACATCACCTTCGCCCGCCAACACGAGCGGTTCATTGGCCGCCAGCGCAGCGAACAGCTGGGTAGCCGCGTCCGTGATGGGGATGAGCCTGTTCGGGTTGTCCGGCGCGTCCGCGACGGGGTACTGGACGAAAACGTAGTCACTGAGCGGGATGTCCTTGAGCGCCAGCCCCATCTGCACGAGTGTCACGGGGTTCGTGAGGCTGGTGCTGGGGTCGATGGCCGACAGGATCGTCCGTGCGAGCGTCAGCAGCGTCGACGGGTTGGAGAGCACCTGTTCGCTGGTGACCTTCTTCACGAGGCTCGACATGTAGAGCTGCTGGTTACCAATGCGATCGAGGTCGCTGCCGTTCGCAGTCGACTTACGTGCGCGAAGGAAAGCAAGCGCCTGCGCGCCCTCGAGGGAGTGGATACCGGCGGGAAGATCGATGGTGGAATCGGCATCCCTCATCGGTGTCGCCAGGCATACATCGACGCCGCCGATGGCATTCGTGACGTCGATCACACCGCCCCAGTTGATGGATGCCGCGTACTGGACGTCGACGCCGGTGAGCTGTTCGATCGTCTGGACAGAGCAGTCGAGCCCGCCGAGGCTGAACGCCGAGTTGAGCATCTGCCGGTACTGCGGCGACGTTTCGTTGCCGTTGGCATTCGTGCAGGAGGGTATGTCGACGAGCAGGTCGCGAGGGAAGCTGATCACCGTGACGCGGCGCGGCGGCGCCGAGATGTTCACGAGCATCAGAACGTCGCTGCGCACGCCGTCTTCGGGATTGGCGCACCGGTCACCGAAGAATTCGGCGTACTCGGGTTCGCAGATATCGGTGCCGGCGACGAGGATGTTCGCGCCGACGGTGAGCTCGGCGAAGGCGGGTGGGGCGTCTCCGCTGAGTTCGACGGCGTCGGCTGTGTAGGTGGAGCTCAGATCGATGAACAGCCATGCGCCGATGCCCAGCGCTCCAACCAGTACTGTTGCCAGTCCGACCCCGAGCATCTTGATCAGCTGGCCGCCGGTGGACGGCGTGCCCTGCTGACCGTGACGAGCAATGGTCGCCCGTGTCGCATTTCGCACCATCGGCACAGCATAACTGCGGATGCTGGCGAACTGCTTCGTGCGGCATTCAACGCCGGAATGGGGCACGGAATGGGGCGTGGCACGGGGAGCCTGAAGGATCGGATAGACTGTTCAGGTTGTTCCTGGTGACGTGTCCGAGCGGCCGAAGGAGCACGCTTGGAAAGCGTGTGTTGTGCAAGCAACCGAGGGTTCGAATCCCTCCGTCACCGCCGAGTAAATCCCCGCAGAACCCCCGGTAAGCGAAAGCGTGCCGGGGGTTCTTTGGTTGTATCGGCTACCCGGCGGGGTGAGCACCGAAGCGGACCCCGAAACTCTGGCCGCCTGGATCGGTCGGAAGGTGCTGCATGCCGAGTCGTTCATAGAACGCGGCCGCGCCGAGGTTGGCCGGGTCCATGCCCAGGTGCAGCCCCGTCACGCCACGTCCCTGCAACTCAGCGAACAGCGTCTGGATCAGCTGGCGCCCCAGCCCTTGCCCCTGCGTCTCGGGCAGCAGATCGATGTGCAGGTGCGCGGGGTACTCCCCCCCGTTCTGGTTCCGACCTGGCCCGCGCGTGTATGCGCCGTCGATCATCTCTGCTTCGCGAGTCTGCGGCTTCTCCAGCCGAGGAAAACGCTCTGCAAACTGCGGCCACCACTCATCGCGAAACCACTGCTCGAAAGCATCCGTATCGTCGGTGGCGACGATGTAGCCGATCACTCGATCGTCGTCCGACTCGACGACCCAGGCGAGATCTGGATGCCGCTCAACGTAGGGCACAGCGAACAACAGACCCCAGAGCTCGTCATCGCTGAAGATTCCCGTCGCATCGCCTCCGGAATCGGCGGTCTTGACACATATCTCGAACATCGCCGGGCGATCATCTTCGCGGTACGGGCGGATGCTTGTCATAGAGATTCCTGTCGATTTCGGGGCTGTCGCACCCACTCCAGCATGAGGCCACCCACCACGAGCGCGGCGCCGGCTCCCACCAGCATCCCGCCGATCGTGTCGGTCAGCCAGTGCACGGAAAGTGCAGTACGAGAGAAGGCCATTGCGAGGGTCCAGAATATCGCGATCAGCACGACCCAGAGCCGCGGGAACAGCAGCGCCGCCAGCATTGCGAGTGTGGCGGCGTTGGCTGTATGCCCCGAAGGGAATGAACCGAAATCGCTGGTGACGAGCATGTCCTCCGGCCGCGCGCGACCGTACAACTGCTTCAACAGCTGGATCGCTGCGACGCTCGCGAGCAGTGTCACGGCGACGAAGACGGCAGCCTTCCAGCGCCGCGCGATCAGTAGAGCGGCAATGATCACCAACGGAATGAGTAAGGTCGCGACCCAGCCGCCTCCGAGATGGTTCATCACGTCAGCGAGGTCGATGAGTAACGGCGAGCGGATGCTGATCATCAGGTCATTCCATCCGACATCCAGAGCACTGGGCAGATCCGGCCCTGCTGCAGTCAACGACGCTCCGAGGGCCATCGCCGCGAGAATCGCGCCGATGCCCCACCAGAGAAGAGCGCGACGAGTCATCCGCCCATTCTGGCTCAGATGACGACGCGAATGCTACGGATTCAGCATCCCGACCGTGCGCGGACGCACGATCAGCCAGAGCGCAAGGATTCCGACGACGGAGCAGCCCACCATCACTGAGGCCATTGTCGTCGCGGTGATTCCCGCGCCAGCGGAGATGATCCCGACCACCGGCGAGATGATCGCCGCGACGCCGTTATTGCACGCGCCGAGAACCGATGCGGCGGTGCCCGCTGCCTTGCCGTGGCGGTCAAGCGCAAGCACCTGCACGCACGGGAACGAGAATCCACACGCGGTCATGAACACGAACAGCGGAATGACCGTGCCCCAGAATCCCAGGCCGAGCTGGTCATTGACGATGATCGCGGCGCCGCTGATCAGCAGCACGGCGGTCGAGAACGCCAGCACCCACTGCGGTCCGAATCGGGCAGCTAGCCGAGATGCGACCTGCACGCCGACCACGACGCCGACCGAGTTGATCGCGAACAGCCAGCCGTACTCCTGCGCGTTCAGCCCGTGAGTCGCCTGGAACAGAAATGGCGATGCCGACAGGTACGAGAACAGGCCCGAGAAGGTCATGGCCCCGATGACCAAAACTCCGACGAAGACGCGATCACTGAAGACGCTGCGGTAACGCTGCCAGATGGTTGTGCTGCCGCGCTCACCCCGTCGAGCCTTCGGCAGAGTCTCCGGAATGAACAGCAGCGCCGAGAGCAGCATGACCGCACCGTAGACCGCGAGCACGATGAAGATGCCGCGCCACGGCATGACGCCCAGCAGCCAGGATCCGATCAGCGGTGCGACAACCGGGGCCACGCCAGAGACCAGTGCGAGCCGTGACAGCATCACCACGAGTCGGCGCCCGCCGAACAGGTCGCGCACAATCGCCATCGCGACCACGCCGCCGGCAGCAGCGCCGATTCCCATCACCACGCGTGCACCGCCCAGCAGCAGCAGATCCGGTGCGATAGCGGCAGCGATACTGGCGAGCACGTGCAGCGCCGTCACGGCGATCAGCGGTATGCGGCGACCGACCTTGTCAGACAGCGGTCCCACGACGAGCTGCCCGAGGGCAAAGCCGATCATGGTGCCGGTGAGCGTCAGTTGGATCGCGGCAGCGGTCGTCTCGAATTCGCTCTCCAGCAACGGGAACGCCGGCAGATACAGGTCGATCGTGAACGGCCCCAACGCCGTGAGCGCTCCGAGCAGAATGATGTACAGCACACGCCGCGAGTGGGAGATCGCATCGCCGGGATGCAACATGATCGGCGCGGTCGCAGGATCTGGTCCCAGTGTGCGGATCGCGCTGGTGGGCGTGCTGGTGCGGATCGTTCCGGTGATCGCGCGGAAGCTACCGGTCGGAGTTCGTTCGAGGTCGGGACGTTCGTCGGGACGTTCGTCGGGACGTTCGTCGGGACGTTCGGGATCGGGCGTGGGCGCCGAGGAAGAGGTTGAATCGTTCAAGATTCCCCAATTGTACGGGCGCGACCTGGGCCGTTGCCGGAGGATCAGCCTGCGATGCGCGCGAGGCCCTGTTCCAGATCGGCGATCAGGTCAGCAATGTCTTCGATACCGACGGACAGACGCACGACATTCTCCGGAACTGCCAGTTCAGTACCGCGCACGGAGGCGTGGGTCATCTCCGGCGGATAGCTGATCAGCGATTCCACGCCGCCCAGCGACTCAGCCAGCTGGAACAGCTCGGTCGACTCGGCGAAGGCACGCGCGGCGTCGTGCCCCGCGGCGAGCGCAAGTGAGAGCATCCCACCGAAGCCGCTCATCTGACGCGCGGCGATCTCATGGCCGGGGTGCGAGGCGAGCCCCGGATAGAAGACCGTCTCGAATTCGGGGCGGGCTTCCGCCCACTCGGCGATGGCCTGCGCGTTCGCGCTGTGTTGCCGCATCCGCACTGCGAGAGTCTTGATGCCGCGCGTGGTGAGCCAGCCGTCGAGCGGAGCCGAGACCGCGCCGACGGCGAACTGCTGGAACTTCACCTGATCGTAGAATCGGTCATCGCCGAAGATTACGGCACCGCCCAGCACATCGGAGTGCCCGCCGAGGTATTTGGTGGTGGAGTGCACGACGAGGTCGGCGCCGAGCGAGAGCGGCAACTGCAGCGCCGGCGAGGCGAAGGTGTTGTCCACCACGACGATGGCGCCGGCGGCATGAGCGATTTCGGCGATCGCGGCGATGTCGACGATCTTCAGCAGCGGGTTGCTCGGCGTCTCGAGCCAGACGATCTTGGTTTCGGGGCGCAGCGCCTGACGGATCGCATCCGCGTTGCCGAGTTCGGCGGTGGTGGTCTCGATGCCCCAGGGTGCGAGCACCTTGGTCAGTAGCCGGTGGGTGCCACCGTAGACGTCGTTGCCGAGCAGCACGTGATCGCCCGGTCGGAGGATGCCGCGCAGCAGTGCGTCCTCAGCCGCCAGGCCCGACGCGAACGAGAGTGCGTGCACACCGCCTTCGAGTGCGGCGAGCTGCGTTTCGAGCGAGTTGCGTGTGGGGTTGCCGGCGCGGTTGTACTCATAGCCTTCGCGGAACACGCCGATGCCGTCCTGCACGTGGGTGGAGGCCTGATAGATCGGCGGGATGATCGCACCGGTGAGTGGATCGGCCTGCTGGCCTGCGTGGATGGCACGGGTAGCGAAAGCATGGTCAGACATGCCCTCACCCTACGCCGCGGCCCCTCCGCGCCCCTCCCTCATTACGCCCCGCGACATCCCCGCCCCTTGCGAGTGGGCGCGCGTGGCTCATTTTCTCGTCGATTTCGAGCCACAACCGGCCACTCGCAAGGGGTGCAAAGGGGTTTGGGGGAAAATTAGCGGGCTAGGTAGGCGATGAGATCTTGGCGGGTGAGCACGGTGTGCGGGCGGCCATCGATCGTGACCAGCAGGGCATCCGCTTCGGCGAGCGCGGCACGGGCCTGGTCGACGGACGCATGGATGCCGATGAGCGGCAGCCGTTCGCCGACATGAGCACCGACAGCATCCGTCGGCTTCGCAACATTGCGAAAGAGCAAATCCAGTAGACCTCGCTCGTCGACGCTGCCCACGACCTCCCCCATCATGACGGGCGGTTCGGCACTGAGTACGACGAGCTGCGAGACGGCGAACTCGGTCATCATGTTGATTGCGTCGAGCACCGTGTCGCTCGGATGCGCGTGCACGAGCTCCGGAATCGATCCGCGCCCCGCGCCCTGGGCCCGCCCCGCCAGCACATCTGCGATCGTCTCCCCTTCCTCGACCTCGCTGAATCCATAGGAGCGCATCCACGAGTCGTTGAAGATCTTCGAGAGGTAGCCGCGGCCACCGTCCGGCAGGAGCACGACCATCACTGCGTCCGCCGGCAGTGTCTGGGCGATCCGTAGCGCGCCGACCACGGCCATGCCACTGGAACCGCCGACGAGGATGGCTTCTTCGCGTGCGAGGCAGCGGGTCATCGCGAACGACTCGGCGTCGTCCACCGCGACGATCTCATGCGGCACCGCAGGATCGTAGGAGCCGGGCCAGATGTCCTCGCCGACGCCTTCAACGAGGTACGGGCGTCCCGTGCCACCCGAGTAGACGCTGCCCTCGGGGTCGACTCCGATGATGCGTACCCGGTCATCGGAGACCTCACGCAGATACCGGCCGGTGCCGCTGATCGTGCCGCCAGTACCGACACCGGCGACGAAATGCGTGACCTGGCCGTCGGTGTCACGCCAGATCTCAGGACCGGTGGTCTCATAGTGGCTGAGCGGACCGTTCGGGTTGTCGTACTGGTTCGGCTTGAACGCCCCTGGAATCTCCTTCACGAGGCGGTCGCTGACGCTGTAATACGACTCGGGGCTGTCGGCGGGCACGGACGTCGGCGTCATGACGATCTCGGCACCATACGCGCGCAACACGTCAATCTTGTCTTCGGCAACCTTGTCCGGCAGCACGAAGAGGCACTTGTAGCCGCGCTGCTGAGCGACCAGCGCGAGCCCGACGCCGGTGTTGCCACTGGTGGGCTCGACGATCGTGCCACCCGGATTCAACTCACCGGATGCCTCGGCCGCGTCGATGATGCGTCGAGCAATACGGTCCTTCGACGAGCCACCGGGGTTCAGGTACTCCAACTTCACGAGCACGGTGCACGCCACGCCCTCGGTCACGTGCTGCAACTTCACCAGGGGTGTGTTGCCGACGAGATCGGCGATGTGCTCCGCGTAGTCCATGCCTCAAGGGTACGGGGCGACGGATGCCGTGTTACCGCGGCATCCGTCGCCCCGTCCCTGCGCCCCACGCGGGCAATTACCCCTTGGTGGACCCTGCCAGCAGGCCTCGCACGAAGTACCGCTGCAGAGCGAAGAACACGATCAGCGGAACGATGATGGACACGAACGCACCAGCGGTGAGGAGGTGCCAGTCGTTGCCTCGGGTTCCGGTGATCTCTGCCAACAGTTTCGTGATGGGAGCCGCCCCACCATCGGCGAATACCAACGCCACCAGTAGGTCGTTCCACACCCACAGGAACTGGAAGATCGCCACGGAGGCGATGGCCGGCATGGTCAGCGGCAGCACGATCCGGAAGAAGATCTGTCCGCGTGATGCACCGTCGACGCGGGCAGCCTCGATGATCTCACCGGGGATCTCCGACATGAAGTTGTGCAGCAGGTAGATCGCCAGTGGCAATGCGAACATCGTGTGCGCGAACCACACCTGCGCGTAGCCACCGGAGGCTCCGAGCGGCAGCGTGATCTGCAGGCCGAAGAAGCTCAGGCCCCGCGAGAACGTGCTCAGCAGTGGCACCAGAGCCATCTGGATGGGCACGATCTGCAGCGCGAAGATGAAGATGAACAGGAAGTTGCGGCCCTTGAAGTCGATCCACGCGAACGCATAGGCCGTCATGGACGCGATCATCAACGGGACGAGCGTCGCCGGAATCGTGATGGCGATCGAGTTCACGAACGACTCGATCATTGTGAGCTGCGTGGTGCCAGACTGCAGCACATCGACGTAATTCTCACCGGTGACCTGCGGGTTCAGGAAGAACTCCCACCAGCCGCTGCTGCTGATCTGGTCACGTGGTCGGAACGACGAGATGAACAGACCGAGCGTGGGGAGCGTCCAGAGGAAGGCAATGACGATGGATGCTGCAGATGCCCACGGCCGTGACAGCTTCTTGCGTGCGCGCGCTGCCGAACTGCTCAGTTTTCCGCCGGTCACGATCGCTCGTGTGCTCCCGGAGATTGGTGCCTTCACGTCGTTGGACTTCATCGTGTCGCTCATCGGATCTCCCGCTGCTTCTGAATCTGTCGTGCGTTGTAGATGACGATCGGCAGCACGAGGATGAACAGGATCACGGCGAGCGCAGCACTGCGCCCCGCCTCGAACTTCGAGAACTGCGTGTACATCTCATTCGCAAGAACCGAGGTCTCGTAGTTTCCGGCGGTCATCGTGCGGACGATGTCGAACACCTTCAGCGAGGCGATCGAGATGGTCGTCAGCACCACGATGAGCGCGGGGCGGATCGCGGGAACAGTAACCGCTGTGAATCGCTGCCACGCGTTCGCGCCATCGAGTTCTGCAGCCTCCAGCAGCTCCATCGGCACACCCTTGATGGATGCCGACAGAATCACCATCGCGAATCCGGTCTGCACCCAGATGAGCACGACGATGAGGAACAGCGTGTTCCATGGCGGATTGAGCAGGAACTGTTGCGGCTCCCCGCCGAACCAGACCAGGAGTTGGTTCAGCAGGCCTATCTGCTCATACTGCGGACCACGGTACTCGTACATGAAACGCCAGATGATGCCGGCACCGACGAACGAAATCGCCATCGGCATGAAGACCAATACCTTGTAGACCTTCTCGCCGCGGGTGCCGTCGATGAAGACGGCGTAGGCGAGACCGACGATGGTGGACACCGTTGGCACGACGAGCACCCAGACGATGGTGTTCACCACGACGCGGATGCCGTCGGGCTGTCCGAAGATCCAGGTGTAGTTCGCGAGGCCGACGAAACTCTTTCCTGAGGAGTTCAAGAAGGATGCGACCATCGTCTGCAGCGACGGCAGGATGAGTCCCACGGTCAGCAGCAGGAATGCCGGAGCCAGGAACGCGACCAGCTGAATGAGATAGCCCTTGCCGGCTCTCGAGCGGTAATCGAGCAGGAAGAACACGGCGCCGACGACAACGGCGACGCCCATCGCCCAGTAGTACGAGCGGAAGAACCACATCACCGCCAGCGGGACGAGTATGCACATCGCAAGACGCGCGACGGTGTACCAGGTACCCGTGCGCGGGGCGATGTCAACAAGAAACAGGATGGCGGCAACTACCACGGCGAAGGCGATGACGACGACCAGCGCCTGCACCACCGACGGCAGCGTGCCGATCCATTGGAAAAAGTCGATCGCGGTCACGGAGTCCCCTTTACAACAGCGTGCAGATCATCATCGGTACACGCGCCGTCGCGTGAACCAGAACTGGCGGGTCGCCCGAAGGCGACCCGCCAGGAGCCGGATCAGCCTGCCGGCCAGCCCGTCTCGATCTGTGCGAGGACCTCGTCGGTCGGCGAGCCGTTGACCCAGGCGACCATGCCCTTCCAGAACGTGCCCGCACCGACAGCACCCGGCATCAGGTCACTGGCGTCAAAGCGGAACGTGGTGTCGGGGTCCTGCAGGATCTTGATGGTTTCCTGCAGGATCGGGTCCTGTGCGTTGGCCGGGTCAAGGCCGTTGTTCGCGGAGGTGACACCGCCCAGGCTCACGCGGCTGTTCGCCCACTCGGGGCTGGACAGGTACGCGAGCACCTTCTGTGTTGCTTCGCTGTCGCTGAACGCGCCGACGATTTCACCGGCACCGGTCACTGCGCTTGCGTCGGCGGTCTCACCCGGCAGCATGAATGCCCAGACGTCGCCGTCTTCTGCGATGTTGGTGCCCTCGGGGAAGAAGCCCGAGAGGAACGATGCCTGGTGCGTCAGTGCGCACGAGCCATCGGCGACCTTCGGGGCGACATCTCCGAACGCTGTCGAGTTGATCGAGCGCGCATCACCGAATCCGGCGTTGACGTTCGCCGGGTTCAACAGGATCGCGCCGACCGAGTCGAATGCGGTCTTGATCTGCGGGTCGGTGAAGGGCACCTCGTTGGTGACCCACTGGTCGTAGACCTCGGGTCCTGCCTGGCGAAGGACGTAGTCCTCGATCCAGTCGGTGCCGGGCCAGCCGGTCGCCGTGCCAGATTCGAAGCCGGCGCACCACGCGGGAGTACCAGTGGCGGCCTGGATCGTCTCGGTGAGAGCGGTCATATCGCCGAGAGTTTCGGGAACTTCTACACCCCACTCGGCGAACTTCGTGGGCGAATACCAGATCCAGCCCTTGACGTTGGCCATCAGTGGCGCGCCGTAGAACGTGCCGTCGTAGGTGCCGTAGTTCACCCAGTCTTCGGTCCAGTACTCGTTGGCGTTCTTCTCCACCTCTTCGGGTGCAGGCAAGAGGAAATCGCGCGACGCAAAGTCTGCGAACAGACCCGGCTGCGGGAAGATTGCGATGTCTGGCGGGTTGCCACCCTGAGCGCGGGTGCCGAGCTGCGTCTCGAAGTCCTGGCTACCCTCGTATTTGATCTCGATGTCGTTCTCTTCGGCCCAGTCGGCCCACGACTCCTGCATGAGTTCAGCTTCGCTGTCGACGATCGTGCCGTAGATGGTGACAGTGTTGCTGCCCGCATCACCGTCGCCGTCGCCTCCGCCGCCCTCGGGCGCACCCGGAGCTCCACATCCTGCAAGCGCGATGCCCGCTGCCCCAAGCAGGGCGAGCGGCGCGAGGCGCCGATAACGCTGTGACAGTGCCATGCGATTTCTCCTCTTCGAGTTCACGTCCCCTGCGCGTGCCGCCACCCAAAGGCGGGCGGATCGGGAACCGCTTCCAGGCCCAACCTACTGGCCTCTCCCGCCCCGGCACAATGGGCATTGATCACAAGCTGACAACCTTTGTCGTCGCATCCGCTGTTTGAATGGGAGCGCTCCCGTGCGATTCCTGTGGAACCGGTTCCGTTCTCTGCCCGATCGGACTACGCTGTGCTCGGGCCCACGGAGCGGCCCTGCCATCAAGGAGGATGCATGAGTACGATCGCGGATGTCGCCGCACGTGCTGGCGTATCCAAGGCGACCGCGAGTCGCGCACTCAGCGGACGTGGCTACGTGGCGGATGAGACGCGCGGGCTCGTCGAAACGGCTGCCGCGGAGTTGTCCTATGTCGCACATTCATCGGCGACCAGCCTTGCCACCGGGCGCACGCAGACCGTGGGCGTCATCGTTCCCAGCCTCGGCCGGTGGTATTTCGCAGAGCTGCTCACCGGCATCCAGGAGTCCCTGCTCGAACACGGTTACGACCTCGCGCTGTACGGCGTCCCTGAACATTCCGCCCCGCGTGACAAGGTCTTCGGTTCTGTGCTGCCACGCAGACGATTCGACGGGATCATCGCCGCCGGCATCCAGCCGAGCGCACACGAACTTGACCGACTGCGCGATCTCGGGCGTCCTTTGGTGAGCGTCGGGCCGTACAACGATGGCACGAGTGCGGTGTCGATCGATGACGCCGCTGCCGCGCGGATCGCGACAGAGCACCTCATCGACGTCGGTCATACCTCGATCGCCTTCATCGGCGGTTCAGCGGACCCGAATGCCCTCGGTTTCGGCGACGCGCGTCGGCTCGATGGCTATCGCGAGGCGATGGATGCCGCAGGCCTCAGCGCGCACATCAGCGTGAGCCCGGCCGCCAGCAGCATGCCGAGCGGCTATGACGCGGCCGTCGATCTCCTCGGCAATCGGCGCACCCGACCGACGGCAGTCGTCGGAGTGTGCGACGAGGCAGCGATCGGTACGATCATCGCCGCGCGACGGCTCGGGATCGCCGTGCCCACCGAACTGAGCGTCGTCGGAATCGATGACCACCAGCATGCGGAGATGTTCGCCCTGACGACGATCCGGCAGCTGCCTCGGGAGCAGGGCAATGAGGCCGTGCGCTTGCTGCTGCATCAGCTCGAGCATCCCGCATCCGCCCCCGTGCACAAGGTCGCGCCGTCTGCCCTAGTGGTGCGCAACTCCTCCGCACCCCCGCGCTAGCCCCTGCCCCGTCGCCCCCGTAACCCCTTGCGAGCGGGCGCTTGTGGCTCATTTTGCGCGAAAAATAGAGCCACGAGCGCCCACTCGCAAGTGTGAAGAGGGGAAGCACGAAGGCCCCGGGCGTGAGCCCGGGGCCTTCGGTGAAGCGGTGAGACGAGTTACTTGAGCGTAACCGTGGCGCCAGCGGCCTCGAGGACCTCCTTGGCCTTCTCAGCGGTCTCCTTGTTAGCGCCCTCAAGGACAGCCTTGGGTGCACCGTCGACGACAGCCTTAGCCTCGCCGAGGCCGAGCGAGGTGAGCTCGCGGACAGCCTTGATGACCTGGATCTTCTTCTCGCCAGCAGCCTCGAGAACGACGTCGAACGAGTCCTTCTCTTCCTCTGCCTCAACAGCGGCACCAGCAGCGCCTGCAGCAGCGGCCGGGGCAGCAGCGGTGACGTCGAACTTCTCCTCGAACGCCTTCACGAACTCGCTGAGCTCGACAAGGGTGAGGTCTGCAAACTGCTCGAGCAGCTGCTCAGTGGTGAGCTTCGCCATGATGTATCTCCTAGATTGGTGGGGTTTGTAGAACGAGAACGCCAGTCGCTTACGCGGCTGCGGCGGTCTCCAGCTTTTCGCGAAGAGCATCGACGGTGGCCGCAGCCTTGGCCATCGTTGCCTTCATCATGCCCGCAGCCTTCGCAAGCAGAACCTCACGGCTCTCCAGCGAGGCGTACATGTTGACCTCGTCGGCGTTGAGAGCATTGCCCTCAAAAACGCCGCCCTTGATCACGAGAAGCGGGTTGGTCTTGGCAAAGTCACGAAGAGCCTTCGCAGTGGCGACGAAGTCACCGTGCACGAACGCAACAGCAGACGGACCCTTGAGGTCGTCATCCAGTGCAGAGATTCCCGCTTTGTTCGCGGCAATCTTGGTCAGCGTGTTCTTCACCACGGCGTACTCAGCGTTCTCACGGATGCTGCTCCGCAGCTCCTTGAGCTGGGCAACCGTCAGACCGCGGTACTCGGTCAGCAGGACGGCGTTCGAGTTCTCGAATGACTTCGTGAGCTCGGCAACCGATGCATCCTTCTGCGCCATGGTCACTCCTTGGTGGGTACGAGATGCCACACGGTGGTGAAGCATCGACCTCGACCACGACTGCAATAGAAAAAGCTCCGGCGCAAGCGCACGGAGCTTTGAAAGATCGTGACACCTGCGCGGGCCCCTGCAATGCAGAGCTTCGATCCTCGTGTTCGCACACGACGACGACCAGCGGTCTTCGGTTGAGCTAACTCTACGGCATCTCCTGCTCCGCCCCAAATCGAGCGGCCTACCGCCGGCAAATCGACGTAGCTACCGCCGGTCTGCGGCGCGGCCGGTGTGGCCGGCGAGAGCATCAGCCGCGCGCACGAGAGTGAGGTGGGAGAACGCCTGCGGCGTATTGCCCGCATGGCGCGCACCCTCGACGTCGTACTCCTCGGAGAGCAGTCCGACATCGTTGGCAAGACCGACCAGCCGATCCATGAGCGCACGCGCGTCATCGATTCGACCGCTCGCCGCATACTGCTCAACGAGCCAGAAACTGCAGGCCAGGAACGGATGCTCGCCGCCTTCCAGTCCGTCTACGCCGGACGAGGTGCGGTATCGCATCAGCAGCCCGTCCCGCACGAGCGTCTGCTCCATCCGCTCGACGGTACGCAGCATCCGCGGATCGTCTGCGGCGCAATACCCGACCTGCGGAAGAGTGAGCAGGGACGCATCCACTTCACCGGAATCGTAGTGCTGCACGAAGTAACCGTCGGGGTGAACGCCTCGCTCGTCGATCTCCGCGCGCAGTCGATCGCACATGTGCGCCCACACTTCCGCGTCACCTGACATGCCGTGCTCGCGGACGGCCCGCACCCCACGATCGAGCGCCGCCCACATCATGACTCGCGAGTGCGTGAAGAACTGCGGCTCTCCGCGGATCTCCCAGATTCCGTTGTCTGGTCGGTCCACGCCTGCGATAACCCGCGCGATCAGCGCACGCTGCAACGGCCACGAGAACTCCGTCTCGTCAAGACCCGCAAGCCGCGCCGCTTCCAGCGCGACGAGTACCTCGCCGATCACATCGGCCTGATACTGATCAACCGCACCGTTACCGATCCGCACCGGCGCGGCACCGTCGTAGCCGGGAAGGCTGCTCAGTTCCCGCTCGGCGAGATCCCGTTCACCGGCGATGCCGTACATGATCTGCACTTCCTCAGGCTCACCGGCCACCGCTCGCAGCAGCCAGCGCCGCCAGTGATGCACTTCCTCAAGGAAGCCGTGCGCGATGAGCGCCTCCAGTGTCAGCGCGGCGTCGCGCAGCCACACGAAGCGGTAGTCCCAGTTGCGAGGGCCGCCGAATTGTTCGGGCAACGACGTCGTGGGCGCGGCCACAATTCCACCGGTGTCACGATTCGTGAGTGCGCGCAGCACGAGAAGCGATCGAACCACGGCGCCGCGGTGCGGCCCCTCGTGCGCGATCGAACTTGCCCAGCCCTGCCACCACGAGCGCGTCCGGGCAATCGCCGGTTCGACGTCCAACGGCACCGGAGCATCCTCAAAGGATGGGAACCAGGCGAGCGTGAGGTCACGGGTCTCCCCCGCGGATATCTCGAACGTCGCGGTATGCGCGTGATCGGATGCCACGAGCGCGACGCCCCGCACGATGACAGCTTCCGGTCCTGCAGTGGCGTGCAGCGCGGGCGCCTCAGGTGTACCCACTTGCCGCACCCAGGGCAGGGCCCGCGCATAGTCGAAGTGCATCCGCAGTTCCGTGGTGAACTCAACGGTGCCGGAGATCCCGACGATCCGACGCACGACGTCGGTGCGATCCTCTGTGATCGCAAGGAAATCCTGCACCTCTGCCACGCCGCTGGCGCTCTCCCAGCGAGTCACGAGGATGAACGTGTCCGGCAGATAATGGCGAGCGACGGTCGCCTCGGCATCCTGCGGGCGGAGCAGCCAGCGCCCGTGTGAAGGATCCCCCAGCAGAGCGCCGAAAACGGAGGGTGCATCAAAGCGCGGCAGGCACAACCAGTCGATACTGCCATCGCGCGACACCAGCGCGGCCGTTCGGCAGTCACTCAACAGTGCGTAGTCCTCGATAGGGGCTGGCATCTGACCGATTCTTGCACGGCGCTGGCCGATATGCACTGATGGGAATACGGTGGGCGCATGGATGCCAAAACCACGCTTGTGATCTTGGGAGCCTCGGGCGACCTCACCGCCCGACTGCTGCTGCCCGCGCTCGGCCAGTTACTCACCACGGAACCCGAGCGTCGCGTGCGACTGATCGGCGCGGGAACCGAAGACTGGAAGGACGACGATCTGCGTGAGGTGGTGCGCACTTCGTTCGCATCTTCGGATGCTGAAACCGCCACCGACTGCGTCACCGTGGAGTACCGCCAGGCCGACATCACTCAGGCAGACGATCTGGCGGCGCTGTTGCAGGGACTCGAAGGACAGGTCGCCATCTACTTCGCTGTGCCACCGGCAGTGGCGGCCGCCGCCTGCGAAGCCCTCACCCCAGAGATGCTGCCGGATGGCACGATGCTGGCGCTGGAAAAGCCGTTCGGCACGGATGAAGCCAGCGCGCGCACACTTAATGCACGCTTGGCTCAGCTCGTGCCGGAGCGGCAGATATTCCGCGTCGATCACTTCCTGGGCAAGTCCACCACGCTGAACCTGCTCGGCGCGCGTTTCGCGAATCGGCTCCTCGAGCCGCTCTGGTCGGCGGAAAGCATCGAATCCGTCGCCATCGTCTACGACGAGAAGCTCGGGCTGGAGGGTCGCGCCGGCTACTACGACGGCGCTGGTGCCTTCATCGACATGGTCCAGAGCCACCTGCTGCAGGTGATGGCGGTGCTCGCCATGGAACAGCCGGCAACCCTGGGCGAAGCCGACTTCCGCGAGGCGACCTCTGCTGTCCTGCGGGCGACTTCGGTCTGGGATGACGACCCGGTGTCGTCTTCTCGACGTGCGCGGTATACGGCGGGCAGTGTCGACGGCGTCGCGAAGCCGTCGTATGTCGACGAGCCGGGAGTTACTCCTGATCGCAAGACTGAGACGCTCGCCGAGGCGACGTTCGAGGTGTGCAACGCCCGCTGGGCTGGCGTTCCGTTCAGCATGCGTTCCGGCAAGGCGCTGAGTGATCCGGCAAGAGAGATCATCGTCACGTTCCGCGCCGTGCGCCATGTTCCCGTCGGACTCACCGGCTCCTCAGCCGGCGCGATCCTGAGGTTTTCGCTGGCGCCGGATCGGATGTCGTTGGAGCTCAACCTGAACGGCGCCGACGATCCGTTCGTGCTCGAGCGGGCCACTCTATCGGCAGACCTCGGTGCGGGCGAACTGCTGGCCTACGCGGAGGTGCTCTCCGGCATCCTCGATGCTGACCCGATGCTCTCGGTGCGCGGCGACGCTGCGGAACAGTGTTGGCGGATCGTCCAGCCGGTCAGCGATTCCTGGGCGCGCGATGAGGTGCCACTTGAGGAGTACGCCGCAGGTTCTGCTGGCCCGTCTGGCTGGCCGACGAGGCGCTGAGCGACAGCCTCCTGCCGCGCTCGTGCGGCGCCGGCGCGGCGCTCGGTGCGGCGCTCGTTCGGCGCTCGTACTCCCCCGGGTGCGGCGCGGCAGGGCGGGTGACGTCATCGGCTCGGGGTAGCCTCGAATAGTGAATCCGGAACTTCAGGCTCGAATCGTCGCGGACTCCCGCGACCGTGTCGCCTGGCTCCGAGCACGAGCGCGTGGCATCACTGCGACCGATGTCGCAGGGCTCACGAGCGAGAACTCCATCAAGCGCGCGGCGGACGCGAAACTTGGCGGCGGTCCACGCTTCGGCGGCAACGCCTATACCGACCATGGACGTCGGCGCGAGCCGGAGATCGCCGCATGGGTGGCTGCGACGCACGGCATCCAGCCTTCGTCGGCACTGTTCCGCGCGGAAGCAGAGCACCGACATTTGGCCACGCCGGACGGTGTCGTGCAGAGCGGTGACGGCCGCATCCTCCTCGCCGAGATCAAGACGACCAACAAGAACTGGCGCACGATCCCCCGCACGTACCTGCGACAGGTGTGGTGGCAGCAGCACGTGCTCGGAGCCGAGCGCACCCTGTTCATCTGGGAAGAGCACGACAACTTCCGCCCGATTCATGACGAGCCGCGATGCGTGTGGATCGACCGCGACGACCGCGAGATCGGCACGCTCGTCGGGCTCGCGACGCGCCTGATCGATGAGCTTTATCACCGCACCACGGGGCAACCACCGCCAAGCGCTGACACCGTCAACGGCGCCAGCCGGCGCGACGCCCTCCGCGAGCGCGACGCCTTCCGCGCACTCGCCCTGACCGACTAAGTCGGGCCCCGCCGGCCTCGGCCCGCCCTCACCGGCCCCACACCGGCACCTGCCCCGCCGCACCTGCACACCTGCAGGGCCGAAGCACGGATGCAGGGGCATCCCTCGGCGTTTCCCCGTACATCCGTACGATCGCCCTGCAAGTGTGCCCGCAGATCCCGACCCGATCCCGAACCGGCACTTAGTTGACAGATGTCAACATCCGAACTATCGTTGACGTTTATCAACTTTTGCGCGCCATGGCCGTCGCGCCACTCACTTTTCAGGTTCAATTCGAAAGGTGCGCATGAGCGCTCAAAAACCTTCCACGTCCGCAACTGCGACCCGAATGACACACCGACAGGTGCTTCAGGCGCTGTCGGGCCTGCTGCTGGCGATGTTCTGCTCGATGGTCTCCACGACCGTCGTCAGCACCTCCCTGCCGATCATCGTTCCCGAGCTCGGCGGATCGCAGACTTCGTACACCTGGGTCGTCACGATGACCCTGCTCACCACGGCGATCTCCACACCCATCTGGGGCAAGCTCGCCGATCTCGTCAACCGCAAGAACCTGATGATCATCGCACTGACGATCTTTGTCCTCGCGAGTGCCGGCGCCGGGCTCTCGCAGAACACCGAAGTGCTCATCATGTTCCGCGGGCTCCAGGGCCTCGGTGGCGGTGGCCTTGCGGCCCTCAGCCAGGTGCTGATGGCAGACATCCTTTCGCCCCGTGAGCGTGGCAAATACATGGGCCTGTTCGCGGGCGTCATGGCGATCGCCACCGTTGGCGGACCACTGCTCGGCGGCGTGCTCACTGACAGCGTCGGCTGGCGCTGGAACTTCTACGTCGGCGTGCCGCTCGGCATCATCGCGATCATCGTGCTGATTCGCACACTGAAGATCGATCAGACCCGCGTAGGAAAAGTCCGCATCGACTACTTCGGCATCGTGCTGTTGTCGGTCGCCGCTGGTTTCCTGCTGGTATGGGTATCCAACGTCGCCACTTACGGCTGGCTCAGCTGGGAGACGCTGGCGATGGTCGGCACCGCTGTGATCGCTACGGCGCTCTTCATCGTCGTCGAGCTCAAGGTCGCTGAGCCCCTCATCCCGCTCACGCTTTTCCGCAACCGCACCTTCACACTGTCCGTCCTCGCATCGATCTCGATCGGTGTCGCGATGTTCGGCACCTCGGTGTACCTCGCTCAGTACATGCAGATCTCCCGTGGCTACGGACCGACTGAGGCGGGCCTGCTGACCATTCCGATGGCAGCCGGCATGCTCATCTCCTCGACGATCATCGGCCAGCTCGTCACCCGTACGGGAAAATGGAAGAGCTTCCTCGTCACCGGTGCGGTTCTCATGATCGCCGGAACTTCGCTGCTGTCCACACTGGAATACGACACCTCCCTGTGGCTCGTCGGTATCTACATGTTCCTGCTCGGCGCCGGAACCGGCATGACCATGCAGAACCTCGTACTCATCGTGCAGAACACCACGGCACCGCAGGAGATCGGCGTGGCCAGCTCTGGCGTCAACTTCTTCCGCACCGTCGGCGGCACGACGGGTGTCGCCGTGATGGGTTCCGTGCTCGGTGCGAGTATGGCGCAGCAGCTGACCGACCGCGCAAAGGAGGTAGCTGCCGCACTCGCCTCGCTCGGAGACGAAGGCAAGGCGATCGCCGCGCAGCTCGCGTCCGGTGCACTGCCCACCACCCGTGACATGCCGGAGGCGATCCGCCTCATCATCGAGGATGCTTCTGCGCAAGCAATCTCGCATGCATTCCTCATCGGGGTGCCGCTCGCCGTGCTCAGTCTGATCGCGATCGTGTTCCTGCCGAACAAGCCGCTGATCAAACAGAACAACATCGAACGAGTGCGCGAGCAGCGACGCGAGAACGAGCTCGCCGTCGCCACGGCGGAGACCGGCTCGATTCCGGTATACCGTTCGGGCGGCGACGACTCATGACCACTGCAATCGACAACGCCTCGAGCGCGGCCGCGGACAACTCCTCCATCCCCGTGCTCGAGGAAGAACGCGTCACTGCGATCACCGCGCTGGAATCCGAATTCGGCGAGCTCATCACGCACTTCCGTCGGGTCGTGATGGACAACGCGAATCGCCTCAGCCCTGGCATGCTCCCCGGCGCCTATAAGACCTTCACCACGATCGTGCGCTACGAGTCGAGCACCGCGTCCACGCTTACCGACGTACTGCAGATGGACAAGGGGCAGCTCAGCCGCACCGTGCGTGAGCTCGAAGAGCTCGGACTCATCCAGCGCACACCGGATCCGGCCGATCGCCGCTCTATGCTGCTCTCCGCGACCGAGGATGGGCTCACCCGGCTCGCAGTGGCACGGCGCCCGCAAGAGGGAGCAATGCTGCGCCGCCTGGCGGACTGGGAGCTGGATGACATCTCGACGCTCACGGCTCTCCTGCACCGGCTCATCACAGTGACGCGCGAGGCCTGAGCTCAGTCGAGCACACGCTCCGCTTCCTCGGCGACTTCGCGCGCGATGGCGTCGAGGAGGTGTGAGCGCAGGTTCCATTGCTGCCAGTAGAGCGGCACTCGAACAGGCTCCCCGCCGAGCGGAACGAGCGCCCCGGAATCCACCGCACTCGCCGCCTGCTCCCAGGGAAGCATTCCCCAGCCGAGGCCGAGGATGACAGCCTGGGCGAAGTCGTGCGATGCCGGAACGTAGTGGCGTGGGATGCCGTGCTCGGAGACTCCCTGCGATGTGAGCCACACATGCTGCAGCGTGTCGCGCCTGTCGAAATCTACGAAGGGCGCATGCCGGAGCGCCTCCGCACCAGCGCCGTTCGGGAACCAACGCTGAGCGAACTCCGCGTTGGCAACCGCCTCGTAGCGGAACACTCCCAAGCGCGTGACAGAACAGCCAGAGACCGGGGTGGCCTCCGAGGTCACCGCTGCCATCACCTCACCCGACTCCAGCAGGCGTGCAGTGAAGTTCTGATCATCGCGATGCAGGTCGAAGTCGATGTCGTGCCGAGCCGAAAGACGGGCGAGCGGCGCCAGGAACCAGGTGGCCATCGAATCGGCGTTCACCGCGAGAGGAACGTTCACACGCCCGCCGCCCGCGTCGAGCCCCAACGCTGTCAGAGCTTCATGCTCGAGGAGCGCAACCTGGCGTGCCATCCGAACCACTGCCTCCCCCGCTGCTGTCGCAGTTGCCGGCTTGGAGCGGACGATGAGTACCTGCCCGAGCTGCTGCTCAAGCGACTTGAGTCGTTGGCTGACAGCCGACGGGGTGATGCTCAGTCCTCGAGCGGCCGCGTCAAGGCTTCCGCCGTCGACGATCGCGGCAACCGTCAACGCAAGCTCAGCGGATATTCCTGCCATATAAGGAACACTAATGCTTCGTAAGTTCTGATCGCTGGATCTTACGTCTGCCAAACCGTAGCGTCGGAGAGTGCTCTCCTTCTTTGCCGGCCTCGGGCTCGGCCTGTCCCTCATTGTCGCGATCGGCGCGCAGAACGTCTACGTGTTGCGTCAGGGCATCCGGCGACGCCACGTCATCGCCGTGGTCGCGATCTGCGCTTTGTCGGATGCCGTGCTCATCATCGCCGGCGTTGCCGGCCTCGGATATCTGCTGGAGTCGATGCCGTGGCTTATCAATGCGGCCCGAGTACTGGGCGCTGTCTTCTTGTTCGGATACGGCGCACTCGCCGCACGTCGAGCGCTTCGCCCTGGCGGGGATGCTCTTCGAGCAGATGAGGGAGCAGACCGCACCGTCACGTCGGCGCTCCTCCCGGTGATCCTCACTGCGTTGGCGCTCACCTGGCTGAACCCGCATGTCTACCTCGACACAGTCCTGCTGCTCGGTTCGATCGCAGCCACCCACGGCGAGACGCGCTGGTTCTTCGCCGCAGGGGCGGTACTCGCCAGTGCGGTCTGGTTTACCGCGCTCGGTTTCGGCGCACGCTACCTCGGCCGCTGGCTGGACACACCGCGCTCATGGCGCATCCTCGACGCACTGATCGCCGTCGTGATGATCGCACTCGCAGTGAGCCTGGTGCTTCCGGTGATCACGGGGTGATGAAGAAAGCACGTTAACGCAGAAGAGCCACCCCGACTGGGGTGGCTCTTTCTCTGCGAACAAAATGCATTGCAAAGCAAAGCAAAGCAATACACAATGCAAAATGGCCACCCAGCTTTGGGTGGCCATTTTGTCTAAAAGAAGTCCGGCGGTGTCCTACTCTCCCACAGGGTCCCCCCTGCAGTACCATCGGCGCTGTGAGGCTTAGCTTCCGGGTTCGGAATGTAA